>KB911169.1 GCA_000383355.1 Flavobacterium sp. SCGC AAA160-P02 | reverse complement strand
AGAGAAAATAAATAATGTAGAAGAGATCAAACAAAATTTATCAGAAGCACTTCAACTAACAACTGATGACGCTATTGGTATTCAAAACCTTCTATATTCATTAGAAAATAAATTAACTAAAATTGCTCCGTATTCAAAAGAATACCAAGAACTCTCAGAAAGAATTTCTAGTGTAAAAATTGAATTAGATGATATTGTTAGTGAACTAGAATCTGCCAACGAACAGGTAGATTTTAACCCATTAGAAGCAACACAGTTAAATGACCGTTTGCAGTTAATCTATAACTTACAAAAAAAACACTATGTTAATTCTATTTCAGCGTTATTACTAATTCTAGAGGAGTTGTCTACAAAAGTAAGTACTGTAGAAAACGCAGAACAACGCTTATTAGACCAAGAAACTATTGTAACAGAAATAACAAACAAATTAGATGCTATTGCTTTAAAAATATCTGAAGCTAGAAAAAGAATCATTCCAACTGTATCAAAACAATTAGAAGCCATATTAGACAATTTAGGAATGTCTCATGCTCGTTTTCAAATACAAAATAACATAACTGAACAGTATTACAAAAACGGAAAAGATGTTTTATCATTTTTGTTTTCAGCCAATAAAGGAGGGCAATTTGGGGAGTTAAAAAAAGTAGCTTCTGGTGGAGAATTGTCTCGTATTATGTTGGCTATTAAAAAAGTAATGTCTGAAAACAGCCAGTTACCAACCATTATATTTGATGAAATAGACAGCGGTGTTTCTGGAGAAATTTCTAATAAAATGGCACATATCATGTCTCAGATGAGCCAGCAAATGCAAGTTATTACCATTACCCATTTGCCACAGATTGCTGCCAAAGGAAATCAGCATTATAAAGTGTATAAAGAAGAGCTAAACAATACCACCACTACTAGTTTAAAACAATTGTCTGAAGATGAGAGAATTGTTGAGATTGCAGAAATGTTAAGTGGTAAAAATATTTCAGACAGTGCCCTAACGCATGCCAGAGAATTACTGAATTAAACAAAGCAATTTTAAACTTAAGAAACAAGAGCACTCTTGTTTTTGGGTATTTAAAAAATTGAAAGGTAAAAATTAAACGATTATATTTGCCCACGAACAAAAAACTAACAATTTAAGAGATGTCTTATAATTTATTAAAAGGAAAAAAGGGAATTATTTTTGGAGCTTTAGACGAAAACTCTATTGCTTGGAAAACTGCTGAAAGAGCACATGAAGAAGGAGCTGAGTTTGTGTTAACAAACGCACCTATTGCCATGAGAATGGGTACTATTAAAGACCTAGCAGCAAAAACAGGATCTCAAATTATTCCTGCAGATGCAACTTCTATGGAAGACCTGGAAAATTTAGTGGAAAAATCTATGGAGATTTTAGGAGGTAAAATAGACTTTGTATTGCATTCTATTGGAATGTCTGTAAACGTACGAAAAGGGAAGCTTTATACAGACCCTAAGTATGATTTCACCACCAAAGGTTGGGATGTTTCTGCTGTTTCTTTTCATAAAGTAATGAATGTGCTATATAACAAAGAAGCTATGAATGAGTGGGGTAGTGTTGTAGCACTTACCTATATGGCTGCGCAACGTGTTTTTCCAGATTATAATGATATGGCAGACAACAAAGCATATTTAGAGAGTATTGCACGTAGTTTTGGGTACTTCTTTGGAAGAGATCATAAAGTACGCGTAAATACTATTTCTCAATCTCCAACACCAACTACTGCAGGTAGTGGTGTAAAAGGGTTTGAAGGGTTTTTAGCCTATGCAGATAAAATGTCTCCTTTAGGAAATGCAACTGCCTTAGAATGTGCAGATTATACAATATCTATGTTTTCTGATTTAACAAAAAAAGTAACCTTACAAAATTTATTTCATGATGGAGGCTTCTCTAATATGGGCGTAAGTGATGCTGTCATGGATAAATTTATAGAAGAATAGTTTTAGGTATTACTAAAGCAAGACAATACAGCTAATTTAATATCATAAAACGCACACCGTAAGGTTTGCGTTTTTTTATGCTATTTTTACGCTTGAAATTTAAGCTGAATAGATGGGTTTTTTTAATAAAATAGACAAGGTATTTTCATCTTCAAATAGTTTTCAACTTCTAGAAAGAAATGAAGTAGACCTGCATATAGAAGAAAATATTAAAAGTGTAGGAATTGCTAAATTTGCAGTATCAGACTATGGAGACTTATTTCTTTCTATCAATGAGTTAGGGGGCTTTTTAATGCTAGAAACTATTTTGGTGAGTGCTACCAACGTAAAAACTAAAAAAGGGAGCAAACTTACTTTTTCTGCTAAAGATGCATCTCTAAAATTTGATTCTGATGAAGACAGAATTGAATCAGATTTTTCTAGTGATGCCAATAGATATAGTACTAAAATAGATTATAATATAAGTGAAGAAGAAGCTGAAGTATTTAAAACAAAAAAGTACGATTCAGTTTTATTTGAAATCAACGGACAAGAAATTAACTTTTCTGTGATATAATATACCCAGTGAAAATAGCATTCTCTATCATTATTCCTGTATACAATCGTCCTGAAGAAATAGACGAATTGTTGGCTAGTATTCTTTCTCAAGAATATGATGAGGCTTTTGATGTCTGTATTATTGAAGATGGTTCTTCTTTAAAAAGTGATTTGATTGTAGACAAATATTCTTCGCAACTTTCTATTCACTATTTAGAGAAACAAAACACAGGACCTGGTGCAAGTAGAAATTATGGAATGGCAAAGGCTACAGGAAACTATTTTATTATCCTAGACTCAGATGTGACCCTTCCCAAACACTATTTAGCTACAGTCGCTAAGCAATTAGAGAAAAAATACACGGATGCTTTTGGTGGGCCAGATGCCGCACATCCAAACTTCACAGCTTTACAGAAAGCTATTAATTATTCTATGACATCTTTTTTAACCACTGGTGGCATTAGAGGAAAGAAAAAAAGTGTTGGAAAATTTCAACCAAGAAGTTTTAATATGGGACTTTCAAAAAAAGCCTTTGAGATTACCAAAGGCTTTTCAGACATGCGAGCAGGAGAAGATATAGATCTTACGTTTCGTTTATGGAATCATGGTTTAGAAACTCAATTAATAGACACCGCTTTTGTATATCATAAGCGTAGGAATTCTATTTCTAGTTTTTTTTTCAACAAACGTTTGAATTTGGTGCAGCAAGACCCAAACTCAATAAAATGTATCCAGCAACTGCTAAACTCACGTATTGGTTTCCAAGTGTTTTTATATTAGGGCTAGACTTGTCTATTTTACTTTTAATTTTTGGAATCTACAGTCCTTTACTATTATATGGGTTGTACTTTTCTTTAATTGCTTTGGATGCGTCTTATCGTAATAAAAATAATCCAATAGTTAGCTTTTTAAGTATCATAACTTCATTAACGCAGTTTTTGGGGTATGGTTTGGGTTTTTTAGAATCTACATTCTTTTCAAAAAAATAGTCTAGGCTATCGTATCTAACATATTTTTGATAGTGTCTACATCAGAAACCGTTTGCGGCGTATTTCCAAAAAAAGAATGGGTGTTCCTAGAGGTTGTCTTTGAGGCAGAGCTATGTATTTCAGTAAAACCAGCAGTTTTAAAAAGGCTACTATTTAGATGGTTTATACCACTTCCAGGCATTACAATAAGTTTGTTTTGTGCCATCTTTTGAAGTTCACTTAATAAGTCTATGCCATCTTCAGCTTTTTCTTTTTGCCCTGAGGTTAGCAGTCTGCCAACTCCCATTTTAATTAATTCTACCAGAGATTCTTTTGGTTTTGGTACCACATCAAAGGCTCTGTGAAAAGTAAACGATAGTGGTTTAGAAAGTTCAATTAATTCTCTGGTTCTTTTAATGTCTATGGTATTATTTGCATGTAGTACTCCAGAAACTATTCCAGCACAACCAAGTTCTTTACATTGAAGAATATTTTCTTTCATGATGTCAAATTCGGCATTAGAATAGTGAAAGTCTCCACTTCTAGGACGTATTAACACCTGAACAGGAATACTTAAACTGTGCATCACTTTTTTAAGCAAACCATAGGAGGGTGTGATGCCGCCAACAGAGATTTCTGAACATAATTCTATTCTATGTGCACCAGCAATTTCTGCATTAATAGCAGATTGATATGAGTTAGCACAAATTTCTAATATCATAATTATTCTAAAATAATTTCATCAATAAATGTCCATGGTTTATGACCGGCTCCTTGTTTTCCCTCAGGAATAATTCCGTAACTAGGGATTTTTAATCGAATAGATGTTACCATCGTATTTTTAAATTTCACAGCAACCTTAGCTGTCAAGTCATCGGTAACAGAAACATCTGCAGAATATGCCGAGTCATCATCGTTTACATAAACAGTAACTCTCTTTGGCGCATAAATCCATTGTCCGTTTGCATTAAAAAATCGGGTAGTAATGGTATTAATGTTTGTTGGGTTCTCAAATTTAATAGTTATCTCAATATCCTCTCCAGAAAAACCTAGCCACTCTTTATCTCCATAACGTTTGTTGTTTCCAGAAATACCATTAATCAAGGCGTTTTTACCACCAGCATTATAGGTTGGGTGAGGTTTTTTATCTATTAATATTTTGGCACCCACTCCTTTGTGTAGATTAATTTTTTGTTGAAAAACAGCTCCTAGAGCAATAGCATTTGAATCTAGAATCACCGCTTTAATTGTCATGGATGAATCTACAGGAATTGGATTTACATATAATTTGGAAGGAGCAGATTCATCTGTTGCATAGTAAATAGGGTAAGAAGAAGAGGTAGCATTTAATTGATAAGTTAGATTACCTTCTGTATTTTTTAATTCGCCTTTTACGGAATACATATGATTGGCGTAATTTACATCTAATTGGTCTAATCTTTTTTGATATTGTTCTAATCTATTAATAAAATCTGTATAATTTTTATTTTCAGGAGAAGACCACACCACTTCACTTAGTGCAACAACTCTAGGAAAAGCCATATATTCTACCTGTTTTTCTGTTTGCATATATTCTGTCCAGACATTTCCTTGTGCACCCAATACATAGGTAGCTTCTTTATCAGTCAACTCCTCTGGTATAGGATTAAAATGATATACTTTTTCTAAAGGTAAAAATCCACCTATAGCTAGAGGTTCATTTTCATTGTCTGCTTGGTAATGATCAAAATAACAATGAGAACCAGGAGTTAAAATTACATCGTGCCCTTCTTTTGCAGCCTCAATAGCACCAGTAGTACCTCGCCAAGACATGACGGTTGCATTAGGTGCCAAACCACCTTCTAAAATTTCATCCCAACCAATAATTTGTTTTCCTTTGGTATTGATGTATTTTTCCATTCTAGCAATAAAATAACTCTGCAAGCCGTGCTCGTCTTTTAAGCCTTCTTTTTTTATGAGTTTTTGACAATGAGCACATTTTTTCCAATTTGTTTTTGGAGCTTCATCACCACCAATATGAATATATTTCCCAGGGAATAATGCTACAACTTCGTCTATAACATCTTCTAGAAACTTAAAAGTACTTTCTTTTGGGCAATACACTTCATCAAAAACACCCCATTTGGTAGCTACTTCTACTTGTTCTCCAGTACAGCCCAATGATGGGTATGCTGCAATAGCAGCTTGAGAATGACCAGGCATTTCAATTTCAGGGATAATGGTTACCTGCCTAGTATTGGCGTAAGCAACTACCTCTTTAATTTGTTCTTGAGTGTAAAATCCTCCATACTTTTTTCCGTCAAATTTATGAGGCTGGTCATTATAATGCCCCACTAATGTTTCATTTCTAAAGGCAGCTATTTCTTGAAGTTTTGGATATTTTTTTATTTCAATTCGCCAACCTTGGTCTTCGGTTAAATGCCAATGAAAAGTATTCATTTTTAGTCTAGCAATTAAATCAATATACTTTTTAATGAAATCAACAGAAAAAAAATGGCGTCCAACATCTAAATGCATTCCTCGATATTTAAATTGAGGTTCGTCTTGAAGTTCTAAGCAAGGAATTGCAATAGCTAGACCATTAGATTTAATAGGCATTAATTGCAGTAAACTTTGTACTGCATAGAAAGCTCCTTTAGAGTTTTTTGATGTAATTAAAATACTGTTTTCTTCAATTTTTAATTCATATCCTTCTTCATTAGAAATACTATCATTACTAGTGAAAACAATTTTTTTCGACTCTTTTTGTGGAGTAAAAGATACTTGGTAGTTCTCCTTTATATACAATTTAAGATAGTCTGAAACTTCGTTTAGTTCAGTATCTGAAATAAAACGAATATTTTCATCTAATACAAAAACTCCTTTGTTTATTTCTTGGAATAGTGGTTTTGGAATAATTCCAATTTCTTTTAGTTGAATTGTTTCTTGTTCGCAGCTAAAAAAAAGTGAAATAATTAAAAACAGCAAATAATTTGAATGTTTCATTTTTAGTATCTTCGGAACATAAAAATAAGAATATCAGCCCAATGAATTTTAAATACTTTCTATTATTTCTTTTTAGCATGGTTTTTTTATCATGTAAAAACAATAAAACACAAACCGTAGCAGTAAAAACGGCTCCTTTAACCTCTTTTGTAAATCCTTTTATTGGTACAGGAGGGCATGGGCATACATATCCTGGAGCTACTATGCCATTTGGAATGATGCAATTAAGCCCAGATACACGTTTAGATGGTTGGGATGGCTGCTCTGGTTATCATTATTCAGATAAATATATCTACGGATTTTCGCATACTCATTTAAGTGGAACAGGAGTTTCTGATTATGGAGATATTCTATTGATGCCAACCAATAAAGCAATTTTTAATAACGGTTCAGACGGTAAAGAAGGCTATCGAGCTCATTTTTCACATGAGAATGAGGTGGCAGAACCAGGCTACTATAAAGTGCATTTAGACACTACTAATATTGATGTAGAATTAACGGTTTCTAAACGAAGCGGAATGCATAAGTATCAATATCCATCTCCTGAAAATCAAGTATTAATACTAGACCTAGAACATAGAGATGAATTAAATGGCTTTAAAATATCCATCATTAATGAGAAAGAAGTAAGTGGTTTTAGATACTCTAAAGCTTGGGCAACAGACCAGCGTTTATTTTACCATATTGAGTTTTCACATCCGATAAAAGATGCATTAAGAGATTATGAAGTGGCCCCAACAAAAGAAAGTTTTGAGTTTATAAATCCTAACAATGAACCGGTTTTTATTAAAATAGGAATTTCTGCAGTAGATGAACAAGGAGCCAAACAAAATTTAGCACAGGAAATTGGGAATAAATCTTTTGAGGATATAAAGAAAGAAGCCCAACAAAATTGGGAACAACAATTAGAAAAAATAGTTATTGAGGCAGATGATCTCAATAACAAAACAAATTTTTACACAGCCTTATATCATACCATGCTGGCTCCAAACTTATACCAAGATGTAGACGGTAGATACCAAGGAATGGATTTAAACATTCATCAAACAAAGGATTTTGAATATTATACAGTGTTTTCATTATGGGATACCTACAGAGCTGCCCATCCTTTATATACCATTATAGAACAAGATAGAACCAATGATTTTATCAATACTTTTCTGGCAAAGTACGATGAGGGAGGTATTATGCCAATTTGGGATTTAGCGGCAAATTATACGGGTTGTATGATAGGCTATCATGCGGTGCCAGTTATTGCAGATGCCTATCTAAAAGGAATTAGAAATTATGATGCAGACAAAGCCTTAGATGCTATGAAACATTCTGCAACACGAGACAAACTTGGCTTAGATTCTTATAAGAATTTAGGATTTATTCCAGTAGAAAAAGAATCAGAATCGGTTTCCAAAACACTAGAGTATGCTTATGATGACTGGACAATTGCCCAGATGGCTAGCGTTATGGGTGAACAAGAAGATTATAAAACCTTTATAGAGCGATCTCAAAACTATATAAATGTATTTGATCCAACTACTAAGTTTATGCGAGGTCGTTTTAGAAACAAATGGTTTGCCCCTTTTGATCCTTATGAGGTAAATTTTAATTACACAGAGGCAAACTCTTGGCAATACAGTTTTTATGTTCCTCAAGATATTACTGGATTTATAAATTTGCTAGGAGGAAAAAATATATTAGAAGAACAGTTAGACAAACTCTTTGTGGCAGAAAATAAAACTTCAGGCCGAGATCAAGTAGATATTACCGGTTTAATTGGGCAATATGCTCATGGTAATGAACCAAGCCATCATATGGCTTATTTGTATAATTTTGTGAATAAACCCCACAAAACTCAAGAAAAAGTTAATCAGATTTTAACCGAATTGTATACGAATTCTCCAGATGGAGTTTCAGGAAATGAAGATTGTGGACAAATGAGTGCTTGGTATGTTTTTAGTTCTTTAGGATTTTATCCGGTTACTCCAGGATCAAATCAATACATTATAGGAAGTCCTTTGTTTGATAAAGCAACCATTCATTTAGAAAATGGAAAAACCTTTACTATTGAAGCAAAAAATAACTCAAAAGAAAACAAATACATTCAATCAGTTCAATTGAATGGAAGTAATTATGAGTACTCTTTTATAAATCATACAGATGTTATGAATGGAGGAAATTTAGTTTTTGAAATGACCAATAAACCAACAAAATGGGGAACAAGTGATGCTTTTATTCCTTCAACAGAAATTAAAGATCATAAAATAATTCCTGCACCTTTTATTAAAAATGGAGATATTGTTTTTAAGGGTAGTACGTTGGTAGAACTAGCATGTGTTGAAAAAGACGCTGATATATTTTTTAGACTAGGTCATAAAGGAGGTTTTAAAAAATATACAAAACCTTTTGTTATAGATGATTTTATAAATCTATCTGTATATGCTCAGAGAGAAAGTGAAAAAAGTGCTGTTATCTCAACTGATTTTTATAAAAAAAATCCCAACTTAAAAATTAAATTATACACAGATTATGAAAATCAATACAATGCTGGAGGGAATGATGCATTAATAGATGGTATTTTAGGTACAGAAGATTTTAGAACAGGAACCTGGCAAGGGTATTCTGATACAGACCTAAATGCTGTTGTTGATTTAGGTAAAGTGAGGCAAATACATAATGTGAAAATATCATTTTTAAGAGATCAGCGATCTTGGATATTTCTACCTAAAGATTTGAAAATAGTTACTTCTTCTGATGGAGTGAATTTTAAAAATTATAAAGATTGGAAATTTAAATCACCAACTAATACAGACGATATAAAAATTAAAACCATTGATTTTTCTAAATCAACAAAAGCTAGGTATATAAAAGTTATGGCAAAAAATTATGGTGATCTACCAAAATGGCATGTGGGAGCCCCTTTTGACGGTAAAGCCTGGATATTTGTAGATGAAATTCAAATAAAATAATTACTCATGAAGCGAAGAAAGTTTTTACAAAATGCATCACTATCTACATTAGGTATGGTAGCTACAGCCTCAGTGATAGGCTGCAAAAACAGTACTGAAAATACAACTGTTATTGCAAGTGCAAATACAGCGATACAACCAATTGTTATAGCTACTTGGTTGGTTCCTAATGCAACAGCCAAAGCATGGGAAGTATTACAAAACGGAGGTACTGCTCTAGATGCTGTAGAACAGGGCTGTATGATTGAAGAAGCAGATCTAAAAAATGTTTCTGTAGGAAAAGGAGGATTGCCAGATAGAGACGGCAATGTAACTCTAGATGCCTGTATTATGGATAAAGACGGTAATTATGGTGCTGTTATGTGTGTTCAAAATATTACACACGTTATTTCTTTAGCTAGAAAAGTAATGGAAAAAACGCCACATGTGATATTGGCTGGAAAAGGTGCTGAGGAATTTGGATATGAACAAGGGTTTAAAAAAGAAAATCTATTAACCGAATCCTCAAAAAAAGCTTGGAAGAAGTGGAAGGAGACCTCGCAATATAAACCAATTATTAATATTGAAAATCACGATACTATTGGAATGTTGGCAATAGATAGTTTTGGTGATATTTCTGGCGCTTGCACCACAAGCGGATTATCTTATAAAATGGCAGGTAGAGTAGGCGATTCTCCAATTATTGGATCTGGGTTGTTTATAGATAATGAAATAGGTGGAGCCACAGCTACAGGAATGGGCGAAGAGGTATTAAAAACTGTTGGAAGTTTTTTAATAGTTGAGCTAATGCGCCAAGGAAAAACTCCTCAAGAAGCTTGTGAAGAAGCCGTAAGAAGAGTGATAAAAAAATCTGGAGATCGTTTTAAAGATTTTCAAGTAGGGTTTATTGCCATTAACAAACAAGGAGAAACAGGAGCTTATTGTATTCACGAATGGTTTAATTATAACGTGTACAAGCAAGGAGAGAACAATAATTATAAATCAGCATATTTTAATAAAGCCTAGTTATGTCTTCAAACAAATCATACAGAAGTGCACTTATCTTTTTAACCACCTTGTTTTTTCTTTGGGGGTTTATTACCGTATTGGTAGATAGCTTGGTGCCAAGATTAAAAGATGTTTTTGAAATGTCTTATGCTAAAACAGTTTTAGTTCAGTTTGCCTTTTTTACAGCTTTCTTTGTTGTTTCTGTTCCTGCAGGAGCTATCTTATCTAAGATTGGGTATAGAAAAGGAATTGTCTTAGGACTTGTAGTTATGGCAATTGGATGTTTACTTTTTTATCCGGCAGCAGAATACAGAAACTTTACTATTTTCTTAGTTGGTTATTTTACACTCGCTGGTGGTATTACGGTTTTACAAGTAGCTGCTAACCCTTATGTAGCTTTGTTAGGATCTGAAGAGGGTGCCTCTAGTAGATTAAATCTATCACAGGCCTTTAATTCTTTAGGAACAACTTTAGCACCTGTAGTAGGTGCCTTGTTTTTATTGAGTGATTCTGTGAAGAGCTCTGAAGAAATAAATGTATTATCAGCCATTGAAAAAGCAGATTATTATGCAGCAGAGGCAGCTACGGTTCAAACTCCATTTTTACTTATTGCAACTTTTATAGGACTTTTGGCAGTTATTTTTGCCTTTATAAAATTACCCAAAGTGATGCAACAAAGCCCAAAAGGAGGCTATCTATCATTGTTGAAAAATAAATTAATGCTCATGGGAGCACTTGGTATTTTTGTGTATGTAGGAGCAGAAGTTGCTATAGGTAGTTTTTTAGTGAACTATTTTGATGACATGAATTTAGCAGTTTTGGTAGCTGAGAATGACATAATGATGAATATTGCCAATACCATTGCCAGTACTTTTAATAAAACATTTTCTAATTCTGATCCAAAATCTTTATTGGGAATTTTCATTATATTCTATTGGGGAGGAGCTATGATTGGGCGTTTTGTTGGTGCTTATTTAACAAAAATAATTGCTCCAGGAAAAGTGCTAAGTATTTTTGCTTTGCTAGCAATTGTAATGATTGCAATCTCAATAAATACACAAGGACTGATTTCTATGTGGTCAATTTTGGCCGTAGGATTATTTAATTCCATTATGTTTCCAACAATATTCACTCTTACCTTAGAAGGTTTGGGAGAATTAAAAGCACAGGCATCAGGCTTGCTATGCATGGCTATTGTAGGTGGTGCTATTATTCCTTTTGCATTTGGTGGTTTAATAGACGGGTTTGGGTTTAAAACCGCCTTTATTTTAACAATGTTATGCTATGGATATATCTTATATTACGGAAAATTAAAGTCTTCAAAGTCTTAAAAAACAACTTTTAAGAAATGATCAAACCTATTTAAAAACAAAAAACCCGAAACATAGTTTCGAGTTTTTTGTATATAGAAAGAAGTATTACTTCTTCTTTCCTTGTTGTTCTTGAGCTTGCTTCATGGCGCCATCTAAACGTTGTCTAAACTTGCTCTTTTGTTTTTCTGGTTTTTTCTTGTTTTCTTCTATCTGAGCATGAATCTTATCTTCATCAATTACATAGTTTTTAATCACCAACATAATAGTAATGGTTAGTAAGTTAGAAACAAAGTAGTACAAACTTAAACTACTTGCATAATTGTTAAAGAAGAATAACATCATAATAGGAGAGAAGTAAATCATATACTTCATCATTTTACCCATATCTGGCATTCCTTCTTGTGCAGGTGCTTGCATACTTGCCTGCTGACTCTGATTCATTTTCATGTAAAAGAAAATAGCAATAGATGCTAAGATTGGAAATAAACTTACGTGATCTCCATAAAGAGGGATGCTAAAAGGTAGGTTAATAACAGTATCATATGATGATAAATCATTTGCCCATAAAAAACTTTCACCTCTTAAGGCAATATTTGATGGAAAAAATTTAAATAAGGCAAAGAATACAGGCATTTGTAACAATGCTGGGATACATCCAGAAAGCATGCTTACACCTGCTTTTCGTTGAACCGCCATGGTTTCTTGCTGACGCTTCATCGCATTTTCTTTTCCTGGATATTTTTCATTTAATGCATTTAATTCTGGACGAATTACTTTCATTTTTGCACTAGATACATAAGATTTATACACCAGAGGAGACATAATAATTCTAACAACGATGGTCAGTAAAATGATAATTAAACCATAATTCCCCATAAAACCTTCTAACATTCCAAATATTGGAATGAAGATCCAACGGTTAATCGTTCCAAAAATACCCCAACCTAAATCGGCTGTTTCATTTAAATCGGTTCCTTCATATTTAGATAGTTTTTTATAATCTGAAGGACCATAATACCATTTCATATCATAGTTTAACTCTCCACTTTTTAATGCTAGAGGAGTTTGTAGACTATATTGTTTGGTAAACACACTATCTATTGCTTCATCTTTCACTAAATCTACAGATGCTATAGTTGCATTGTTAAATGGTGTGTCAGATAAAAGTATTGAAGAAAAAAAATGTTGTTTGTATGAAACCCAATCTACATCATTAACAACATCGGTATCTTCTAAAGCTAGATAATCAACTTCATTATCTGATTTATAGTAGTAATAAGAGTACATAGTATTCTCTGTACGCAAACTTTTCTCATGACGATATCCTTTTAAAGACCAGTCTAAATTAACAGGATTTGATGAATTAATAACGTTGCTTAATCCTTGAGATCTAACTGCAAAATTCACCATGAAATCATCAGTCATTTCATATCTGTATTCTAAAAACTGATTGTCTGAGACCTTCAATTTCATAGAAAGTACCTGAGAAGAACCATTATTAGTGAATGTTGGCTCAAAAAATAAATCCTTTGTATTTAAAATTCTATTGTCTGTAGTTCCAAAATTAATATTAAAGCTAGCATTGTTGTCTTTAATCATATATAAAGGCAACGAATCATAGGTTTGGTATCCTTTAATAAGTGCTTCAATTATTTGCCCTCCTTTATTGTTAATTTTTAAGAGCAAAACATCATTTTCTAAGGTAGTAGTTCCTTCGGTACCATTAATAACACTAGTGGCAAAAGCGCCTAATTGATTTTGTAGATTAGCGTTTTTAAGAGAATCACTTTCTATTGTGGGACTAAAGTTTGCAGTTGAGGAAGTGTCTGCTTTTGTGCTTTCTGTTACTTGCTCAGTATTAGTTGTTGCGTTAGGATCTACTTCTGGTTTAGTAGAATACATCCACCAAAGTAGAATACCACCTATAAGAATCATTCCTATAAAGGAATTAACATCAAATTTTTTTTCTTCCATATTTTAAAATGTCAAGTTGTCATTTTTGCTTTCTATATATTTTAAAAAGCGATGACAAATGTAGTAAAATGCCTCCTTATTACAGGGGTATCAATATTTTAATTAGTTATTCTGTATAGTGCAAACAGTATTCCGTTATTTAGAATGTTGCAAAGCAGCTTTTACAAAATCAACAAATAAAGGGTGCGGGTTTAATACGGTACTTTTATATTCTGGGTGGTATTGTACGCCAACAAACCATGGATGATCAGAAATTTCAATAATTTCCACCAATTTAGTTTTAGGATTTACACCAGTTGTTTGCATTCCTTTATCGCTCAATTGCTGAGAATATTCATTGTTAAATTCATAACGATGTCTATGACGTTCGCTAATCATTGTTTTGTTGTAAGCCTTAAATACATTAGAATCTTCAGAAATTTCACAATCCCAAGCACCTAAACGCATGGTACCCCCTTTTTTAGTGATATCTTTTTGATCTTCCATTAAGTTAATCACTGGGTGAGCACAGTTTTCATCCATTTCAGTTGAACTAGCATCTTTATAGCCTAGAACATTTCTAGAAAACTCTACAACCGCCATTTGCATTCCTAAACAGATTCCAAAAAATGGAATATTGTTTTCTCGTGCATATTGAACTGCTTTAATTTTTCCTTCAATACCTCTGTCACCAAAACCAGGAGCCACTAAAATACCATTTAAGCCCTTGAGATGTTCGGTAACATTTCCTGGAGTTAGATCTTCAGAATGAATCCAACGAATAGTAACTTTGGTTTCATTAGTTGCACTAGCATGAATTAGTGCTTCTGTAATTGATTTATAAGAATCTTGTAGTTCTACATATTTACCAATAAGACCAACTTCTAAAGTTGATGTTGGGTTTTTATATTTATGTAAGAAGTTGTTCCAAGCAGTTAATTGTGGTTGTTTCTCAGAACTAAGTTGTAATTTATTTAAAACTACAGTATCTAAACCTTCTTCAAACATTAAATTAGGCACGTCGTAAATAGTTGATGCATCTATAGATTGTATGACATCTTCTTTTTTTACATTACAAAATAATGCAAGTTTTCTTTTAATATCTTCAGAAATTTCATGTTCGGTTCTACAAACCAGCACATCTGGGTTTATTCCACTCTGCATTAGTGTTTTAACCGAATGTTGCGTAGGTTTTGTTTTAAGTTCACCAGCTGCTGCTAAATAAGGAATTAGCGTTAAATGAATAACAATTGCATTTTCTTTTCCTAGTTCCCACAATAATTGACGAACAGATTCTACATAGGGCAATGATTCTATATCACCAACGGTTCCTCCAATCTCTGTAATAACAATATCATAATCACCTGTATTCCCTAAAATTTGAATACGATGTTTAATTTCATCAGTAATGTGAGGTATTACTTGAACAGTCTTCCCTAAAAACTCTCCTTTTCTTTCTTTGTCTATAACAGACTGATAGATTCTTCCAGTAGTAACATTATTGGCCTGAGAAGTAGGAATGTTTAAAAAACGTTCGTAATGACCTAAATCTAAATCAGTTTCAGCCCCATCATCTGTTACATAACATTCTCCATGTTCATATGGGTTTAAAGTTCCTGGATCTATATTAATGTATGGATCTAGTTTTTGAATAGTTACAGAAAATCCTCGTACTTGCAAAAGTTTTGCTAAAGATGCGGCTATGATTCCTTTTCCAAGCGAAGAAGTTACGCCTCCGGTTACGAAAACGTATTTGGTATTGCTCATGTTTTTCTTAGGTTTGAGCAAAAGTACTAACTCTTGTTTTTCTCACAAACAAAAACATCAAAAAACATCAAAAAACATTTAAAAATAAGCAAGAAAATAGGATTATTTCGAAGATTGAAAATATTTTTAATTTTTTTAGACATAGTATTTGTCAAAAATAAAAACAGTTGTATATTTGCGCACGCTTTTGACGAGGTGAAAATCGTCAATGAATAATCAAATAATAAGAATACTTTTTAAAAATATAGACAATGCCGAAAAGAACGTTTCAGCCATCAAAGAGAAAGAGAAGAAACAAACATGGTTTCATGGAAAGAATGGCTTCCGCTAATGGTAGAAAAGTATTAGCTCGAAGAAGAGCCAAAGGAAGAAAAAAAGTCTCTGTTTCATCTGAATCTAGACCAAAAAAATAATGATTAACAATTGTTAATAATATAGGTGTTGCTTTTTTAAGTAACACCTTTTTTTATACCTTCTATCGAAGTATTTTTACAAACAGAAAAACATTAAAACAGAATCATGCCAAAAAAAGAAGATTTAAAATCTATTTTAATCATCGGTTCAGGTCCAATAGTAATCGGTCAAGCTTGTGAGTTTGATTATTCGGGATCGCAATCTTTACGATCTCTTAGGGAGGATGGAATAGAAACCATTTTGATTAATTCCAATCCGGCAACTATCATGACAGACCCTTCAATGGCAGATCATGTGTATTTATTGCCCTTAACCACCAAATCTATCATACAAATTCTAAAAGAACATCCACAAATTGATGCCGTTTTACCAACAATGGGAGGGCAGACTGCATTGAATTTGTGTATAGAAGCAGATGAAAAAGGTATTTGGGAAGAGCATAACGTACGTTTAATTGGAGTAGATATTAATGCCATTAACATTACAGAAGATAGAGAGAAGTTTAGAGAATTAATGCTCAAGATTGGAGTTGGTATGGCTCCACAAGCAACTGCTACCTCTTTTCTAAAAGGAAAGGAAATAGCACAAGAATTTGGTTTTCCTCTATGCATTAGAGCTTCTTATACACTTGGAGGTGCTGGTGCAGCCATTGTTTATGAAGAGGAAGATTTTGATAAATTATTACGAAGAGGTTTAGAGATTTCTCCTATTCATGAGGTCATGATTGACAAAGCCATGATGGGATGGAAAGAATATGAATTAGAATTATTACGAGATAAGAATGATAATGTTGTTATTATCTGTTCTATTGAGAATATGGATCCTATGGGGATTCATACTGGAGATTCTATCACTGTAGCCCCAGCAATGACACTTTCTGACAAAACTTATCAGAAAATGCGTGATATGTCTATTAAAATGATGCGTAGTATTGGTGATTTTGAAGGAGGTTGTAATGTGCAATTTGCGGTATCACCAGATGCAAAGGAAGAAATTATAGCCATAGAAATTAACCCACGTGTATCTCGTTCTTCTGCTTTAGCTAGTAAAGCAACAGGATATCCTATTGCTAAAATAGCTACTAAATTGGCTATTGGGTATACATTAGATGAGTTAGATAATCAAATTACAAAATCTACGTCAGCCCTATTTGAGCCAACCTTAGATTATGTTATTGTAAAAATTCCTCGTTGGAATTTTGATAAATTTGAAGGATCAGACAGAACTTTAGGATTGCAGATGAAATCTGTAGGTGAGGTGATGGGTATTGGTCGTTCATTTCAAGAAGCATTGCACAAGGCAACGCAGTCTTTAGAAATAAAAAGAAACGGGCTTGGAGCAGACGGAAAAGGATATACCAGCTACAATCAAATTATAGACAAATTAACACATGCTTCTTGGGATCGTGTGTTTGTGATTTATGATGCTATTGCCATGGGTATTCCGTTGAGTCAGATATATGATATCACTAAAATTGATATGTGGTATCTGAAACAATACGAAGAATTATTTCAATTAGACAAAGAAATTTCTAAGTTTACCATAGATACATTAAACAAAGAGTTATTACTAGAGGCAAAACAAAAAGGCTATGGAGATCGTCAGATTGCTCATATGTTAGGATGTTTAGAAAGTCAGGTTTTCAAAAAAAGAGAAGAACAAGACATTCAACGTGTTTATAAGTTAGTAGACACCTGTGCAGCAGAGTTTACAGCTAAAACACCGTATTACTATTCTACGTTTGAAAACAGGGTTGAAACTGCTTCGGGAGAAACGTATTGCCATAATGAAAGTGTTGTGACCGATAAGAAGAAAATAGTAGTCTTAGGATCTGGACCTAATAGAATTGGGCAAGGAATTGAATTTGATTATTGTTGTGTGCATGGTGTTTTAGCAGCTGCAGAATGTGGTTATGAAACCATTATGATTAACTGTAATCCAGAAACGGTTTCTACAGATTTTGACACAGCAGACAAATTATACTTTGAGCCAGTTTTTTGGGAGCACATTTATGATATTATCAGACACGAAAAACCAGAAGGGGTTATTGTTCAATTAGGAGGCCAGACGGCTTTAAAGTTAGCAGAGAAATTAACCAAGTATGGTGTTAAAATTATAGGGACTAGTTTTGAAGCTTTAGATTTAGCAGAAGACAGAGGAAGTTTTTCTTCCTTATTAAAAGCCAATAACATTCCGTATCCAGAATTTGGAATAGCTGAAAATGCAGATGAAGCATTAGCTTTGGCAGATGAATTAGATTTTCCAATTTTAGTTCGTCCTTCTTATGTTTTAGGAGGTCAAGGAATGAAAATTGTCATCAACAAAGAAGATTTAATAGAACATGTTGTTGATTTGTTGCGAAGAATGCCAAATAATAAATTGTTACTAGATCATTATTTAGATGGTGCCATAGAAGCAGAGGCAGATGCTATTTGTGATGCTGATGGAAATGTTTACATTATTGGAATTATGGAACATATAGAGCCATGTGGTGTGCATTCTGGAGATTCAAACGCAACCTTACCAGCTTTTAATCTAGGTGACTTGGTGATGCAGCAAATTATAGATCATACACATACCATTGCCAGAGAACTAAATACTGTTGGGCTTATTAATGTACAATTTGCAATAAAACATGATATAGTATATATTATTGAGGCAAATCCAAGAGCTTCGAGAACTGTTCCTTTTATAGCGAAGGCTTATAAAGAACCCTATGTTAATTATGCAACAAAGGTAATGTTAGGAGAGAAAAAAGTAACTGACTTTGATTTTAATCCACAATTAGAAGGATATGCAATTAAACAACCTGTATTTTCTTTTAATAAGTTTCCAAATGTAGATAAGACATTAGGACCAGAAATGAAAAGTACAGGAGAAAGTATCTTGTTTATTGACAGCTTAAAAGACGATGAATTCTATAATTTATATTCGAAACGTAAGATGTATTTGAGTAAGTAATAACTTTTAAGTTGTAAGCATTTTCATCATAAATGATGAGACTTCAGGTATATTAAAACTCAATATTTAGTAATTCACCACTTAATTGTAATACCGTTAATTCAGCTATTTTAGCAGCATATTTTGCCTGATTTCTATTCAATTCTGAGTTGATTAAATTTAACTGTGCTTGTCTAAATTCTATAGAAGTAGCTTGCCCAAGTTTGTATTTTTCTTGTGTTCTGTTAAAGTTATTTGTTGATGTAATAATATTGTTTTCCTGTACCTGAAAAATTGTTAATTTATTTTGATAATCATCCCAAGCATTGTTAAAATTACGTTCAATATCAATTAGCATAGATTCTTTTTCTAAGGACCTATTTTCTAATTCAATTTTGGCATTGCTTACTCTTGTAGCTGTAGCACCACCATCAAATAAATTCCAGCTTAAAGAAAGACCTCCAGATAGACCTGTATTTGTTGAAACAGCTACAAATGAAGCGGCGTTGTTATTTCCCTTATTCCATCCGTAAGACCCTGTTAGTCCTAGACTTGGCAGGTATCCAGATTTGTTGGCTTTGACTATAAATGTATTGATCATGATGTTCTTATCAAGCTGTAATAAATTTACATTATTTGACTTCACCTTGGTAGCTAAGTCGTTCTGATCAATATCTAATTTAAAATCTATAGTGGTATCTACACGAAACTCTGAAGAGATTACATTTCCTAAAACAACATTTAAATCACGCTTTGTATTCACCAATTGCTGTTTGGCATTAATTAGATTAATGCTGTCATTATTAATGTCTACTTGAGCATTTAATACATTAAGCATGGTTCCTTGTCCATATTCAAACTGATAGCTAGCTCTTGTAATTCTGTCTTTTGATACTGTCAATGTTTTTTCTAATACAGTAACATTTTCTGTTACTTGAGCCACATTATAATAAACAACATATAATTGAGCAATGGTATTTTCTATAGTTTCTCTTGCCTGTAATTCAGATAACTTATACGTTTCTTTTAACCTTTTGTAATCATAGTATCTACCCAACCCATCAAATAAGGTGTAATTTAAGTTGATGGATGCATTATAACGAGAACTTTTTGCGCCATTTAAAGCAGTTGATTCACCGTTGGCAAATTCAGCTTCAAGATTATCTCTATTAAAGGTGGCACCAGATGAACTTGTAACTGTTGGCAAATAACCAGAATTTAAAACACCTGCATTATTCTTTGCTATTTCTTTATTATTGGAAATAATTTTAATTCCATAATTATTTTCTAAGGCTAATTCAATTGCTTCAGAGACTGATACTAATTTTTGAGCAGCAATTGACGTCATACAAAATGACATAAAAACGAATATGATTTTTTTAAGGTTCATGTGATACATTTATTCTCTAGTGACACGTTCTACTTCTTCTTTGGTAATTTTGTTTCCTGTCCATAACCATTTGGCTGTTGTTTTTACACTATTGCTAAAAGCTAAGAATATTGGCAGTACAATAAGCGTTAATACTGTGGCAAAACCTATTCCGTAAGCAATTGATATTGCCATAGGAATTAAAAACTGTGCCTGTCTACTTTCTTCAAAGATTAAGGGTGCTAGACCAGCAACAGTTGTAATAGATGTTAAAAATATGGCTCTAAATCGTGCACGCCCTGCTTCATATAAAGCATTGTCATAGGCCATGCCTTCCCTAAGATTATTATTAAATTTACCTATGAGCACAAGTCCATCGTTTACCATAATCCCTATTAATGCAATAATTCCCAACATAGATAAAATGTTTA
This sequence comes from Flavobacterium sp. SCGC AAA160-P02, assembly GCA_000383355.1. Taxonomy (GTDB): domain Bacteria; phylum Bacteroidota; class Bacteroidia; order Flavobacteriales; family Flavobacteriaceae; genus Polaribacter. The sequence continues at coordinate 66,443 of KB911169.1, read as the reverse complement.
CCGGAAAATCATGAATCCAATGCCCCCATGCAACAGCTGGTATGCTAAGAGGAATTAGAAATAATAGCAATAGGGGTTGGCTATAACTTCTAAATGTAAATGCAATAACAATATAGATTAATAAAAGCACGATTAATCCAACGGGTTTAAGAGAATCATTCAGTTTTGAGAACTCTCTATTCTGTCCTTCAAATGATGGAGTTACCGTAGGGTATTTAGCCAAAATTTCTGGCATAATCTCATTTTCAATTTCCTCCATTATATCTGTAGAACTGGTTTTCTTAGGATCTTTAATATCTGCAGAAACCTGAATTTCTCGTCTACCTTCTAAATGATTAATAGCAACATCACCACGAGCAATCTCATAACTGGCAATTTCTTTGAGAGGAACTCGATCACCGTTAGGTATTAGAATACGCATATTGTCTAAACTTTTTATAGAAGAACGATTCTCTCTATTGTAGCGTATCCAAACTCTAATTTCATCTTGTCCGCGTTGAAAACGTTGTGCTTGAGAACCAAAGAATCCAGCTCTAACTTGTGTCATTACTGTTCTCAAGTTTAAACCTAATGCATAGGCTGTTTCATTTAGTTTTATCCGTATCTCTTTAATACCTGCTGGGTCATTATCTGTAACATCTTTCAATAAAACATTGTTTTCAAGACGCTCCTTTAATGCTGTTTTAACTGCCTTTAATTCGGTAATGTTATTTCCTAAGAATGAAATAGAGACAGGGCTACCTCCAAAATTACCTCCACTCCCAAACACTAAACTTTCAACACCAAAAATAAGTCCAACACGTTCTTGTATTCGATTGGTTACCAGTCTAGAAGTAATTTCATTTGGTCTTTCTTCTCCTTCCAATAAGTTAATAGATAATGAAGCTGATGAAGACCCTGGACCTACGTTTTTGATGATGTTTTTTACTAACTGTTTTTCTCCATCACTACCAAAATACTCTTCAGATATTTGGTCTGTAACTTCAATAGCTCTTTGTTCAATCAATGAAATAATACTGTCTGTTACTTTCTCATTGGTGCCATTTGGCATATTTAAAGAAATTCTAACTTGATCACTTGCTATTTGTGGAAAAAATGCGCCCCTAATAATTCCTCCTCCAAAACTACCATAGGTTAAGATTAAGAAAACAACAAATATAGAAAAGGTGAAAAACTTATGTTGTAATGCAAAACGTAATGATGGACTGTATAATGTATCTCGAAGCCATCTCATGATTGCATCTCCCAATTTATTTATATAACGTAATTTTGAGAAGATCTTTTGAAAAGCACCAGCTAATCCAGATTTTGGAGTATTATTTTGTTTTCTAAGTGCTTTAGAATGTGCTAGGTGAGCTGGAAGAATAATTAAGGCTTCTACTAGTGAAACTACTAAGGTTAAGATTACAACCACAGATACTTCGCCAAAGAAATCTCCAATACCCCCATCTAAGAAAAGAAAGATTGCAAATGCTAGAATAGTTGTTAAAATAGCTGAAACAATTGCTGGAAGTACTTCCATAACACCATCAATGGCAGCTTGTTCAGGAGTTTTTCCTTTCTCATAATGCTGGTAAATATTTTCTGCAATTACAATACCATCATCTACCAGAATTCCAATAACAATGATCATTCCAAACAATGAAAGCACATTAATAGTTACGTTAAAATAGCCTGCAAGCATAAACATTCCTAAAAATGCTATTGGTAAACCAAAAGCAACCCAAAAAGCCAAACGTGTATTCAGAAATAAAGACAAAAACATAAGCACTAAAATCATCCCTATGATGGCATTTTCTGTGAGTAAGTTTGTTCTCTCTACTAAGGTGATTGATAAATCACGTATGATATTTATTTCAACATTGTCATATTTTTGATTGAAATCATTAATGTATTCCTTTGCCTTATCTGCGGAGGTAATTAGATCTTCAGTATTAGTACTTGTAATGGTAATATTAATAGATAGATTTCCGTTAAAGTAGTTGGCATTGGGTGTTTCTGAAAATTTATCTTGAACTTCAGCAATATCTTTTAATCTAATAATACGTCCAGAAGCATCTGATTTTACAATTAAATTAGATAATTCATCAGCATAGTAAGAACGTGAATTTGCCCTAATTAAATACTCTTCAGTACTTGTTTTGATGGTTCCACCTGTAGTGATTAAGCTAGATTCATTTACTGCTTGAGATACTTCAGCAAAAGATAAATTATAGGCCAATAGGGTTGTTTCATTAATGGCTATTTCTATTTCTTCTTCTGGATATCCAGTGATTTGGATTTGAGAAATACCATCAATTCCACGAAGGTCATTCTCTACTTGCCTGCCTATTTGTTTTAATGTAGCTAATGGAATATTTTCTCCGCTAATAGAAAAAGTAATGGTAGGTCTCAATGCTTCCAGTTTTGAAACAATTAAAGGTTCCATCCCTACAGGAAAAGTAGGTACTCTATCTACAGCATTTTTGACTTCCAAAAGCATGAAGTCTATATTTTTACCTTTTTCTATTTCTACATTAATATTACCACTATTCTCACGTGAAGTAGAGGTAACTCTATCTACCCCATTTAAACCTTTTAGATTGTCTTCGATTTTAAGAATAATTCCTTCTTCAACTTCTTGAGGAGATGCCCCAGGATACGTAACATTAATACTAATATTTTTAGAATCTACTAAAGGAAAGTAAGAAGAATTTAACTTATAAGCGCCAACACCACCAAAGATTAAAAAAGCTATTACAAGAACATTAACAGCAACACTATGTTTTATAAAATAAGCAATAAGCTTTCTCATGTCTTATTTTGTTTTGTTAGATTTTAATGGTGTGTTCTCTTTTTGCACCTGTAAAGGCTTTACTATCATTCCAACATAAGCTCCAGGAAAAGGACTAGAAAGTATGATGGTTCCATCAGGAATATCTTTTAAAACAACCTTTGTGTCTGAAAAATAAACCGGTTTTACATCAATCATATCCAATACACTATCTCTAATAATAAAAATTTTATTCTCATCTAACAACAAACCTCTGTTAATTTCTATAGCGTTTTTTTCTTTTTTTGCATTTAAATTAGCTTCCAAATACATTCCTTCTTTGAGGCTGCTATTTTTTATTTCTATATACACAGCAATAGTTTGTGTAGCAGAATTAATACTTCCATTAACTCTAGATACAATTCCTGAGTATTTTTTTGTGTGTTCTAAATTATTTAGCTCAACAGTCTCGCCAACGTCTAAAAGACTTGCAAAGGTTTTACTAAGTGATACTTCCATCTCGTATACTGAAGGATCTATAAATTCACCTAATTTTTGATTACTGCGTATTAAAGTTCCTTCTGTAACCAATGCTTCTGTAAGTATTCCTTTAAAAGGAGCACTTATGGTGTATTTAGATAACCTCTGCTCTAAATTTTTAACAGTATAATAGTTAGAAACAATACTTCTTCCTGTAATGAAATAGTTTTCTTTTTCAGAAACCATTTTCGGAAGTTTTGGAGTAGGTTTATTAAGGTCATAACTTTTTAAATAGGCTTCCCATTTTAAAAATACTTCTGGGAAATCTAAACGAAGATCTGCCAAAACAGCAGCTATAGAATTATATAAATTGCTCTTTGCTAACTGAACATTAGCATAGTACTCTGTATCATTAATGGATATAAAAGCTTCATTTTTTTGATATTTTTCTCCAGGCTTAAATAATTTTGAGCCAGGTTTAAATATACCTTGTACTTCAGAATATATTTCAACTCTTCTCTTTGCAACTAGATTTCCATTGGCAGGAATTATAATTGGAATTGATGTATTCTTTACGGTATCTACAAAAACAGTTTTTATAACTTTAGAAGGTGCTTTTCTGGTTTTACTTTTACTATTAATGATCATTTTTGCCCCATAAATAGCACCAGTTATAAATAGTACTCCAAGTATGGCAAGAATTAGCTTTCTCATGTAATATTTTGTTAAATTTCACACAAAAGTAATGCTATGTCTATGGTCATAATGTTAAATAAAACCTAAAGTCATAAGTTTCTTAGATGAATTTTAACTTTTGGTATCAATGGCCAAAACTTGAATTAGTTATGTTTATATTAACTACATGAAAATACAATGTGAAAACAACATCACACTTATTTTTAACATTATTTATGGGCTCTAGATAAAAAAGCTATCTCTTATTTAAAAATAAAAGATTAAATTTACATTTGAAGCAGTCAATATTTAAACTCTATAATTTGATGTCAAAAAAAATCTGTTTTTTAATTCTTGTTACTATATTATCTTTTTCAAATCTAAAGGCACAAAAGTCTTCAGTTTATGATGTTGCCAGAAATGGATCCTTATTTGAAATTAAGGAATTAGTGAATAATGATGCAGATATTATAAACAAAACTAGTAAAGAAGGCTATTCTGCTCTAACATTAGCTTGTTATTACAGTAATAATGAAGTAGCCTCTTATTTGATTCAAAACGTAAAGGATATCAATTCAACAAGTGGCTATGGCACACCTTTAATGGCTGCTACAGTAAAAAAAAATAATTATTTGGTGAAATTACTTTTAGAAAATAATGCCAATCCTAATTTAACAGATCAAAATAATTCTACAGCATTACATTTTGCTGTAATTTTTAATCAACAAGAAATTATTGAGCTGTTAATGAAGTATAAAGCTGATCCAAACATAAAAGATAATCGAGGAAATACAGCTCTAGACTATGCGAAAATTACAAACAATAACAAAATCATTCAACTCTTAAAATAACTGACATATGAAAAAAACATTACTTATTCTTTTTTTAACAACTTCAATTTCTTTGTTTGCACAAAGTTTCTCTACAGGTACACAAACATTACTTTCTGGTTTAACTGCAAATATTAATATTGATGCAGATACAGAGATTACTACATTAACATTAACTGGACCCTCAAATGCATGGTTTGCCATTGGTTTTGGGAATTCAAATATGAACGGTACAGATATATTAATGACAGATGGGAGTTCCAGTTTACGAGATGCTTATTCTACCTCTACTGTAACACCCCAAGCAGAGGCAAGCCAAGATTGGGTTTTAGTTTCTAACAATATTTCAGGAAGTACCAGAACCATAGTGGCTACAAGAGCTAACAATACTGGAGATTCAAATGATTATATATTTAATGCCTCTGCAGGTTCACTATCGGTAATCTATGCTAAAGGTAGTTCAACATCTTATGCCTACCATGGAGGTAACAGAGGATTTACAACACTAAATGTAACTCTAGGAATTTCTGAAAACAAATTATTAAGTTTTGAGATGTATCCAAACCCTGTATCAGATGTATTAAACATTCAGTTACCATCGGGTACTGATAAAGCAGAGGTTGGTGTTTATGATTATACAGGAAGATTAGTGTCATCCAAAACTATTTCATCAAATGATTCAACTTTAGATGTTCAAAAAATTTCTAAAGGAATTTATATCATTAGAGTAGCTACCAATACTAAAATTGGAGTACAAAGATTTATAAAAAAATAATAGTTTTATTCTAAATAGAAACCGATTGTGAAAACAATCGGTTTTTTTTATCCCTCTAACAGTTAATGATAATAGTATTATCCAAAAAATTAGTATTGAAATTGTTTTATGTGTCTTACATTTTGTTTTTGGTCGAAAAAATTGATTTCATTATTTTAAAAAAAATATATTTAATACTAAATATTTTAAATTTTTAATGATGGCCTTCACTAGAAAAATAGTACTTATCATTTTTTTGACTACTTCATTTTCTTTGTTTTCACAAAGTTTTACTACTGGAACACAAACATTACTTACAGGATTAACTGCTAATATTACAATAGACGGAGAAACATTTATAACCACATTAACATTAGCCGGCCCCTCTGATGTTTGGCTTGCCATTGGTTTTGGAAATCAAGAAATGAATGGTACTGATATTTTTATGACAGATGGAAATACAATCCGAGATGCTTTTTCAGAACCAGGCCCGTCGACTTCTTTAGAGAGACCAATACCACCTGCAGATGATTCCTCAAATGAAAGTGGAGACTGGACTTTAATTTCAAATACTGTATCTGATAATGAAAGAACCATTGTAGCTACCAGAAATAATGATACCCAAGATTCACAAGATTATGTTTTTAGTGCTTCAGCTGGTTCATTATCTATAATTTATGCAATGGGGGGTACCTCAACATATGCTTGGCATGGTCCGGAAAATAGAGGTGGTACAGCACTAAGTGTTACCACTTTAGGAATCAGTAAAAACAGTTTATTAAATTTTGAAATATACCCAAACCCTGGATTAGATGTATTGAATATTCAATTACCAACAGGTGTTGAAAAAGCAGAAGTTGGTGTTTTTGATTTCACTGGAAGATTAGTGTCATCCAAAACTATTTCATCAAATGATTCAACTTTAGATGTTCAAAAAATTTCTAAAGGAATTTATATCATTAGAGTAGCTACCAATAGTAAAATTGGAGTACAAAGATTTATAAAAAAATAATAGTTCTTTTTTTAAATAAAAACTGGTTGTGAAAACAATCGGTTTTTTTTATCCCTTTTTTAAAGTTAGTTTTGTAGAAAATAGTCCCTTAAGCTAAAAATATGAACTATATACTTTTTGATAGTGATGTTAGAAACTCACTATTACCTTTTACCTATACTAGACCTGTGGCAGACATTCGTATTGGAGTTTTAACCATTCGTGAAAAATGGGAAAAATTTTTAGGTTTTACGACAACATCTATTACAGAAGAATATTTGGAAAACAAATATCCAATGGTAGAGTTAGATAAAAATATATTAATTAATGCTTCTTTTTTACCTACTAAAAATTTGGTAAAACAAGTAAGTAATTTATCAAATAATCAAGCAATTTTTAAAGATGAACAAGTAATTGCTTTTTTTGCTTCAGATACTCAAGAGGATGTAGACTTTACTTTGTACAAACAAATAGAGTGTTCAGGAGATGTTTTACAACTTAAAAACACCTGGGATATTTTTTCATTAAATGACAAGGCAATTAAAGCTGATTATGATCTAATCACCCAAGGAAGAACTTCTGCACCAATTCCTGAAGGAGTTCATGCAATAAACAAAGAAAATATTTTTATAGAAGAAGGAGCTACAATTTCATTTTCTTCTCTCAATGCTTCAACAGGCCCAATATATATTGGGAAGGATTCAGAAATTATGGAAGGATGTTTGGTAAGAGGGCCTTTTGCAATGTGTGAACATTCTGTTTTGAAAATGGGAGCTAAAGTATATGGAGCTACCACCCTTGGACCCTACTGCAAAGTAGGAGGTGAAGTAAATAATTCTGTATTATTTGGTTTTTCTAACAAAGGACATGAAGGGTTTCTAGGAAATTCAGTTCTAGGTGAATGGTGTAATGTTGGGGCAGATACCAATACCTCTAATTTAAAAAATAATTATGCAGAAGTAAAACTCTGGGACTACCACGCAGAAAGATTTACCAATACCGGACTGCAGTTTTGTGGTTTAATGATGGGAGATCATTCTAAATGTGGAATAAATACCATGTTTAATACAGGAACAGTTATTGGAGTTAGTGCCAATATATTTGGCAGTGGTTTTCCAAGAAATTTTATTCCTTCTTTTAGTTGGGGAGGTGCTGCTGGTTTTACAACCTATCAATTAAATAAAGTAATTGAAGTTGCCAAAGTTGTTATGAAACGTAGAGAGTTAGAGTGGTCTGAAATAGATGAAAAGATATTACAACATGTCTTTGATGAAACAGCTAAAAACAGAGCGAAGTAATTTTTAATATTGAACTCCTTAATTATACTCTTTAAAATCTTAATATTCTCTAATACTGTAAAACTCAACCATTTTATAGTTTTTTAACTATGTGTTAATATAAGGTACAACAAAAACATTACTGGCATAACAATTGATTTTAATTAATGAAACAATGATGTATTGTATGTGTATGCACTTGTTTTTTAGTTATTTAAAAATAAATATCAAAATTTTATTGGGTTCTTTATAAAGAATTCAATGTCATAATGACAGATAAAAGACCTATGAGTAAATCAAAAATACTAACATTAGACAGTTTGTCTCTTTCCAATATATTAAATGAAGATTCAGAATTAATTCCATTAATGACTCCAGAAGATGAGGAGATTATTAATAAAGAAGATATTCCTGAAATCTTGTCTATTTTACCACTAAGAAATACCGTATTATTTCCAGGTGTTGTAATTCCTATTACAGCGGGTAGAGATAAGTCTATTCAATTAATAAACGACGCTAATAAAGGAGATAAAGTTATTGGAGTTGTTGCCCAAAGAGATGAAGATGTAGAAGACCCAACCTCTGAAGATATCTATAAAACAGGAGTAGTAGCACAAATTTTACGGGTGTTGAAAATGCCTGATGGAAATACAACAGTAATTATTCAAGGAAAAAAGCGTTTTAAAATAAACGAACTTATTCAGGAGCAACCGTATTTAAAAGCGAAGGTACAAGAGGCTATTGAAGATAAAGAGGTAGATGACCCAAAAGAATTTAGTGCAATTATAGATTCTGTAAAAGAGCAAGCTTTAGAGGTTATTAAAGAAAACCCAATGTTACCAACTGAAGCTTCTTTTGCAATCAAAAATATTCAAAGTGATTCTTTTTTGGTGAATTTTATCTCCTCTAATATGGATTTGAGTGTGATGCAAAAGCAAGTTGTTTTAGAAAAAGACAATCTAAAAGAGCGTGCTTTATTAACCCTTAAAAATCTTAATAAAGAGCTGCAGAAATTACAATTACGAAATGATATTCAATCTAAAACTCGTTCAGATTTAGACCAACAACAACGTGAATATTATTTAAATCAGCAATTAAAAACCATTCAAGAAGAATTGGGTGGAGTTAATAATGATGCCGAGTTAGATGAAATGCGCATACAAGCTAGGTCTAAAAAATGGACAAAAGAAGTTGGTGAAACTTTTGATAAAGAATTGGCCAGACTCAGAAGAATGAATCCACAGATGGCAGAATATGGGGTGCAACGAAATTATTTGGAGTTGATGTTAGAATTGCCTTGGGGAATATTTTCTAATGATAAATTTAATTTGAAGCAAGCAGTTAAAATTTTAGATAGAGATCACTTCGGGTTAGAAAAAGTTAAAGAACGTATTATAGAACATTTAGCAGTCTTAAAGTTAAGAGGTGATATGAAATCTCCAATTATTTGTTTATACGGACCTCCAGGTGTTGGAAAAACATCTTTAGGAAAGTCTGTTGCAGAATCTTTGGGGCGTAAGTATATTAGAATGTCTTTAGGTGGTTTACGAGACGAAGCTGAAATTAGAGGGCATAGAAAAACATATATTGGAGCTATGCCAGGTCGTTTAATTCAGAACTTAAAAAAAGCAGGGACTTCAAACCCAGTTTTTGTATTGGATGAAATAGATAAATTAGGGCAAAGTCATCAAGGAGATCCATCTTCTGCTATGTTAGAAGTCTTAGATCCAGAGCAAAACACTGCATTTTATGATAATTATCTAGAAGTAGGTTATGATTTATCAAAAGTCTTATTTATAGCTACAGCTAATAATTTAGGTGAAATTCCATGGGCGCTTAGAGATAGAATGGAAATTATTAATGTTACTGGTTATACTATTGAAGAAAAAATAGAAATCGCTAAAAGACATTTATTACCCAAACAAGTAAAGGAACACGGCTTAACAGCAAAAGAAATTAAAGTTGGAAAAGCTCAGCTCGAAAAAATTGTTGAAGGCTATACTCGAGAATCTGGAGTGCGTGGTTTAGAAAAACAAATAGCCAAAGTGGTTCGTTTTGCGGCCAAATCTATAGCGTTAGAAGAAGAGTACAACACTACCATTACCAACGAAGATATAGAAACTATTTTAGGTGCTCCTAGGTTAGAACGAGATAAATATGAGAATAATGAAGTAGCAGGAGTAGTCACAGGTTTGGCTTGGACTAGTGTTGGAGGAGATATCTTATTTATAGAATCTATCTTATCTAAAGGAAAAGGCATTTTAACCATTACAGGAAATTTAGGAAAAGTAATGAAAGAATCTGCAACAATTGCTATGGAATATATTAAGGCGAATGCAGATAATTTTGGAATTGATCCAGAAATAATTGAGAAGTATAATGTTCATATTCACGTACCAGAAGGAGCTACACCAAAAGATGGCCCAAGTGCAGGAGTTACTATGTTGACTTCCTTGGTTTCTGTGTTTACTCAACGTAAAGTGAAAAATAAATTAGCCATGACAGGTGAAATTACACTGCGCGGAAAAGTATTGCCTGTTGGCGGAATTAAAGAAAAAATTCTTGCTGCTAAGAGAGCCAATATCAAAGAAATTATGCTGTGTAAAGACAATGAAAAAGACATTTTAGATATTAAAAAAAGTTATTTAAAAGGATTAAAATTTCATTATGTAACAGACATGCATGAAGTAATAGACGTTGCTTTAACAAAACAAAAGGTAAAGAACGCTAAGAAATTAGCATAACAAAAAAAGCCACTCATTGAGTGGCTTTTTTTTAGAAGTGTATTTAAACTTTTATTGTTCTAACAACTGTTTGTAAAGCTCCATTGTATCCTCAACAGTATCGTGTATATGATATACTTTTTCAATACGTTTTTGAGCATTAATTCCCATTTGAAGTCTTAATTTGTCATTATTTACAAGGCTAGAAATTGCTTTTCCAACAGCTTCTGGATTTTTAGTAGGAGTAATAATACCACAGCTTTCATCTATTAGTTCTGTACAACCACCTGCATCTGTCATTATAATTGGTTTTCCTACAGACATGGCTTCACTAATAGCTCTACCAAAACCTTCACTTAACGATGTTTGAACATAAAGATTGCTTCCTTTAATTAATGAAACAGCATCAGGTCTTAAACCAAGTAAATGAATGTTATTTTTTATAGGGCTTTCTTTTTTGTACTTTTCTAAACCAGTGTCTATAGTGTCTTTTCCAAAAATAATATAATGAACTTCTTTTTCTGTAGACAAATATTGAGATGATTTTATAAAGTCTGAAATTCTTTTATTTTTTGTATTTGTACCAGCAAAAGCTACCACAATACTGTTTTTAGGAATACCAATAGAAGTGTAATCAAAAGGGATAATATTTTTAAACCAATCTGGGTTGTAGCCTTTGTAAATTTTTATAACTTTATGTTTATTTTTTTTAAAAAGCTGTTTTTTCACATGCTGATAAACATAAGAGCTATTACAAATTATTTTTTCAACTCTTGGGTTTAAATAGGTTAAATAAGAGCTTAAGTCATGCCAATATAGGCTTGCAGATCCAAAATAGGTGATTAATCTTACTTGTTCTTTCTTTACTGCTACCACACAATTTCTTAGAGATTTCCCGTCTAAAACATGTAAAATATCAATTTTACATTCTCTAATTGTATTTTTAACCTCTTTAATATAACTATTATCTATTCTAGATTTTGGGTATACAAGGGCATTGTCAATTCCTTTATTGTCAAAAAATTGTTTGATTTGATCACTGTAAAAACCAATTACTTTGATACTGACACCTTTGTTTTTTAGTAAAAAAATCATTTCAATCTGAGCTTGATATACACTAAACGGACCTTTACAATTAATTGTTATTAATACATTCATTTAGTGGTTTTTTCTCATTTAATACATTGAAAGTTTTTCTAGCTATCGGCTATTTAAACATTTTCTTAGATAATTCCCAATATACATCCATTTCAGATAATGACATCTCTGTTAATTCTTTCCCTTCTTTTTTGGCAGCTTTCTCCAAATATTGAAAACGGTTTATAAACTTCTTATTTGTTTTCTCTAAGGCATTCTCTGGGTTTACATTTATAAACCGCGCATAATTTATCATTGAGAATAATACATCACCAAATTCAGATTCTATAGTGTCTTTTGTCCCTTTTTTAATTTCTTCATTAAGTTCAGACAATTCTTCTTGAACCTTATCCCAAACTTGGTGCGGCTCTTCCCAATCAAAACCAACACCAGAAACTTTGTCTTGAATTCTTGATGCTTTTACAAGAGCAGGAAGACTCTTAGGCACACCTTCTAATACAGAATTTTTACCTTCTTTAAGTTTTAGTTTTTCCCAGTTTTGTTTTACATCTTCTTCGTTTTCAACCACAGTATCTCCATAAATATGAGGATGACGTGCAATTAATTTTTCAGAAATTGCATTGGCAACATCTCCAATATCAAAGGCTTTTTTTTCGGAACCAATTTTAGCGTAAAAAACAAGATGTAATAAGACATCACCAAGCTCATTTTTTATTTCATGAAGATCATTCTCTAAAATAGCATCAGCAAGCTCATAGGTCTCTTCAATTGTTAGATGTCTTAGAGACTCTAAGGTTTGTTTTTTATCCCAAGGACACTTCTCCCGAAGTTCATCCATAATATCTAACAAACGATTGAAAGCTTCTAATTGCTGTTTTCTAGAATTCATTTACACTTCTTCTGTATTTTCTTTTGAAGCTTCTATAGTAGAGAAATCTACTCCAGAAGTTACTAGTAAGTTATACCACTGTATCACTTTTTTAATATTTGATGTATACACGCGTTCTTCATCATAGCCAGGTAGTATTTCAGAAAAGTATGCCGTTAATTTTTGACTACTTTCTTTATGGCTAATAGCTTCTTTACCTGCTGTTTTTTCATACATAGATTTAAAAACAGTCAATAAGGGAACTTCTTCTTCATAAGTGTATATGGCAATGTTTTCTAACAAACTAACATTGTTAGTAGAGGGTATTGGAAATCTTTTTTTGTCCATTAAAGATTCTACAATAAATCCAGATTTTGTTTGAGATATTGCATGAAATAATCCTGGTTTTCCTGCAACTGAAATAATTTTACTAAACTCCATATTTAAATTTTTATATTTGGAAAGCGCATTCTATAACTAGAGGTAATCTTTCCTAATGATATTTTTTCTAATTTCTTTTTTAAGATTCTTTTCTTTAATGAAGAGAGTTTATCAGTAAATAAAATTCCTTCTAAATGATCATATTCATGCTGAAAGACACGAGCAGCAATTCCGGTTAATGTTTTTGAATGTTTTTTAAAACTTTCATCTACATACTCAAAGCTTACTGTTTCTTGTCTTAAAACATCTTCTCTGATGTCTGGAATACTAAGACAACCTTCAGCAAAAGCCCATTTATCTCCTTCTTCATTAACAATAGTTGGGTTAATAAACACCTGTTTAAAATCTTTTAATTGATCTCTTTCTAGTTCACTAATGTCTTCATCTTCTGCAAAAGGAGTGGCGTCAATAATAAAAATACGAACAGATTTGCCTATTTGAGGCGCCGCTATACCAACACCACTGGCATTGTACATCGTCTGTTTCATATTTGAAATCAATTCTTTTAGATTTGGGTAATCTGGTCCAACTTCTTGGGCAACTTTTCTTAAAACAGGATCTCCGTAAGCTACAATAGGTAAAATCATAAAGGCTTAAAATTCTAATAATTTTTGCAAAAGTACGAAGTTAGTTGTAGAAAGAGAAAAGTTAAAAGTGGAAAGTTTTAAATTCAGATTTGATTAGTGTTTGCTGTATAAATAAGATTGAAGAATAATGGTTGCACTAATTTCATCTACCAATCCTTTATTTCTTCGTTGTTTCTTTTTTAAGCCACTATCTATCATGGTTTGAAATGCCATTTTAGATGTAAATCGTTCATCAATTCGTATAACAGGAATTGTGGGGATTGATTTTTTAAGGAGTTTTAAAAAAACAACAATATGTTTTTCACTTTCACTATCGGTGTTGTTCATTTGTGTTGGTTTTCCAATAATAAACAATTCAACAGGTTCTTTTGATGTATACTCCTTTAGAAAAACAATTAAATCTTTTGTTGCAACAGTTGTTAAACCAGATGCAATAATTTGTAGCTGATCTGTAACAGCAATTCCTGTTCTTTTTTCTCCAAAATCTATTGCTAAAATTCTTGCCATTATTCTTTGTTTACTGCAAAAATAAGGATTTTAAACAGGATAAAATTTTCTGTTTAAAAAATGTATCTTCGCGTTAAAAAGTGATTAGTATGCTATCTTTGTTGCTGGAGTTACCCCAATAAATTTAAACATATTTGAAACAATAAATGTATGAATTCTTTACAAGTAATTATAGAAAATGCCTGGGAAGACAGAGCGCTTTTAAAAGAACAAACAACAGTTAGTGCCATTAGAAAAGTCATAGATTTACTAGATACTGGAGTCTTGCGTGTTGCAGAACCCAAAGGTACTGATTGGCTAGTAAATGAATGGGTTAAAAAGGCCGTAGTACTGTATTTTCCAATTCAAAAAATGGAAACTTTAGAAGCAGGTATTTTTGAATATCACGATAAAATTCCATTAAAAAGAAACTTTGAAGCCAGAGGAATAAGAGTGGTGCCAAATGCAGTTGCTAGACACGGTTCTTATATAGCATCTGGAACTATTTTAATGCCAAGTTATGTAAATATAGGTGCTTATGTAGATGAAGGAACGATGGTAGATACTTGGGCTACGGTTGGAAGTTGTGCACAAATAGGAAAAAATGTTCATTTATCTGGAGGTGTTGGAATTGGTGGTGTTTTAGAACCCTTGCAAGCTTCTCCAGTAATTATTGAAGATGGAGCCTTTATTGGTTCTAGATCTATTGTAGTTGAAGGGGTAAAGGTAGGTAAAGAAGCTGTTTTAGGAGCCAATGTTGTCTTAACAATGAGTACAAAAATTATTGATGTTACTGGAAGTGAACCTATAGAAATGAAAGGTGAAGTCCCAGAAAGAAGTGTTGTTATTCCTGGAAGTTACACTAAAAAATTTCCAGCAGGAGACTACCAAGTGCCATGTGCACTTATTATTGGGAAAAGAAAAGAAAGCACCAACAAAAAAACCTCTCTAAATGAGGCGCTACGTGAATACAATGTAGCTGTATAAGGAAAAATGAAAATTACTGCCATCATACCAACCCTAAATGAAGAAATTCATATTGAAGCTTCTATAAAATCAGTTGATTTTGCAGATGAAATAATTGTGATTGATTCCTTCAGTACCGATGCAACTATAGAACTTGCCAAACAACATGATGTTAAAATTGTACAACGTGTTTTTGACGATTTTTCCTCACAAAAAAACTTTGCTATAGACCTCGCTAAAAACGATTGGATTTATATTTTAGACGCAGATGAAAGGGTGACTCCAAGTCTAAAAAAAGAAATTTTAAGTATTGATTTAGTTCAAACAACATTTGTTGGATTTTATGTAAAAAGAAATTTTTATTTGGGAGACAAACAAATTAAATATACCGGTTGCCAAAGAGATAAAGTGATTCGTTTATTTCGTAAAAGCAATTGCAGATATAATGGAGTTAAAGTTCATGAAACTATAAAAGCAGACGGTCTACTTGGTTTTTTTAAACACAGAGTTGATCATTTTTCATACAGAGATTTTGACCATTATATGTCAAAACAAAAATTGTATGCTCAAATTCAAGCAGAACAATTGCATGAAAGAGGTCAGAAAGTAACCTTATTTCATTTATTTGTAAAGCCATTAGTAACCTTTATAATTCATTTTATTTTAAAACTTGGTTTTTTAGATGGACATGCAGGGTTTTTAATATCAAAAATTAGAGCCTACAGAGTTCTAGATAGGTATATGAATCTTTGGTATTTAAATAATAAAAAAAATAATAGTAATACCAACGGTTAAAATTATAATACTAACTCTTGAAATTAGTTCTTAACTGATAATTTTTTTATAACATTATATCATCGTTTATGAAGACAGTTCTATTTTGTATGAACCCTTATTCTTTTGGAATTCTTCAACCTATTATGGAGGTTTTAAAAGAAAAAAATGATGAATATATTTGGTTTGTTAGAGCATCAATAATAGAAAAATTTCCTTTCAAAGATGAAAATGTCACTTCTAGTATTAAAGAGATTATTAACTTTCAAAGTGATGCTATTTTTGTTCCAGGGAATGAAGTGCCATATTACCTAAGGGGTGTTAAAACTCAGGTATTTCATGGGTTGGCAGGAGAAAAAAAATCTCACTTTAGAATCCGTAGTTATTTTGATTTGTATTTAACTCAAGGACCTTATTTTACAAAATGGTTCTCTGAAGCTGCCCAAAAGCATAAAAACTTTAGTGTTGTAGAAACAGGTTGGCCAAAACTAGATATCTATGGAAAAGAACTTCATAAATATGATGAAGACAAACAAGACTTATTACTTAGTTCTAACACAGAAAAAATTATTCTTTTTGCACCTACATTTTCACCATCATTATCAAGTGCTCCTTATTTATTGGCACAGATAGAAGAACTGGCAGCTCATAAAGAATATTTTATTGTGATTAAATTTCATGATTTAATGGCGCAAAATTTAATTGATTTATATAAAAAACTTGCAGATAAATTTGAGAATGTACTTTTTGTGGAAGAACGAAATATTATCAAATATTTATTGATAGCGGATCTTATGATTAGTGATACTTCTTCTGTTGTCTATGAATTTTTACTATTAGACAAGCCAGTACTTACTTTTAAAAATAATGCTACTGTTGCTAATTGGGATAATTCATTATCCTATAGTGGTTTGGTTCATAAAGTAGCTGTAAATTTAACAGAAGATCCTTTTAAAGAAAAACGCGCAAATATTTTAAAAGAATACCATCCATACACAGATGGTAAATCTGCAATACGTATGGTTAATGCAGTAGAAGCATATATCGAAAAAAACGGCGTACCAGAAAAAAGAGTAATTTCATGGTTTCGTAGATATAAAATAACTAAACTATTTGGAAAAAACTGATGTTTAATACAGCACTACTTGATGCATTAAAAGTCTTACAAAACAAGCAAATTCTTTTGTATCCAACAGACACCGTATGGGGTCTTGGTTGCGATGCTACTTGTGATGAAGCAGTTGCTAAAATTTTTGAGCTAAAAAATAGGGTAGAAAGTAAAAGCTTGGTAATTTTAGTTAGTTCTTTAGAAATGTTGAATTCTTATATTGAGACAATTCCAGAAAAAGCAATTCATATAATTACAGCTTCTGAGAAACCAACCACAATTATTTATAATAACCCAACAAGATTGGCCTCTAATACCATTTCATCAGATAACACTATAGCCATTAGAATTCCAACACATGATTATTGTTTGGATTTAATAAATTTATTTGGAAAACCAATTGTTTCAACTTCTGCGAATATAAGTGGAGAAGCTACTCCAAAATCATTTTCAGAAATAAGTCAACCAATTTTGGAGGGCGTAGATTATATAGTAAATTTGGAGCGAGATAAAATTACAGACAAATCTTCAACAATTTTAAAACTAATTGGAGAAGACATAGAAGTAATAAGAGATTAATTTATGCAAAACCAAAATTACAAAGAAGCCATATCAGAAGATATTTTTTCAATCATAGCAAAAGCATCCGAAATTTTAGAGGTGAAAAGTTATGTTATTGGTGGGTTTGTGCGTGATTTTATTTTACAAAGAGGCACTGCTAAAGACATAGATGTTGTGACTATTGGAAATGGTATTGCTCTGGCAAAAAAAGTAGCTTCTTTGTTGCCAAATAAACCCAAAGTTCAGGTCTTTAAAACTTACGGAACAGCAATGCTGCGCTACAAAGATATAGAGCTAGAGTTTGTTGGTGCTAGAAAAGAATCTTATGCAGAAGACAGTAGAAACCCAGAAGTTACAGAAGGAACCCTGGAAGACGATCAAAACAGAAGAGATTTTACAATCAATGCATTGGCAATAAGCTTAAATAATGACGATTACGGTACATTATTAGATCCCTTTAATGGAATTAAGGATTTAGCAAATAAAATCATTAAAACGCCTTTAAATCCAGATATCACCTATTCTGATGATCCATTACGAATGATGCGAGCCATTAGATTTGCAACTCAATTAAATTTTGAAATTGAAGAACATTCCTTAAAAGCAATTGCTAAAAATGCACCTCGTTTAGCCATTATTACGAAAGAGCGAATTATTGTAGAATTAAATAAAATAATTGATGCTAAGAAACCTTCAATTGGGTTTTTATTATTAGAGAAAACCAATTTATTGGAAATGATTCTGCCAGAATTAATTGCTTTAAAAGGTGTTGAAGAGGTAGAAGGTCAAAAACACAAAGATAATTTCTATCACACCTTAGAAGTTCTTGATAATATTTCAAGAACTACCGAAGATACTTGGTTAAGATGGGCAGCTTTATTGCATGATATAGGCAAGGCACCTACAAAACGATTTCACAAGAAAATAGGTTGGACTTTTCATGCACATGAATTTGTGGGATCTAAAATGGTCTATAAATTATTCAAACGCTTAAAATTGCCCTTAAACACTAAGATGAAATTTGTGCAGAAGTTGGTGATGTTAAGTTCTAGGCCTATTGTTTTAGCAACCGATGTTACAGATGCTGCTGTAAGAAGGTTGGTTTTTGATGCTGGTGATGATATTGATGCTTTAATGACCTTATGTGAGGCAGATATTACTACAAAGAATCCTAAAAAATTTGAACGCTATCACAAGAATTTTGAAGATGTACGCGAAAAAATAAAAGAAGTAGAAGAACGAGATCATGTGCGAAATTTTCAACCACCTATTAGCGGAGAGGAAATTATGAAAACTTTTAATCTAAAGCCTTGCCGTGAAATTGGTCAGTTAAAAGAAGCTATTAAAGAAGCTATTTTAGAAGGTGAAATTCCTAACAATCATCAAGCTTCTTATGATTTTATGATTAGAAAAGGTGAAGAGCTGGAGTTGAAAGTAAAAAGGTAATATGAAAATACTACAAGTTATAGATCAATTAGGTTTGGGTGGAGCAGAAAGAGTCTGTGTAAACATGGCCAATCTCTTACATCGTTATAAGTACGATGTGAAAATTGTAGTATTTGATAATTCTGGACCTTTATTTGAACTTATTGATGAAGGTATTGAAGTTGTAATTCTTGGAAGAAAGAAACGTAAGTTTAAAGCATATAAAACGCTAATTAAAGAAGTAAAAGAAGCTGATATAGTTCATGTTCACATGAGGCAGAATTATAAGTATGTGAAAAAAACATTACTGGCTTACGGAGTAAAAAAGAAGTTAATCTTGCATGATCATTATGGTGAGATAGCTGTTAACAAAAGAATCCCAACATTTTATCGATCTTTTTACAAGCCTGATTTATACATTGGTTGTTCTAAATTGCTAACAGATTGGGCTTTACATAGAGTAGGTCTAGATTCAAAAATTGTATTTTTAGTTCATAATTTTGTTTTAAAATATAAAGTAGATCTTCCAGAAAATATCGAAAAAAAAGGATTGGTATTTGTAGGTAATATGAAACCCGTAAAGAATCACTTTTTTGCAGTTGAACTAGCTAAAGAATTGAATTTAGATTTAACAATTTACTGTTCTAAAACAGATAATTCTTATTTCAAAACTTTGCAAAAAAAGATAGAATCTATAGGAATGTCTAACCGTGTTTTTTTTCAGCATGGATCAATCAACGTACAAACTGAATTATATAAATATAACTATGCTTTGCTAACATCTACTTCGGAAGGTGATCCATTAGCTTTGATAGAATATTTGTCTCAAGGAATTCCATTCTTAAGCTACAATATCGGAGAATCTGTAAAAATTATTCAGAAGCATTTTCCTTCTTTTGTACAAGATACTTTTGATAAAAAAGAATGGTTGGATAATTTTAAGAAAATGCAAAAAATCACTAATGAAGAAGTGTTCTCTGTATATAACCAACATTACTCAGCACAAGGTTTTTTAGATAAGTATATCGCTATTTATAAGAAACTTATGTAAAAGATTGCATGTTTACAAGCTTGTAGTATTCACCTTTTTGTTCTAACAGTTCTTCGTGTTTTCCTTGCTCTAAAATTCGACCTTTCCCCATAACAACAATATGATTTGCATTTTGAATAGTCGATAAACGATGCGCAATAACAATAGAAGTTCTATTCTCCATCATTTTTTCTAATGCTTTTTGAACCAACAACTCAGATTCTGTATCTAATGCAGAAGTAGCTTCATCTAAAATCATGATTGGAGGATTTTTTAAAACTGCTCTAGCAATTGACAAACGTTGCTTTTGTCCACCAGATATTTTTCCTCCTCCATCACCAATATTAGTATCATATTGCTCAGGTAAATCTTTTACAAACTCATGTGCATTTGCTATTTCTGAAGCATCTAGAACATCGTTATCTGTAGCATCTTGTTTTGCTAGTTTAATATTATTGGCAACGGTATCGTTAAACAAGATTGAATCTTGTGTTACAATTCCCATCAAATTACGTAAGGACTTTTTAGTCATATCCTTGATGTCTACACCGTCCATAGAAATTGTTCCGGCATTTACATCATAAAAGCGAGTTATAAGATTTGCAATAGTAGATTTTCCACTTCCAGATTGACCAACCAAAGCAACAGTTTCGCCTTTTTTAATTTCTAAAGAAAAGTTTTTAATAACAGCATCTTCTAAATATTTAAAAGTGATATCATTGAAAACAATTTTCTCATCGAAAGATTTTTTCTCAAGAGCATCAGGTTTATCGACAATTGTATTTTCAGTTTCTAATATTTCTAAAATTCTTTGCGCAGAGGCATCTCCTTTTTGAATATTTGAAATAGAGTTCGACAAGGCTTTTGCAGGTTGTAAGACGGAGTAGAATAAGACAATATATCCAATAAAAGTCTCAGCATTTAAAGTACTTCCTCCAGAAAGCACAATGCTTCCACCAAACCAAAGAATAACCATAATAGTTACAGCTCCTAAAAATTCACTTAGCGGAGAAGCTAACTTCTGACGCTGAATTACTTTCGTCATTAAACGAGCATATGAATTTGTTGAATCTGTAAACTTTCTTCCAATCGTTTCTTCAGCATTAAATCCCTTGATAATTCGTAAACCAGTTAATGTTTCTTCAACAAAAGATAAAAACCGACCACTTTCTTTTTGTGCGTTCATCGAGTTCTTCTTTAACTTTTTACCTAAAGAAGAAATAATAAGTCCAGAAATTGGCAACATGATAAATACGAAAATTGTCAATTTAGTACTTATAGCAAACATCATAATTAATATGATGATAATAGTTAAAGGGTCTCTAACAATAGAGCCTACAGAGTCTAAAAAAGAAACTTCTACAACTTGTACGTCAACTGTTATTCTAGATAGAAGGTCTCCTTTTCTTTTCTCAGAGAAATAAGAAATAGGTAAAATAAGAACCTTTTTATAGATACTGTTTCTTAAGTCTTTAGTAATCCCATTGGTAAGAAAAGCCAATTCATAAGAACCTAAAAAGCGAAAAAGATTTTTAAAGAAAAACAAGATAATACAGATAACACATACTAGCGCAAGTGTAGCCATAACTCCATTTGCATTTATATACTGAGTGATTTCATAATAGAAACTATCTTTTAAATAATCAAAACCATTTGCAACTCCTGTATAGGTTGGTTTTACTTCTACTTTACTATCTGTTTTAAATAAGATTGAAAGTACAGGTAAAAAAGAGAGTACCGTTAAGATATTAAAAATAGCATACAGTACATTGAACATCGTAGTTGTCCAAACTCTTTTTATGTAGGGTCTTGCAAAAGATAAAATTTTTCTAAAATGCTTCATTAAATGTCCATTTCGTTTATAATTCTATCAATTTTAGTATCCAATTCTTGTTCTTTTTCAATGGCATTTTCAACAGTATCTAAAGAAGATTGCACACTAAAATAGAATTTTATTTTTGGCTCTGTTCCGCTAGGTCTAGCTGCCACTTTAGTACCGTCTTCTGTATGATAAATTAATACATTAGATTTCGGTAGCTCCATAATTTTTTCTTCTCCAGTACTCATATTCTTTTCTGTAGAAGCCTCATAATCATTTACAAAAGTTACTTTAGACCCGTCTATGTGAGTGAGTGGGTTTTTACGTAAATCTATCATAATTTGTTTAATTT
This sequence comes from Flavobacterium sp. SCGC AAA160-P02, assembly GCA_000383355.1. GTDB lineage: Bacteria > Bacteroidota > Bacteroidia > Flavobacteriales > Flavobacteriaceae > Polaribacter. The sequence continues at coordinate 44,446 of KB911169.1, read as the reverse complement.
GTTCTGCTCCATCCATCCCTTTCTTTGTAAAAGAAACCAATCGTTCTTTGTAGAAACTATGCTTTGTATAAAGCTCTAGCAAGGTATCATAAAAAGAACTTCCACCTGCTTTGGCTGCAGCGGCAATTTCACAGGCTAATAATGCAGACGTTACCGCATCTTTATCTCTTACAAAATCTCCTACCATATACCCAAAACTTTCTTCTCCTCCGCCAATAAAATCTTGATCAGGAAAATCTATAATCATTTTAGCAATCCATTTAAACCCGGTTAAACCAATTTTAGTTTCTACACCATAACTTGTGGCAATATCATTCACCATAGTAGTGGAAACGATAGTAGAGCCAACAAATTGTTTCCCGTTAAGTCTTCCTTGTTGTTTCCATTGCTTAATTAAGAAATCTGTCATAACAACCATGGCCTGATTTCCGTTCAATAATTTAATTTTACCACTGGTATCTCTAACAGCAATTCCAATTCTATCACTATCTGGGTCTGTTCCTAAAACAATATCTGCTCCAATTTTTTCAGCAAGATTTATAGCCATTTCAAGTGCTTCAGGCTCTTCTGGATTGGGCGATTTTACCGTTGGAAAATTACCGTCTGGTTCTTCTTGTTCTTTAATGCTGTGCACTTGAGGATATCCAGCTCTTTTTAGAACTTCAGGAATTAATTTCACAGAAGTACCGTGCAACGATGTAAAAACAATTTTTAAATCATCTCTTCCTTGTACATCAAAGGTGCCATTTTTAATAGATGCTTTCCAAAAAGCTTCATCTACTTCAGCACCAATTTCAGAAATTAATGCAGGTTTTGCATTAAAATTAATATCAGAAAAATCTAAGGAATTCACCTCATCTATGATACTTTTATCTTGTGGAGGAACTATTTGACCACCATCTGTCCAATACACTTTATAGCCATTGTATTCTGGCGGATTGTGAGAGGCAGTTAATACAATTCCAGCATGACAGTTTAACTCATTTACAGCAAACGAAAGTTCTGGAGTAGGACGTAAATCTTCAAATACTACCACTTTAATATCATTTGCAGAAAGTACCTCAGCAACCAGTCTAGAAAAGGTGTCACTGTTGTGCCTACAATCGTAAGCGATGGCTACTTTTATTTCTTCGTTAGGATACGATTCTTTTAAGTAATTACTCAGCCCTTGGGTAGCTTTCCCTAAGGTATACTTATTAATACGGTTGGTTCCAGCGCCCATCATTCCTCGCATTCCACCTGTTCCAAATTCTAGATCTTTGTAAAATCGATCTGTTAGATCATTAGAATTAGAGCTAATTAATTGTTGTATTTCTTGTTGTGTTTCAGTATCAAATGTGTCTGAAAGCCATAAGGTTGCTTTGTCTAAAATATTTTTCATTGCTTATAAGTCCAAAATTTATGGAGTTAGTAATTTAGTTTTTCTTTGATTGTGTAATAGTTTTCTGCTTCTTTTGTCTTTAAAATAAGCTCCCCTAAAAAACCGGCTAAAAATAATTGCGTACCCAATATCATACTAACCATTGCAATATAAAACCAAGGATTGTCTGTAATTAAAATGGCTTTCATTCCTTGAGATAATTTATAGAGTTTGGTAACTCCTAAATATCCAGCAGAAAAAAGACCAAAAATAAACATGAGTGTACCCCAAAGACCAAAGAAATGCATGGGTCTTTTACCAAATTTTGATAAAAAAGAAATGGTGATAAGATCTAAAAATCCGTTGATAAATCTACTCATACCAAATTTAGTTTCACCATATTTTCTTGCTTGGTGCTGTACTATTTTTTCGCCAATATTTAAAAACCCTTTGTTTTTTGCCAAAACAGGAATATAGCGGTGCATTTCACCTCTAACTTTTACCGTTTTGATGACTTCGTTTTTGTAAGCTTTTAAGCCACAATTAAAATCATGTAATTGTAAGCCTGATGTTTTTCTTGCCGCCCAGTTAAATAATTTTGAAGGGATGTTTTTTGCAATAATATTGTCGTACCGTTTCTTTTTCCAACCAGAAACTAAATCAAAATTTTCATCAGTAATTAACTTGTACAATCCAGGAATTTCGTCAGGACTGTCTTGTAAATCAGCATCCATAGTAATAACAACGTTTCCAGCTGCAATTTGAAAGCCAGCATCTAAGGCTTGAGATTTACCATAGTTTTTTTGAAAACGAATGCCTTTTACAGTACTTGTTGTTTTAGAGATTTCTTCAATAACTTCCCAGGAAGTATCCGTACTACCATCATCTATAAAGATCACCTCATATAAAAACTGATTGGACTGCATCATTGATGCAATCCAATCATATAATTCTTTTAAAGATTCTTCTTCGTTAAATAAAGGTATGACTACCGATATGTCCATAAGTGATTATTTACAATGCAAAGTTACACATATTCTTTACACTAAAAATAATTTCTAGTATTGGTCTTCTTCCGTTCTTTTCATAATGGCACCTGCGATCGCAGAAATTACGAAACCAAAAAATGCAGCAGCTACAATACCAATAGCAGATGTAATACCTGGGCTAGAAAAGGTTTCCATCATTGATTTGGAAGCTTCAATTTGTTCTTCAGTCATATTTAATTCTTCCCACGCAACAACTTGTTTTTCCATCATCTGGTTCATAAACTCAGGCTCAATAAAATTCATAAAGATTAAATTATAAATAATCCCTAATAATGCGCTAACAATAGCAATTCCTACACCAATTTTTACAGACTGGCCCCAAGTTATAAGATTGTTGTTTACAGATTTAAAATTTCTTATACCTAAAACTATGATAACAATCATAGCTAAAAAGCCCAAAGTACCTATTCTCCAATCTTGATCTAAGTGGATACCTAATGCATATGCAGCTAAATTTATAAATATAGATGCTACCCCCAGAAGTAATCCGTAATTTAACATTGTACTTTTACTCGAAACTTGATTTTCCATAAATTATTTTTAAATTTTAGTTAGTTTTTCTACAAATATATAGAATTCATTTGTGTCTGTTACTTATTGTAATAAGAACAAAACAATAGATTAGTAACCAATTGGTTACAAAAGTTACATAAAAAAGGAGAAAGTTTCATTTGCTAAGATAAAAATTGGTTGTAAATTTGCCTTGGCAAGTCCTACACAACTAGCTCCCTCGGAATCTCCCAGGGCGGGAACGCAGCAAGAGTACTTGGTTGTAGCAGTGTGATGTAGGTAGCTTGCCTTTTTTTGTGCCAAAAAATTAGACGATACCAATACATTTCTTTATTAAATCATTCCCTCATTAAATCATTTATTTATTAAATCATTATTTCACCTCTCATAAGTATTCATAAGTCTGTTAATATCTAGCAAACTATTTATCTCTAATTCACAGTTTCTTTTTAGATATTTGTTACAACTTAATATTTTTGTTAAACATTCATGTCTAAAATAGTTTTAATTACGGGTGCTTCTTCTGGAATAGGTAAATCTACAGCAGCTTTTTTAGCCTCAAAAAATTATACGGTTTATGGAACTGGCAGAACCCCCAAAAGTACTGCTGATGACCCTTATACACTATTGCCTTTGGATGTTACCAAAATAGATTCTATAGAAAAAGTAATCCAACATATTATAGCTAAAGAAGGACGAATAGATGTATTGGTAAACAATGCTGGTATGGGAATTACGGGGCCTATAGAAGATACTCCAACTGATGAAATGAGAAAAGTTTTTGAGACCAATTTCTTTGGTTCCATAGACATGATGAAAGCAGTATTACCTCAGATGCGCAAACAGCAATCAGGAACTATAATTAATGTAACTTCTATTGCCGGCTATATGGGCTTGCCGTATAGAGGTATTTACTCTGCAACAAAAGGAGCCTTAGATTTGGTATCTGAAGCCATTAGAATGGAAGTGAAAGAATTTGGCATTCAAATAGCAACCATAGCCCCAGGAGATGTTGCAACCAATATAGCGGCAGGAAGATATCATACACCAGTGTTTGAGAATTCTGCTTATAAAGAAAAGTATCAAGTTAATTTAGATTTAATGGATTCGCATGTAGATAGTGGAATGAATCCAATTAAAATGGCAGAACAGATTTATGATGTTATAAATCTAAAACAACCGAATGTACATTATAAAGTAGGTACATTTATGGAGAAATTTTCCATTGTGTTAAAAAAAATACTGCCCAGTAAACAATACGAAAAACTATTAATGAACCATTATAAATTATAATTTACAACTAAACAAATCATATGAAATTTTTTATTGACACCGCCAATTTAGAGCAGATTAAAGAAGCCCAAGCACTCGGTATTTTAGATGGAGTAACTACCAATCCGTCTTTAATGGCCAAAGAAGGAATTACAGGAGAAGCAAATATTATCAATCATTACAAAGCAATTTGTGAAGAAGTAGATGGAGATGTTTCTGCTGAAGTAATTTCTACAGATTTTGAAGGCATGGTAAGAGAAGGAGAAGCATTGGCTGCTTTAAACCCACAAATTGTAGTAAAATTACCAATGATAGCAGATGGGGTAAAAGCGTGTAAATATTTTTCAGACAAAGGAATTAAAACCAATGTAACCTTAGTTTTTTCAGCGGGTCAAGCTTTATTAGCAGCCAAAGCAGGAGCAACTTATGTGTCGCCTTTTATTGGTCGTTTAGACGATATTTCTACAGATGGGTTAAATCTTATTTCTGAAATACGCTTAATTTTTGATAATTATATGTACGAAACACAAATTTTAGCAGCATCGGTAAGACACACCATGCATATTATTGATTGTGCAAAATTAGGTGCAGATGTAATGACTGGTCCTTTAAGTGCTATTTATGGATTATTAAAACACCCATTAACTGATATAGGTTTGGCTAAGTTTTTAGCTGATTACCAAAAAGGAAATTAAAATTTACTAAAAAAATCATTACTAAATCAGGAAGTTAAAAAAGTAGTTCGCTTTTGAAATTTTCTGATTTTTCTACTTTCATCATTAATTCCTAGATAAAGACAGTAACTTTGCAACTCGCAAATTGTTCAATTTTTTGTAACAAACAATGTATCCGAAGAAAGAATTAGCACAAATTATTATCGCTGCATGTCGCCAATTTGAAATACAAACTGTTGTCATTTCTCCAGGGTCTAGAAATGCACCCTTAACTATTGGTTTTTCTAATCATAAAGATTTTGAAACGCTGAGCATAGTAGATGAGCGTTGTGCAGCTTTTTTTGCCTTAGGAATTGCGCAGCAAACACTAAATCCAGTTGCATTAGTTTGCACCTCTGGTTCTGCCTTGTTAAATTACTACCCAGCTATTGCTGAAGCATACTACAGTCAGATTCCTTTGGTTGTTATTTCTGCAGATAGACCAGCACATTTAATTGACATTGGAGACGGACAAACCATACGTCAAGAAAATGTGTTTAAAAATCATATTTTATATAGCGCAAATTTGAAAGAATTTGATGCTGAAAATTCTATAAAAGCACTTTCAAAAGCATTTTCATTGCTAAGACAAGTAAAAGGGCCAATTCATATTAATGCACCCTTTAATGAGCCGCTATATGAAACTGTAGCAACAATAAATGATTTTCGTTTTATAGCTGAGGAATCAGATCTTCAAGATACCATTGATTACGAAAATTTAGCATCTCAATGGAATTCTGCCAAGAAGAAAATGATTTTAGTAGGAGTTCATTCGCCTAATGCAGCATTAGAAATTTTATTAGACAAAGTTGCCGATGATCCATCGGTATTAGTGTTTACAGAAACTACCTCTAATCTTTACAATAAAAGATTTGTAAATTCTATAGACAATCTTATTTTTAATTTAACAGAAGAAGAGTTTACATCACTTCAACCAGATATTCTATTAACATTTGGTGGAATGATTGTTTCTAAAAAAATAAAAAAGTTTTTACGTGACTATTCACCAAAAGAGCATTGGCATGTGAATGAGTTAAGAGCTTTTGATACCTATCAAGTTCTAAGTAAGCACCTCAAAATAGACAGTCATTCATTCTTTAAACATTTTTGTGAGCTGGTAGATTATGATAATAAGAGTACTTATGAATCTACTTGGACTCATTACAAGCAACGTATCAGAGAAAAACACAACCATTATATTAAAACAGCCCCTTATTCAGATCTAAAAGTATTTGAACAGGTTTTAAAAGTAATTCCAGATTTTTCAGAAGTACAGTTTAGTAATAGTGCCATTATTCGTTATTCTCAACTATTTGAAATGAATTCAACCATTACTGTTTTTTGTAATAGAGGAACTAGTGGAATAGATGGAAGTACTAGTACTGCTCTAGGAGCCGCTTATGCAACACAAAAACCTACAACATTAATTACAGGGGATTTGAGTTTTTTTTATGATAGCAATGCATTGTGGAATAATTATATCCCATCAGATGTTAGAATTGTAATTATTAACAACTCTGGTGGTGGAATTTTTAAAATTATTCCAGGCCCTAAAAAATCTACTGCTCTAAAATACTTTGAAACACCCCATTGTTTAACAGCAGAGCACTTATGTGTAATGTTTGGATTTGAATATAGTACTGCACATAATTTAAAGACTTTAGCAGAAGAGGTAGTAGGTTTTTATGACAAGTCAGATAAACCAAAGGTACTTGAGGTTTTTACACCTAGCGATCTAAATGATTTGGTACTAAAAGAATATATTAACAATTTAAAATAAGAAAGATGGAGTTAGAAATTGGACAAAAAGTTACAATCATCATAGGGAAAGAAACACCACTTGGTTTTGTTGTTTTAATTGAAGAGTCTAAAGAAGGATTGGTATATAAAAGTGAGGTTTTTTCAGATTTAGAAGAAGGTATTACTACCATAGGCTATGTCAAAAACATTAGAGAAGATGAAAAAATCGATATTTCTCTAAGGCCACTAGGTTATAGAAATACGATAGAAGATGACAAGGCTGAAATTCTATATCAATTAGTACAAAAAAATGGTGAGATATTACTCACAGATAAAAGCTCTCCAGAATCTATTAAGTTTCATCTTCAAATGAGTAAAAAAGCATTTAAAAGAGCTTTAGGAGCCTTATACAAAGAGAAAAAAGTACTACTTCATCAAGATAAAATAACTCGAGTTTAGTTTCTGTTGTTTAGTAAGCGTTCTACATTTTGATAGTATAAATCAGCATTTGGATCTCTAGGGTCCATTTTTCCGAAGCCTAAACGATATTGTTCTAAAGCAGATTTAAAATCGTTACCGCTTTCATAATATTTACCTAGGTAATAATTACCCATTTCAGAAGTAGGGAAAAGTTTTAAAATCATCTTTCCAAAATCATCTAAATAATCGCCATTTTCTTTATCTAAAATAATATCTTCTATGGCAAAGACATCTTGTTTTCTAATTCCAATATTGGCGCCAAATAAAAATTCAATATCTAAATATTTAATTTCTAGGTAAGAGATAGCATCTGGCGGACTTAAATCTTTAATTTTCTCATTATATTCATCTACTGTAATTCCAGAATAAATTTCAAATACTTTAGCAAATGCTCTAGAGATACCTTCTCCAGAAACAGAAGAGGAACTAGGAGAATTTGAGAATTTGTCAAAAACAACATTAAAATTATCTATTTCAATAGATTTAATAAAGTTGCCAAAGTTTTTAATTTTAGCTATTTTTTTACTACTGGAATAAGGATTTCCAGCAAGGTAAAAATAGAAGGTATTGTCTTCTCTACTTAAATTACGTAATTTATAAGAATCAATTTGTGTGTTAATATCTTCAGATAAGCTTGGATTTAAGCAGAGGTATGCATTAAAAATTGAATATTTTTCTTGTAAAAAGTGAGTAATAAAATTGGCAGTCAAACCTTCACCTACAATAGTTAAAAAGGGTGACGTCTTGTATGTTGCTTCCATAAAAGGAACAAGTTCATCTCTTATAAAACGATAGAATTTTTTAGAATCGGTGGTTAATTCACTAGTAATAATGTCGTAACCAGCATCTTTAGTCCTGGTATCTTTCATGTTAATTCCAACAACTATTTGTTCTGGAGCATTGTCTTGATAAGAGTAGTAATTTGAGGTTCCAACATATAGGTCAAATAATTTATGACCATCCAAAACAATAGCCAAAGGAAAATTTGAAATGGAATCTTTATCGTAGCTTTTTGGTAGATAAATAGAGACCTCTCTCGTGTCATTTAATGCTTCTGAATCGTATTTTTTATAAATTGTTTTTTGACCAGAAGTTGATAAAAAAGAAAATAAAATTAAAAGTGAAACAAGTGTTCTCATAAGTAAGGAGTTGTTTTTTTGTTAAAGATATATGTTTTTAAAAAATAAGAGTATATAAATTAAGACAATATCACTTTTGTCAATGAGGAATGTTTTATTTTTACACTCTTACAAAGTGTTACTTTTAGAACGATAAAAATCTAGAATTATGATTGAGCCTACATGGATTACAGCCAAGAAGTATGAAGATATCACATATCAGAAATCAAATGGTGTCGCTAGAATTGCATTTAACAGACCCAATGTTAGAAATGCTTTTAGACCAAAAACCACCAGTGAATTATATGATGCATTTTATGATGCGGGTGAAGACACCTCTATAGGTGTTGTTTTATTAACAGGTGAAGGCCCATCAACAAAAGATGGAGTTTATTCATTTTGTTCTGGCGGAGATCAAAAAGCCAGAGGCCACAAAGGTTATGTAGGTGAAGACGGATATCATAGATTAAATATATTAGAGGTGCAGCGCTTAATTAGATTTATGCCAAAAGCAGTAATTGCAGTTGTGCCTGGTTGGGCTGTTGGAGGCGGTCATAGTTTACATGTAGTTTGTGATCTTACATTAGCTTCTAAAGAACATGCTATTTTTAAACAAACAGATGCAGATGTTACCTCTTTTGATGGAGGATATGGTTCTGCATATTTGGCAAAAATGGTTGGACAAAAAAGAGCGAGAGAGATATTCTTTCTGGGAAGAAATTATTCAGCACAAGAAGCCTATGATATGGGTATGGTAAATGCTGTAATTCCTCATGATGAACTAGAAAACACTGCCTATGAATGGGCACAAGAAATTTTAGAAAAATCACCAACTTCTATTAAAATGTTAAAATTTGCCATGAATTTAACCGATGATGGTATGGTGGGCCAACAGGTATTTGCTGGTGAAGCAACTCGCTTGGCATATATGACAGATGAGGCAAAAGAAGGAAGAGATGCGTTTTTAGAAAAAAGAAAACCAAACTTTCCAAAACAATGGATTCCTTAATTAATGACTAACACATAAAACTCAATCATCTTATGAAAATAATTTGTATAGGTCGTAATTACGCCAAACACATAGAAGAACTTGCCAGTGAACGTCCAGATAATCCGGTTGTTTTTTTGAAGCCCGATTCTGCTATTTTACTTAAAAAAAACCCTTTTTTATTCCACCTTTTTCAAAAGATGTTCATTATGAAGTAGAGGTATTGGTTAAAATTAATAAGGTAGGAAAGCACATTGCCACTAGATTTGCTCATAAATACTATGATGAAATTGGTTTGGGAATAGATTTTACGGCAAGAGATATTCAACAACATTGTAAAGAGAAAGGCTTGCCTTGGGAAAAAGCAAAAGCTTTTGATGGTAGTGCTGTAGTTGGAGAGTTTTATGCGAAATCTCAATTTGATTTAGAAAATATTTCTTTTCAATTAATTAAAAATGAGGAAGTTGTTCAGGATGGAAATACACAGGCAATGCTTTGGAAAATAGATGAGCTCATCAGTTATGTCTCTCAATATTTCACCTTAAAGAAAGGAGATATTATCTTTACGGGAACTCCTGCCGGAGTAGGGAAGGTGGTAGAAAACGATGTTTTAGTTGGAAAGATTCAAGATAAAATAGCTTTTGAAATTAGAGTGAAATAAAGAATCTAGGATTCTGAAGAAGGAAAATAACTAAACAGTAAGCACAAAAGTTTTTTATGAATGCAGAAATTATAACTATCGGAGATGAGATACTCATTGGACAAATAGTAGACACAAATTCTCAATGGATTGGAACAGAATTAAACAAAATTGGTGTTTCTGTATATCAAATTTCTTCTATTCAAGATGATGAGCAACATATCTTAAATGCATTTGAGGAAGCTCAGAGTAGAGCAGATATTGTTATTATTACTGGTGGTTTAGGTCCAACTAAAGATGATATCACTAAAAAAACAATTGCAAAATATTTTAATGATGAAAAAGTTATTGAATACCCACAAGTTATAGAACACATTCAAAGAATGTTTAAGAAATATAACATTCCTTATAATAAAGTACAGCAATATCAGGCACAATTACCATCAAAAGCCACCTTATTAATGAATAGAATGGGAACTGCACCTGGTATGTGGTTTTACGAGAACAATACTGTATTTGTTTCTATGCCTGGTGTTCCTTATGAAATGAAAGGCTTAATGAAGCATGAAGTACTTCCAAGAATTCAACAGCAATTTAAGCTTCCTTTTATCATTCATAAAACAATTATGACCTATGGTCAGGGAGAAAGTGTTATTGCCGAACGAATTGAAGATTGGGCAAACAAACTTCCTCATTTTATTAAATTAGCTTATTTACCTTCTTTTGGAAGGGTTCGTTTGCGTTTATCTGCAAAAGGTCCTATTAAAGAGGCTCTAGATGAAAGCTTAGATGAAGTGCTGCAAGAATTGTATGTACTGCTTTCAGATATTATTACAGGTCAAGAAAATGGCGTTACTATAGAAGAGCATGTTGGAAATCTACTAAAGGATACAGGAAAAACTCTTTGTACAGCAGAAAGTGTAAGCGGTGGCAAAATTGCTGCAGCAATTGTTTCGGTAGCTGGGTCATCAGCCTATTTTAATGGCAGTATCATAGCCTACACATCTAAGATGAAACAAGAGTTGTTGGGTGTCTCGGAAGAAACTATAAAAAAACATTCAGTGGTTAGCTCAGAAGTTGTAAAAGAAATGGCTATTTCTGCAAAAAAGAAAACAACATCAGATTATGCCATTGCAGTTACAGGAAATGCAGGGCCTACAACAGACAAGACTTCGGCAACTGTAGGAGTTGTTTTTATTGCCATTGCATCAGATAAAGGAGTTCATATAGAGGAGTTTAACTTTGGGCAACCAAGAGAAAAAGTAATCAATAGAACTGTAAATAAATCACTACAAATGCTACAACAAGAAATTCTAAAAAAATAACCAAAATTGTTTTTGTAAGATTTTAAAAAAAGTGTAGATTTGCACCTCGTTTAAAGAAAAGAAATTAAAACTGTAAGAAGATGTCTAGAGTTTGTGAATTAACAGGAAAAAAAGCCATGGTAGGAAACAATGTTTCTCATGCTTTGAATAGAACGAAAAGAAAGTTTAACGCTAATCTTATGACAAAGCGTTTTTACATTCCGGAAGAAGACAAATGGGTTACATTAAAAGTTTCTGCTTCTGCGTTAAAAAATATTAATAAGAAAGGAATCTCTGCTGTTATTAAAGAAGCAAGAGAAAAAGGTTTCTTAACTAAGTAATTTTCTAGAAAAGTATAGAAAGATGGCAAAAAAAGGAAACAGAGTTCAGGTAATCTTAGAATGTACAGAACACAAAGCAACTGGTAAACCAGGAACTTCAAGATATATTACAACTAAGAATAAGAAAAATACTCCAGATAGAGTTGAAATTAAGAAGTTCAATCCTATCCTGAAGAAAATGACACTTCATAAAGAAATTAAATAATATAAGAACATGGCAAAGAAATCAGTAGCATCGTTACAGACAGGTTCTAAGAGACTAAGCAAGGCAATTAAGATGATAAAATCTCCAAAAACAGGAGCTTATACATTTGTTGAATCTATTATGGATCCTTCTAAAGTAAATGAATTTTTAGCAAAAAAATAAATTTATTTTACATCATATACACAAGCTACTTTCTAATTAGAGAGTAGTTTTTTTTATGGCGTAAATTTGGTTAAATTTGAAAGCCTTAAATACCGAAAAAAATACATGAGCTTTTTTAAAAAGATATTTTCCAAAGAAAAAAAAGAAACCTTAGATAAAGGGCTAGAGACATCTAAATCTAGTTTTTTCAATAAATTATCTAAAGCTGTAGCTGGAAAATCTAAAGTAGATGACGCTGTTCTTGATAATTTGGAAGAAATATTAGTTTCTTCGGATGTTGGTGTAGCTACCACGCTTAAAATTATTGATAGAATAGAGGCAAGGGTTTCAAAAGATAAATATCTAGGAACAGAAGAATTAAACGGTATTTTAAGAGAAGAGATTGCTGGTTTGTTATCTGAAACCAATCTTGGAAACGATACAGATTTTACCATTCCAACTAATAAAAAACCCTATGTTCTCATGGTTGTTGGTGTTAATGGCGTAGGAAAAACAACCACTATTGGTAAGTTGGCATCTCAGTTTAAAAAGAAAGGATTAAAAGTTGTTTTAGGAGCCGCAGATACGTTTAGAGCCGCAGCAATAGACCAGTTACAGGTTTGGGCAGATAGAACAGGGGTTCCTCTTGTTCGTCAAGAGATGGGGTCAGATCCTGCTTCTGTGGCATTTGACACCTTAACATCTGCTGTATCTCAAGATGCAGATGTTGTAATTATAGATACTGCAGGCCGTTTGCATAATAAGGTTAATTTAATGAATGAATTAACAAAGATTAAACGGGTTATGCAAAAAGTTGTAGATGATGCTCCGCATGATGTATTGTTAGTCTTAGACGGTTCTACCGGTCAGAATGCCTTTGAGCAAGCAAAACAATTTACCCTAGCTACAGAAGTAAACTCGTTGGCTGTTACTAAACTAGATGGTACAGCTAAAGGTGGTGTTGTTATTGGTATCTCAGATCAATTTAAAATACCAGTTAAATATATTGGTATTGGTGAAGGAATTGATGATTTACAAGTCTTTAATAAACACGAGTTTGTAGATTCTTTTTTTAAGTAATTGCTATAACAATGATCAGTATTATAAGTTACTAATTATCTTTACTGTGTGGATTTATTCAATCAAAATACAATACAAAACATTCTTCCTTTTGATGGCGAGGCCATTTACAAAGGAGTAATTTTTTCAAGAAAAGAATCTGAGGCACACTACAAAAATTTATTTGAAGAGATTCCTTGGGAAAACGATCAGGCTATTGTTTTTGGGAAACATTATATTACCAAAAGAAAGGTAGCTTGGTTTGGAGATAAACCCTACAGTTATAAATATTCTGGAATCACCAAACAAGCACATATTTGGACGCCAGAATTATTACAACTCAAACAAAAAATTGAAGAAATCTCTACTACTAGCTATAATTCATGTTTGTTAAATTTATATCACACAGGAGATGAAGGCATGGCATGGCACAGTGATGCAGAAAAGACTCTTTTAGACAACGGCACCATCGCTTCAGTAACCTTGGGTGCCGAGCGTAAGTTTTCCTTTAAACACAAAGAAAGCAAACAGCGGATTGATGTTTTACTAGAAAATGGAAGCCTCTTATTAATGAAAGGAACCACTCAAAAAAATTGGCTCCACAGACTTCCACCAACAAAAAAAGTATTTTCTCCAAGAATAAACCTTACTTTTAGAACTGTAATTTTATAAAGATTTGGCAAACAATCAAGACTCTATTAACCTCAATAAATTTATTAGTGCAACAGGAATTTGCTCTAGAAGAGATGCAGAAAAATTAATTGTAGAAGGCAGAGTAACCATTAATGGAAAAGCAACACAACTTGGCAATCGAGTAGTAGAAGGAGATGATGTTAAAATAGATGGAAAAGCACTAGCGCCAAAACCAACAACAAGGTATATTGCTTTAAATAAACCAGTTGGTATTGTTTGTACTACAGACTCTAAGGAGCGTAAAAATATTATAAAATACATAAACTATCCAGAAAGGTTATTCCCAATAGGCAGGTTAGATAAACCATCAGAAGGTTTAATTTTTTTAACCAATGACGGCGATATTGTCAATAAGATTTTAAGAGCAGGAAACAATCATCAAAAGGAATATCACGTTACTGTAGATCGCTTAATAACCGATGATTTTATAAAAAAAATGGCCAACGGAATTCCTATTTTAGAAACAATTACACAAAAATGTACTGTTGAGAAAATAAGCAATTACCAATTTAAAATTGTGCTTACCCAAGGTTTAAACAGACAGATTAGAAGAATGTGCGAGTATTTAAGTTATGAGGTTACAAAGTTGCAGCGAACCAGAATAATGAGTGTTAGTCTATCTGGATTGGCATACGGAGACTGGCGAGAACTTAGTTTAAAAGAGATAGATACCATCAATCAATTAATAGCTGCCTCTTCTAAGACAGCAGAAGCTTCTAAAGATCAAAATAAGAGAAAAGAGTTTGGAAGAAAACGCAGTAACTTCAATAGAAACAAAAGAAAATCTTAAGAATCTTTTACAAGCAGTCATTTACTGTTTTGTGTATCTTTGCCAACGATGAAATTTGAACTAAAGAGCAAAGACCCCAAGAGTAAAGCAAGAGCCGGAAAAATTACAACAGATCATGGTGTGATAGAAACTCCAATTTTTATGCCTGTAGGAACTGTAGGGACTGTAAAAGGTGTGCATCAGACAGAATTAAAAGAAGAGATCAATCCAGATGTTATTTTAGGGAATACCTATCATTTATACCTAAGACCAAAAATAAAAATTTTGGAACAGGCAGGTGGCTTGCATAAGTTTATGAATTGGGATCGTAATATTTTAACAGACAGTGGTGGATATCAGGTATACTCATTATCAGGAAGAAGAAAAATTAATGAAGAAGGGGTAAAGTTTAAGAGTCATATAGACGGATCTATGCATTTTTTTACGCCAGAAAATGTGATGGAAGTTCAGCGAAGTATTGGAGCAGATATTATTATGGCTTTTGATGAATGTACACCCTATCCGTGCGATTATAATTATGCCAAACGATCTATGCATATGACACATCGATGGTTAAAAAGATGCTTGACTCACTTAGATAAAACACCTTTAAAATATGATTACAATCAAACATTTTTTCCAATTGTACAAGGAAGTACTTACAAAGATTTAAGAAAGCAATCTGCAGAATTTATTGCTTCTGTTGAGGCAGAAGGAAACGCTATTGGAGGGCTTTCTGTGGGCGAACCAGCTGAAGAGCTATATGCAATGACAGAAATTGTTTGTGAAATTCTACCCGAAGACAAGCCAAGGTATTTAATGGGGGTAGGAACACCTATCAATATTTTAGAAAATATAGCCTTAGGCGTAGACATGTTTGATTGTGTGATGCCTACTAGAAATGCTAGAAATGGAATGTTATTTACAGCTCATGGAAGTATCAATATTAAAAATAAAAAATGGGAAAATGATTTTTCAGCCATAGATGATATGGGGATTACCTTTGTAGACACCCTGTATAGCAAAGCTTATTTAAGGCATTTGTTTGCATCAAAAGAATTATTAGGAAAACAAATTGCTTCAATTCACAACTTAGGGTTCTATCTTTGGTTAACTAGAGAGGCAAGAAAACATATTATAGCAGGTGATTTTGCTGTTTGGAAAGACAAGATGGTCAATCAGATGAATAAAAGATTATAGTGAAAAAATTAGACTGGTACATATTAAAAAGATATTTGGTAACCTTTTTGTTTACCTTACTTATTTTGATTCCTATTGCAGTTGCAATAGATATTTCTCAACGAGTAGACAAATTTTTAGCTCATAGCGATTTAAGTGTTGGTCAAATTATAGATGAATATTACAAGAATTTTATTATCTACTATGCAAATACATTTATGCCTTTGGCATTGTTTATTGCAGTAATATTATTTACCTCAAAACTTTCAAGCAATACAGAAATTGTAGCCATGACCAATGCTAGAATTTCATTTACAAGATTTTTATATCCCTATATGATTGGTGCAACTTTGGTTACAGCAATGGCTTTAGCAATGAATCATTTTGTAGTTCCTAAGAGTAGTAAAGAAAGAAAAAAATTTGAAAAAGAATTTTTCAATAAAAAAAGATGGAAAGATGATATTGTTGAGAATTTTAGTTTACAGCTAAACGACAGTACCTATATGTATCTTAAAAGTTATAGTTTTAAATCTTCGCAGGGAAGTTATTTTTCTATAGAGAATTACAAGGGTATTGAATTAGTTCAGAAACTAACTTCAGACAATATTCGATGGATAGAAAAAGACAGTACATTTAAGTTAACACGTTATAAATTAAGAAAAATTTACGAAGATAGAGATAGTATTTCTTCAGGAATAACCTTAGATACCACCTTTGCGTTTACACCAAAAGACTTTTTGTATAAATCTGCACTTGCTCAAGAAATGCCCTCTGATGAACTATCTGCATTCATAAAGATTTCTAAAAAAAGAGGTGTTAAAAATTTAAATGCTTACTTAGTTGAGTTTCATAAAAGAACCAGTTTGCCTATAGCTAGTTATATTTTAACCATAATAGCTGTAGCCTTAGCTTTCAAGAAAAAAAGAGGAGGTATAGGAGTTAATTTAGGAGTTGGAGTTAGTATTATGTTTGTCTATGTTTTCTTCTTAAAAGTGGCTGAAGTTCTTGGAGCTGTTGCTGGGGTTAATCCATTGTTATACGTATGGATACCCAATATTGTTTTCGGATTGTTAGCACTTTATCTTTATCTAAATGCAAAAAAGTAATCTAAAATATTATGTACATCTTCATCTAATTGTTTTTATTTGGGGTTTTACTGCTATTTTAGGAAAATTAATATCTATAGATGCCATTCCATTAGTTTGGTTTAGGATGTTGTTGGCTTCTTTATTTATAGCAGTCTATTTTTTAATTAAAAACAACTCATTTAGGCTAGATAAGAAATCGCTTTTTAAGTTTTTTTTATCTGGTATTTTAATAGCACTTCACTGGATTACATTTTTTAAAGCTATTAAAGTTTCCAATGTTTCTGTGGCTTTGGTAACTATGAGTACTGGTGCTTTTTTTACATCATTTATAGAACCATTTTTCTATAAGAGAAAAATAAAAGCCATTGAAATTATTTTAGGCCTTATGGTAATAGGAGGCTTGTACATTATTTTTAGTTTTGAATCTCAGTATACCTTAGGAATTGTATATGCTTTAATTTCTTCTTTTTTAGCAGCGTTGTTTTCTGTACTAAACGGTTTGTTTGTTAGAAAACACAATGCCTCACTTATTTCTTTTTATCAATTGTTTTTTGGGGCCTTATTTATTACTGTATTTTTATTTTTTCAAGGTTCTTTTACAGCAGATTTTTTCATCTTACCAAGTAAAGACTGGATGTATCTTTTACTATTAAGTAGCGTTTGCACCGCTTATGCATTCATAGTTTCAGTAGATGTAATGAAACATTTAACACCCTATACTGTAATGCTTACTGTAAATTTAGAGCCTGTTTATGCAATTATTTTAGCATTGATTGTTTTTGGTGAAAGTGAAAAAATGAATTCGGAGTTTTACCTAGGTGCTGGTATTGTTTTGTTTGTGGTATTGTTAAACGGTCTTCTTAAAAATATGAAAAGTATTCTAAAAAAAGTAGGAAAGCTATCACCATCAAAAAAATAAAATTCATTGTAAAATGACACAATTTTTGTAGTAAGTTTGTAACATTGAATGTTCGATTTTTATAGATCGATTTTATAGAAAATTAATGACCAAACTATGGAATATTTAGACTTCGAATTACCTATTAAAGAGCTAAAGGAGCAGTTAGGAAAATGTTATGAAATTGGAGTAGATAGTGATGTTGATGTCATAGCAACTTGTAAAAAAATTGAGAAAAAGCTAGAAAAAACAAAAAAAGAGATCTACAAAAATTTAACCCCTTGGCAAAGAGTTCAACTGTCTAGGCATCCAAACAGGCCATATACCTTAGACTATATTAAAGCTATATGTGGAGATACCTTTATGGAATTGCACGGAGATAGAAATGTAAAAGATGACAAGGCAATGATTGGTGGTTTAGGTAAAATAGGCGACCAGTCTTTTATGTTTATCGGTCAGCAAAAAGGATACAATACCAAAACACGTCAGTACAGAAATTTTGGGATGGCAAACCCAGAAGGATATAGAAAAGCATTACGCTTAATGAAAATGGCTGAAAAATTTGGAATACCAGTGGTTACTTTGTTGGATACTCCAGGAGCTTACCCAGGATTGGAAGCCGAAGAAAGAGGTCAGGGAGAAGCCATTGCTAGAAATATTTTAGAAATGACCCGATTAAAAACACCTATAATTACTATTGTAATTGGTGAAGGTGCCTCTGGTGGAGCTGTAGGTATTGGAGTAGGTAATAAAGTGTATATGATGGAAAATACTTGGTATACTGTTATTTCACCAGAATCTTGTTCTTCAATTTTATGGAGAAGTTGGGAATATAAAGAACAAGCAGCCGCTGCCTTAAAATTAACTGGTGAAGACATGAAGCGTCTAAAGTTAATTGATGGAATTATAAAAGAACCTGTTGGAGGTGCGCATTCTAATAGAGAAGGTGCTTTTGAAGCAGTAAAAAATACTATTTTAAGTTCTTTTGAAGAATTAAAAGAGTTATCAGAGGAAGAGCTAGTGATCTCCAGAATGGAAAAGTATGCTCAAATGGGTGTTTATAAAGAATAAGCTATCGTATTGTGTAAGAAAACAAAAAAAAAAGTTGAGAGTTTTCTCGACTTTTTTTTGTTTTAAATTCCAGGTAATGTATTTAGCATTTCTTTTAATTTTGGGTTTGCTGGGCTTTTAGCATTGCTATCAACAATATTTCCTTTGGGGTCTATTAAGATAAACCGAGGAATACTTCTAATCATATATTCTCTAGAAAAACGAGCATCATCTTTTCCGGCCCATAATTGAATTCCGGTTAAGTTTTTTCCTTTCACCATTGTAGTCCATTTATTACGAGCTTTTTCCCAACTTCCGTTAGACCGCCTATCATCATCAGTAGAAATACTTACAAAAGAAATATTTTTGTCTTTGTATTCTTCTTCCAGTATTTTTAAATAAGGAATTTGTGCGATACAGGGTTTGCACCATGTTGCCCAAATATCTATATATACATAATTGCCTTTAAAGTCTGAAAGGGAAGATGTTCCTCCTTTATAGTTTTCATAGTCAGAAAAATCAGGTGCTTTATTTCCTTTTTTTAATTTTTCTTCACTAATTTTTTGTGCTAAAATCTGGGCATGCATTACATCATAATTATCTTCTAATTTTTTAAAAAAGTTCTCATTTTGGTCATCAGAATCTTTTACCATTGTTTTATTAGCATTGCTATAAAGATCAGAAATGCTGTCCATTCCTTTTCTAAAGTAATTTACTTTATTTAAAAACGCTTCTTTCTCTAAGATCATAAATCCTTCAACACTCCCCGAAGTTTGACCGAAATTAAACCTACTCACAAATAAGTTATTACTGTCTGCGCCTTCATCATTTCCTATATATTTAAAACTTTTAAAAAAACTTGAAGCTTTACTGGTTAACTTTAGGTGAAAACCATTCTTTAAAAAAACAATTCCTTTGCCATTATTTGGAGAAAATATGTTGTGAAGCTTTGCCTCTGGTACATGTAAGGTGTCATTAAAACTACCATCTTTTGCAATTTTGATAGATTTTTTAAATCCTTCACCCAGTATTGTCATAACAGAATCTTTGGAGTTTTCTATGGTTCCACTAAATGTTAAGTAGTCTTTAGGGTGTTCTGATTTACAGGAGCTTAACACAGTCACTAGTATGATTAATATACCTATTCTTCTCATTCAATTAATATTTAAACTTTTTCAAAGATAAAAACTATTTGAATAGAAAAATTGTTAAAATTTGTTGCACAATCAACATCGTTTGTAGACTTTTACAAGTACAATCAATCTTTATGAATGTAACACACATAATAGACTCTAATCCGCTAGATCTTAGTATTGTACAGGATGTATTAGTGCATAATAAAAAAATATCACTTTCTGAAAGTGCCAAAGATCGTATTAAAAAATGCAGAACTTATTTAGACCATAAAATGACATCTGTTTTAAAACCCATTTATGGAATTAATACTGGGTTTGGTGCTTTGTATAATGTAGAAATTAAAGGAGAAAATTTACAGAAGTTACAAGAGAATTTAGTGATGAGTCATGCTTGTGGAACCGGAGATGAGGTTTCAAATGAAATTGTGAAATTAATGCTATTATTAAAGATACAGTCTTTAAGTTATGGGTATTCAGGAGTACAATTAGCAACCGTAAATCGTTTAATTGATTTCTATAATAATGATATTTTTCCTGTAGTTTATGAGCAAGGCTCATTAGGTGCTTCAGGAGATTTGTCACCATTAGCACATCTAGCGCTACCATTAATTGGGTTGGGCGAGGTAAAATTTAAAGGAGAGCGAATTTCTGGTCAAGAAATCTCAGAACGTTTTGGTTGGAAGAAAATAAACCTTCAATCTAAAGAAGGCTTGGCACTGCTAAACGGAACGCAGTTTATGTCTGCCTACGGAATTTACAATCTATTAAAGGCACATAAACTTTCTTATTTGGCAGATTTAATTGGCACAATTTCTTTAGAAGCTTTTGATGGAAGAATAGAGCCATTTAACGAGTTAGTTCATTTAGTACGTCCTCACGATGGTCAATTAAAAACAGCTAAAAGAGTACGAGATTTCTTGGAAGATAGTCAACTAATTACTCAAGAGAAACAACACGTACAAGATCCTTATTCATTTAGGTGTATTCCGCAAGTTCACGGTGCAACTAAAGACACTATTAAATTTGTAACAAAAACCTTTTTAACAGAAATTAATTCAGTAACCGATAATCCTAATATTTTCATAGAAGAAGATACCATTATATCTGGCGGAAACTTTCACGGTCAGCCTTTAGCATTAGCCTTAGATTTTTTAGCAATTGCATTGGCAGAATTAGGAAATATTTCTGAACGAAGAACCTATCAATTGGTTTCTGGTCACAGACATTTACCTCCATTTTTGGTATCTAATCCAGGGTTAAATAGTGGTTTTATGATTCCGCAGTATACAGCTGCAAGTATTGTAAGTCAAAACAAACAATATGCAACGCCAGCGAGTGTAGATTCTATAGAATCAAGTAACGGACAGGAAGACCATGTGAGTATGGGTGCCAATGGAGCTACCAAGTGCAAAAAAGTAGTTGATAATATTCAAACAGTGTTAGCTATTGAATTGTTTACAGCATCACAAGGCTTGTCTTTTGGAAAAGCAACTAGCTCTCCATTTTTAGAATCATTTATAAATTCATTTAGAAAAGAAGTTTCTATTGTATCACATGATAGAGTCATGCATCATGATATTATGAACGCCTCTAGGTTTATTACTTCTTTAGAAATAGATTCTGAAGAGCTATTTTAAACACTTGTCTTTTTGAGACTTCTTGTATTTATAAATATATTATATAATTAAAAACCCCAAACAAGTGTTTGGGGTTTTTAGTTATTCTTCAGCCTCAGTTCTTTTCTCTTTGACTTTTTTTCCTTTTTTAATTTTAATGGTCAGCTCATTTTTTTGTTCATCTAAATCCATGGTAATAGTGTCACCTTCTGTTAATTTAGAATTCACAATTTCTTCTGCCAGGGCATCTTCAATATATTTCTGGATGGCTCTTTTTAAAGGGCGTGCTCCATACTTTTTATCAAAACCTTTATCTGCTATGTAATCTTTTGCTTTCTCGCTTAGCTTTAATGTATAGCCTAAATCTAAGATTCTATGCAACAGTTTATCTAGCTCAATATCAATAATAGAATGAATATCTTTTCTTTCTAAGGCATTAAATACAATTACATCATCAATTCTGTTTAAGAACTCAGGAGCAAAAGATTTTTTTAGAGCACCTTCAATAATTCCTTTGGCATGCTCATCTGATTGATTGTTTCTAGCAGCTGTTCCAAAGCCAACTCCAGCACCAAAGTCTTTTAATTGGCGAGCACCAATATTAGAAGTCATGATAATAATGGTATTTCTAAAATCAATTTTTCTACCCAAACTATCCGTAATATGTCCATCATCTAAAATTTGTAATAACATATTAAAAACATCTGGATGCGCTTTTTCAATTTCATCTAATAAAACAACTGCATATGGTTTTCTGCGAACTTTTTCTGTTAATTGGCCACCCTCTTCGTAGCCAACATATCCTGGAGGTGCTCCAATTAACCTAGAAATTGCAAATTTCTCCATGTATTCACTCATATCTATTCTAATTAAAGAATCGTCAGAGTCAAATAATTCACGAGCCAATACTTTTGCTAATTGTGTTTTACCAACACCCGTTTGTCCTAGGAAGATAAAAGAACCAATAGGTTTGTTAGGATCTTTTAATCCAACTCTATTTCTTTGTATTGCTTTCACAACTTTAGAAACAGCTTCATCTTGGCCAATTACTTTTCCTTTAATCATTTGAGGCAATTCACCCAATCTATGACTTTCAGCTTCGGCAACTCTATTTACAGGGATCCCTGTCATCATAGAAACAACTTCCGCTACATTGTCTTCACTAACAAGCTCTCTATTTGATTTAGAATCATCTTCCCATTGTTTTTGAGCAGAATGTAAGGCAGCTTCAATATTTTTTTCATCATCACGTAATTTTGCTGCTTCTTCATATTTTTGACCATTAACAGCTTTTGTTTTCCGATCTCTAATAACAGTCAATTGTTTTTCTAATTCCAATACCTGCTCAGGAACCACAATACTAGTAATATGGATTCTAGATCCTGCTTCGTCTAAAGCATCAATGGCTTTGTCTGGCAAATACCTGTCGGTCATGTATCTATTTGTTAACTTCACACAAGCTTCAATTGCTTGATCTGTGTAGTTTACATGATGATGGGCTTCATATTTTTCTTTAATATTATGTAATATTTGTATGGTTTCTTCAACGCTGGTAGGGTTTACAATAATCTTTTGAAAACGTCTTTCTAGCGCCCCATCTTTTTCGATATTTGTTCTGTACTCATCTAAAGTTGTAGCGCCAATACATTGAATTTCGCCTCTTGCTAAGGCAGGTTTGAGCATGTTAGAAGCATCTAAAGATCCAGTTGCGCCACCGGCACCAACAATGGTGTGAATTTCATCAATAAATAAAATGATATCTTCATTTTTCTCCAACTCATTCATTAGGGCTTTCATGCGTTCTTCAAACTGACCTCTGTATTTTGTACCTGCAACTAAACTTGCCAGATCTAAAGAAACAATTCTTTTATCGAAAAGAATGCGTGATACTTTTCTGTTTACAATTCGCAATGCAAGTCCTTCAGCAATGGCAGATTTACCAACACCAGGTTCTCCAATTAACATTGGGTTATTTTTCTTACGTCTACTCAAAATTTGAGAAACACGTTCTATTTCTTTATGACGACCAACAACAGGGTCTAATTTCCCGTTTTCGGCTAAAAAAGTTAAGTCTCTACCAAAATTATCTAATACAGGTGTTTTAGATTTTTTATTGGGTTTGCTTTTTTGTGATTGATCATAAGGGTTGGGTTTCTCTGAAGCAAATTCGTTGTCATCAGAAGGTGTTTCTGAAATTGGGCTAACGGGTAAATCATCATCAGTAGAATCTGTATGCAGTTCTTTATACAAAGCTTTTGCTTGATCGTAATCTACATCGTATTTATTTAATAATTTAGTTGATGGATCATTTTCGTTTCTTAAGATACATAATAGCAAATGAGCTGTGTCTATAGCGTCACTTTGATATAATTTAGCTTCTAAAAATGTTGTTTTTAATGCTTTTTCTGCTTGCCTGGTTAAGTGAAGGCTCTTTTTCTTATTTCCGTCAATAATAGTTGGGGCTGCAGGGTTTAATAGTTCAAGTTTTCTTCGCACCAACTCTAAATCTATTTGAAAAGCTACAAGAATTTCAATAGCTTTTCCGTCTCCTTTTCTTATTAAGCCAAGCAATAAGTGTTCAGTTCCTATAAAATCATGGCCTAATCTTAGTGCTTCCTCTTTACTAAAAGTTATCACATCTCTTACTTTGGGTGAAAAATTATCGTCCATATTTTAGGTTTTCTATTTGTAAATTTAATTCTTTTTTGGATAAAAAAGAGCAAAAAGAATGCCATCCATGATAAACTGTCATTTTGACCCTAAAAACACAGTCAGAAAGGCTTGTAAATCAAGGGGGTAAATCAACTGAAAAATTTATCAATAAATGTTAATAACTATAGGCTTTTAGGGCGCTATTATGTTGCTTAAAAATAGGAAATATACTATCTTGCTTGTTATTAAAAAATCAGTAAAAAATAAACAATAAACTTAAGGTATGGCAGAGGGAGAAAAGTTGATTCCTATTAACATAGAAGAGCAGATGAAATCTGCATACATTGATTATTCAATGTCTGTAATTGTTTCTAGAGCATTACCCGATGTAAGGGATGGTTTAAAACCAGTTCATAGGAGAGTTTTGTATGGGATGCACGAGTTAGGTATTAAGGCTACTGGATCTTATAAAAAGTCTGCAAGAATTGTTGGAGAGGTGTTAGGAAAGTATCACCCACACGGAGATACATCTGTGTATGATTCAATGGTTCGTATGGCACAGGAATGGAGTCAGCGATATATGATGGTTGATGGACAAGGTAACTTTGGTTCTGTTGATGGAGATAGCCCAGCAGCAATGCGTTATACGGAGGTTAGAATGCAGAAAATATCAGAAGACATGTTGTCTGATATTGAGAAAGATACGGTAGATCATCGATTAAATTTTGATGATACTTTAGAAGAACCTACTGTGTTACCAACTAGAATTCCAAATCTTTTAGTAAATGGAGCTTCAGGTATTGCCGTTGGTATGGCAACTAATATGGCACCTCACAACTTAACAGAAGTTGTGAATGGGACCTTAGCTTATATTGAAAATAGAGATATTGACATAGACGAGTTAATGCAGCACATAAAAGCACCAGATTTTCCAACAGGAGGAATCATTTATGGTTACGATGGTGTAAAAGATGCTTTTCATACCGGTAGAGGACGTATTGTAATGCGTGCAAAAGCAGTTATTGAAGAGGTAAAAGGACGCGAGTGTATTATCGTCACTGAAATTCCTTATCAGGTTAATAAAGCAGAAATGATTAAAAAAACTGCTGAATTAGTAAATGATAAGAAATTGGATGGGATTTCTAATATTAGAGACGAGTCTGATAGAAATGGAATGCGAGTTGTTTACATCTTGAAAAGAGATGCAATTCCTAATATTGTTTTAAATAAATTATACAAGTATACAGGTCTTCAAACATCATTTAGTGTCAATAATATTGCACTTGTAAATGGTCGTCCAGAACAATTAAACCTAAAACAATTAATTCATTATTTTGTTGAACATAGGCACGAGGTAGTTGTAAGAAGAACAAAATACGAATTAAAGAAAGCAGAAGCAAGAGCTCATATTTTAGAAGGATTAATTATTGCCTCAGATAATATTGATGAGGTAATAAAAATCATTAGAGCTTCAAATAATGCAGATCTAGCTCGTGAAAGTTTAATTACAAGATTTGAATTATCTGAAATTCAAGCCAAAGCAATTGTTGAAATGCGTTTGCGTCAATTAACCGGTCTAGAACAAGACAAGTTAAGAGCAGAGTTTGATGAAATTATGAAAACCATCATTGATTTGAAAGATATCCTAGACAATGAGCCTAGACGTTATCAAATTATTACAGATGAATTAATTCATGTAAGAGATAAGTATGGTGATGATCGTCGTTCAGTAATTGAATATGCTGGTGGAGACATGAGTATTGAAGATATGATTCCAGACACTAAGGTTGTGGTTACCATTTCTAATGCAGGATATTTAAAAAGAACAAATCTAGACGAATACAAAGTTCAAAATAGAGGAGGTAGAGGGCAAAAAGGAGTGGCTACTAGAAATGAAGATTTCTTAGAACATTTGTTTGTTGGAACAAACCACCAATACATGTTGTTCTTTACCCAGAAAGGTAAAGTTTTTTGGATGCGTGTGTACGAAATTCCAGAAGGAGGTAAAAACTCTAAAGGAAGAGCAATGCAAAACCTAATTAATATAGAACAAGACGATAAGGTAAAAGCATTTTTAGTTACTCAAGATTTAAAAGACGAAGAATATATTAACAACCATTATGTTATAATGGCAACCAAGAAAGGACAGGTAAAGAAAACTTCTTTAGAACAATATTCTAGACCTAGAACAAATGGTATTAACGCAATTACTATTCGTGAAGGTGATGAGTTGTTAGAAGCTAAATTAACATCAGGAGATAGCCAAGTAATGTTGGCGTTAAAATCTGGTAAATCTATTCGTTTTGAAGAAGCCAAAACAAGGCCAATGGGAAGAACAGCCTCTGGTGTGAGAGGAATTACTCTTGCTCATGAAAACGATGAGGTAATAGGTATGGTTGCTGTAAATGATATGGAGAGCAACATTCTTGTAGTTTCTGAAAGAGGGTACGGAAAACGATCTAAATTAGAAGATTATAGAATTACAAATAGAGGTGGTAAAGGTGTTAAAACATTAAACATTTCAGAAAAAACAGGTAATTTAGTAGCCATTAAAAATGTAGATGATTCTAATGATTTAATGATTATTAATAAGTCAGGAATAACCATTAGAATGGCTGTAGAAGACTTACGTGTGATGGGAAGAGCTACACAAGGAGTTAAGCTAATTAACATCAAAGACTCAGATAGTATTGCCGCTGTGGCCAAGGTAATGCATGAAGAAGAAGAGGAAGAAGAGATTACAGAAGAGACTTCTGAAGAAGGCGAAAACACCTCTGAAACTGAGAATAATACAAACGAGGACCAAGAATAAAAATTATAGAATTAAATTTAACTTAAGATGAAAACCAAGGTATTTGCACTTGTATTGGGATTGATAACTATTTCAACTTTTGCACAAAAAAACGAATTAAAAACAGCAGATAAAGCTATTAAAATTAAAGATTATTCTGCAGCAATGACGGCCGTTACAGCCGCTGAATCTTTACTTTCTAAGATGGATGATAAATCTAAAGCAAAGTTTTACTTTTTAAAAGCACAGGCTTATTTTGGAAAGAAAGATTATCAAACAGCCGCTAATACTTTTGAAAAGTTATTCAGTTTAGAAGATAAAATAGGGAAAAAAAGGTATACAGAATTAGCCAGAACTATTCAAAGTAAAATGGTACAAGACGTATATCAACAAGCAAGTGACCAGTATGTAGCTAAAGATTATAAAAATGCAGCTAATAATTTTTATTTATCATATATGCTCAGCCCATTAGACACAGTATTTATATACAATTCAGCTGTTAGTTTTTCGTTAGCTAAAGAATATGAAAGTTCTTTAAATTATTATAAAGAGTTAAAAGATATAGGATATACAGGCATTACAACTTTATATTTTGCAACAAGTAAAGACTCTGGTTTAAAAGAAAATCTTGGAACTAAAGGAAATAGAGATCTTCAAGTTAAGTTAGGTCTTTATAAAGATCCTGTAAATGAGCAAACCGAATCAAAAACAGGTGATATTATCAAAAACGTTGCTTATATCTTAAAAACTCAAGGGAAGACAGAAGAAGCAATAAAGGCAGTAGAAGAAGCAAGAGAAATCTATCCAAAAGATATTAATTTAATTTTAACTCAAGCAGATATTTACTTCCAATTGAAAGACATGAAAAAGTACGGAGAGTTAATGGAGCTAGCAATAAACATAGATCCTACAAATCCTCAGTTATTTTTTAATCTAGGAGTAATAAGTTTTGATCAGGGTAAAATTGAGGAGGCTAAAAAGAATTATGAAAAAGCGATTGAGTTAAAAGAAGATTATGGAGATGCTTATTTAAATTTAGCAGTAGTAATCATGAATCAAGAAAAAGCAATCGTAGACGAAATGAATAATAACTTATCTGACTTTGATAAGTATGATGAGCTACAAGAAAAGCAAAGAGGTGTTCATAGAGAAGCATTGCCATATCTAGAAAAAGCAGATAAATACAGCAGAAGTATCAATACAGTTCAGTTTTTGATGAATATTTATCAAACCTTAGAGATGGATGAAAAAGCGACGAAGTTTACTGATTTGTATAAACAAATGAGAGATTAATAATTTATCTATACTATCTATTTGATAGAACATAAAAAAAGCCAAGGTATATACGTTGGCTTTTTTTTTATATAATTTTTTTGATAACTCTCAATTTATGAGTGTGCAATTTGGTATCTACGTTATAAATACCACTATGGTCTAATGTATCAATTCTAACCTTACCATGTGCATGAATAATATTGTAATTGTCCATAATAATTCCAACATGAGTTATGATGCCTTCGTCGTTGTCAAAAAATGCCAAATCACCAGGTTCAGCTTCTTCAATAAAACTTAAAACCTCACCTTGTGTTGCTTGGTCTTTAGCATCTCTAAGAAGAGAGTAGCCGCAAAGTTTATAAACCAATTGTGTAAACCCAGAACAATCTATTCCAAAAGGAGTTTTTCCACCCCATAAATATGGAGTGTTTAAAAATTGAAATGCTTTTTGAAGGATTTCTTTTTTAGCTAACTTTTCTGAATAAATAGTACCATCGTAATAAAAATCTTGTGCGCCAATTGTAAAATGTTCATCTTTATAAAAAGGAAGTCTAGACCCTATAGCAATTGTACTTAAATGATTTTTTTTAGTGGTTACGAAATCTATAATTTCAGAAGAATAATGATGTTTAGAATTGGATAATTTATCAAAAGTTTCTTCGTCTATTTCAAGATATTGCTTATTGTCTATATATCCCTCATAACCATCAAAACTCAACTGTATTTTACTCCACTTTTTTTGTTTTTCAAGCACTTTAAAGTCTTCTCCAAAAAGAACCTGTGAGACCATTTCTGATGCATCACTAGCTTCTAAACGAAGAGGAACTATACTTAAATTACAAATGCCGTAGCGCATATTTTATTAGTTTTATAGAGTTTCAATAACCATTGCACTAGCGCCACCACCACCATTACAGATTCCTGCAACACCAATTTTAGCATTATTCTGTTTTAAAATAGAGGTAAGAGCAATAATAATCCTGGCTCCTGAAACACCTAAAGGATGTCCCAAAGATACAGCACCACCGTTTACATTTACACGGTCATTTTTTAATCCTAGTATTTTCATATTAGCCAATCCTACAACTGCAAAAGCCTCGTTTAACTCAAAATAATCTACCTCATTAATAGATATTCCCGCTTTATCTAGAGCTTTTGGAATAGCTTTAGCTGGCGCTGTTGTAAACCACTTTGGCTCTTGAGCTGCATCTGCATAGCTTCTAATTTTAGCAATAGGTGTAAGTTGTAATTCTGTTGCTTTTTCAGAAGACATTAAAATTAAAGCTGCCGCACCATCGTTAATAGTTGAAGCATTAGCAGCGGTTACGGTTCCTTCTTTTGAAAAAGCAGCACGTAAAGCAGGTATTTTTTCAATCTTTACATTTTTAAACTCTTCATCTTCAGTCATTATAATAGATGCTCCTCTTCGTTGAGGTATTTCTACAGGAATAATCTCATCAGAAAATTTACCTGAATTCCATGCTTCCGCAGATCTTTGGTAAGATTGAATAGCATAAGCATCTTGATCTTCTCTAGAAAAACCATATTTGGCAGCGCAAGCATCAGCACTAACTCCCATGGCATTCTTATCATAAGCATCTACTAGTCCGTCTTTTTGCATTCCATCTTCAAGCGTTGTAGGTCCAAATTTGGTTCCCTGTCTTCCATGAAGATAGTGAGGAATAGAACTCATGTTTTCCATACCCCCAGCAACTACAATATCTGCATCTCCTAAAGCAATTGATTGAGCTGCTAACATCACAGATTTCATTCCAGAAGCACAAACTTTATTAATTGTTGTACAAGGTACAGTGTCTGAAATACCAGCAAAGATAGCAGCCTGTCTTGCAGGAGCTTGTCCTAAACCAGCCGAAACTACATTCCCCATAAAAACTTCATCTACTAAGTTTGGGTCTAGTTTAATTTTTTCTAGGGCGCCTTTAATTGCTATGGCTCCTAATTTTGGAGCTGGGATGCTTGAAAGACTTCCCATAAAGCTTCCAATAGGGGTTCTGGCAACGGCTACAATTACAACATCTCTAGTATTCATTTTCAATAATTTTTAATCTTCATTAGTACCACAAAATTAACTATTTTAAATCAAATTTTTTAGGAAACTATCCTTTCAATTTTTGACGTCCATTTTTTTAAGTTAAGTTTGTGTTCACAAGATAAATATATGAGTAAAACTGTAAACAAATTATACAAGCATAACGCTACTATTTATAAGGTTATTCTTTTTTTAATTACAGCAGTTGCTATTGTGTATCTTTTTCCAAAAGGAGGTCAATTTAAATATGAATTTACCAAAGGCAAGCCATGGCAATATGATAACTTATATGCTCCTTTTGATTTTGCAATAGATAAGTCTGAAGAAGAAATCACAGAAGAGATTAAGAATATTGAAGTAGCTGCTAAATTATATTTTGAATTTAATAAAGAAATAGTAGCTGAAGTAAAAGATGCTTATCAATTAAGAACTTCCTTTCTTCAGGAAAATGATTCATTAGGAAAAAATGATTTAGAATCTGCTATTTTGATTGGTAATTCTATCATAGAATCTGTTTATAATAATGGATTTATAGAAGCAACAAGCCAGGGAATTGTTTCCGATAAAAATAGTATTATTACGTTAAAGGTAGATAATCAAGTACAAGATATTATTTACAACAACTTATTATCTTCTAAAGATGTTTTTGAACTTATTAAAAAGAGTTTAGGAGAGCAGCCGTATAATTATTCTCAAAATATTAATTTATCAATTCTTTCTGAAATTATAAAACCAAATGTATCCTATGATAATGAATTTACACAAAAAGTAATTGAAGAATCTATAAATGAAATTTCTCTAAGTAGAGGAAAGGTGTCTTATGGAGAGTTAATTATTTTAAAAGGTGATATTGTTGAGGGAAAAAAAATGGATATTTTGTATTCATTAAAAGGTCAATCAGAATCTAAACTTTGGACCAATGCCAACTATTATTGGATTGTTTTAGGCTATACAATATTAGTGTCTTTAGCACTTTTAATGTTGTTGTTATTCTTACATAAGTATCGAAAAGAAATTTTTGAGAATAACACCAAAGTAACCTTTATATTTTTCAATGTCAGTTTCATGATTTTGATTCAAACACTTGTTATTAAATACAATTCAGATTATTTATATGTTGTGCCGTTAAGTATTTTGCCAATTATTTTGAAGGCCTTTTTTGATGCAAGACTAGGATTATTTACTCATGTATTAACGGTACTGCTTTTAGGGTTTATAGTACCAGATAGTTTTGAGTTTATTTATCTTCATATTATTGCCGGGATTGTTACTATTTTAACAGTTTCAGAATTGCACAAACGAGCAAATCTATTTATTTCTATTGGCCAAATAACCCTTATTTATATGATTACTTATTTGGCATTTTCTATCATTAAAGAAGGAAATGCATCTCAAATTAATTGGGAGTATTTAATGATGTTTGGTGCCAATGGCTTACTGTCTTTTCTGTCATTATTCTTTATTTATGCCTACGAGAAAATATTTGGATTGGTGTCAGATGTTACCTTATTAGAACTTTCTAGTACCAATACGAAGCTTTTAAAGGAGTTAAATGAAAAAGCACCAGGTACGTTTCAGCATTCTATGCAGGTTGCTAATTTAGCAGAGGCTGCAGCTAACGAAATAGGAGCAAATTCTATGCTAGTAAGAACAGGTGCATTATATCATGACATTGGAAAAATATTAAATCCAATGTATTTTATAGAAAACCAGTCTACAGGTGTAAACCCTCACAATGATTTATCACCTTCAGACAGTGCTAAAATAATTACAGACCATGTTATTAAAGGGATAGAGCTTGCAAAACAATATAGCCTTCCAGATAGAATTATAGATTTTATTAGAACCCATCATGGAACAAGTTTGGTGTATTATTTTTATGTTAAAGAGCAGGAACAAAGTCCAGAAGAAGAGGTAGATATTAAAAAATTTCAGTACAAAGGCCCCATTCCTTTCTCCAGAGAAACCGCTATTTTAATGATATGTGATGCAGCTGAGGCAGCTTCAAAAAGTTTACAACAGCCTTCAGCTCAATCCATAGACGATTTAATTAATAAGATTGTTGAAAAGCAAAAATTAGACAATCAGTTTATCAATTCAGATATTACATTTAGTGAGATTGAAAAAATTAAAAAAGTGATTAAGAGAAAATTAATGAACATCTATCATGTACGTGTAGAATATCCTGATTAATTTTATTGCAAAAAGCATAAAAAACCTTGCAATATTGTAATACGTATGTTACATTTGCACTCGCAATTTTTATGCTAACATTGTTAGTTTTTCGGAGAGTTGCCAGAGTGGTTAATGGAGCAGTTTGCTAAACTGTCGACGGGTAACTGTCGCGTGGGTTCGAATCCCACACTCTCCGCAATAATTGCTACTCGGGGTGTAGCGTAGCCCGGTTATCGCGCCTCGTTTGGGACGAGGAGGTCGCAGGTTCGAATCCTGCCACCCCGACAAAGTAAAAAGTGGAGTTTTCGTAGAAAGTTTACTTTCTAAAGAAAACGTAGGTGTTTGCTTATTAAAGTAATTTTTAATTTGTGATTAAACCTATCAGGATCAACAGCGTTAATCCTGCCACCCCGACACTGTTTTCGTAGAAACATAAAAACTACGGGCTCGTAGCTCAGTTGGATAGAGCACCTCCCTTCTAAGGAGGCGGTCATAGGTTCGAATCCTATCGGGCTCACAAATAAATAGTGCAATTAAAAAAAACGCCAAGCTAGCTTGAGCGTTTTTTTGTTTGTACTATTTTCAAAGCGTAGCTTTATAGGATCAGCGAAACTAATCCTATAGGAGCAACAGTGTTAACTATTAATATACCTACACAACCATCTAAATTGCTTACAATAGTTTTTTAGCTTCTTTTTCTTCTTACCTGCCTGAGGCAGGCAGGCTCTTACCACAATTAGTTGCAAGCTAGCGGGAGCTGGCGTTAGCAACTAACTTTTTTTGAATTTGATATTTCCCTAATCTCAAAAAACAGAAAAATACTAATATTGCATTTTCTAGACTGTAGTCAGAATAGTTCATGAAAGAATGTGCAATATTATTTCTTAAATCTTTTCCTTTTTTCATGAATGTGAATTTGAATAGCTCTATATCATTTTCATTAAAATATTGTGATATAGTTGGATTATCGATTAAATCGCTGAATAACTGCTCTTGAATATTACCCTCTAACCATTTAGTAGTATTACCACCACTTAACAAAATAAAATCACGTAAAACTCCTTCAAACTTTAAAGTTAGACTATCAATACATAGAATAAAATTATTTATTTTATTTGAGTTCATTAATACTGATAATTCAAATTGAGAAAACAGATTATGGATACCTGGTGAAAGATATGAAATCCAAGTTGTTGTTTCATCTATATCTTTTAATGCAATAGTTCTTTTGAATTTTGTACCAAACCAAGTATGCTTTTCAAGAAACTTAATTATTTCATAATAATTAATTTTTCCGATTATTATTCCATCAACAAATACTTTTAAGAAAAGACTATAACATTTAATATTATTCATGATAATATAGTTTTCAAATATTTTGTTATTTAATTTTTCTTCAGGACTTAGGTTTTTGTAATTACTGTTAATATCAAAATTTGTAGTTTTAAATAAAAACGCTATAGAGCTTTTCATGTTTTCCGTTGAAACTCGAATGTTTTCAGCATGGTTAACAATAATATCTTCATTTACTGCAAAGTAACCTAAGATATTTTCTGTATTTAATGTTAGTATATTTTTTGAACATGATGTTAAATACTGATTAATTTTATCGTTAATGTCTGCATCAAATTTAAAATCGATTGTTCCAAGCTTAACTTTTTGTTTTAATTTATTAAATTGTATGAAATTTTTTTCACTCTCAATAGAGTTGTTTCCCTTCCTGTAGTATACTGCTTTATTACCATAGGCTTCTATTCTTATGAAATTTGACTCATCTAGGTGTTTGGCTAAAATTAAATCTTCATTTTTTGCTAATTTTTCATAATATATATCTGTAGAAGTATTTAGTTTTTTTTGAATTAGAATAGCGCTTTCCATAAGAGATTTGTTTGTGCTATATGCTAATGGATCATTGATGTCCAACCAGTTTATTAATTGATTAGAAATTTTTTTTAATTCTAGATCTATAAATATGTTATTTTCTAATATTTCAGATAAATATAATGTTTTTAGCCATGTTTGGTCCTTCTCGAGGTTTTCTAAAACTATAAATTTTACCTTTTCTATTTTTTGCTTAGTATTTTTTGATATGTATAATATTGCAGAGATAACATTAGGTTTTTGTCTATCTGCCTTTATTATGTTAATTGATTCTATATAATTTTCTAAGGCTATTAAAGCAAAACTCCTATGTTTTGTTAAGTTCCAAATTATATGAGAGTATTTAGATTTAACTATAGGATTATTTGTCTCAATAATTCTTTCTTTTATATATTCTATTTCTACTTCAGAAAATGGGTTTATTTCTTCTGTAATATTAGTACTTGTTGAACTATGTATTAATCGACCCTTATTTAAATTATACGTTAGAACTTTCCTTTCGGTTATTATATCTTTCTCTTCCTCGTGGTTTTCTCTGTTTGTTTTGGCTAAATGACTACTTATTTCCCATATGTCAAAAGTTTTAATTTGTTCTAAGGAATCATAAAACATTTTTTCTTTTTTGTTCTTGAGTACAGCCATTTTTTTTTGGTTTTTTTATAACGTTCCGTGTATGGTGTCGTAGCATCCCGCAGGGTGCTATGCACTATACATTTTGTTAGGGGCTTTTTTAATTTTCATTTATAAACCTTTCTATTGATAGTCTCAATTCCTCAGGAACTGAATAAATAGAATCTTTAAATACAATTTCTTCAGAATCAATGGACTCTATATGTGGTTCTATTAATTCTATATCCTCAAATGACATTCCATATCTAAGCATCCAAATATGCATCTCATTATCAGTTCCGTATCTGATATACTTAGCTAATTTTTCAGATCTTAAATCCTGCGATTTATCAAAATATTTCATGAACGAAGCGTAAAATATATCACTTAGTTTAAAGCCTATCAGCTTATCAATGTAATCATAGGTATCATACATTATTAGATCATAGTCCACAGATGATGCTCTTGTTCCTCTAGGATAGACACTATAAACTTTATGGTTCTTATCTGGTATGTCATGATATCCAGTCAAAAATTCAGCCTGAATATGATTGGTGCTTTGGCCTATTTTTTCTAACCTCGATCTCTCATTAGTTTTGCTAATATGTGAGTATCGATACCAGCAAATATTTTTAAATGTTTTCCCATGTACTTTCCAGAGCATTATTTTAATAGCTGTATCTAAGACATTTCCTTCTCCATCTTCGAGATTTCGACCTAAGTATATAGAATACAGATTTCTAAAATATGTATAAAGTAGTAAACGATTTCTAATATCTTGATTTAGTCTATGTAGTGGCACTATTTCATTATTACGAAAAAGAGAATTTAAAATATTTATGACGACATCTTCTGTTGATTCTGATGATAATTTTGCTAAGTCTTTTTCTGTTAGATTGTACTCATCAGAATAAGTGTCATTTAATATAGCCTCTTTAAAGTCATTATAATCATCATCTTTTTGTTCGGACTTTTCTAAGGAAGAAACGTCATCCAACTCTTCGTCTTGGCTCATAATATTCCTGAAACTAGACATTTTA
Organism: Flavobacterium sp. SCGC AAA160-P02; assembly: GCA_000383355.1. GTDB lineage: Bacteria > Bacteroidota > Bacteroidia > Flavobacteriales > Flavobacteriaceae > Polaribacter. Next base: position 8,624 of record KB911169.1, on the reverse strand, counting down.
GAGGGAGAGCTAACAATGACGTATCCATAATCGAATTCTTTTTGTAATGTTGATCTACCTGCTCTTCCAATTAAATTTTTAACCGATAACGGCTTACTACTTTCTAGACGATCTAAAAAGACAACATCAAACGGCATATTAATACCTTGTTCCAATGTTGAAGTGGCAAAACAAATACGACATAATCCATCTTGCGTGAAATTTTCAATTATTGATCTAGTTTGAAGGGGAAGCGATCCATGATGAATTACGATTCCCCTTTTTAATAATGCAATCAAGTGAGAATAATAATTCTTATCTGCGATTGAATCACCACCTGTGTATTCCTTTAGTTGCTCTATATATTTGTCAACTCTTTCGTCTTCGATCACGTTGCATAAGTCAATGTACTTCTTAAACCGAACACGAAACTCATTGCTATATATTTTACTTTTAGTGACATAGAATAATGCCGCTCCTCCAGAAAGAATAGATTGTTCTATGGGATCAAATGAGCATTTTATTTTTTGATTACCCATTATTGATTTATCTATTCCAAAATGATAATAGTTCCAGTCAGCATCCGAACATAAGAACATTTGTCCTACATTTTTTTGTTTGAATTGTATTGAACCAGATGTTTCAGGTAGAAAGTGATTTTTTTTAATCTGTGATTCGGGGTTTTTTACGAATGGGTGCGCAAATACGAATGACGCATTAGGAAAAGATTTTTGAGCTCGTCTAACAATACTATCAAAATACAAACCTCTTTTTGATTCTTCATTACTGAGTTGCGCCTCATCAAAGAGAAAAAGAGCAACACTGTACGAATTTTTAAATTTGAATAATTCCCTACATCTTTCAGGAGTAACAATAAAGACGTTTCTATTTGAATGTTTAGTATTGATTTTATCAATAAAGGTCAAAATATTTACTGACTTATCCGCAATGAGTTCTTTGAGCTTAATAAAATATTCATTAATCAGAGCTCTAGAAGGCACTACAATAACTATGTCCTCTGTGCTTTTCTGAATCAAATTCATGAAAACAAATGATTTACCCGTACTGGTAGGGGCGGAGAAGCTAAAGCACTTATTTGATTGTATACCTTTTATTATGTTTGCTTGTACAGGAGTGTATGTATATTCATAAGTATCGGTTATATATTTTCTATACTGCCTGAATACAACCTCCTTTAGTGACTTTGGTTCAATGTTTTTATAAAAGACTCCCATATAATTTAAAATCCTATCCTGATATACTTCAAATTCTTCTGAATTGTACAATTTTAGATATGATAGAATCTCCATGTCTGTTGTAGAAACAGGCCCATTTTTATAAATGTTTTCTAAAACATATGAAAACACATTATTGATGTTATTTGATTCAATAATATTTGAAATCAGATTTTTCATACATCTACTGCTACACAAATTAATTCTTCAAAGCCTATAAGCTTTTTAAAGTAACTATTGTTTTTTATTCCTCTTATAATACGGTCTGTAGAAGTTGCTTTACTTGCAAACGAAGCAATAAAACCTTTTTTTCCATTTGAGTGATTATTTAAAGATTCTTCGCAACAAAATTCCTTTATTTCATTTATATCTGAGACATCTTGTTTTTGGTTTTCAAATCTTGATATTTGTTCGAAAGCAGCTCCATAGGCATTATCTCTTGAATTAAATTTTGCTTCCCCAAATAAAATTATTTTAGTCAAATTTTTAGAGAAAAAATCAAATCCATCATTGCCGACAGATTGACTTTTGAAAAGTTCTGCTAATGGGATGTTTAAATACCCCATTTCATTAATTACGGCTAATCTAGAAAGTTCCGAAACGACAATTTCTCCAGTGTCTTTTGTTATTTCATTGTTTGATTTTGATATAATATTATCTGCTATGTAATTAATAGTTTCAATAGCTCGAACTTCAAATGATTCTCTTGTATATTGCTTGTCAAAATCACTAATCCAAGCAAGGTTTGACATAGATTTAAAAACTTCTCCTAAAGTCAAATTAATGTCTGTAGGTTCAATTCTAATGAACGTAATATGAGGCTCAATTTGTAGCTGATCTAATACTGTATATCTACTCATATTTCTTCTAGGTTTTTAATTGCCCCTAGCTCCTTATATCCAAACAAAAGCTTGTGTTAAAGGTTGTTTTATTCCGGATAACAAACTCTCATGTTATCTCATCAAATATCAAAAAAATAAATAGTTTGTTTATAGGTACAAATACCTGTTTTAAGAAATATTTAGAGAAAAGTAAAAGACTATTTGTAAGAAAAACCTACACCACTAGTTGCAAACTAGCGGCAGCGGGGTTGGCAACCGTTTTTCATTCCGCCAAAAGAATATCTCAAGAACGTTATATTCAAAATTCAAGTTATGGTAAATTTCAAATAATTCTGCTATTTATTCAGTTTTTAATATTTGCCATATTAATAAAGCAACATTTAAAATACCTACTATAATGTTTCCAATAGAAAACCATTTATTCCATCTTGAATTTTTCTCATTCAATTCATTTGCTTCTAAATTAGATTCAGCCAGTTTTATTTCAACATCTCTTAATTTTCGATTGTTTTTTAATTCTTTTTTGGATTCATTTATTTTGTTTTCAAAGTCTAATAATCTATTTTTTCCTAATTCAGTTAACAACTCCCATTCACCACCTTCCAACATACTATTTTTAGAAAATTCATTCAATATTTCCATATATTCTTTCCATCCCATTTTATGTTTTATTAATTCAAAAAATTGGTGTACGTCTAGTTTGTTATCTTGGTTTTCTAACTTAGTTTTAAGAAAAAAATATTTTAATTCAGTCATTCCTTTTGAGTGTGATTTGTAATGGTTGCCAACGGTCTAGTGTATGAGCAGTTGGGGGTTTTTATTTCCAAATTTTTCAGTTTGACACTGACCTTTGTTTTATGTTTTTATTATTGTTTATTTACTCCAGCCCCAATTGCTTATAAACATTGTTGGCGGTAGTTGTTTTTTCTTTAATCCAATTATCATCTTCTTTTCGGAAAACAAGTATTTTTTTGACAGACTTATTGTTTTCAAATACATAGTTTAGCTCAATTTTTTTAGATTCCTCTCCATTTTTGTAAAATAAAACTTTCTCAAATAAGAATTTGTCAATTTGTTTTAAACTATCAGGAAAAGCGCTCATCAAAAAACCGTTACTATTAAAAATCACTTTCCTTTTAATTGTTCCATTCTCATCGAATGTATCCCATTTGTACTCATAAAATTTATTATTACGGTCATAATTATTGCCAACGTTTATATAAAGTGCTGTGCGTCGGAGGCGAATAGCTGGATTTCCGTTAGGAAATCCACGAGTAAATATACACTTACTTTAGAAATTTATAACCAAACTTAAGCATACATTTTATATGTTGTTGTGGTGTTTTTAGGATCGGTTTTGGAGGGAGATAGATTCAACAAAATAGAATGACTAGGTATTTAGTCCCATTTTTAAATTTTGTCTTGTCTTCATTTTGGCGCCTTTTTACAAAGGTCAAAAGTACCTCAGTAAATTATATTGTTATTGTTTTATAGGCCTCCATAAACGGCAATTTCTTCTACCAACAAATTTGATGAGCAAGTTACTTCCCATTGGAATTCCGAAAAGGTTTTTGGCCAGTATTTTCGATATGGAGCACTAAAATATATTGTTAATGAAGGCTCACTATCTTGTACATTACTAAATCCGATATGCCTGAATGCTAAGTTTTCATAAGAAGCATCAATTAGTAACTTCTGCATTGGTTTAGGTAGATGATTTATTATTGAATTAATTCGAGGGTGCCAAAAGAAGGTTAAATACACTTCTTGAATTCTTCCATTTTGATGCTGATACCCATAACCGGATTGCATCAATAATTCACTGTTTAAGCATAATTTCTCAAAAGAATCTTTTAATTCATTGTGAATCCAATAAAGCGGCTCCTTGTAAGATTGGATTTTATTGAATTTGTGAAAGCTGTATTCGGTTATTTTCTGAACATTCTTATTTCTCCAGTGAAACGCCTTTATTGTTTTATCAGGAATTATTTCTGCAACATCAATATATAAACAGTGGGAGGGTGAGTCTAAATTTAAGTCAATTCTAATACCTTGAGTTTTAGCCGAATCTTGTAGCTGAATTTGTTGTGCAAGAATTTCTTCTGGACAATCAAGTGATTTTAATAGGTTGTAAAGAGGAGTGTAAGAGGAGTTATTATTAGTTAGCTCCTCTTTATCTACCCAAAACAACGTTTTCTCTCTGGGGTTGCAACTTTGTTTAGTCAGCTGAATTGACCATTCAAATCTTAATTTTTTAACGGGTTGAAGGTAATTACGTGCTAATGAAAACATAATGTTTGATTACCAATTTTTTGGATTCAAATTATTTTCAATTGATTTTGCAGCGCTTGCAAAATCACCTCCTAATGAATTAAAAGTGGATACAATTTTACTAGCTTCATACCCTGCGTTTTTCATAATTATTCCGACATCTTTAGCCGATATATTATAAGCCTTTTTAAGGGCTTTTGCTGTATCAGCAACTCCAATACCTATTCCATGAAATAATTGCGCTGTAACTATACTTGTTAGTTTAAAACAGTTTACCATAGAATTAGCGATTCCAATTGGAGAAAAGCTAATTACTTCATTAAGTAATAAATGTATTCCATAAAGAACTTTTACTGTTTGTTTATTATTTAAATGAAAAACATCTTGTAGGCCTTCTGCAACTTCTTCACACGTGTAATCGAGTGCTCCCTGTATAGTTGCTAAGCACCTAGAAAGTTCGTTTGTATTTACTCCAAGTCGATGTAGCACACGTGTTGCAAAGATTGCGTTATTTTCTTCTTGAAATGGTAAAATTATGCTAGTAGCTATACCGTTAGTCCAAAGGTGGTGGTTGTTTTCAAAAGACGTGATAATGTTTTTACTATTTACTGAGAGAGAAAGTATCTCAATTAAATTTATTTTATCACGGCAATGGCTTATATCTACATTAGCACCAACTAGAATTTTTGTATCATCAATAGTTAAGTATACGTTTGCAGTAAAAGAGTCGTAACTTTTGTAATTAAGGTCTGCGCTAATTACTGCTTTCTCAGGAGAAAGAATTCCAAAAGTGGTGCCGTGTAGATTGAAAGAACTTCTTTCAGATATTATTACATCGAAAGCTTGTACATTAAAAGAAGAGATGGTAAAGCTTACAGTTCCTGTAAAAGTTGAATCATTCAATGTTAATTTGAATTCCGAAAAACCATCTAAAATCAAATCAAAATTAACACCATCTTTTCCTAAATTACATTCCACCTTACCTGCTGATTCATTAAAAATACTCAGTGATCCATTTAAAGAGAGTTCAGGATCTTTTGATTTACTTAGTTCTAGATTAAACTCAGGTCCTCCACTAGGAACGATTTCTGTCGTTTTTGCGTTCTTTCTTTTATTCCATTCATTTTGGTTAGTAGGTATGCTACTATTATTAACTCCTGCCTTTTTTGTAACGGAAGGAGCGTTTCCTAAGATCATTATAGGGCCAATTTTAATGAAATCATTATAGCCTTGGAAGTTTGCACTTAGCTCTTCATCTTCAATGTAAATAAAACTCCCATACATTTTCTCTCCAATAAAACTCAGTTCAGAGCTAATTGAAAAACCGGGATTCACAGATGTTCCATCAGGCAGAGTTAATGTTTTACTACAATAAGTAAAGTTGGGGTTGCTAAAAATAATTGGAACTGGAGGAACTGGTACTCCAAGAGTAAAGAATTCTATGAAGTCGGCAAAACTAAGTTTGTTTATTCCAAAAGCTAAATACAATGGAATAGGAACATCACCTTCAATATCACATATAATTCCGAAGTTATTAATTTCAATTGTTTCATTTGTTGTTTTTACAGAAGCTTGAGCTTCAATTCCTAATAAGCAACCTGGTGGTTCAAAAACAATTCCCATGGTTGCTCCGATGCTTTTAAGACTAATTTTATCTCCTAAAAGAGTAGGTAATTTAATCCCATTTTGGAAAGTGTCGTCAAAGCCAACCTGTACAGAAAAGATTGTATCCTTTTTTAGGTTAATAGTAAAATTGGCTTCTAAACTCAATTCTTGATTTTTATACAAAACAAATTTCAATGTTCCTTGAACAACAAATGAAGCACTGAAAGCTTGTCCAGGAAATACAACAATAGTAAACTTTGGATTGTTAATTTTTAACGACTTACTCCCAAAAGGAATTGAAAATTCGGGAACGGAAAATGTTAATGTCACCTTTGGTTTTTTTCCAGGAGTGATTTTTAGTTCAAAATCAACACTTTTATTTTGAATTGGTATTAGCTTTTCTAGTATAGTAAAGCCTAATTTGGCAAAAGGAAAAACCGGTAGAGCTGTCCCGTTTTCATTTATGTTTACCTCAATATTTCCTTTGATTATAAGTTCAACACCCTCCATTGAGGCTTCAGGGTTCGTTACTTCAATATCGGGGAATCTAGTTACGAACTCAGAATTTAGTGAAAAATTTAATTTAACTGCAGAAGATTTAACATACTTTATTATATCTACCGTTTCATTTTTTGTTGGTGTGATTATATGATCAACATTTTTTTTTATTTCAGGAGCTTTTCCATTTTCAGGAACAAAAATTTGAATTGTAGATTGAGAATTAATATCATGCTCTAGTGTTATTTTTTTATTACAAATAAAAATGTAATTTGTCCCGCCATCAATTTTAGTTGATACTTTTTCGGGTGTATAAGTCACACCTATATCACTTTTAATTGCGTCCTTAAAAATTGCCAGTTCGGAAAGGGTAGGTGTTGTGTAAGGTGACCACCCGTTAATGCTTTTGGAGTTCATTGTTTTTTGATATTATCAGTTATTTTGACATATGTTGTTGATAGCATATTTTTTCGATACACCACAACGTGTTTGTGTAAGGAAAGTTGCGTGGTTTAAACACTAAAGTTAGCAAATAAAACACAGATAGAAAGTCCGCGAGGACTTTCGTAAATTAGCTTTTACCAGCAATTTTTTTTACACGGTGTTGTAGGTAGTTTTTAATTAGTCATATCCCAACTATCCAAGACACTTCTTTTTTGAATTTCAGAAATGTTTTTTTCAGTTGGTTCAATTTTATTCCCTTTCAAATCGAAAAATTTCCACGAATTATCAATTACTCCATAATTAATTTTGTCTCCTCCTTCACAACTAGTTTTTTTATGTTTTTTAATTATTTTATATATTCCTTTTGCTTTCAATTTTCCGTTTTCATGATAATATAGCCATTCACCATATTTATAACTATAATAAGTTTCACATATTCCACCTGTACAACAATTCGTATAAGTATCAAGTTTGTAGTTTCCAGATTCTTTTTGTTTTCCGCTTTTATAGAATTCCTTCCAAAGTCCTTTTCTGTAATTGCTATATTTACTAAAATCTTCTTCAATCAAACCAGTCGCTTTTAACTCTCCAGTTTTATAATATTCCTTAGCATTCTTTTCAGAAACTTTTTCAACTGTTTTACAGTTAAATGATATTAAAATTAGTATTAGAATTATTGATTGTTTCATTTCCTCAAATTACCTACAACTCCTTATATCCAAACAAAAGCTTGTGTTAAAGGTTGTTTTATTACCGGATAACACAACTTTATGTTATCTCTGGCAAATATCAAAAAAATAAACAGCTTATTTGTAGGTATAAATACCCATTTTTAAAGATTTTTTATAGAAAAGAAAAAAAACTATTTGTAAGAAAAACCAAGGCCACTAGTTACAAACTAGCGGGAGCGGGGTTAGGCACTCTGCTTTTTCCGTAATGGTTTTATTCCAAGTTCGTATAATCTTATCCCCGTATTAGTAAGTTTAAATCTGTCCTCGAATTTAGTTCCTATACCACAAGCCATTAATATAGCATGTCCTTCAATCATTTGCCTCATACTAAATTTTAATTCAGAATTTTTATCAACTATTCTTTCTAAGATTTTATAGCCATAAGGATTCAAGTTATTAAGCATAAATGACATTTTTAGAAACTGTTCCCAAGTTATTACTTCTTGAATATAAGCAGAAAATAAATTTGCCAATATTTGAGATTTTTTAGTGTCAATAAATCTCTCATTTAATAATAAGATTGTTTCTAAAACCTTGTCTCTATGTTTAGGTTTTTCTTCAAATTTCTTTTTAAAGATATCAAGTTTATTAGAATCGATTTTATTCAAATGAAACTCTTCTAAAAAGATTAATATTTTCTTCATATTGTGTCTATCTACAATTGAAGATGTTATTTTATAAAAAGAAACTAAAGACTTTATAACAGGTATTTTACTTAGTAAACTTTCTTCTGTCAATGTATCTAATGCAATTTCAGCATAATTTTTAGATAAATCAGAGGCTGTATTGAAAATTTCTTTTTCTATATTATTAGTTAAGTTTTCTTCTTTCAATTTTTTCTTTTTTTTGCATTGCAGGCAACTTCCTTACACCCAAACAAAAGCTTGTGTTAAAGGTTGTTTTATTACCGGATAACACAACTTTATGTTATCTCATCAAATATCAAAAAAATAAATAGTTTGTTTATAGGTACAAATACCTGTTTTAAGAAATATTTAGAGAAAAGTAAAAGACTATTT
>KB911168.1 GCA_000383355.1 Flavobacterium sp. SCGC AAA160-P02 | reverse complement strand
ACCCGATAAACGAATTTGCAGTGGGTATTGAGTATAATTTTTATGAGTACGACTTATCATCAAAAAATAAAACTAGTACTCCTTATATTTTGTTACAAGTAGCAGCTGTAGATTTTGAAACTCCTAGAGTACAGAATACAGATGGTAGTTTTATCTTTACCAGAAATACATCTATTGCCGTACCTTTTGGAATTGGTTACAAAACGAAAGTTTATGGTAAAATAGCTTTTGCTATAGAAACTACATTTCGTTATACATTCACAGATAAATTAGATTTCACTACAAGCCAGTTTTCAGAATTAGATTTTGGAGGCACTTCAAATGATTGGTATATGTTTTCTGGTGTTTCTTTAGTTTATACTTTTGGAAGACCCGCTTGCTTTGCTGATCAAAGATAAAATTTATGGAAAAAAAATTACTCATTAGGTCTGAAAATATACCAAAGCACGTTGCCGTAATTATGGATGGTAACGGACGTTGGGCTAAAGACAAGGGTATGAATCGTATTTTTGGTCACAAGAATGCAATAACTGCTGTAAGGGACACTATAGAAGCTGCTGCAGAAATAGGAACAGAAGCAATTACTTTATATGCTTTTTCTACAGAAAACTGGAAAAGACCTAAACTAGAGGTAAATGCTTTAATGGGTTTATTAATAAACTCATTAAACAAAGAATTAAGTACTTTACAAAAAAATGAAGTTAGACTTAATACTATTGGAGATATAAATACTCTTCCAAATAATGCGCAAAAAACATTAAAAGAGGTTGTAAGTAAAACTAAAAATAACAAAAAAATAGTCTTAACATTAGCTCTGAGTTATGGAGCTAGGGAAGAAATTGTTAATACTATTAAAAACATATCTAAAAAAGTTGTTAATAAGGAGCTTTCTATCGAAGAAATAGACGAAAAAATTATAAATAATCATTTATATACGTTTAATTTGCCCGACGTTGATTTAATGATAAGAACTAGCGGAGAACAAAGAATAAGCAATTTCCTTTTATGGCAAATGGCTTACGCCGAATTATATTTTACAAATATACTTTGGCCAGATTTTAGAAAAGAGCATTTTTATGATGCAATTATAGAATATCAGAATAGAGAACGAAGATTTGGAAAAACAAGCGAGCAAATTAAACCAGCAGAATAGCAATATATTTAAGGCTATTATTTTTACTTTTTTACTTACCTTGGTTGCTTTACCTACCAAAGCACAAGTACTTAATGACTCTACTGCAGTTGTTAAAAAAGATACTATAACAGTACAAGAAAATATCGTGTATGAAAAAGGCAAAGAATATATACTTGGCGGTATCTCTATTATTGGATTACAGAAATTTACAGAATCTACAGTAAAAGTTTTTACTGGTCTAAAAATAGGACAACCTCTAAAATTACCAGGAGACAAGTTAACTAGTGCCATTAAAAAACTATATGAAAGTAAGCAGTTTAGCACAGTTGATGTTTATTTAATCAGAGTTGATGGTAACACCATATATTTAGAGTTTGATGTAAAAGAATTACCTCAATTAAACGAAATTAGCATAGCAGGAATAAGAAAAAATAAATCTAAAGCATTAAAAACTGAAGCAGAGCTTAAAACTGGAGCTATGGTCACAGATAATTTAATTGTTACTACAAAAAACTATTTTAAAAAGAAATATACAGACAAAGGGTTTTTAAAGACAAAAGTAAGTATTGACACCAAAATAGATTCCTCAGATATTAATGCCGTTAATATGAATATTTTCATAGATAAAGGCTCTAAAATAAAAATAAAAAACATAAACTTTCAGGGAAATAAAGCTCTCACAGATGGGAATTTAAGATCTGCGATGAGTAATACTAGAAGAAAATTTTTAGGAAGGTTCTGGAAGGGTTCTAAGTATGTAGATGATAAATTTAAAGAAGATCTTGTAAGTATATTAGACACCTACAGTAGACTTGGGTATAGAGATTCTAGAATTTTAGCGGATTCTATATCTTGGAATGAAGACAACACTATCAATATAGACATAACATTAGAAGAGGGTAGGCAATATATATTCGGTGACATTATTTATGTTGGAAATAAAAGTTATACAGACCAACAATTAAATACACTTCTAAAGATAGAAAAAGGAGATGTTTATAACGGTTCTGTTCTTAAGGAAAGAATTACTGGAGATGGTAGCCCTAGCTCAGATGATATTCAAACACTCTATCAAAACAGCGGTTATTTATTCTCCTCTGTAAATGCAGTAGAAACAAAGGTTGTAAATGATTCCATTACTGTTGAAATTAGAATTAGAGAAGACGAAAAAGCTACTATAAACAAAGTAAGTGTTATTGGAAACGACAAAACCAATGATTTTGTTATCTATAGAGAATTAAGGGTAAAACCTGGTTCTTTATTTAGTAGAGATGCAATTATTAGATCTATTCGTGAAATTGGACAACTTGGCTATTTTGACACCAATGTAACACCAGATGTAAAACCAAACTACCAAGATAAAACTGCGGATATAGAGTTTACTGTTATAGAAAAGGGAGGAAGTCAAATAGAGCTTCAAGGTGGTTATGGCGGAGGTTCATTTATTGGAACATTAGGATTGTCTTTTAATAATTTTTCTGTTAGAAATATATTCAAAAAAGAAGCTTACAAGCCTCTTCCAATGGGTGATGGGCAATCTTTATCTTTACGACTACAAACCAGTAGAACGTTTAATACCTATAGTTTTTCTTTTACAGAGCCTTGGTTTGGTGGTAAAAAGCCTCAATCTTTATCATTCTCGGTATATTCTTCCAAGCAATTTCAGTTAGACAGACAAACTTTTGATGTAGATAAAGATCGAAGTTTAGAAATTGTTGGTGCTTCTGTAGGAATTGCCAAAAGATTAACCTGGCCAAGTGACTTTTTTACATTATCACAAACATTTAGCTATCAAAGTTTTGGATTAAATGATTATCAATTTAGGGTTGGTACAGATATTTTAAATGAAGGAGATCTAAATAACCTAGCCTATAATATTAGTTTAAGTAGAAATTCGGCTGGACCAAGTTTAATATTTCCAACCTATGGGTCTACGTTTAGTATTAGTGCAAAAGCAACCGTACCCTACTCACTATTTAATAATAAAGATTATCAAAGTTTAGATCCTGCAGAAAGGTTTAAGTGGTTAGAATACTATAAACTATTATTTAAAGGGAAATGGTACAACGGATTTACGGATAAATTAGTCTTAATGGCTAATGCAGAAATGGGGTATTTAGGCTTTTATAATGACGAATTAGGAAGCACTCCTTTTGAGCGTTTCTTTGTTGGTGGAGATGGTATCGCTCAATTTCAATTAGATGGTAGAGAAAGTGTTGGATTAAGAGGATATGAGAACAACAGATTATCTTCTATAGAAGGAGGTACTATTTATAATAAATTTCAATTAGAACTAAGGTATTCTATCACAGATAAGCCCTCTGCATCTATTTATACCATAGGTTTTTTAGAAGCTGGGAACTCTTATGACAATTTTACTACCTTTAATCCGTTTAACCTCAAAAGGTCTGCTGGTTTAGGTATACGTATTTTTATGCCTGCATTTGGATTATTAGGAATTGATTTTGCTCACGGATTTGATCCTTTACCAGGTTCAAATATTAAATCTGGATGGCAAACTCACTTTATCATAGGGCAGCAGTTTTAATTAAAAAGAAATTAATCTTAATTTTAGAACATGATGTTTTCAAAGCAAAATAAAATGATATTAAATATCTGTTTATGTTTGTTTCTTTCCAGTAGCATATTTGTTACAGCGCAAAAGGCACAAAGAATTGCATATATAGATATGGAGTATATTTTAGACAATGTTCCCGAATATCTAGAAGCTCAAAATACCTTAAATGCCAAAGTAACCAAATGGAGAGGTGCACTAGATAAATTAAATAGGTATATAGAGAAAACAAAAACAGACTTAGCCAATGAACGAGCTATTTTAACAAATGATCTCATTCAAGACAAGGAAGATGAAATAACACTAAAACAAGAAGAATTAAGAAGGTTAGAATCTTTGTATTTTGGGCCAAATGGAGATATGTTTTTATTGAGGAAACAATTAGTAAAACCTGTTCAAGATCAAGTTTATAATTCTATAAGAGATATTGTAATTAAAAGAAAATATGATTTTGTTTTTGACAAATCTAGCGATCTAGTAATGTTGTATTCCAATAAAAAATACGATATTAGCGAACTTGTTTTAAATGATATAGTAAGAGAGCGAAAACTAGAGGAAAATAAAGAAAAAAGAGCTAAAAAGAGAACTCCTAATAAAGAGTTAACAGACAGACAAAAAAAAGCAGTACTAGATAGAGAAGCTGCAATAAAAAAGAAGGAAGAAGATAGATTAGCAAAGAAGAAAAAAATTGAAGAGGCTAGAAAAAAAAGAATCGCAGATATAGCACAAAAAAGAAAGATATTAAAAGAAAAGAAAGAAGCTGTAAGAAAGAAAAAAGAACAGGTTAATAAAGATCAGGATAATAATTAAATTAAACAAAATGAGAAAATTTAAGAGTTTACTATTAGTTGCGTTTTTAACTTTAGGAATGAGTGGAATTGCAAATGCACAAAAAATTGGGCATGTAGTTTACGAAAGAGTAATTGCAAATATGCCAGAAACTAGAGCATTGCAGGCAGAATTAGCTAAAATTACTAAGACATACAAAGATGATATCGATGGCATGAAGAAAAAGCTAGATGATAAAATAAAAAAGTATACTGCAGAGCAAGCACAACAAACAGAAGATACCAATAAGCAAAGAGCTCAAGAAGTACAAGTAGATAATTCTAGAATTCAGCAAGCTGAGCAAGCTGCTTATCAAGATATTCAAGAAAAACAAAACAACAAGTTAGTTCCTATCATTGGTAAAGCAAGAAAAGCTATTAGCGAAATAGCCAAAGCAAAGCAAATTCTTTATGTACTTGATGCTTCTGCAGGAAGAAGCCTTTTAGTTTCTGAAGGAGAAGACTTATATGAAGCTGTAAAAGTAAAATTAGGGCTGTTAGCAGATGCTAAAAAACCAACTTCACCAGGTCAGAATTAATAAATACAAAAATACATTGAAATAAAATCCTACTTTACAAGTAGGATTTTTTTTATTTTTACAAACTTATGAATTCAATTGAAGATAAGCCTATTGGTTTTTTTGACTCTGGCATAGGTGGTACATCTATCTGGAAAGAAGTACATCAGCTTTTACCAAATGAAAGCACCATCTACTTAGCGGACAGTAAAAATGCACCATATGGTCAAAAATCAAAAGAAAAAATAATTGAATTTAGTATAAAAAATACGGAGTTTCTTCTTAATAAAAATGCAAAAATTATAATTGTAGCTTGCAATACTGCTACTACAAATGCTATCTCAACTCTTAGAAAGAAATATGATATTCCTTTCATAGGAATAGAACCAGCTATTAAACCTGCTGGATTGATTACAAAAACTAAAAAAATAGGAGTATTGGCTACACAGGGAACAATACAAAGCGATCTCTTTGAACAAACATCTTCAAGTTTAGATACTACAATTGAGATTATAGAGCAAGTAGGAGAAGGACTGGTTGATCTAATTGAAAAAGGTGAGATAGAGTCTAAACAAATGCAAAAGCTTCTTTATAAGTACTTAAATCCAATGATAGAAAAAAATATAGATGCGTTGGTATTAGGATGCTCTCATTTCCCGTACCTAATACCGCATATAAAAGATATAATAGGTAATAAAATTAAAATAATTGATTCTGGTTCTGCAGTGGCAAGACAAACAAAGAAAATACTAACTAGTTTAGATATCCTCCAAAATAACAAAAACAACTTTACTCACGAGTTTTACAGCAATAAAAACACGAAAATTTTATCAGAATTACTGAATAACAAAAAAGTAAAACTTATAAAGCAAAATTTTTAAAAAGAAGCATTTATATTAGGGCATGCAGCAGCTCTTGGTTTTTTTGTAAATAAATTAACCCCAACAGATACTTGATGAAGACCATAATTTGTAAGTACAATATCATTTAGTTGTCTTGTATAAGTGTAAGAAAACATCCATTTATTATAATTTACTCCAATTATTGGGGTAACATACACTAAGTCTTCAATTGGTTTTGAATCAAAACCTCTCCTGTATGACAATGCGGCCCATAATTGAGTTTTATTAAAATCTTTATATACTTTTAAATTGAAGTCTACAATTCTTTCTCCAGTAGACTCCCTTAATTGAACCATCATTGAGGGTTCAAATTGAAACATTTGATCTTGACCAAAATAATATCCCAACGATAATACATAATTTCTTAAATCTAAAGGTTCAAGATTATTATTAAGATTATTCTTAGCGGACAACAGTAAATTTTTAACGGTAAAATAGGAAGAAAACCCTTTCCTGTGGTAAGCAACACTAAAATCTGCATTGAAATAACCATCACTCCTAATTATTGAAGCTACAGTTGGATCTCCAAAAAATTGCGATTGATCTACTTGATTTTGAACTGCTGTTAATGAAAGACCAAAAGAAATTTGATTAAAAATAGAGGCTCTGTTTAAATCTAAATGATAGGCGAAAGTTCCTTGAAAGCCTTTTTGTGAATGAAAACCATTACTATCATTAAAAAGAATAAAACCAATGGCTGCTTTCTCACGAAAACGATTATGAAAACTTATAGTTTGCAAGGTTGGTGCACCTTTAATATCACCCCATTGTTGTCTTGCAGTAAAACGCAATTTACCAGTATTGCCAATACCGGCAGCAGAAGGGTGAACTAAATAAACATTGTCAGATAAGTAATCGGAGTAAATAGGAAGAGTTTCTTGAGACAATCCTTCAGCAATGAAGAATACAGAGGTAAAGAATAAAATTAAACTTTTTAATAGATTCATAAAAGTTAAAACTTAGGGTTGTAAATATATTGTTTTATATCAAATATCACCATAACATTTAACATTTAAAAGTTTTAGTTTAATGTTAAATAATTAAATTTCATAAAAGCTATCTAGCAACTAAATCTCTTTCTAGCTCCTCTAAAGATTTTCCTTTAGTTTCAGGTACAATTTTTACCATCAATAAAAAACCAAATAACGCAATGATACCGAAAATGAAAAAGGTAAGTGCATTTCCTAAATTTGATAATTCCCAAGGAAATACCAGTTGAACCAAAGAACTTATTAAAGAGTTAATAAAAGCAATAATACCAATAGCTAATCCTCTATATTTTAAAGGATATAGTTCGGATAATAAGACCCACATTACTGGACCTAATGAAAATGCAAAGCAAGCAATAAAACCTAAAATACCTATGAGTATTAAAGTAGCATTAATACTGGTAGATACTTCTAAAATAGCACCATCATTTTTACTGTAAATCTTATTTCCTAAAATATCTTTTAAATCATTTTTAAAGGCTACATCTTCCATGTAGACTTTATCTATTAAAGGAAGTAATTTTTGAGATTCAGCAAATTCTAGTTGATCTATCTTTTCTGTAGTTAATTGATAAGTTGCTTGGCTAAAACCATAAGCACACAATAATAAACTAATTGCAATTCCTGCTGTACCAAATAATAACAGAGGTCTTCTTCCCATTCTATCTATTAAGTAAATAGCTACAAAAGTAAAAATTACTGAAATTGTACTTAACAAAACTCCAGATGAAAAAGCAGCATCTGTTCCTATACCTGTCTGTTCGAATATTGATGTTGCATAAAAATAAACAGCATTTATACCAGTAATTTGCTGAAGAATTCCAACGATTAGGCCAACAACTAAAATAAAACGTAATGATGGTTTTAATAAATCTTTAATTTTTAATCTGCCCTTATTTTTATCTTCGTAAATATTTTTCTCTATAGCGGTAATTTCTATACCTCCTCTTTCATGTCCGTGTATTTTATTTAAAACTTTCTTAGCTTCTTCATAATTTTCCTTCAAATACAACCAACGTGGACTTTTAGGAACAAAAAACAAAAGCACAAAATAGAAGATTGCTGGTATTAGTTCTACTCCTAACATATATCTCCAAACATTTTCATCTGATAAAAAAGAACTATCTAAAGTATTGTATTTGTTAAAAAAATAATTACTTAAGAATGCTGCAAAAAACCCAAAAACAATATTTAATTGTTGAAGAGAAACAAGTTTACCTCTATTTTCTGCTGTTGAAATTTCTGCGATATAAATTGGCGCTAAAACCAAGGCAGCACCAAAAGCAATTCCTCCAATAATTCTTGCAATATAAAGCATTTCATAAGAGATGGACATCGCAGATAAAACAGCTGAAACAGCATATAAAAAAGCAACAAAAATGAGTGTTTTTTTTCTTCCAATAATATCACTAATTCTTCCTGAAAATAACATGGCAAACATAGCCGCAAAGGAAGGAGCGCTAACTACCCAACCAGATTGAATTTCATTTAAATCAAATTCTGGCCCTGCATAAGACATAACTCCTGAAATAATTCCTGCATCGAATCCAAAAAGGAACCCCCCTAATGCTACGATAAAACTTATAAAAATGGTGTATAATTTATTATTCATTGTATATTTTTAATTTTTAAAAAAAGTAAATTTAGTAAATTATTGTTTGCATTGCACTAATATTAAATCTCAAAAATAAATTCTCTAAAGCCAATAAGGTTATGCTAACTTTAACTCACTTTAACTCACTTTAACTCACTTTAACTCACTTTAAAATCTAAAATCTAAAAAAGAACATATAATCACCTAAAAAAGAACATATGGGAAAAAATGAGAGAACTTTAATCTATTCTAAGAACAATTATGCTAAAATGAAATCTTAAATTTGAACATGGATATTTAACTAAAATAAAATATCTCTACACCCTAAATATTAAAAAAACCAAAACGTCATTGTTTTGGTTTTTTGCTTTGTAAACACTTCCAAGAGTGTGTTATCATTTCAAAAGAAACTATAGTATCAATTAATCAATTTACTCATCTATATCATCTTATTGATGCTGAATACTTGCTTTTATCTAAAGACTATCTATGAATATTGATAAGTAATAATTTAATAGTCTCATCAATACTAAATTAAATTGGAATATTTATTTTTCAAATCTCCTGCTTTAATACCAAACCTGTCTTGAAATTTTTTATGAAAATAAGATCTACTATTAATTCCAACAGCATACATGACCTCGTTAAGTGTAGGGTATCTGTTTTTAACAATTAACTCATAAGCTTTTAATAATCGTGTTTCTAGTATAACATTTACAAGGCTCAAACCGAGTTTATATTTTAAAATCTCATTTAATTTCTTTTGACCATAACCACAAGCTTTGGATAATACAACAACATTAAAATCTGGATTTGTTAAATTAGATAGAATACATTCTTTTATTTGATGAACTAAGTTAATGGATGAACTTTCAAAATCTACATTAGTAGTATCTAATCCTAATATTTTTTTTCTATTTAAAGTTCTTTCCAAAGAAAATTGAACTCTTGAAATAATTTCACTTTTCGTGAAAGGTTTTTCGATGTATTCATTAAAACCTAATGTGTTTTTTAAAGTTAATGATTTTAAATTGGAGACAGAAGTAATCAGGATAAAAGGAATATCTTTATAATGGTCTATTTTATTGAGCTCTTTTTTAAATTGAGCACCATCCATTTCTGGCATTCTTAAATCAGATATAATAAGGTCAAAAGATTTCTCACGTACATTTCTAAGAGCTTCTTTTCCATTAAACGCAAAAGTACAATCGATAAAATCTGAAAAAATTTCTTTTAAATAACTTATCATCTCTGTATTATCATCTACAATAAGAGCTTTAGGATAGTTGTTAGACTCTTTAGTTTTAGTGTCTAGAGAGTTATCTGAAGTTAATAATTTAAAATCGTTTTGAATTGAAGATGTATTAAGAGTATAATTAGATAATTTAAAGGGAATTTCTACTCTAAAGACACTTCCTTTATTTATTTCTGTTTCTAAAGTAATAGTCCCATTAAGTCTTTTAACTAATTCATCTATTAAAGACAAACCTATTCCAAATCCGGCAGTTGTTCTATTTTTTTTTGTTTGATAAAAGCGAGTAAAAATCTTTTCTTTTTCATCTTTTTCAATACCATATCCTTGATCTTTTACCGTAATAATTAAGCTTGATTCTTTTAAAATTATGGAAAAGTAAACAGAAGTATTTGAATTTGAATATTTAATTGCATTAGAAATTAAATTGTTAATTATAGCCTTCAGACTTTCAATATCATAAGTAATAACTAAATTATGATTCGCATTAGTCTTATAATAAAAATTCATTTTTTTTATCTCAAAATCTGGCAGATAAGTAGCGGTTATTTCTTTTATAAAATCTGTTAAATTAATTGATGTCTTCTGACTACTTTCAACAGGCGACTTTTCCGCGCTTAACAAGGTTAAAAAATTATTAAGAGAAGATATCATTTTTTTACTATTCTTAATAGCACTGTTTGTATATCTAATTCTTTTTTCGGCTATTACACCTTCTTCATTGAGTAAATTTAAATATCCTAAAATTGAAGTAATAGGGGTTCTAATTTCATGAGACATGTTTTCTAAAAATTTCTCTTTAGATTCTAAAATAGTCTTTTGAGCTCTCAAGGAAACCTCAAGTCTGTATTGTTTCTTTTTTCGTTGGTTGTTTATAATTATAAAAAAAGAAGCAAATACAATTACTATAAACATTCCTATAATTATATATTGATTACGGCTTTTTACAAGTAAATCATCTTTTTTAAGGCTAAGCTGCTTCATCTTTTCTATTTCTCCATCCAACTGAACATAAAAGCGTTCAATATCTAGTTTCATTTTTACCCTCTCACTATTTTTAGAATTTTGTGTGCTATCAGATTTTTTTAAAAATTCAAATGCTTTTTTGTAATTGTTTTTAAAAGCATAATAGTTACTAATAGTCTTTTCACCTTGGTAACTTTTAAAATATGGAATTGAAGATTCATCAGAATTTTGTGACTTTTTAAAATAAAAATCTGCGCTAGAATTATTATTTTTAAAAATAGCATATTGTAATTTATTAATTATATAGTAATAGTCTTGATAATATGAAGAAGAAATTAAATTTTTAGGATTCATTGATTTTTCTAAATAATACTCTCCCAAGTTATAGTTCTCCAAACCATTATAAGTAAAGTGTAAAGCATCATAATACTCTAACTTCAATGCCTCGCGATCAAGATTTTTCTCTACAACCTTATCGAGAATATTTTTAGCTTCTTTAAAATTTTTTGAAGTAACTAAAATACGTGCTTGTTGAATTTTAATCAATTCTTTAAGATTTTTAGAACGTGGATGTGCTGTAAAACCTGAAATAATTTTCTGTAGTTTAATATTGGTTATGGTAGCTTGCTCAACACTTCCTAATTCAAGTAAACAATTTGTTAAGTTTACCAAACTAAAAATTTCTCTATATTGTGTCTTTTTTATTTTAGAATTACTATATATCTCTGAAGCTTTAACATAATTTTTTATGGCTTCAGCAAATAAATTATTTTTTTGATAAGTAAAAGCGGTTATCCCAAAAGACTCGCCCAATAGTGAAGGATCATTTGTAAGTAATGAAATTTTTTGTTGATAATGGTTTACAGAATCTACATTCTTGTTTATGGTACCAAAAAGCATTAAATCAAATAGCGTATTTACTCTTAAAGAAGCCATTCTTTCATGATCATTGATTTGTTGGAATTGATGTTGCTTTCGATTCTTTGATGGGTGAATATATTTTTGAGAGTTTAATAACTTTAAAAAATTATTCGCAAGTTTAGAAAAGCTCTCTGGGCTAACTTTTCGGGTTAAATTATAATTCTTATCATAGATCTTATTTAAAGAATCTAAACTTACATATTCTATTTTCTGCGCATTTATACTACATACAGCAAAAAGCATCAAGAAAAACACTCTAATTTTAATCATAAATAGGGTTAAAAATGGATAGACATAAACTTCAATTATAAAAATACAAATAAAATAATAAAGGGAGCGAAAACGCTCCCTTTATAAATCACTATTATCACTCTCTTTTTCACTTGTGAAGTAATAATTAAATAGTTATTAAAACTATTTTGTTATTTTTACACTTACAAAAAAACAAAAAAAATAATAAAATAATAATATCATTACAATGATATTATAGCAGACCTCCTTCAAAAAGATATTAAATAAATTATTAACCCTTGATAAACAGTAGGTTATATTAATTAAATGAAATCATTTTGATGAAATTATTATTAAAAATTATTATTTCCCTCTTACCTTTAGTTGGGTTTTCTCAAAAAAAATTAACCCAAGAAGTACCCATTAGTATTTTATTAGACTCCATAAATCATCAAATAATCTATCATACAAGTACTTCAATACATCGATTAGATCTTTCAAATCTAAAAATTATAAGCTCAAGAGAAATAAAGAATTCTAAAACATCAAGTTTTAGCACAATTCTTAAAAAAAACAAACTTTTATTTTTAGAGAATCGTGGAGGAGATATTTTAGCTTTAAATTCAAATGATAGCCTAGTTAAAGTTGACAATTCTAATATTAGTAATTTTTTTATTGGTAGTAGTATTTTTATAAAAAAAGATACCATATTTAAGCACGGTGGTTATGGATATTGGACACAATCTAACTTTTTAACTTATTATGAAGATTTTACAAAAGAATGGCAAATCTACCCTATTTCACAAAATTCTAAGATACCACCAGATATAGCATCTCATGCCAGTTTAATAATTGATGATTCTTATTACTTTTTTGGAGGAGCATCAATTAGTGAAAACGGATCTAGAGTTGTTTCTAATTTAAATGAAGAAGTTTGGTGCTATAATTTTAAAGAAAAGAAATGGCATTTAATAGGAACTTTTTTGAGAGATCATATTATTCCTATTTATACTAGCTTCACTAAAGGAAGTAGTTTATTTATTTTAGATGATAAAAAACAACTTTATGAAATAGATTTATTAAGTAATTTAATTACTAAATACAAAATAGCTCCAATTTTATACAGATTCATAAAAGAAATAAAACCTATCTATTATAAAGGGTTAGTATATTTTTTAGATGATTTAGGAAATATAAATAAAATTTCAATTACTGAACTCACCAAAGAAGTAGAAGAGATTACCGTATTTTATAAAAATCAAAACTTTCTTCAAATTGTTCTGATAGTAACTTTTTTCTCTATTGTATTTTTTATTATTTTTTACTCTTATAAAGAATACGAAAACAACAAGAAATTAAAATTGTTAGATAATGGCATACGGTTTAAAAATAAGTTTATTGAACTGGAGGAACTATCAATTGCTATCATAAGAATGGTTGAACGAGAAGAGGCTGAATTGTCTAAAGTATATGATTTAGTTAAGAAAAATCATTTGAGCAAAATTCAAAATGAGCGTATAAAAAATCAATTTATAGATCAAATAAACATGAAGTTAAGCGTACTTACAGGAGAGAAAGAAGATTTTTTAATTGTATCAAAATCTAGTTTTGACAAAAGGTACAAAACAATTTCCATCAACAAATCAATATTTGGAAAGCTGTTTTAAAGTGCTGTTAAACATCACAATTAATACAGTAATAGCTTAAAAAAATAATTTTAATATATTAGGCTATTTTATTAATTTGTGTTTTTAAGTCTCTTATAAATCTGTGAAAATCTACCGTAATTCTATGCCTACTGGTATTAATTTGTTTCATATGTGGGTGTGTAACTTCTCTTTCACACAATACATCTATATTGGCAGGGCGCTTCCAAGATCCTTTTAATGCTAATGCCGCTAATTTGCTTTGTTGTTCTGCACCAGGCCAGATACAACCGAGTGGCTGAAACATCCCTATAAAGTATAAATTATCATATGTTGGATGAAACATTTTTAGATAAAGTGGCACAGGTCCTTCACTGTAATTTAAAAACTTTTTATCGAAAAAAGGATGTGCCAACACAAAACCTGTGCAAGCAATTATTACGTCAAACTTTTCGATACTTTTATCTTTAAAAAAGACTTCTTTACCCTCAAATCGATCAATTTCTACTCTAGGTTTTATTTTACCATGTCTTATTTTATATAATAATTCACTATTAATTGTTGGGTGAGTGGCTCCAAATTTATGATCTGGCTCTGGCAAACCATATATTTTATTAGACCCATTATTAATGTGCGCAATAAAACCAGCTAATAAATTACGTAAAAAAATTGGCAGAAAATTCATCTTTATTGCAAATACATCTGTGGGTTTACCCATTAAAAACTTAGGTATAATTCTGTAGCCTCTTCGCCAACTAATGGCTGTTTTAGTACTAACCCGACTTGTTTCTACAGCTACATCACAGGCTGAATTTCCACCACCTATGACTAACACTTTTTTGTTTGCGAAGGGTGCTGCTTTTTTGTATTGGTGTGAGTGTAAAAAATCACCTGTAAATTTACCTGAATAGTTAGGATATTTTGGTTCCCAATGATGCCCATTACAAACTACTAAATCTGTAAAAATTTCTACATGCTCATTTTCATCTTTTATAGTAGTTACTTCCCACTGACCATTATCTAGCCTAACACAGCTTTTAACAAGCGTATTGAATTGTATATGACGGTACAAGTTAAAGTACTTAGCATACGATTGAAAATAGTTTCTAAGTTCTTCATGTGAAGGGTAATCTGAGACCTCAGGCCTAAAAGGGTAATCTTCATACTGAGATAAAGTCTTTGAACTTATAATATGTGTGGTCTCAAAAACACTAGAATGGCTGTCTTTTTCATTATAAATCCAATTCCCACCAACATCATGGTTATAATCATAGGCTACCACAAATATTCCTTCTTCACTTATGTTTTTAATAGCAGGAAGTCCTGAGGGCCCTGCTCCTATAATACAGACTCGTTTATTCAAAGTGATATTGTCTTTAGTACTAAAATATATAAACTTTAAAGATAGAATATATTTTTATGCTTTTTATTTAATACAAAACCAAACTTATAATTTTTAATTAAAAAAAAGTCATGCTTTTAAAGCATGACCTTTTTTTACAAGAGTTTATTTTCTATTTTTTAATAAAACTTCTAGAAATAACACCCTTAGAAGAATAAATTTTAATGAAATAAATTGAAGGAGGAAGATTTTTTATAGAAAAATTCATCTCTTTAGTCTTTAAGATTAACTGCCCAATTGAGTTATAGACATCT
This sequence comes from Flavobacterium sp. SCGC AAA160-P02, assembly GCA_000383355.1. Lineage (GTDB taxonomy): Bacteria > Bacteroidota > Bacteroidia > Flavobacteriales > Flavobacteriaceae > Polaribacter. The sequence continues at coordinate 75,941 of KB911168.1, read as the reverse complement.
CCTCTAATAAAATTAATTCCGTCAGATAACTTAATATTCAAAATTTCTTCTGCAGGGTTTGGATAAATTTTAAACTGATTTAAATTATTAAAATCATCAACAGATGCTGTTCCATCAGTAATTAACAATCTGTTAGATTTTAGCTCTACTGTATTAAATTGTTCATTTTTCCCCTGATCAAAATTACATTGGTCAACAGCTATAGATATATAATACTCGTAACTACTTCCAGAAATAACAGTTGCATCTTCATCATTATAAGATGTGTTAGATGAAGATACAGACCCTAGCTCTTCAAAATCTCCATTATCTACGCTTCTGTAAATTTTATAAGTACTATAATCTGTTCCCTCATAATCAGTCCAACTTAGATTAACAGAATTAGTTACAGAAATACTACTCTGTAATAAAATAGTTTTATGTAAACTAGAATCTTCAGATACATCACCACACAGATCTACTAATCTTACTTTATAGCTATATGTTTGCACTTGATTATTTGATTCCTCATCTAAAAATGATATATCATCTGAATTCATAGTTCCAATAACTTCATAATTTCCAGTAACAGAAGTTTCTCTTAAAACTTCGTATACTGATACATTATAATTTCCTTGATTATTGATAAAAACTCTATTTTTTGTAGGCTCATTTTCATCACTAGAAACATAACAAACAGATAAATCACTGTATTGATCTGTTAGGTTAATCTGAAATTCCTCAGTTAGAATAAAATCTGTAGCATCAGAAACTACAAAAGTATAGGTGCCATCTTTTAAGTCAGTTAAATTTTGATCATTTTCTTGTCCAATAGGAATAGATCCTCCATTTGATGCAGACCAACTAAATACTAAATCTCCTGTTGTATCAGTAATAGTTGAAATAGTTATAGAGCCATTAGCAGTATCTCCCTCACAATAAGAGTTTGTCAACTCAGAGGATATAGATATATCTCCTATGTTGGCAATATCAATGGTAAATGATTTTTCAAAAGATTGAGTTTCTCCATCAGTAGTAATTACTCGAATAGAAAATGATGATTGAGTTTCAAAATCAAAAGATGTAAATGTTTTTAAATTATTACCATCTATAACAAAGCTATTGTTGTCTGTATCACCGTCACCAGAAACAAATTCAAAGGTATGAGTATCTGAAGGTAAATCTAAATCTATTGTGGTAAATTGTCCAATAATATAGCCATTGGCACTATCTATATTTTCATTTATTAAATTATTTGATAAGTTAATATCTGTAGGAGCATTGTCATTATCTGGATTAATGATAATACTTACAGTTCCTATTTCGCTAGTTAAATTTGAATCATCTGCCCTGTAGGTAAAACTATCTGTAAGGGTGTCTGAACCATCATGTGTGTAAGAAAAAGTTCCATCAGTATCTAAAACTAATATTCCATGAGCAGGAACAGTCTCTAATATTGCTGTAAATGAATCTTCTTCAATATCTGAAGCATTATAAAGCACTGATGTTTCTGAATTGTCTAATACAATAGCAATACCTCCTTCATCTACCTGTATTAAATGATCACTAACAACTGGAGCATCATTTACAGGACTTACTGTTATGGTAACAGTAGCTATTTCACTGTCAACACTATTATCATTTGCTTTATAGGTAAAACTATCTGAAATAGTTTCTGAACTATCATGTGTGTAAGAAAAAGTTCCATCAATATTTAAGGTAATTGAACCATTGGTAGGTTGGGTTACTAAAATGGCTGTTAACTCATCTTGATCTTCATCAACAGCGTTATATAGTAAATTAACTTCATTATTACCCAACGTTACTACTGTAGTACCTTCATCAACTAATAGTGTGTGATCTGTTACAATTGGCTGATCATTTACAGGACTGATAGTAATTACAAATGTTTTTGTAACATTGTCTATACCCCCTCCTTCTGTTCCTGAATCATCATTTAGAGTTACTGTAATGTTAGCAGTTCCATTTTGATCTAGAGCCGGTGTATAATTCAAAACAGCAGCTCCATTTCCTTGTGTATAATTTATGTTAATAGACTCAAATAGCTCGTCATTATCTGTAGCAACACTAAAAGACAAGGCTTGAGTTTCTAAGATATCTCCATCTACAACATTTAAAATATCAAATGATTGTATTCCTGAATCTTCATTGGCACTTACATCTGCAATAGCATCAAAACGTGGAGATCCATTCAGAGGACTTCCAAGCGCATTTTCATACGCACCAATATCTAAAGATGAACCAACTGGTAAAGGTCTTGTCCCTCCATTAATATCTTCATTAACAGGAAAATAACCATATCCAATAGCAGGAGAAAAATCTTGTAGACTATAGTCTCCATTTGTAAAATCAGTGAAATAAATATCTACTTCTTGGTCTGGAGCAACTTCCCAGGTTGAATTCTCTTGAGGAATTATATTAGCATCATTTGTGATAACCTTATTAAAATTTGGAGGAGATGTATACGCGTTCTGATCCGTATCTGATATTAGTACAATTGAATTAATAACGTCTAATGAAATAGTTGAACATGCATTGTGAATACTTCCAGAATTAATAACTGTACAGTTTTTTAACCTTGGTGTAATATTTTCACTTCCGGTACTACATTGGTCATTATATATTGTAAGGCCATTATTAATAAATAAACAGTTTTCTGCTTGAATTGCCGAAACTCCTGTTGATGTAGCAGAAGTAAAGTTTGAAATTTTAGATTTATAAATATTCACATAATGACTATTTGTTGCTCTTATTCCATATGCCTGACCAGTACTAGTCTTATTGAGGTCAAAACCTGTAATGGTCGAATAAAACACACCTGTATTAGAGGAAAAAGTAAACGTATTACTACCATTTACATTATTATTAACAATAGCTCCCAGCGATGTTGTAGATATAAAATTAATTCCTTTATTAATAATAGTCGAACCACCAGGATATTCTCCTGGAAGCACATAAATGGTATCATCATTTAGCGCATAGTTAATTGCAGCCTGTATCGTTTGAAAAGGTGCTGCTTCTAGGCCTACAGAACCATCATTTGAACCGTCATTAATAGAAACATAGATATCACTATTATGATTGTTTGCTCCTAAACTATTTTCATAGGCCCCTATATCTATATTGGTGCCTTCTGGCAATGGCCTCGCACCTGAGTTTAGATCTAAATAAGATTCTAAATTATAATCTATAGTATAAAGATTGATCGAATTAATTCCAGATCCAATTGCAGGTGAATACTCAGATAGGGTATAATCTGAATTCATAACATCATTAAAATAGATATCTCCTTCTAAATTGTTTTCATACGTTAAAAATGCAGGTAATATACTTACAGAGCTCTCCCCGTCTTCAATAAGAGAATTTTGTATTTCCAATATTCCTCCTGATGTAGAAAGTGAAATAAATTGACCTGAACTTATTATAGAATTAATAATAGCACAATTATCGCTAAATAAATTTTGAGATCCGTTATTTACGATTGTTGTGTTAAATGTATTCAGATTCATTACATCTAAGGCTCCAGAAGAAGTATTATTTCTGATAATACTATTGGTAATTAAAGGACGATGATTTGTTTGATTTTGACTATATTTTACTACTTGAGAGGTAGCGCTGTTTTCATAAAACTCAGTTCTAGTCATTTCAAATGGACTGTTAAATCCTCTGAATGTATAATTACCGCTATTATTTTCATAAACTACGTCTGTTACAAATACATTTCCTGTGTAATAGAAATAGGATCCTGCAGCATCATTTGATGATGTATTATTTTTTATAATTAAATTTTTTAAATTTACAACTGAAGAAAATTCAAACACAGTAATTCCTGCTCCTTGATCACTTGTTGCTGAAAATCCGTTTTGAAGGGTGAAACCACTAAATTGTAGATCAGAATTAGACACATAATTCTCTCCATATTCTCCTTGTATTATTACTACAGGAATCCCATTTGCTCCTCCATCTATTATTGTAGTTTCTGCAGATTCTAACGGGCTTGGTGTTGTTACTGTAATTACTTTTTCATCAATAAGAATATTTTCTTGGTAGGTTCCTGGAGAAACTAAAATAATATCATCATTTATAGTTTCGTCTACAGCATCTTGTATATTTATAAAAGGATTCTCTGTAGAACCAAAACCGTTTTCGCTTCCTATTTCTTTAGAGACTACCCAAGAAGTTGGTATGGTTACAGAAAAATCATCTGAGAAATCAGATGAGGTACCATCAGTGTCTACCACTTTTATTCTATAATAATAGGTTTCTCCAACAGTCAAACCATCGTCAATATAATTGTTTTCAGCCTCTGAAGAAGTTGTGTATAACAAATCAGTTGGCGATGCACTTAGGCCTCTGAATACTTCATAATAAGCAATATTATCTGAAGCACTAAGCGTCCAAGATAATTTTGATTTTCTTGGTACTCCTTCTAACACAATATTGGTAGACAATTCTGGTAATGTATTGGCTTTTGAAAACCAACTCTCATTACCATCTACCATATCATCTGTTCCATCTATACTGGAATCGTAAGCCGTAATTGAATATTCGGTAGTGATATCTCCTCCTGTTACAGTATAAGTCGTTACGTTTCCTAGATCTAAGGTTGTAGAATAAGAATATCCTGTAGGTGAACCGTAATGTAATTTATATCCTGCAATATCTGTTTCCCCATTTGCTGACCAACTCAATACAATATCTGAACCAGAAGCTTGTTTAGTCACATTTGATGGTGGAGAAATTGGTGCATCTGTATTTGGTGAAGTTAGAAAGGGTGTATATTCAACAGCACCTAATTCAAAGTCATCTGAATTGTCATAAATTACTGATTGAATTTCTGATTCTGTTGAAGTTCCCCAATAATTGTTTTCTGCATTAATATCTGAATTATTTTCAGTTAAAAGTTTAAAAATATAATTTCCTTTTGTACTTATAAAGTTATTATTATTAAAAGTATTTGGACCATATCTTAATTCAATTGCACTGTTTTCTGAAGCATAAATTGTATTGTATGTAATCGTATTATTATTTGATATAATATAAGAATTTGGTATTCCTAAAGAAGGGTTTTCTGAGTTACCACCAGAATTTAAAATACTATTGTATCTAATTAAAGAATTTGTATTACTTGTTAAGTCTAATCCATAGCCAAGGTTTCCACTAATAATATTATTCTCAATAGTCAAGCCCTCATAAATATAAGTACCGCTTATATTAATACCGCTTCCTTCATTATTAACTATAAAGTTTTTCTTTATTATATTAGAGTCTCTTCCAACTGTAATTCCGTTACCAGAGTTATTATAAATAATATTACCATCTATTGTATTGTCAGCAAAGCCCCTGACAACATCTCCCCAACCAAAATAAAAACCATTACCTCCGTTATTAATTGAAATATTATTTTTAATTAAATTATTATTTGCATTATTACGATATCCACCAAAGCTTAATCCATCTCCAGTGTTATTTTTAAAAGTATTATTTAAAAACTTTGTAAAAGTAAAGCTCCCAATTCCATTGTCTTCTGTTCCAGCTGAAGTACTCGTTCCAGAACCATTGTTATTAAAGTTATTATTATCAATAACAGAATTAATAACTTTTCTAAAATTAATTCCTTTGTTATTTTCAGTCAGTTCAGAATTTACAAGATAAAAAGAACTGTCATCTAATCTTAATCCTTCATCAGCATAAGAAATAATACAATGATTAAAAATTGTTCCTGAAACATAATTATCACTGCCATCAAATGAAGTTGATGTAGAAGCTAACCATATTTTATCCCAATCTCCCTTAGCTGGAGAAGATTCATTGGAGGTAAATATAATTTTATTGGACTCTGTGCCAATAGCGATTAATGAGCCTTGTACTTTTAAGTATTTTTCCGAATTAATTCTAACAGTTACACCAGCTTCTATTGTTAAAGTCACTCCGTTAGGCACCAAAACGTTGCCTGTTAAAATGATTGGGCTATTAGATAAACTCCAAGTTGTATCTGAAGATAGTGCTCCAGAAACATCTGTTTGAGAAAAACCAACTGTTGTTACTAAAATTAAAAAAATTGAAACTATTTTTTGCATGATTACTTATTTATTTATTAAAATTAGTGCTGATAAATTAATATCCTAGTACAAATTTAGTACATCTTGTATTTGTGTCAATAATTTTGAATTTAAGATTAGAGAACTCTTCAAAAAAGTTCAATTTTTAACTAAATTTAAAAACTAAAGATTTCTAGGTATTAATGTGTTTGTAACTTACTAAGGGTCTAACATCTATCTATGCTAACCTGTTAAGGGAAGCTTGGTTTAGATTACCAAAAACGAATTCTAATGTATTGACTATGTCTAATTGAGATGTCTAAATACAATCCATTTATAAACAATGAATTCCATTTATAAATAAATTTTTTCCACATAAAAAAAGCTTTATTCAAATATACAGAAAGCATCTTTAAACTCTTTAAAAAATAGGAGATTAATGATTGTATTTCTGAAATAAAAACCCCTACTGTAAGGAGGGGTATTGTTTTTAATTTCTAGGTTTTGAAAACTGGTTCATTGTAATTATTTTACCATTTTCAAATTGAAAAGATTCCATCCAATTAAAGGCAGTAGAAGTACCGTCTGAAGTTTTTACAGAACCATTATCCCACAGAAGTACCCATTCATGACCGTTATCTCCTGTAACAGCTAAATTAACAGCAACATTGTAATCTTCTATCTCTACAGAAGAATATCCTTCAACCATAAACTTCATACAATTCTCTTTTCCTGTAATAGTTGAACCGTCTTCAATATTAAATTCTACATTGTCTGCAAGAAAAGTTCCTACCTTTTCATAGTCTTTTTTAATAATGCTTTCATGCATTTGTTGCACTTTTAATACCAGTTCTGAATTACCCATTTTAAAGGTATCTAAATAAGTTGCCTCATAAATATAGTTTACATCGGCTTTTGTTTCTTCAGGTTTTTCTCCACAGCTTACTATTACTGCCGCAAAAAGAAATGCTACTATAATTTGTTTGATTTTCATAATAAATGGTTTTGAATTAATTAATACGAATATATAAAATTGATTGCTTTAAAGAATTAATTTTATGTTTTTAAAAGAAAAAATATATTTAATTATCTAATAAACAGTTAATTACTGTCATTATAAAAGTATAAAACCCTCCGAAAAGGAAGGTTTTTATACTGTAAATATGTAAAGTAGTTATTATAACAATCCTGCAGATTCCATTATTAAAAGAGCAGTTTCTCCTTCAATCTTAAAAAGGTTTCCCCATTGACCACTTACAACTGAATTATCTTCTGCTTTAGAAGACCATTTTCCATAGGCAATAGCAATATCATTCCCTAAATATTGATACCCTAATATAATTGCATTTAATTCGCCTCCATCAGAATAATTTTCAGTTAGTTTTATCTGTTCTCTACCCAATACAATCCCTTCTTTAGAATTTACATTTTGAATAGCATCGTTTGTAAATAACATAGAAAGCCCTTCGCTGTTTTTACTGTTGTAATTAGTAATATAACTAAGAACAGATTCCTCAATTTTATTAAAATGAGGTTCTTCAGAAGAAATAGATTTCCCTAAAACAACCTCAAGATTTGAAGGTTTGTTTTCTTTAGGATTTCTGTGAGCAGACTCCATTAAAAATTTAATTTGTCCTTTATTGTATTTAAAAACATTACCCCATTTTCCTTCCTCTAGTATTTCATTTTCTTTATTTAGTATCGTAAAAATTCCTGCTCCTAGATAAATATCTGCAGATACAGCACGAGTTTCTATAACCTTTACTTCTATATGGCTGTCTTTAAATTCGCTTCCTTCTGAAAAAGTTGATTCAAATACTTGTAAAATAGCTTCTTCTCCTTTAAATGGGCTTGAAGGATTAGAAATAATTCTAACAGCATCTTTTGTGAACTCCTTAGATATCTCAATAGCATTTCCTTGATTCCAAGCAGCAGTAAGCCTCTGCATAGATTCTGCCATAAGAGTTTTGGCATCTAGTTTAGAAACAGTTTCGTTTTGCTGCTTTTTTTGAGAACAACTAAAAGTAACGAATGCAACAAGTAGTAATAGGTATAATTTTTTCATTTAAAATATGTTTTGATTAATTATTAACGCGAATATATAAAATTGATTGTGTTTTACAATTAAACGGGTTGTTGAAAAAATAAATAATGGTAAATTGTGTAATAAAACCAATAAATGAATAAATTTTTAGTAAAATAATGGAGTTGGATTGGTCTTTTAGCTATCATCTCTTTTCAATGTAATATAAAAGGGTATCAAGAGATATCAGCTATCAGTATTCTTATGAGTATTTTATGGTTTATTCAATACATAAGATATAAGAAAAATAAGTAGTTATTTTTTAATGTGATTGTAAAGACTTAAACAATACAAAACAATTGTACCCCACATCACATAAATAAAATGTGAAGAAGGAATCCAGACATATGCTAACACTAAATTTGACACTAGTAAAATACCAAGTACAATTAAAAATCGCTGTCTAACAATATAAATCTCTAAGAATTTGTTAGGTGTAAAAGCGAGGAGTAAAAATCCTATTCCTAGAACATATAATCCTAAAAATCGATAAACCTGAGTCAAATACCCACCTAATGTTGAGTTTCCTTCAATAGAAAAAAGATCAACAAAAGTCATCTGTAATCTTTCTTCATTAGCAACTTGATCTAACATCCAAGGTTCTGAGCTAAGCAACCACCTTATTCCAGATAAACAAAGTATAATACTTATTAATACTATGGGATATTTGATGTAAGTAAGTGATTTCTTTTCCATTCAAAATATATTTTATAATAATACCTCAATGTACAAAATTTTATTTTTTAAAATAAACAACTTTTATCTTGAGATTGTTATTGATAGTGATATTCATTTTTGTGAATTTTTAACAAGTTTAATTTTATTTCTTAGTTTATGTTATTTAAATTAGCATAAAATAATTATCTATGAAAAAATTATTAATCGCAACCTTATTTGCTGTATTTACACTATCAGCTAATGCTCAAACTGAAGAAGTTGTTGAAAATAAATCAGAAATAACAACTACTATTCATCTTAATTTTGAAACAAGTATAAATAAAATTGAAGATGTGTTTAGTGTTAAAAAACTACTTTATAATGTTAGAAAAAATAGAGAAACTAACAAGTTTAAATTAACAGCTAGCTCAATTGCACTTGATTATAACAAAGAACATCTTGAATACTATGAAATGGCAAAGAGATTAATGTCCAAAAAAAACTAAACTCTACTATTCAATTATTAGGTTTTAAGTTGGCTTATTTTTAAAGCTCTAGCTTAGAAAAAATTTACTTGCTATGAAAAAAACAATGATACTATTATTATGTTTTTTAACAACTATTTTAAATGCCCAACAAGATTCTTTTCCTCAAGATACTGATAAAAAAAATGAAATCACGTTAACTCCATTAGTCCTTATAGTCTCTGGCTGGGCAGATATATCCTATGAATATTTAATTAATAACAAATCTTCTTTTGGTGTTGATGTCCAATTCAATGATAATAAAAAAATATTTGATAGTGACGGAGATAGTGTGCCAAACCGAGATTACAGAAATTTCTCTATTACCCCTAATTATAGAGTATATTTCTCTAACAAATATGCAAGAGGTTTTTTTGTAGAAGGTTTTGGAATGCTTCATAGATATAGAGGTTACTTTTATACCGGTGTACCTTATTCTGATGACTATGTTCAAACAAAAAAATTAACAAATTTTTCTATTGGAATTTCTTTAGGTAATAAATGGGTAACTAAAAAAGGTTTTGTTGCTGAAATATTTGGTGGACTTGGTAGAAACTTATTCAATTTTGATGATAAAGATCCAAGTAATCTTGCTTTAAGAGGAGGTATTTCATTTGGAAAACGATTTTAATAAAAAAAAATCATTCGATTTATGTTGAATTTATCCATCCTTACTATTACATAGTATAAAGTGTATTTGCGTTTAATTGGTTATCTGTTAGTTCATTTATAACTTATACTACACATCATCATAAACAAAGCTAATCTCAATAATGACTCTTATTATGAAAAGTTGAACTAATATGATTTTGATTTCCCCTCCCCCTATTATTCAAGGTTACAACACAATTTCTTCTTTTAGTGACTTAACTAAATAGTGTTGAATCAATATGGATATTTTTCTAATCAGTATCCAAAAGTGAAGATACTTTATCATAGGCTTCTTGAGTTAAAACATCGGTCCATTCCGTCTCTCCCTTATAAATTGCTAAATAAGTTACATCTTGTTCTTTTGATGAAGCGTGCCAATGTTCTGTATTAGCAGTACATTTTAAAATATCCCCTTTTCTAATTACAATAGGTTGCTTACCTTTTTCTTGGTAATAACCTTTTCCTGAAACTACAATTAGTACTTGCTGGTCTGTATGTTTGTGCCAGTTCAATGTTGAATTCGCCTTGAAAGTCGCTTTTGTGATGTTGTATGGTAAAGATTCGTCTGATCGTATCAATGGGTTTAACCAGGCTTCACCAATATAATTGATATTTGGTGCTTTGAATCCTTCCTCAAGGTATGAGGATAATTCATAATCTTCTGCTTGTGAATAAACACTTAAAGAAAACAAAGTGATTAGTGCAATAAAAAAGTTTTTCATGTGTCATGTTTGTAGTAAAAATAATAAAACAAACCACAATATTACAGTATAACTGTTTTACTTTTAAAGGATGCTTTACCTATTATTCAAAATTACAATACAAGTAAAGCGATTTTTAACTTAATTACCCGCAAAAGGAGTTCCAAAAATACCTACTGCCAACTCTGCCCATATCAACATAAATATTAAAACTAATATTCCAATGTATAGGATTCGATTTTTTATATTCTTTATATGATTACTCGCAAAATTAATTCCAATACTAAGGGAAATTAGTAGAAAACCCATAATAATGAAATCAAATAGACTCCAGTTAATTTCATCAGTGATAGCCATTCCTATTAAAGGAATTAATAACAACAAAAGAGGATAGAAAATTCTTCTTGACATATTCAAAAATAATAAAACGGTTACACTTTATAAAAGTATAACCGTTTTATTGTTTTAGTAGATAACTCTATTGAAATATCGAACATAAGTTTTACACCAAAATATTTTATTGAGACCTATTATCATATTCAGCTCTTGAGCTTAAAATAATATTCATTTCATCTTGAGCCCATTCTGAAATCGCCAAAAGTTTTTCTAAATAACTCACACCAAATTTTGTTAATTTATATTCAACACGAACAGGAACTTCCGCATATAACTTTCTGGTCAAATAACCATCTCGTTCAAGTCTTTTCAACCTTTCTGTTAGAATTTTGGAAGAAATCCCATTAACAAGATGTTTAAGTTCTCCGAACCTCAAAACTTCATTTCCGCCTAAAAATAAAATAATTAAAATACTCCATTTATCAGATGCCACAGACAAAATATCTTTTATAGGACATGTCTCTACAGGTAAGTTTAGATCATGATTAAAAATTATTTTTAATTTATTTTTAATTCTAACTATCTGATTATCAACATTTGTTTCTTCTGGGTTATTAAGGTTCTTCATGGAAACTTATTGTTTTAGTTACTTAAAGGAAGTAAATTTACAAAAGAAATTATAAAAACTTTAATTATTATGAATTCATATAAGATGAAAATGTCATTGGTTAATTTATCTGGTGCTAATGACAAGCAAAAGAATCTTCTCATGCTCACCAAAAAAGAAAATAGAATGATTCCTAATATGTACCAAGCTATGGTTAACTCACCTGGATTATTAGATAGTTATATGCACGGATATAAAAAATTTAGAATAGAAAGTGGTTTTACTTCAACAGAGCAAGAAGTGGTATTACTAACTATCAGCGCTGAAAATAGTTGCTCCTATTGTATGGCAGCCCATAGTATGTTAGCGGATACTGTATCTAAAGTTCCACTTGAAGTGACAGAATCCATAAGGGATCACACAAAAATTTCTGATGATAAACTAAGAGGCCTATCAGGGTTTGTAAGCACTATGGTAAATAAAAGGGGGTTGCCTGATGAAAATGAAGTTCAAGCGTTCCTAAATATAGGGTATACAGAGGGTAATATATTAGATGTCATTTTGGCTATCTCTGTAAAAACGATTAGTAATTACACCAACCATGTTTTCAAAACAGAATTAGATACTGTTTTTAAGGCAAGAGAATGGAGTGGATATAAGGTGTCGAGAAGTATATTCAATTTTTTCAGAAGTCTTGTTTAATAAAAAAACGGTTACACTATAATAGTATAACCGTTTTATTGTTTTAGTATCGGGAGTTGGATTCATTTCTCCATGTTGTTCCGTAATGGGCCAATAAGGAGAACAGCCCAAAGAAACTCAGATAGCTTTGTCATCTGATTTTTTATTTTGTTCTCAAAATGATGCAAGCATCACTTGACCCCAAAATAAAAACTCCTTGATTTCTGATGGAGTTTCTTTGTAAAGTTCTCTACTGAAATATCGAACATTAGTTTAACTCTAGGAGACTTAATTGATACTCATTATATAATGACTCTTATTATGAAAAGTTCAACTTAAGTTTTACACCAAGAGATTTTTTAGAAACAATTTTAATAACAAGGACCATATCAAAAGACAAGAATTTACATCCATTAGTGTGGCTTTTATTCCTTATCTCAATCCATTAATATCATATCTGGATACAAAATTCCAAACCAATTCAGATGTATTCTGATCTTGGTAAGTGGCGCTAAACCAAACATGATCTCCTCCTATAAATTTATAATGCTCAACAGAGACTGAGCTATCTCCTTGGTCATAGACATAATGTTCAATTGACATTCCTCCGCTATTGTCAATACTTACAGTTGGGGTTGTAATAGTATTGTTAAAATTAATCCAATAGTCTAACGTGCTTTGTGCAGAGTTCCAATCACTACTCCCATTATATGGAAGAACACCATCAGAGGTTCCATGAAGATGTACTACCGGCATAGGATGACTGGTAGATCCTGTACATTCTAGCATTACTCCGGAAACGGATGCTACCGCAGCAACTAAATTACTTTTATAATTTGCAAGTCCATATGCCATCATGCCACCGTTAGAGTAACCTGCAGCATAAATTCTCTCCATATCTACATTGTACTGAGATGAAATCTCATTTATTATGGCTTCAACAAAACCAAAATCATCAGCATCACTTTTATTGTCTCCTCCTAATGGACAAGCGTTCCAATGGGAAGAGCCATCTAAGCAACTACCTTGAGGATAGACTAAAATAAAAGTGTCAACTTCTGCCAATGAGCGCATATCTGCTTCTTGCATATAATCACTTGCACTACCACCAAACCCATGAAAATTAAGCATTAGTGGAACAGAAGATGTTCCATCATATGAATTAGGTATGTATAAAACATATTCTCTATTGACACCATTGTGAACGATTGATTGAGCGCTTGTATTTGTATAACAGGATTCTGAATTGTCATTTACTTCATCTTTTCTACAACTACTAAGAATCGTTAGCAAGAAAGTGAATAGTAAAATTGATTTTTTCATCAGATTCTATTTTGTGTTTTTTTTTTAAAACGACTACTTCTTTTTTTTATTGTGCATAAATATAAAAACAGCTATACTCTATAAAAGTATAACCGTTTTATTGTTATAGTAGAGTTCTCTATTGAAATATCGAACATTAGTTTTACACCAAGAGATTTTAACGATACTGCAAATCAGATAGAATTACTGATTCTTAAAAATTTACCAAATTATTAAATGTAACGTTTGCGTATCACAATAATTAATGTTACGTTTGCGTTACATTAATAAAATATATAAAATTATGGAAAATATTATACCGCTTTTTGGAATGCTAATTGGAGTAATAATACCTGTATCCGTATTTTACTGGCAATACAAAGAAGGTAAAGACAAAAATAAAACTATAATAGAAATTTCAAAACATTTAGATGACTCTTCAAAATTAGAAGAATTGCTGAGTATTTTTGATGAAAGAAAAAAGGAACCAATAGATTATCGTAGAAACGGAGTCATCACAATTTTTGTTGGTATTGGTCTATACCTTCTTGGATATTATGCAATTGGAAATATACTAAAAGGTGTTGGTGCTTTGGTTGGATTAATTGGAATTGGAACAATGATCGCAGGATACCTCTATCCAAATACTGGAAAAGAATTAACTGATGCCGTTGAAAAATATGAAAAAGAATAACTATGGGCAAAAACCATATAAAACTTTTAAATAATTTAGAACAACTGAGGAAGTCTTGTGGTTTAACTCAACAAGAATTATCTGTAAGAGCGGAGGTTTCAAGGAAGAGTATTAATGCCATTGAAAATGGAGTGTATGTCCCATCTACCGTATTAGCATTGAAAATTTCAAAGACTTTAAATTGTTCTGTTGAAGATTTGTTCATACTTCCTTAAATGAATAGCCCTCGTTAGTAATAAAAAAACGGCTACACTATAATAGTATAACCGTTTTATTGTTTTAGTAGATAACTCTATCGAAATATCGAACATAAGTTTTACTCCAAAAGATTTAATCGACACTCATCACATAATGACTCTTATTATGAACGAATAACCCTTGTCACAATTTAAATTTATTTTCAATATCCTTTGCAAAAAGTGCACCCTCTTCCTTTAGATGTCTTTTTAGGGAATATGAAAGCACTGGGCTTGATATAAAACTTAATATTTTGGATGGAATTAAAACACCTACTTCACAAACAAACTTACTCTTTTGGTTAGAAACGCCAACTATACTTAGTGACCAACTTACTTCAACTTTTATTGGTATTATCCCCATTAAATAAGCCCTTGATTGATCGGAATATGAATTTACATGACTTTTTGATTTATCTTTAATTGAGTAGTGTTGGACTAATAAAAGCCCTCCTACAATTTCTACATTTATCATTCCACCAAATTCGCCTTCGTTTAAGTGTCCCATGGCTTGATGACCTTTTGAAAATGATTGATATTCAATATCCGTCAACTCTCTTAGCCATTTGTACATATCTATGCTGTCAACAGGTACATTTATTTCTTGTTCGTAATAGAAGTTTTTCATTCGTTAATTCTTTTGTAGATATTCATTCTTTTTTTTATTTTTTATGTTCCATGTGCGTATATGCCGCCCACATCACAAATCTATTTGAATTATTTTATAGGTATCGATAATAAATGATGCAGCTTTGAAATTTAAAAATAGACCATTATTTGAGATTCCATATTGCTCCTTGGGTATGCCTAAGAAATTTGTATCGAGCACCCCGTTTTCATTTTCGTCAATGTGTATTTTAACCGCGTAAGTTCCTGGAGGAATGTCGAAGGAGCGTTGATATGATCCACTGCTAACTCTTTCTTGAATCCTTGCTGCTACTCCAGCGTCATCTCCATCTGATTCGAAAGCTTCCTTGGAGCTGGAGATTTCTAAATTAAGTATGCCTCCTTTTGTGATGCCTTGGACTTCAATGTCCAAGGTGGCTGCGCTGATGATCCCTGTTTGTGCACTTATAATGTTTGTTGATAATATTAGATAAAATAATATAAGAATTGGTAGTCTCATTTTTAAAATATTTTAAATGCAATTTAGATTGAATTAACAATTTAAAAATTGACGAAGGGTAATATTTTATTTTTGGGAAAGTCTTTTTCTCAATCTACTTAATGATTCCGGAGTGATACCAATGTATGAAGCAAGGATTTTTAAAGGTATATTTTGGACGAGATACTGTTTTTTTTCAAGAAGTTTTAAATATCTTTCATCAGGAGTATCAGTGATTAAAGAGCGTAACCTTTCAGTTTTATCAATAACAATCTTATTTACAATATAACGCTCAATGATAGCAAATTTTGGATTAATAGAAGATAAATTTTGTATACTATGCCTATGAATACTGTAGACTTTCATATTAGTCAGAGCTTGTATATATTCATCTGAAGGTATGTTTTCAGTAAATGATTTGTAAGAAGAAACCCAATCGTCCTCTAATCCAATTTCATAGTTGTATTCAATTCCGTTTTTTATATAGAAAGCTCTACATGTACCTTCAACGATAAAATTAATATAGTTTTCAATTTTCCCTTCTGAAATTAAATATTCTCCTTTTTTAAAACTACGTTCTTTTAATAGGTTATGTGCAATGTTCCACTCATTGTCCTCAAGTTGTACTATGTTATTTAAAAATTCCTTCATTTTCATTTTTAAATCCTTTAAAAAAATTTTATTCTTTGGATTTGGCTAAATTAAAAAATAAAAAAACGATTACACTATGATAGTATAACCGTTTTATTGTTTTAGTAGATAACTCTATTGAAATATCGAACATTAGTTTTACTCCAAAAGATTTAATAGACACTCATCATATAATGAGTCTTATTATGAAAGGTTCAGGTATTTGAATTTTGATTACCTATTCACAGAAGAGAAAATTACTTTGAAACTTTCAGGGTTACTTTAGAAGCATTAAATTTAAGTTCATCGAGATGCCCTAATACTTGACGATCGTCGGAGATAAAATGCGCATGGAAAAAACTATCGTGATGTGTAAAAACAGCCTTATGATTTCGAGAAAAGAAGCCGATCAAAGATCCACTAATATTTTTGAAATCATATTGTGTTAATCCTTGGTGCGCTTCATCTGGCGATGACACTTGCTCACCCTCAGGTAAATTAACACTATGAAGTTTCATTTTATTAAAAACCCCATCAATACGTATCAACAAAGGTTGGTCATAATTTTTATAAACTGAATCAATCTGTTCTTCTATTTCTTTTAGCGAGTAATTATCAAGAGTAAGTTCAACAAATTTTAAATCACTATTTGTGCTGTATACAAAAAAGGGAGCCCTGACTGAGGGGATTTTAGTTACCTGATGAGAAACACTGTCAATAACCTTCGATACAAATGTTTGTCCTTCAAATACTACTATTTCTCCTTTCAAAAACTCAATAGGTCCTAATCCATAGGTTTCCTTGTTATTTAATGAATCTGTTGCAATCTTACCTTTTAAATCTCCTTTCCACATCACATCTCTCATTTCACCAACAACCTTTATAGAAGAAGTGTTAGTCGATTTGGTACACGAGGCAAACAGAAGCACGCAAAAGATGTAAATAATATTTTTTAACATGCTGTAAAAATACAAAAACGGCTACACTATATAATAGTATAACCGTTTTATTGTTTTAGTAGCGGGAGTTGGATTCATTTCTCCACGTTGTTCCGAAATGGGCCAAAGAGGAAAGCAGTCCAAAGAAACTCCGATTGCTACGCAATCTGATTTTTTATTTTGTTCTCAAGACGATGCAAGCATCACTTGACCCCAAAATAAAAACTCCTTGATTTCTCAAGGAGTTTCTTTGTAGCGGGAGTTGGACTCGAACCAACGACCTTCGGGTTATGAGCCCGACGAGCTGCCTACTGCTCTATCCCGCGATTTAGACCCCAAAGATACTGCAAAAAAAGATCAACCACCAAACAAACCTTGTAATTTTATTCTAAAAAAGGTAGTTTCTTGGCTAACAAGTTTCTATGAATTGTAAAGCAATCTTTAAAAAACATTTTATCTTTGCGCTATGACACACAAAGCAGGTTTTGTAAATATTATTGGCAATCCAAATGTTGGAAAATCAACTTTAATGAATGCATTGGTAGGTGAAAAACTATCAATTATTACAGCAAAAGCGCAAACAACCAGGCATCGTATTCTTGGAATTGTAAATGGAGACGAGCATCAAATCATCTTTTCAGATACCCCTGGTATTTTACAGCCAGCATATCAGTTGCAAGAATCTATGATGGATTTTGTAAAGTCTGCTTTTGATGATGCAGATATTTTAATATATATGGTTGAAATTGGAGAAAAAGAGCTTAAAAACGAGGCCTTCTTCAGAAGAATTATTAATAGTAAGATACCGGTTATTTTATTAATTAATAAAATAGATAAGTCAACACAAGAAGAAGTAGAAGAAAAAGTAAACTACTGGCAAACGAAGGTTCCAAACTCATTTACCTATGTGATTTCTGCTCTCGAAAAATTTAATGTAGATACGGTTTTCAATAAAATAGTTGAGCTATTACCAGAAGGACCCGCTTTTTACCCAAAAGATCAATTAACAGACAAACCAGAAAGGTTTTTTGTAAATGAAAAAATACGAGAGAAAATTCTTACCCATTATAAAAAAGAGATTCCATATTCTGTAGAAGTAGAAACAGAAAGTTTTGTAGAAGAAGAAACAATTATTAGAATTAGGTCTGTAATTATGGTAGAAAGAGAAACTCAAAAAGGAATTATCATTGGTCATAAAGGAACCGCCATTAAACGTGTTGGAGCAGAAGCAAGAAAAGATTTAGAATTTTTCTTTGGAAAAAAAATATTTATAGAACTGTATGTGAAAGTAAATAAAAATTGGCGCTCCAACGACAAAGAATTAAAACGTTTTGGCTATAACCAAAAATGATTGCAAACAAGTTCCAATCTCTTAGCTAGTCTACTGTAAAATAGTATCTTTGCAAAAAATTTACTTTCATGAGTAGTATTGTAGCCATAGTAGGAAGGCCTAATGTTGGAAAATCAACACTTTTTAATCGTTTAGTGCAACGTAGAGATGCTATTGTTGATGCTGTAAGTGGTGTTACTCGTGATAGACATTATGGGAAGTCTGACTGGAACGGGAAAGAATTTTCTGTAATAGACACTGGCGGGTATGTAATTGGTTCAGATGATATATTTGAAGGTGAGATTAGAAAACAAGTTCAATTAGCTATTGAAGAATCAGACATTATTATTTTTGTTGTTGATGTAGAACAGGGAATTACCCCTATGGATGCTGAAGTAGCAAAAATTTTAAGAAAAGTAAAAAAACCTATTTTTACCGCTGTTAATAAGGTAGATAATGCCATGAGAGATGCTGATGCTGTTGAATTCTACAACCTTGGTCTTGGTGATTATCACACAATTTCTTCTATTAATGGAAGTGGAACTGGTGATATTTTAGATGCCATTGTTGCTGAAATGCCCGAGCCAGAAGCAATAGATTTAGACAAAGAAGAATTGCCGCGTTTTGCTGTTGTTGGAAGACCAAATGCAGGGAAATCATCTTTTATAAATGCTTTAATTGGTGAGGATAGAAATATTGTTACTGATATTGCAGGAACTACAAGAGATTCTATAGATACAAAATACAATCGTTTTGGGTTTGATTTTAATTTGGTAGATACTGCCGGAATTAGAAAGAAATCTAAAGTAAAAGAAGATTTAGAATTTTACTCTGTGATGCGTGCTGTTCGAACCATAGAATATTCAGATGTTGTTATTTTAATGGTAGATGCTACACGAGGTTTTGAAAGCCAAGATCAAAATATTTTTTGGTTGGCTGATAAAAACAGAAAAGGTGTTATCATTTTAATTAACAAATGGGATTTAGTTGAAAAAGAAACCAATACCATGCGTGATTTTGAAGCAGAAATACGTCGTCAAATTGCTCCTTTTACAGATGTTCCTATCATTTTTACCTCAGTACTTACAAAACAACGTCTTTTAAAAGCTATTGAAACAGCCGTTGAAGTTTTTGAAAATAGAAAAAGAAGAATTTCTACAAGCAAGCTAAACGAAACCATGCTAGAAATTGTTCAGCAGAACTCTCCTCCTGCTACCAAAGGTAAGTTTGTGAAAATAAAATACTGCATGCAATTGCCTACACAGACTCCTCAATTTGCTTTCTTTTCTAATCTCCCTCAGTATGTAAAAGAACCTTACAAACGGTATGTTGAGAATCAATTGAGAGAACATTATAACTTTTCTGGAGTTCCTATTACTATTTACTTTAGACAGAAGTAGATTCTTTCATATAGTTCTAAAAACGTCTCAGAAATTGTCTGTAATTTCATACTATTTCAGTAATTTTATATAAAATTAAGAGAGATGATTACATGGAAAGATGTTATTCACTTTTCAGTGAATGGAAACCCCACGCCTCACAAAAGAGTAGAAAAAACTGAAGACGAGTGGCGCGCAATATTAACCCCAGAACAATTTCAAATTAGCAGATTACATGGAACTGAAAGACCTCATACAGGAGCTCTTTGTGCTATTTTTGATGAAGGTATTTATCAGTGTGTTTGTTGTGATACCCAATTGTTTGATGCTAGTATTAAATTTGATTCAAGTTCTGGATGGCCAAGTTTTACGCAACCCATCAAAGAAAACGCCATCAAATATATCAAAGACACAACCTATGGAATGGTGCGGGTTGAAGTTTTGTGTAATACCTGTGATGGACATTTAGGTCATATTTTCCCAGACGGGCCAAAACCAAGTGGGCTTCGCTATTGTGTGAACTCTGCATCTATGAAATTAAAAAAAGCATCTGAAAATGAGTAATTTAAAATTAGCCACATTTGGCGGTGGATGTTTTTGGTGTACAGAAACTGTTTTTTTAGAAGTTAAAGGTATTGAAAAAGTAGTCTCTGGATATTCTGGTGGCAATGCTCCAGGAAGACCAACCTATAGAGAAATATGCTCTGGATTAACTGGGCATGCAGAAGTTATTCAAATTACATATGATGCAAGTATTGTTTCTTACGAGACAATTTTAATCATCTTTATGACCACACACAACCCAACTCAATTAAACAGACAGGGAGCAGATGTAGGGACACAATACAGATCTGTAATTTTTTTTCACAATGAAAAACAACAAGAAATTGCACAGCTAATTCTAAAAGAATTGGCACCACATTTTGATGCTAAATTAGTCACAGAAATTAGTCCTTTAACTATTTTCTACGAAGCAGAAAAAGAACACCAAGCCTATTATAAAAATAATCAAAATTCTGGTTATTGTTCTTATGTTATCAATCCAAAATTACAACAATTGAGAACCCTGCATGCAGACAAATTAAAGTAATCACAAAAAAAATATCACATTTATTTATAAAGTTTCACAAGTATAAACGAATAAAAATTGAACATACAACTAACAAATTTCTTTACAGACCAGCTACCTGCAGATCCAAATCTAGAAAATACTAGACGAGAGGTCCTAGAAGCTGTGTATTCATTTGTTAGGCCTATTAAAACCTCAAATCCTACCTTACTTCATGTGTCTGATGAAATGCAACACACCCTTGATTTTTCTAATGAAGATATTCAATCTAGAGAATTTTTAGAATTTGTGACTGGAAATAGTGTTTTAAAAAACTCAAAACCCTTTGCCATGTGCTATGCCGGACATCAATTTGGCAACTGGGCTGGTCAATTGGGTGATGGAAGAGCCATAAATTTAGGCGAAATTAAAGACTGGGCTGTTCAACTAAAAGGATCTGGCCCAACACCTTATTCTAGAACTGCAGATGGCTTGGCAGTACTACGCTCTTCTGTTAGAGAATATTTATGCAGTGAAGCCATGCATCATCTTGGAGTTCCATCAACAAGGGCGCTATCATTAAGTTTAACTGGTGATAAGGTGTTAAGAGATGTCATGTACAACGGAAACCCAGCACACGAGAAGGGCGCAATTGTTTCTAGAGTTGCTAAATCATTTTTACGCTTTGGGAATTTTGAGATTTTTTCCTCAAGAAACGATATTAAAAATTTAAAAATACTCACAGATTATACCATAAAAAGTCATTTTTCACATCTAGGAAAACCTAGTAAAGAAGTGTATCTACAATTCTTCCAAGAAGTGAGCAGTAAGACTTTAGAAATGATTATTCATTGGCAACGAGTAGGCTTTGTTCATGGGGTTATGAATACAGATAACATGTCTATTTTAGGCCTAACCATAGATTACGGACCGTATGGTTGGCTAGAAGGTTTTGATTTTGGGTGGACGCCAAATACAACAGACAAGCAACATAAGAGATATAGATATGGAAACCAACCTACCATTGGTTTGTGGAATTTATATCAATTGGCAAATGCCTTATATCCATTAATTGAAGAAGCAGCTCCTTTAGAAAAAATCTTGGAAGGTTATAAAAGTAACTTTGAGAAAAAGTCTCAAGACATGATGCGAGCTAAATTAGGATTGACTTCTGATAAGGAAACAGACATCAATATTATCCAGTCTCTAGAAAACAATCTTCAAGCAACAGAAACAGACATGACTATTTTTTTTAGAACATTAAGTTCTTTTAAGAAGGAGCAGCCAGAAAAAGGAGTTGAATTAATACAGGATGCTTTTTACACTCTAGATACCATAAAAGGAAATGTTTTAAATAATTGGAAACAGTGGTTTGCTGACTACGCCAAACGATTGGAAGATGAAACTACATCAGCTGAAGAACGTCAACAACAGATGAACAAAGTCAATCCAAAGTATGTGCTCAGAAATTACATGGCGCAGTTGGCAATAGACAAGGCAGATAAAGAAGATACCTCATTACTTGAGGAAATGTATTTACTGTTAAAAGAACCATATTCAGAGCAGCCAAAGCTTGAGCATTGGTTTGCAAAAAGACCAGAATGGGCAAGACATAAAGTAGGATGTTCTATGCTGTCTTGTAGCTCTTAATTAGCTAATAATAAGAATTTTTTTAATACAAACTTAAAACTTCATAGACCCTAGTTTTAAGGGAAAATATTTTTTCACAAACCTACTGCACTAGAAATCTGATAGCTAATAAATTCAATTATTCTAAATTCTTTTAAATAAGAAACTTACAATACCGGACTTGTTAATGGTACCTTAGGCAAAAAACAATGTCAATAGAACGAAGGGTAGTATTGGTGGAAAAACTTTTTCATCAATTAGAACAAGAAACCACCAAATTTACTCAAACAACGGGTATTGGCTGTGTCTCTGGTTGTGGAAAATGCTGTACATCACCGCATGTAGAGGCATCTCCTTTAGAATTTTTGCCATGGGCTTTTCATTTATTTTTAAATGGTGAAGCTGAAAAAATGCTTGCTTTACTAAATGAAAATCAAAGCGCTACCTGTATTATCTACAAAGCCTTGTCTATTTCTGGCAAGGGAAGTTGTAGCAATTACAAATACCGTGGATTAATTTGCAGATTGTTTGGGTTTGCTGCCAATACAGACAAATATGGGAATTTGAGATTGGCTACCTGTAAAATTATTAAAGAAGATCAAACAGATATTTATAACTCAACTGCTGAGGCAATTACAAAAGGATTGTATGTACCTGTATTTACAGAGTATTATATGCAATTAAATCAGATAGATTTTAACTTAGGAAACATGATTATACCCATTAACAAAGCACTTAAAATAGCTTTAGAAGAAGTATTGCAATACTATGCATACAGACCTTCTCCGGATGTAGATAAAAAGTGTGTCTAGAATAATTTTACCAACTCCCAGAGGCACCTCCGCCTCCAAAACTTCCGCCACCAAATCCGCCACCAAATCCGCCACTACCAAAGCTACCTCCTGAAGAACTTCCGCCTCCAAATCCGCCACTTCTTCCCATGCTGCTTAAAATAAGAATGTCTAATAAAGCACCTGACCCAGATCTTCTCCCACCATTTTTTCCGCCTCCTCTGTTTCTAAAAGCAAAAAATAGGAAAACAATTACTATAAATGGAAGAACTCCTGAAAAGCCTTTTCCTTTTTTCTTACTTTTTCGTTTTCTAGTTTCTTTAAACTCTCCTGTTAATACTTCAAAAATTCCATCAGTGCCTTTATCTAAGCCCTTATAATAATTTCCTCTTTTAAATTCGGGGATAATACGTGATTCTATGATTCTTTTAGACATCAAGTCTGTAAGAGCTCCCTCGGTTCCTCTTCCTGCTTGAATGGCAACTTTTCGGTCTCCTTTAGCTAACAACAATAAAACTCCATTGTCTTTGTCTTTTTGACCAATTTTCCATTTTTCTCCCCAGTTGGCAGCTAGATAATTAATATCTTCTCCATTTGTTGAGTTAATTACAATCACTACAATTTGTGTGGATGTAGACGCTGAATACTGGAGTAGCTTTTGCTCTAAACTTGTTGCTTCTGATAAAGATAGCACTTTTGAATAATCATAAACGCTGGTCTGCTTTTTTGGAACATCAGGAATTTCATATTGCGCCAGACTACTGCCTGCAAAGAAAAGTCCAAAAAATACAACTAATAAGATGTTTTTCATGAGCTTTTAGAGATTTCGTTAGACAATTCATCTGTATCATCATCTTGATAAGGAAAATGAATTTTCAATTCTTGTCCTGCCTTTAATATACCTTCAACGAGACCTTCTTTAAACGCTCCTTTTCTGAAATAATTTTGCATCATTTCTTTTGTTGTATCCCAAAAATTATCTGCTACTTTATCATTAATTCCTTGATCGCCAAGAATCACAAATTTATGATCATTTACTGCTATATAAAAGAGCACTCCATTTCTTAATTCGGTTTCATGCATCTTTAATTCATCAAAAACTTTCTTTGCATGTTCGTAATGATCTTCGTCTGTATGTGCTTCTATATGAACTCGTATTTCGCCAGAAGTATTTTTCTCTGCTTCTTGAATAGCAGCCACAATCGCTTCTTCATCTTGGGTAGAAATAAAAGGTGTTTTTTTTGACATTACTCTTTCTTATTAAAGTCAAAATTTACCTCTACTGCATTTTCTGATCCAGGATTCGATGAATAAAGATCCATGCCCTCAAAACCAAATACTCCTGCTAAAACGCTATTAGGAAATACTTTAATATGTTTGTTGTATTGGTTTACTTTTCCATTAAATCGATCTCTCTCCATCTTAATTCGATTCTCAGTTCCTTCTAACTGATTTTGTAGTTCTAAAAAATTCTGATTTGATTTTAAATCTGGGTATTTTTCTACCACTACCAACAACTTAGACAAGGCACTTGATAAGCCGGACTGTGCTTGTTGAAACTGAGCTAAACTTGCTCCTGTTAAATTCCCCGCATTAATGGTTGTAGATGTTGCTTTAGCTCTTGCATTTACAACTTCAGTTAATGTTGATTTTTCAAAATCTGCTGCGCCTTGAACCGTTTTTACTAAGTTGCCAATCAAATCATTTCTTCGTTGATAGGCACTTTCAACATTAGACCATGCAGCTTTTGCATCTTCTTGATTTACAACTGCAGTATTGTTTATTCCTTTTGCCCAGCTATACCCAACATATAGCACTACTAATATAATTATTAATGGAAGCCACTTTTTCATTTGTTCTCTATTTTATAGTTATAAATTATTTAATTTCTACAAAGATGTTCCACCATCTAAGGTAATTGTTTGACCTGTCATAAATTTTGTTTGATCTGAAGCTAACCATACTACAGCATCTGCAATTTCTTTAGCCTTACCATAGCGTTTCATTGGAATAACACTCTTTAAAATGGCATCCATTTCTGGTTTTGCATTTATTAATTGATCTAATAATGCCGATTCTGTATACCCAGGACAAACCGCATTTACTCGTATATTTTTAGTTGCATATTCCATAGCAGCCGATTTTGTCATTCCTACTACTGCAAATTTACTAGCACTATAACTAATATTATTAGGGGAGGCTTTTAAGCCTGCTAAAGATGCTATATTCACAATATTACCATGTCCTTGTAATAAAAACTGTTGTATTGCTACTTTCATACAATAAAAAACTCCTGTTTGGTTTACAGCTATAACCCTGTCCCAATCTTCTAATCTAGACTTGTGAGTTGGTAGTAAATTAGGGCCAATCCCTGCATTATTTACAATAACATCCAATGATTTATATTTGTTAACTGTTTGTTTTAGCAAGTCTTCTACTTCTTCAAACTTAGTAACATCTGTTTTTATAGGTAGCGATTCTCCTCCGTTTGTTACAATTTCATCTGCTACTTTTTTTGCATTTTCTAAATTAATATCAGAAACTACTACTTTTGCACCATGATGAGCAAAATGAATAGCCGCTGCTTTTCCAATTCCTGAACCCGCTCCTGTGATAATCACTATTTTATTTTTTACTTCCATTTTATATAATTTAAATTTAGGTGATTGAGCGGAGTCGAAATCACAATTCTTTAAAAGTGTCTTCGACTTCGCTCAGACATCAAGTTACTTACAAAAAATTAATCGCGAATCTGACAATGCCAAAGCTCTTAGATCTCTAGGATAATCTTTCATTGCCATCAATTTCATAAACTCATTTTTATTGGCATATCTCACAATCAGTACTTCATCCCAAAGTGGCTCATCAGATGGCCCTAAGATGGTTGCGAGTGGTGATCCTTTAAAGATAATCTCGGCATTAATTGTTTCAAAAAAAGGAACTGCTGCTTGTAAATAATCTGCATACGCTTCTTTTCCTGTTTTTCCAGTTTCATCTACTGTTTCTTTATAATTCAAATAATTGAGCATAAAAACAGGTCTGCTATCAGAAAAATCTTGTAGCTTTTTGAAAATATTTTTTTGATTTAATTGCTCACTCATCTCTAATCTATTGAATTAGTTTTAATAGATTTTAAGGCCAAATTACAACACAATTCTGCTGCTTTATCCAAGTTAGCGAAACGAGGATCTGATGTTAAGCCTTTACTATATCTATAATATATTTGTTGTGCTATTACTGCTATTTTAAACAATCCAAACACGTAATAAAACACCATGTTGTGAATGTCTCTTCCAGATTTTTTTGCGTATGATGCTACAATTTCACTTCTCATTGGATTTCCTTCAAAAATTGTTGGCGAAGGAATTCCTTGTTTTACAAAATCATGATCAGATGCTAAAGTCCAATATCCTAATGAAGTTCCTAGATCCATTAATGGATCTCCGAGCGTGGCCATTTCCCAATCTAAAACAGCGGTAATTTCTTTCCAAGAATTGTCTTTAAAAACAACATTATCGTATTTATAATCGTTGTGAATTAAGCAATGTTGGTAGTTTTTTGGTTGATTTTCTTGCATCCATTGCATGACCTTCTCTGCTGAAGGAACATCCTTGGTTGCTGCTTTTAGGTATTGCTTTCCCCAATTGGTTACTTGTCTTTCTACATATCCTTCTGGCTTTCCTAAATTTGTTAAACCAATGGCGTCATAATCTAGCTGATGTAATTCAGTAAAAGTATCTAACCAAGCATTGGCAATTGTCTTATAGTCATTTGCTGGAATATCTCTTTTTTTTGCTTCCTTAAAATTTAAGATAATTCCTTCTACTTTCTCCATAATGTAGAATTCACTTCCTAAAACAGCAGCATCATCTGTATATGCAAACATCTTAGGAACTTTAGAAAACTCTTTTTTAACTGCAGATTGCACCTTAAACTCACGACTCATATCATGACCTCTTTTAATAGCACCTATAGGCGGTTTACGCAACACATATTCTTTGTTTTCTATAGATAAGAGATAGGTGAGATTAGAATATCCGTGGGTAAATTGCTTCACAAATAATTCACTCTCTATAGAGCCAATCAAGTGGTTTTCTTGTAAAAACTGTTTAAGTTTTACCGCTGGTAACTCTTCTCCTTTTCGTACTTCTTGATTAGACATTATGACAGTTTTCCGTGAGTTCTAATAACACTTTTTCCTAACTGATACATATGCACCTCATCTGGGCCATCTGCCAATCTAAGCATTCTTGCAATCGCAAAATAGTGTGCTAATTGCGTATCTGGTCCAACACCTTTTCCTCCTAAAATTTGCATCGCTCTATCAATAACTTTTAAAGCCATTTTGGGTGCCACAATTTTTATCATTGCTATAATATCTTTAGACTCTTTATTTCCTAATTTATCCATCTTGTCGGCTGCAGATAATGTGAGCAAACGTGCTTGTTCTATCTCACATTGAGATTTGGCAATTTCATGACGTATACTACTAAAATCTACAAACTTCTTTCCAAAAGCTTCTCGTTCTAAGGTTCTTTGCGACATGAGTTCTAACGCATATTGTGCCATTCCTACCAAACGCATACAATGATGAATTCTACCTGGGCCTAATCGTCCTTGTGCTATTTCAAAACCTCTCCCCTCTCCTAAAATTAAATGATCTTTAGGAACACGAACATTGTTTAAAACAATTTCCGCATGTCCTTCTGGAGAATCGTAAAACCCTAATACAGATAAGGGTCTGATGATTTCAACTCCTGGAGTGTCTAAGGGAACCAACACCATACTTTGTTGTTGGTGTCTAGAAGCAGTTGGGTCTGTTTTCCCCATAACAATTGCTACTTTACAATGAGGATCCATACCTCCACTAGACCACCATTTTCTACCGTTAATTACATATTC
Organism: Flavobacterium sp. SCGC AAA160-P02; assembly: GCA_000383355.1. Classification (GTDB taxonomy): domain Bacteria; phylum Bacteroidota; class Bacteroidia; order Flavobacteriales; family Flavobacteriaceae; genus Polaribacter. The sequence goes on along the minus strand of KB911168.1, from coordinate 47,676 downwards.
ATCTCCTTCTAAAACAATAGAAGTTTCTATGTTTGTGGCATCTGAAGAGGCTACTTCTGGTTCTGTCATTAAAAATGCAGAGCGAATTTCTCCTGCCATTAAAGGAGTTAACCATGCATCTTTTTGTGCATCATTTCCGTATTTTGCCAATACTTCCATATTTCCAGTATCTGGTGCCGAGCAATTAAATATCTCTGAAATCCAAATTCTTCTCCCCATAATTTCTGCTAATGGGGCATATTCTAGGTTGGTTAAACCAGGGCTTAAATCTCCATAATCTTTGGGTAAAAAAAGGTTCCACAATCCTGCATTTTTGGCTTTTTGTTTGAGTTCTTCTGTTTTAGGCCAACGTTTCCATAAGTTTTCTGTGTTCTGTTGAAAAGCATGGAACTCTGCTTCTACAGGAACAATATGTTCTTCAATAAAAGCGGTAAGTTTTACCTGTAAGTCTTTTGATTTTTGTGAATATTCGAAGTTCATGGTTCGTTTTCAGTATTAGTAAGTGTCGTTTTTATGGAGTATTATTGAACATAGAATGATTTTAATTCATCCATTGCATTCTAATGTATGGTCAGCTACCTAACCTGCAATCATATATCCACCATCTGCCGTATACACTCCTCCAGTCATATAGGAGCCCGCATCAGAAGCTAGTAGACTTGCAATTCCTACCATTTCTTCAGGCTGCCCCATGCGTCCGCTCGGGATGGTTTTTTGTACTTTATTCAATAGTTTTTCGTTAGTCCACAAGGCAGCACTAAATTTTGTTTGTATGAGTCCTGGGCAAATGGCATTGGCACGAATTCCGTGTTGCCCCCATTCTTTCGCTTGGTTTTTAGTCAGCATTAAAATAGCAGCTTTACTTGTGCTATACAATCCTAATCCAAGACCAGGAGTTAGCGCCTCCACAGATGCTATATTAATAATACTTCCTTTTTTATGTTCTTGCATATGAGGCAATACTAGATTAGACAATGCCCAAGGTGCTTTTACATTTACATCCATAATCTTATCAAAAATTGCTGGATCTACATCTTCAATAGGTCCAAAAACCGGATTAATTGCAGCATTATTCACTAAAATATCAATACGCTCTAGCTCTTTAATTGTATGATCTACTAAAGCTTTTCTTTGATCTTCTTTACCAATATGGCAAGCTATTCCGATGGCTTTTAATCCAAGAGCTGTAAATTCTTTTACAACTTCATCACAAGCTTCTTTACTTCTACTACTTATAACAACACTGGCTCCTTTTTCAGCTAAGCCTTTTGCAATAGCTTTTCCTATTCCTTTACTAGATCCTGTAATAATAGCAACCTTGCCTTCTAAATTAAATTGTTGATGTGCGTTCATTAAATTACGGGTTCTGTGTCTTTTTTTATAGTAATAGATTCAGTATTAAATAGAATCTCTGATAGTCCTGATGTTTTTGGCAATTCATAGGTAAAGAAATATTTCATGGTATGTATTTTACTTTCGTAAAATTCTTTTGAATATTTACCATCAGCACTCATTGCTTTTGTGGCATTTACTCCTAGATCTAACCAAGTCCAACCCACTAAAATTAAACTAAAGAATTCCATAAAAATAGAGGCATCTGCTAGGTATCTTTCGTAATCACCTTTCATTGCATGAGGCATTAAATGACCCAATACTTTTTGAGTGAGTTGTAGTTTTGCTTCAAGAGTGTTTGCATACGATTGCAAGCCTTCTATTTCTTTTGCTTCATTGATTGTTATCATAATTTCAGCAGAAAGTAATTGCAATGCCTTACCATTACTCATGGTTACTTTTCTACCTAATAAATCTTGAGATTGTATCCCTGTAGTTCCTTCGTATAAAGCAGATATTCGTATGTCTCTGTAGTATTGTTGTAAAATAAAATCTGCACAAAATCCGTAGCCCCCTAGAACCTGTAAACCGTTATTTACAGCAGCAGCTCCAGCTTCAGATGGATATGTTTTTACAATTGGAATAATCATTTCCAACAACAAATTATATTTCTCTTTTTCCTCTGGTGAAGTTGCAGTTTCTATGATATCGTAATATTTTGCCGCTAAAAAAACCAAACTCATAGATCCTTCTACGACCGCTTTTTGCATTAAAAGCATTCTTCTAACATCTGGGTGTTCTATAATTAATGCTTGATTTTCTTCTGGATTTTTCTTACCATTACTTGATAATTTTCTTCCTTGAGGACGTTCATTTGCATACTGTAATGATGCTTGATATGCCGCAGAAGCAATAGCAGAAGCTCCTCTTCCAACAGCAATTCTTGCAGAATTCATCATTAAAAACATATACTTTAATCCTTGGTTAGGTTCACCAACAATCCATCCCTTACAGTCATCTGCATCTCCAAAACCTAGGTGGGTGGTACAATATCCTCGTTGCCCCATTTTCTGAAAATCTGCAACAGTTGTAACATCATTAAATTCTAATGCCCCTGAAGTAGTTGGCCGATTCTTTGGAACCACAAATAGAGAAATTCCTTTGGTTCCTTTCGGAGCCCCTTCAATTCTTGCCAATACTAGATGGACAACGTTTTCAGTAAAATTATTATCTCCTCCTGAAATAAAAATTTTCTGACCAGAAATTTTATAAAAACCATCCTCTGTTGGAGTTGCTTTTGTAACAATATCTGATAGAGAACTTCCTGCCTGAGGTTCTGTTAAACACATAGTCCCTCCCCATTGACCAGATAACATATTTGGCACGTAGGCCTGGTTTAATTCTTTAGTTGCAAAATGGATAATTAATTCTGCTGCTCCTTGAGTTAATCCTGCATAGCCAGGCAAATGATTGTTGGCAGCATCTAAAATATAGGTAGCGGCTGTATGAGATAAAAAAGGAATTTGCATTCCACCATCTTCATAATTAAAAGGAGCCGAAATAAGACCCATTTCTCCACCTTTATGCATCATTGTTTTTACTTGATCGTGAACAAATACTTTTCCGTCTTTATGATATGCTGGATGTTCGTCCATTTCTTTGACGTAAGGAAACAACTCTCTGTCAGCAAATTCTTTGACTGAATCTATAAACATGTCAAGCGATTCTTTATCATGGTCTTGAAAGCGATCTCTAACAAATAATTCTTCTAGGTTGTGAACATCGTAAAGAAGGTATTTTAAGGTGTCTATATCTACATACTTTTCAGCCATACTATTTTAACGTTTTTAAAAATTGATGTTTAATTTTAACTTAATCCTACGAAGATAGGACAAATAATTATAAAATACTATGCGCGCATAGTATTTTATAATTGATTTTTTATCTTAATTAGTTCTGCTTTTACAAATTCTAATCTACTTACGATTTCATGATTATTTATCGTACCGAGCGGATTTTTCTTTAATTTTTGTTTCGCACCCTCTAAAGTAAAACCCCTTTCTTTGACGAGGTTATATATGAGTTTAAAATTGGAGACATCATTTGAAGTAAATAAACGATTTCCTTTTGCATTTTTTTTTGGCTTGATAATTTCAAATTCTTTTTCCCAAAACCTAATTAATGAAGTATTTACAGAAAAGGCTTTTGCCACCTCTCCTATCTTATAATATCTTTTTTCGGGTAAGTCTATGTGCATAGTATGCTATTAATCGTAAGATTGACCCTCTTCTTCAGAGGCAATTTGCATTGCTAAAAATTCTTCTGGTGTTAAATCTCCGTAATAAAAATTTATAGGGTTTAATGCGCGTCCGTTTTTATGAACTTCATAGTGCAAGTGAGAGCCTACAGACCTTCCTGTATTTCCCACATACCCTATAATATCTCCTCGTTTAACTTTTCTTCCTTTTCTAGTTGCAATCTTACTCATGTGTGCATATACTGTTCTATACCCAAAGCCATGATCTATATAAACAACTTTTCCAAAAGTGGCACTTCTCTGGGCTAAAGAAACTTTTCCATTTCCAGAGGCATAAATTGGCGTTCCTGTTGAAGCCTTAAAATCCATTCCTTTGTGAAATTTTCGAATCTTTAAAATTGGATGCATTCTATATTTAAAACCAGAGGCTACATAGGACAAATCTTCCTTTTTTATTGGCATAATAGCAGGTATAGAAGCCAACATGGTTTCTTTCTCTTTGGCTAAAGAAACTATTTCATCTAGAGATTTAGATTGCACAACTAATTGCTTTGATAGAATATCTAATTTTTTAGTTGCATTTTTTACCAACTTAGTATTGTCATAACCGTTTAAATAAAGATACCTGTTTACTCCTCCAAATCCTGCTTTTCGTTGTTCTTCTGGAATTGGATTTGCTTCAAAATAAGCTCTGTAAATATTGTTGTCTCTTTGTTGCAATTGAGACAATACAGAAGAACTTTCATCCAATCGTTTATTTAATAGTTCATAATTAAATTTTAGATTTTCTAATTCTCTCTCTTGAGCTAATTGATTTGGTGTTTTAAGAAATTGACTCAATACTATAAAACCTGAGAGCATTACTAAAAGGGTACTAAATGTAATTAGAACCACTATCTTAGAAATAGTTCCTTTGCTTTGCTCTATCTTTCGATAGCTTAAGGTTTCTGAATCGTAATAATATTTTACTTTTGCCATACAACTAAATATGCTACTTTTGTTTACAATAGAGTACTCGTAAAATTAGATCTCTATCAAATAATAAAAGCAAATTTACAAAATGTTTCACTAACTATAATTTTGATTCATTTAAGGTGAAAATTTAATATCATTAATAGCAAAGAAATTCAACTTTTGATTTATGAAATCTCAAGAAATTCGTTCACAATTTTTAGATTTTTTTAAAGAAAAATCACATCAAATTGTTCCTTCATCTCCCATGGTTTTAAAGGACGACCCAACCTTGATGTTTACCAATGCTGGTATGGCTCCTTTTAAAGAGTATTTTTTAGGAAATAGTATTCCTAAAAATGCTAGAATTTCTGACACTCAAAAATGTTTGCGTGTCTCTGGAAAACACAATGATCTAGAAGAGGTTGGTTATGACACTTATCATCACACCATGTTTGAGATGTTAGGAAACTGGAGTTTTGGCGATTACTTTAAAAAAGAAGCCATTTCTTGGGCTTGGGAATTACTAACAGAAGTGTACGGAATATCTCAGGATATCTTATATGTAACTATTTTTGAAGGAAGTACAGACAATGATAATTTACCAATAGACCAAGAAGCTTATGATATCTGGAAAGAAATCATCCCTGAAGATCGTATTTTAAGAGGAAATAAAAAAGATAATTTCTGGGAAATGGGAGAGCAGGGTCCATGTGGTCCATGTTCAGAAATTCATGTTGATATTAGAACCGATCAAGAAAAAGCAAGAGTTGACGGTAAGAGTTTGGTTAATATGGATCATCCACAGGTTGTAGAAATCTGGAACCTTGTTTTTATGCAATACAACAGAAAAGCAACGGGTGAACTAGAAGAATTACCTTCTAAACATATTGATACAGGCCTTGGATTTGAACGCCTTTGTATGGTTTTACAAGACGTGAAATCAAATTATGATACCGATATTTTTATTCCCTTAATTAGAGAAATAGAAGCAATTTCGTCTGTAACCTATGGTGAAAATGAAAAAGAGGATATTGCCATAAGAGTAATTGTAGATCATGTTAGAGCCGTTGCATTTTCAATTGCAGACGGACAGTTGCCAAGCAATACAGGAGCCGGTTATGTAATACGTAGAATCTTACGAAGGGCTGTTCGTTACGGGTTTACATTTCTTAACAAAAAAGAACCATTTATTTATAGGTTGGTAGACATACTTTCTAAAAAAATGGGAAAAGCATTCCCAGAATTAAATACTCAAAAACAATTAATTGAAAATGTAATTAAAGAAGAAGAAACTTCTTTTTTAAGAACATTAGATCAAGGACTTGTATTATTAGATACAATTATTAATACTGCAGATTCTAAAGAAGTTTCAGGTAAGAAAGCTTTTGAATTGTATGATACATTTGGGTTTCCGATAGACTTAACCTCTCTAATTCTTCGTGAAAAAGGTTTTGTTTTAAATGAAGACGATTTTCATGTTGAAATGAAAAAACAAAAAGAACGCTCTCGTTCTGCCAGTAAATCTTCTACAGATGATTGGACTGATCTAATAAACAATAGCGAAGAAGGTTTTGTTGGCTATGATTCTTTAGAAGCAGACGTGAAAATAACTCGATACAGAAAAGTATCATCAAAAAAAGAAGGAGATCAATATCAATTGGTTTTTAACCATACTCCTTTCTATCCTGAAGGTGGAGGGCAAGTAGGAGACAAAGGATATTTAGAAGATATTCATGGTGATGTACTTTATGTTTTAAATACAAAAAAAGAGAATAATGTTATCATTCACTTTACCGAAAATTTACCAAAAAATGTACGAGAGCCTTTCACAGCTGTTGTAGATCAAAAGCAGCGTCAAAGAACTTCTGCTAACCATAGTGCTACTCATCTTCTCCACCAAGCTTTGCGTGAAGTTCTAGGAACTCATGTGGCACAAAAAGGAAGTGCGGTACATTCTAAACATTTACGATTTGATTTTTCTCATTTCTCTAAATTAACTGTTGATGAATTACGTGATGTAGAAAACTTTGTAAATGCAAGAATTGAAGGAAAATTGCCCTTAATAGAAAAAAGAACTATTCCAAAAGAGGAAGCTATTGCTGATGGTGCCATGAGCTTATTTGGTGAAAAATACGGAGACACTGTAAGATCTATTCGATTTGGACAATCTGTTGAATTATGTGGTGGAACTCATGTTACAAACACCTCAGACATCTGGCATTTCAAAATTAAATCTGAAGGAGCTGTTGCAGCTGGAATTAGAAGAATTGAAGCTATTACTATGGATGCTACAAAAGAATATTATTTAGAAAATAATAGTGTTTTTCATGAACTAAAAGAGTTACTTAACAATCCTAAAGAACCTGTAAAAGCACTTCTTGCCATACAACATGAAAATAATACCTTAAAAAAACAACTAGATCAGTTGTTAAAAGCAAAAACAAAGAACCTTAAAAGTGAGTTAAGAAACGAACTTCAAGAAATAAATGGTGTTCAGTTTTTAGCAAAAAAAGTTGATTTAGATGCTAATGGTATAAAAACATTAGCTTTTGAATTAGGAAATGAATTTAAAAATTTATTCTTATTGTTTGGAGCTGAGAATAATGGAAAAGCTATTTTAACCTGCTATGTTTCTAAAGAAATTGTAGCTGATAAAAATTTAGATGCGGGAGCTATTGTTAGAGAGTTAGGGACATATATTCAAGGTGGTGGTGGTGGACAAGCATTTTTTGCAACTGCAGGAGGTAAAAAACCAGCAGGTATAGATGAAGCTTTAGAAAAAGCAATAACCTATCTACAATAAAGTAATATCATGATAGAAGCATTGATTTCTTTTTTCAAAAAACCAGCAAAAGAAACTAAAAATGAAGTTTTAGAAGGCGTCTGCCCTAATTGCTGGGGATCACAAGAATATGATTATGAAATTAGAGAACTCTATAAAGACAAGCAAATTGATGTAAACAATCATGAAGCAAACCATGGGTTTATTCAAAAATTTGTAGTGACTCATATTGATGGAATCAGACTTAAAAAAGGTAACTCTAGTTTTGAGTGCCCTACATGTCACGCCAAATACTAGTTTTTGAATCTTCAAACTCACATACCATTTTCTAAAGAAACCAATAACCTTATAGATTATAATTCAAAAATTATCTTACTGGGCTCCTGTTTTTCTGAGAATATTGGAAAGAAGTTTCGTTATTTAAAATTTCAGTCGGTTCAAAATCCGTTTGGTATTTTATTTCATCCAAAAGCAATTGAAACAATTATTAAAAATGCTATTAATAAAAAAAAATATACTAAAAAAGATGTCTTTTTTTTAAATGAACGCTGGCAGTCTTTTGAGGCACATTCTCAGCTAAGTTACTCTTCAAAAGAGGAAATCATACAGCAACTAGATAAAGCTTCAATATCAACAAATAAATCACTAAAAAGCAGTACACATATCATTATTACGCTAGGAACCTCATGGGTCTATAGGCTTAAAGAATCTGGATTAGCTGTAGCTAATTGTCACAAAGTTCCTCAAGATAAATTTCAAAAAGAACTATTATCAATAACCGAAATTATTGAAAGTATAACAGTAATGATTTCTTTAATCAAAGAGATAAACCCAACCACAAATTTCATTTTTACAGTATCTCCAGTTCGTCACATAAAAGATGGGTTTATAGAAAATCAACAGAGTAAAGCTCACTTAATTACAGCATTACACCAAGTTATCAAGTCTCATGAAAATTCTTTCTATTTTCCTTGTTATGAGATCATGATGGATGAATTACGTGACTATCGTTTTTATAAAGAAGACATGATTCATCCAAATAATAGTGCTATAAATTATATTTGGGAGAAATTTTCAGAAAACTGGTTTTCTAATGAAGCATTACAAATAATGCAACAAATAAAGAAAATTCAAAGAAATTTAGAACATAAACCATTTAATTCTGAATCTTTATCATATAAAGAATTCATTAAATCTACTGAACAAAAAATAAAACAACTTCAAGAAAAATTTACCCATATATTTTTTTAATTATTAAAATATTTAAGGTAGTTTTATAAAAATTTACCCCAAATGATTAAAAAAATTGCTGTAGGAATGTTTTCTGGCACAATAATAGGAATGCTAATAACTTCATTTTTTCTTTCTCCTATCCCTTCTATGTTTGATATGCTTTGGTCAAAAATTACTGCTACATCAATTATAGTTGGCGTGTTAACTTCTATTTATGGTCATTTATCAAAATCTAGATTACAAGTTTTTATAATTTCAATTTTTATAGGAGTCATTGTATTCTATGTAAAATATTGGATTACTGGTCATTATTTTGATCCAGCTATTATGGGAGCATTTACTGGAGCTTTACTAGGAGTCATATATGCAATTGGTGAGAAAATCAACTCATTCTTTAAGGCTTAACAAAAAGCTACAAATGTTTCGAGAATAAGGCTTTAATAATTATAGTTAATCAATATATTTAGCTACATTTTGCCAAGGGCCTCCGTTAATGACATCTAATCCATGCTGTGATAAAAAATCTGTAGCACTCTGGCTTCTACCTCCACTTTTACAGACTGCTATTATTGGTTTTTTGAATCCTTTAATACTTTCAATATTTTCAGGAATACTATTTAAAACAAGATGCTTTGATCCTTTAATATGACCTTCATTCCATTCTGGTAGAGTTCTTACATCTAAGACAATAGCACCTTTTTGCAAGTATTCTTCTATCTTCTTTGTAGCATCTTTATTGCTAAACATTCCAAATAAACTCATAATAGATCAGTGTTTAAATTCTAAATTAGTCTATAAAATTACACATTTTACAGTTATAAATACCCAAATTTGGTAACGTTTTAATGTTTTCTATTACTAATAAGTAACGCTAGTTAATAATGAGTATGAGTTCTATTGCAGCTATGGTAATGAGTATCAAAAATAATAAAAGAACTCGAAAGAGTACTTTTAAAAAATTAGAGAAAAATGGGAGCTATTCAAAAAAAACAAGATTATTTTTTATAAAAATGTCTCTAAGAAACAGCCAAGAAATATCTGAGAGAACATAACAAGAGAAAACAAAAAAGACCTTATTAGAAAAACAAGTATCTTTCTTATTCTAATTGTTATCATAATTTACTTTATCGGTTTCGCAAAATTTTAACAAACACCTAAAAATCTTTCTTACTTTTACACTTTAAAACACACCATGAATAAGAAAGTAATCTTACTAATTTTAGACGGCTGGGGCATCACTCAAGATCCTAATGTTTCTGCAATTTTTAATGCCAAAACACCTTATATAAATTCATTATACGATCAATATCCATCGTCTGAATTAAGAACAGATGGTATGCATGTAGGTTTGCCTGAAGGACAAATGGGGAATTCTGAAGTAGGTCATATGAATTTAGGCGCTGGAAGAATAGTTTATCAAAATCTGGCAAAAATTAATATTGCTGTAAGAGAAGGTGAATTATCAAAAGAAAAAGAATTATTAAACGCTTTTAAATACGCAAAAGAACATCATAAAAATATTCATTTACTAGGCTTAGTTTCTAATGGAGGAATTCATTCTCATAGTAATCATGTAAAGGGTTTATTAGATGCTGCAAATGATCATGATATAAAGAATGTTTTCTTACATGCTTTTACTGATGGAAGAGATTGTGACCCAAAATCGGGATCTTATTTCATACATGATATACAAGAGCATATGAAAAAAACTACTGGTGAACTGGCAACAGTTACTGGAAGATATTATGCAATGGATAGAGACAAGAGATGGGAAAGAGTTAAGCTAGCGTATGATGCATTAGTTAACGGGATTGGAGAGAACTCAACTAATGCAGATCAGAGCATTCAAAAAAGTTATGGGAATAATATAACAGATGAATTCATCAAGCCCATCATTATGATTGATGAAAATGGAAATCCAAAAGCCACTATTAAAGAAGATGATGTAGTCATTTTCTTTAATTTTAGAACAGACCGAGGAAGGCAGCTCACCAATGTTTTAAGTCAGAGAGACAATGATGAGTTTTTAATGAAAAAACGATCACTGTATTTTGTAACACTTACCAATTATGATAAAACATTTAAAGACATTAAAGTTATTTACAATAGCGACAATATAGAAAATACCTTAGGTGAAGTTTTAGAAACCGCAAAAAAAACCCAGATTAGAATTGCCGAAACTGAAAAATACCCTCACGTTACTTTTTTCTTTTCAGGTGGAAGAGAGGAAGAGTTCATTGGGGAAAAAAGATTACTTTGTGCTTCTCCAAAAGTAGCAACATATGATCTAAAGCCAGAGATGAGTGCTTATGAAATTAGAGATGCTATTATCCCTGAGTTAGAAAAAGGAGACGTAGATTTTGTATGTTTAAATTTTGCCAACGGAGATATGGTAGGGCATACTGGTGTGTTTGATGCTGCAGTAAAAGCTTGTGAAACGGTAGATCATTGTACAAAAGATGTAATAACTTCAGGTTTGGAAAACGAATACACCACTATTCTAATAGCTGATCATGGTAACTGTGAAACAATGATGAATCCAGACGGAAGCCCACACACTGCTCATACCACCAACCCGGTTCCTATTATTCTTATAGACAAAGAAATAAAATTAATAAAAGATGGAGTGTTAGGAGATATTGCTCCAACAATTTTAGAATTAATGGGTGTTGAACAACCAAAAGAAATGACAAGAAAATCTCTGTTATAATATGAAAAAACTTTTATTTTTATTCTTTTTATGTTTATTTTCATTAGCAAATGGGCAAGAAAATGAAGATATAAATGGTAACTTAATTGGTTATATTGATAAGTCAGATTTCTTAAAAGGCAAACACAAAGATTGGTTTTTAAAAAATTACGAAGACTATCTTCCTAATCAAAAGATAGTTCAAAAAATTAAAAAAAGGATAAAAGATGTTTCTGTAAAAGCTTTTATAGGAAGTTGGTGTCATGATAGTAAAAGAGAACTGCCAAGATTCTATAAAATTATGGAATTAGCAGCATTTGATTTTACAAATAACTTTCAAATGATTGGAATTACCATAGGAAAAAAAACACCAAATAATCTTCAGAAAGGCTATTCCATAAAACATACACCCACTTTTATTTTTTATGAAAACGGAAAAGAAATTGGTCGTTTTGTAGAGCATTCTATAGAGATAATTGAAAAAGATATTTTAAAAATAATACGAAAAAACAACTATAAACATTCATACGAAAAATAAATGCTCCCTAATAAACACTTAATTATTGCCATTGATTTTGACGGAACAATCGTAGAAGATGCATATCCAAATATTGGGAAACCAATGATTTTTGCCTTCGAAACCATGAAGAAATTACAGTCTGAAGGACATCGTTTAATCTTATGGACTTATAGAACTGAAAAAAAACTTCAAGAAGCTGTTGATTTTTGCAAACAACAAGGTCTTGAGTTTTATGCAATCAATAAAAGCTATCCTGAAGAAGAATTTGATGGTAAAATTAGTAGAAAAATTAATGCAACTTTTTTTGTCGATGACAGAAATATTGGAGGATTTATTGGATGGACTGCTATTCATAAACTACTATTAAACTATGAACCTGAAATAAAAAAGAAAAAAGGTTTTTTCTCTTTTTTGAAGTAAGGATGCTTCCTCTATATTTTTAAAATTAAAAGTATCTTTACACTTTTAAATCGTACTATGATTAAAGTAAAAACTACTGAAGAAATAGAGATTATGCGCGAAAGTGCCTTGGTAGTCTCTAGAACTTTAGGAATTCTTGCCAAAGAGGTAAAACCAGGAGTAACTACCTTGTTTTTAGATAAAATAGCTGAAGAATATATTCGTTCCCAAGATGCTATTCCAGGATTTTTAGGTCTGTATGATTTTCCAAACACACTTTGCATGAGTCCAAATGCTCAAGTAGTTCACGGAATACCTAATGATAAGCCTTTGCAAGAAGGAGATATTATTTCTATAGATTGTGGTGCTTTAAAAAATGGTTTTTATGGAGACCATGCCTACACTTTTGCTGTTGGAGAAATAGAAGAGGAAACTAAAAAACTACTAGAAGTTACCAAACAAAGCTTGTACGAGGGAATTCGTGAATTAAAAGCTGGAAACAGAATTGGTGATGTAGGATATGCCATACAAAAATATTGTGAAGACAGGGGTTATGGTGTTGTGAGAGAGCTTGTAGGACATGGCCTAGGAAGAAAGATGCATGAAGATCCTGAAATGCCAAATTATGGAAAACGTGGTAGAGGTAAAAAACTCATCAACGGAATGGTTGTTGCTATTGAGCCCATGATTAATTTAGGCACGCACAAAATCAATCAACTTAGTGATGGCTGGACTATTTTAACTCAAGATGGAAAACCTAGTGCTCATTTTGAGCATGATATTGCAATTGTACATGGAAAACCAGAGCTACTATCTACTTTTAAATATATTTATGAGGCTTTAGGAATTGAAAGTGATGAAGAAAGTGAGTTCAGACGATCACCATTGTAAACTAATTTTTTGAAATTATTCAAAATCATATTAAACACAATTCCGCGCCCATTACTTATCAAATTAAGTTATGTAGCAAAACCTTTTATTGCCTATTATTTAAAAGGAAATAGATATACAGACCCCATAGACAACAATAGTTTTCGTAAATTTTTACCCTATGGGTATGAGATTCAAAGACCAAACGTATTATCTCCTAGTACACTTTCATTAGAGCGTCATAGATTGTTATGGCTGTATTTAACCAATGAAACTGACTTCTTTACTTCAAAGAAAAAAGTTTTACACATGGCTCCAGAACAATGTTTTGTAACTCGGTTTAAAAAATTAAATCACGAATATGTTACAGCAGACTTAAACTCGCCTATAGCTGATGTAAAAGCAGACATTACCAACTTACCTTTTAATGATGATTCTTTTGATATAGTATTTTGCAATCATGTATTAGAACATATACAAGACGACACCAAGGCTATGAAAGAATTATATAGAGTCATGAAAAAAGGTGGAATGGGTGTTTTTCAAATACCTCAAGATTTAAATCGTGAATCTACGTTTGAAGACAACTCTATAACAGATAGAAAAGAGAGAGCCAAAATTTTTGGACAATATGATCACGTAAGAGTTTATGGTCGTGATTATTTTGAGAAGTTACGTTCTGTAGGTTTTAAGGTGAAAGAAATAGCTTATTCTAAAAAAATTTCCACAGATCTTTCAGATAAATATCGATTAATGAAAGGCGAAATTTTACCTGTTGTTTACAAAGATTAGTTTCTAAACTCAGCCAAGTTACCAGCTTCATTTACATAAATAAGAACCACTTTTAAATATGGTTTAGCTTCCAAAAATTTTACTGTTTTTTCTAATCCCATGGCCATAAATGCAGTTGCATATGCGTCTACATCTGCACAATCTAATTCAGCAATAACTGTTGCGGCTAATAAATTACTTTCTAATGCAAATCCTGTCTTTGGATTAATTGTATGAACATATTTTTCACCTGTAGGTGCCATTCTAAATTTTCTATAATTCCCAGAACTTGCCATAGAGCTATTCGTTAATTGCAGATATGTATATGCTGATCGAGTTCCATCAGTATTTGGATTTTCTAATTGCACAGTCCAAATTTTGCCCTCAGGTTTCGTTCCTTTGACCCTTACTTCTCCTCCAATTTCAATTAAATAATTTTTAATTTTTTTAGACTCTAAAAAACGTGCGATGATATCTAAACCATATCCTTTACCTATGGAATTAAAATCGAAATATGTTTCAGAATATTTTTTATTGACCTGATTATTTTCAATTTTAACCTTGTCAAAACCAACAAACTTCATTAGGTCTTTTACGCTAGAGCTATCTAAATTATTCAAAGGTTTTTCAGGTCCAAAACCCCAAGCGTTTACTAAATTTCCCACTGTTGGATCAAAATACCCATTTGTTTCTTTAAATATTCGTTCAGATTTAGAAAAAACTTCCTTAAAATAAGTATCAACAATAACACCCGAATCACCACTGTTAATTCTAGAAATATCCGATGTAGGGATGTATGTAGAAATTGAATTATTTATATCTTCAAATAATTGAATAATTTCTTCCTCAAAACTAATACCAACATCGTAATAAATTATATTGTAAGAAGTCCCAAAAACAAATCCTTGAAGTTTTATAGGTGTATTAATCTCTTTATTACATGAGATAAGGGTAAAAAGTGAGGAAAATAAAAAAATAAAAAAAGCCTTTTTCATCCGTTAATTTTTAGCTTATAAAGATACAATTTAAAGTTTTTAAAAATCGTTCATAAATTTTTGTTAATCACCCTTATTATACTGTCAATATTTTTAACTTTGTGTTGTAATCATCAATATTATAAAAATGAAAAAAATAATTGTACTACTAGTTGCCTCAGTTTTAATTAGTTCTTGTATTTCTCAAAAAGAACACGCAGCACTACAGGCAAAACATGACAAAGCTAAAGACGAACTACTTGCCGTTAAAAATAGTTTGACCAAA
This sequence comes from Flavobacterium sp. SCGC AAA160-P02, assembly GCA_000383355.1. Taxonomy (GTDB): domain Bacteria; phylum Bacteroidota; class Bacteroidia; order Flavobacteriales; family Flavobacteriaceae; genus Polaribacter. The sequence continues at coordinate 32,609 of KB911168.1, read as the reverse complement.
TGTGTTATAGATAATGAAAAATGTGATGCTGATGTAGCAAACTTAAATAGCATCATTGCTGATTTAAAAAATGATAAAAAGAAAACCTTAGAATATGTTGATAACTTAACAGTTCTAACACAAGGAGCTACTGATAATATTAAAGAAACCTTGGCTCAATTGAGCAAAAAAGACAAATACATTAATAGAATAAGAGCTGCTGCTACCAAAAAAGATTCCTTAAATCTTGTAGTAGCTTTTAACTTGAAAAAAGAGCTAAAAGAAGGGATTGATGATGAAGATATTGAAATAAATGTTGAAAAAACAGTTGTTTTTATCTCTATCTCAGACAAATTATTATTCAAAAGCGGAAGCTACACCGTAACTGAAAAAGCATATTCAGTATTAGAAAAAGTTGCTACTGTTATTAACAGCCAGCCAGAAATGGATGTAATGATTGAAGGTCATACAGATGCCACTCCAATAAAAAATGATATTATCCAAGATAACTGGGATTTATCTACCAAAAGAGCTACATCTATTACTAGAATATTACAATCTAGATTTGCTGTAGCACCAAGTAGATTAATTGCTGCGGGTAGAAGTAGTTATGTACCGCTAGCACCAAATGACACTCCTGCTAATAAATCTAAAAACAGAAGAACTAAGATTATTATTTTACCAAAAATTGGTCAATTCTTTGAAATGTTAGAAACCAAAGCTGAGTAATAATTAGTATTTCAAAATAAAAAAAAGCATTACAATTTGTAATGCTTTTTTTTATTCTAAAATCTTAATAAAATCTTCAAAAGCCACATAATAAGGTTGGTCTTTAAAAACAGGATTTTCTACACTTTCTGCATTGGCTATTCCAACACCAGCAAACCATACTTTAGCGTCCTGTTTCTTAGCATGTTCTTTAAAAGTCTCCATCCATAGCACATCATATTCTTCTGGATTCTGAATATTATTAGAAGCTTTTACCAATACAAAAACAGGAGATTCTCCTTTTTTAAACAATACAAATTGTGGGTGTCTTTTTAACTGACTGTTGATGGCTTGAAACTCATAGCCCATTTCTTCTAACTTCTTACCTACTATATTCATGGCAAGATTGTGTAATTCTTGTTGCGTTAATACTTGCATTATTTTATTATCTTTTACTTTTTAAAATTTAGACCTATGATACACCCAAATTTAAAACTAATAGCTTTAACTTTTTTTATAGTACTTCTAATGATCTCTTGTGAGAGCACAAAATTAACTACAAATAAAACAGCAGTAACATATCAAAAGGAAGGATATTTACTAGGTTCAATAGTACCCAAAGATACTGGAAATTGTGGCTGGATCATCACTGATTCAAAAAATAACACCTATGATCCTGTAAATATTGAAGACGAAAAATTTCTTTCTTTTTCTTTAAAAAAAGAGACCATCTATTTTAAGTTTCTTCCATTAAGAATGAAAAATCGTTGTGAAAACACATCTCCAATAGCACTTATAGAAGTTATTTTAGCTACTAATTAAAAAAGAGAGCATTTATAGGAATGCTCTCTTTCTTAATCATACATTTTTTTACTGCTACTCAACCACTATTCTTTTAATAGTTGCATTGCTATTATTCCCTAATCTAACAAGATAAACTCCTGTTGAAGCACGAGACATATCTATTGTATAAGAGTAAAATCCTGAGGTATTTTTAATGGTTTTCCATAGCAGTGTTTGACCTACCATATTGTAAACATTTAAATCTAAATCATTAAAAGAAGAAGTATTAGCGAGAGATACTTCAAATTGATTGTTCCCTTTATTGAAAATCTTAAATTCTCCATCTAATTTATTATCAGATACCGAAAGAGAAGCTTCTGTACAAATTTGAATAGACCAATCAAGTAAAGTCCCTCCATCCCCATCTGCATCATCATTTATATAAAGAGTCCAATCTCCTCCAGATAGTAATCCATTTAAATCACTTAGACTACCAGTAGGACTAAACGATCCTGTAAAAGGTGCTTCTCCGTCACTTATAACAGTGCTAGCATCGTCATCTAAAACCGTATTTGTAAAATTATCTCCATTACTCCCAATATCCTCAAATAGAATTATCTCGGTAACACCGTCTGGAGCAATTAATTTTACTTCTAAATCAGCATCCCAAGTATGTGCAATATTCAAAGTTAAGTTTACGTCAGTAATTACAGCATTTTGATCCATATTAATTATAGATGTTGTTACCCCAATATCTGGCCCTATCGTATTTTCTGTATCGTTAATTCTTGTATAACATGCAGAGTTTAAAACCTCTCTTTGAAACGAATTATTAGTCATATCTGAGTCTGAAGCTAATAATGTTTCTGCTACTACAGTATAGGTTCCATCCATAGAGAAGTTTCCTAAAGTAGAAAAGGTATAAGATATTGAAGTTCCTGCATCTAAGGGACCTGCAACATTCTCTGAAACTGAAGGAGCTCCATTAATAGAATAAGAAGCTTGAAAATTTGATTGAGTTGCTGTTCCAAAATTTTCGATTGTAACTACAACAGACTCATTAGTTAATGCTTCTCCATCATCTGGACCAGTAATTGCAGTAACTCCTATATCATTTGAATATACGTGAGTAATTTCTGTTGTAATTGAATCATTGCTTGAGTCTTCATCACCAGTTAACGTAACAGAAGATAAGATACTATATACCTGCCCTTCTGAAGACAAATCTACTGGTGTGGTAAAGGTAAATTGTACTGATTCATTAGACGCTATAGTTTCTGTAAATGTCTCTGTAATTACAGTTCCTGAATTTACTTGATAGCTAACATCAAAACCTGTTGCAGAGTTTTCTCCAAAATTACGAATGGTAACAGTAATGGTCTCAGTACTTGTTAATATTCCTGTCACAGGGGTATCTAAACTAATTACTGCTACATCATTTGCCGCATTTGCTGCAATTTGAAATACTCCTGCTATATTTTTTCTTCCATTAGACATTACTTCATTAACAAACCAGAATTTTTTGTCGTTGGCAGGGTCTACATCTATTTTACTATAATCTCCATAACGAGTACTAAAAATATTGGCATCTCCTGCCATGATTGTTCCTTCGTCTATTGTCATTACATTGATAGGGTCTCCTGAATAACGACCTGTATAATAAGACCCAAGTAGCACACTATCATCTGTACTGTTTGCACTAGACATTCCTGTATAGCCCATTCCTATATTTCCTTGCACATCCATAATTAAACTTGCATTCCAAGCATGCCTGTTGTCTGGTGCTGTATAGGTTCCTTCTTGGTAAATTTCCCATGGTTCTCCATCTGCAGTTTGACGCAATTCATACCATCTTACTCCTGCTTGTTTTGTACTAGAACCATCTACATCTATCACAAAATTAAACAAGGCAGAATTATAGGTTGCAAACTTTCTATATTGTGCCTGATTCATAATGGTTGCTTGTAATGCATCTAAAGTAGCTCCATCATTTGGTTGTGGTAAATTAGAAAAACTACCTCCATCAAATACGCTAACAAACTCAGTAGTGCTTAGCTCTACTGCTGCAGAAACTTCAGAATCTCCTGGAGTTTCCCAATCTATGTCTACATTCCATAATTTCACATGATCTGTATCTATTCCAGACCATGCATCATCTTGCATATACATTACGGTGGCACCTCCTGTTGTTGGCCAATTATCATTACTTATGTTCAACACTTGAGGACTGTGAAAACCACTGGTTACCAACCCTGGTAATGAAAATGATAATATTTGAGGTTCTGTACCTTCAGATGCAGCATCTATCATAGCATCTCTTTGAAATACATGTAATTTATTGGCACTGCCCGTATTTTCAGTCATATAATACCCATCTCTCCAAACAGATAATTTTTGATAATCGCTTACGGCTGAATAGCTGTAAACCGTCCAACTATCATTTACTGGATCTGGCCCGTCTGAGACAGCTACTTGAACACCGCCACCAAGAAAACTAAGAATCCATCTATCAGCAACATTATCATAACTTGCTGTTAAATCACAACAGCCACCTGATGGAAATATTGTAGGATTTGGAGATACCAAACCACCCGTTAATGAAGCTCCACTTTTATCAAAAATTTGAAACGCGGTATTAATTACAGAAATATAATGATTGGGTCCTACGGCACCTGAAGGATCTGTAGGGTTAGAATTTGAAGCTCCTGTCTCAAAAACTAATTCGGGTGTTCTAGAAGGAATACTATTTCTTAAGTTATCAGAATATTTTGCTAAAGGATCATCTCCTTCTGAACCCTTACCAATAACAACGTCATATTTGGAAGATCTTCCATCTAACATTTCTTTTTGTTGTTGAAGATCTGGTCTTACTAAATTATTAATTCTTGATGCAATTGATGAAACATATTCTACCTTTGAAGGCTTTCCTATCAAATAGGGTTTTTGAGGCTCATTTTTTACTTCCTGAGAGAAGATTGTTTGCATAAACATTAGAGCTATTAAAACAATTGAAAAATTTTTATAATACATAATACTAGAAGTTAGTCGACATAATTGGGGTCAAATTAAAAGATGAACTAAAATTACATAAATAATGAAGAATAACAATAAAATGAACTAACTATCTAGAATAATAGAGTAAAATTGATAGATTGTTGCATTATCCCCATATTAATGGTAAAAAACAACTAATAATTTATTTCTTTTTATTTCTCATATTGTAATTCTTGTCGCCGCGTGTTTTGGGTTTTTTATACTTTTTGGCAATCTCTCTCCTATAAGAACCTCCTTGATTGGTTTTACTGTTTTTTTCACTCTTTTCGTGAAAAGCAGGTCCAGGAATATATTCTTCAGAAACTCTATTTTTTGATATTTCTTGATCTTCTTTTGGGCGTTCTTCCTCTGTGAGTTGTTTCGTTAATTCTACTTCTTCTGGAAAATCAAGTACAGGGATTTCATACTTCATTAAAGCTTCAATTCTTTCTTTTGATTCTTGCTCTTTTTCTGTTGAAAATAAAATTGTTCGTCCTTCACGCTCTGCTCTTCCTGTTCTACCAATTCTATGCATATAGTTTTCTGGAAAATAAGGCGTATCAAAATTAATAACATGCGAGATTCCATCTAAGTCTAATCCTCGAGCCATGACATCTGTAGCAACTAGAACACGATTACTTCCCTGGTCGAACTGACGAATAGAGCGAATCCTATAATTTTGTGTTTTATTGGAGTGAATTACACAGCTTTCTGATCCAAAAACTTCTTCTACTGCAGCAAATAATAGATCTGCTCTTCGTTTGTTAGAAACAAAAACTAACACTTTAGTAAAAACCTCTCTATCAGCTAATAAGTGATTTAGCAAATTTGCTTTGGTATAGAAATTAGTAACTACATACGAAGTTTGCTGAATATTATCTAGCGGAGTACCACTCATAGCTACAGAGATCTTTTTTGGTGATTTAAAAAAATCTATAATTAGTTCATCTACATCATTGGTCATCGTTGCAGAAAACATAATATTTTGTCTTCCTCTTGGCAACAAATCAAAAATATTAAGTAACTGAAAACGAAATCCTAAATCTAGCATAATATCTACTTCGTCAATCACTAGTTTTTGAATAGATTTTAGCTTTAACACATTACTCAATGCTAAATCATATAGTCTCCCTGGCGTGGCTACAATAATATCTGCTCCTTGCGCTACTGCTTGTTTTTGAGTATTAATATTGGTTCCCCCGTAGACTCCTAGAACTCTAATATTTATATATTTTGCTAGTTTTTCAATCTCATCTACCACCTGCAATACCAATTCACGAGTTGGAACTACCACTAAAACTCTTGGTGTAACTTGCTTAGAGAATTTTAAATCTCTAAGAATAGGCATCATATAAGCAAATGTTTTTCCAGTACCTGTTTGGGCAATTCCTACCACATCTTTTCCAGCTCGAACTACAGAATAGGCAGCTTCTTGAATAGGAGTTGGGTGTGTAAACCCTAGCTCTTCTATACTGTTATAAAGTTGATTAGATAAGTCTAAATCTTCAAAAGTAGTCATGTGAAAAAAATTTTAACAAAGGTAGGCTTTATTGTATTTAAAAAGAATAAAATACCCACCTTCTATAGCTAACAAATAGACATTCAGCTGCTTGTTTTTTTAAAAATAAATTTAATATAAATGTCTTTGAAATACTTTATTCCCTAACTATTGCATAGGAACTGGTATATATTGACTAAGTTTTGGGGCATTGCTAACTTATCAAGTATTAAACAACTAAAAATAATTATTCGGAAAGAAATGCTTTCATTTTTTTAGATTACTGGAAATTAAAATAAGCTCTTCTTGTGGTGTAATTAAATATTGAGCACCGTATTTAGTTACAACTGCCATTTCTTCTACTGAAATTGTTTTAAAAGTTCCGTCTGCTCGTTTCCAAGAGTGAAATCCATCAAAGGCAAACGTCATTCCTTCTTTTAATTGTTTTTCTGAAGCCGGACGAACATGTGATGCTTGAGATCCGCCTAGATTTGGCCCTACATCATGTGCAACATAACCTACAGGATGACCCGTACTCCAGGGAACATATTCAGATTTTGCATTGCTCATTAATTTTCTTTGAGCGCTGTCTACATCTATTCCTTTTACGCCAGGTTTCATCGTTGCTAAAGCAATTCTATTTCCTGCTTTACTACTTTCCCAATAAAATTGAATCTTTTCTGGAGCCTTAGTTTCTACATCTTTTAGCACATATGCAAATCGTTGGATATCGCTAACCCAACGATCGTATAATTTAATTCCAAAATCTATTTGAATTACATCACCAGGCATAATTACTTTATCGGTAGCATGAGAATGACCTCTATCTGGCCCTGAATTTACATTTGGGTTTTGATCAGGAGCCCAACCATCTTTTACTCCGTAAGTTGCCATTTTTTGTTTTAAAAACAGTGCAATATCTGCGTCAGTACTTTTCCCTGGAATAACTTGTTTATATGCTTCAATTTGCCAGTCTGCTGTAAGTTGTGCAGCTTTTTTTAAGATTTCAACTTCTTCAGGAAGTTTAATAGACAACCATTCATACACCAAATCAGTTGAAGATATTAAATTGTTTTTTTTATTTCCTAAAAGATCTTCTAAATTAACTCTTTGTGTGTATGTCAATCCATCAGCAGTTGCATTTGAAAGAGAAGAATTGATGGCAATCTTCTCAAATTTTTTCTCTTTAATAAAATCTACAGCCATGCTTACTGAAGACATCCCTCTTTCAACAGAAATAACGGTATCATGAATGTCTAATTCATCTAAAGCAGTTGCTTCGCCTGAGGGAGAAAATACTTTAGAATGAAATCCGTCTGAATCATTGTAAAAAATAAAAACTGCTGTTCCTCCTGCATTTTCTCCACCAATATGATCCGCAATTGGATCATTATTATTTTCTCTACAAATAACCAACCAAGCATTTACATTTGCCTCCTTTAGGGCTTTTGGCAATAATTGGTTAATTCGTTTTTTTCTAATTTCTGACCAAGGATTATCTCCCCAATACGCAACTGGATCTACTGTAGATACTTTATTTTCAGATGGTTTACAGCTGAATATTAAAAATATTACTGTGATAGAAAGAAAATTTATATTTCTCATATTTTTTATATCTGTTAATTTTGATGAAACTAAATTACAGGTTTTACAGTGTTGAAACAAATAGAGAGTGAAAATGAAAAAATATACCACTTTTAAACAAATGATTTTTTTTATAATTATCCAATCTCGTTTAAAAAGAACTAGATAAATATAATCATAAATAAATTCTTTTGTATCTTAGAATAATTGAAAATAAAATAAAAATGCAAACTCCAATACGATTAGAACAAGCAATCATAAAATTATACAAAGCATTTCATAACAATACGCTAGATCCAGAAAATTGTGCTGCTTGTGCAGTTGGAAATATTTTAGACAATCATGACAGCTGGAAACATCTTTCCAATGAACACGGCTCTTTACAATTAAATTATATAGGAACAGTTCATCAAAAATTAGGAAGAAGGTTTAATGGCTATTCTCCACAAGAAATATTACAGGTTGAAAAAGTATTTCTTGAAGCCTGTGGGTTTAGAACACCTCTTTGCCACTACAATCAAAAACCTGAAAACCCCAGAAACAAAGAGTTGTTATTCCATGGTCTGAGCGCTGTCATTGCCTTTCTATGCAAATTAGATGCTGTGCCTAATGTGATGGATTATTCTAAAATTTTTAAATACGAAAATAATCAACCCATATATCAGCTAGAAAGTATTATAGCATAAAAAAACCAGCACAATGTGCTGGTTTTTTTATGTTTATAATTCCTTAAGATTAACCTCCAAAATCATCAAATCTGATATTTTCATCGGGTATTCCAAAATCTTCTCCCATTTTCTGAACTGCTTTATTCATTAATGGTGGACCACAGAAATACAATTCTATATCTTCCGGTGATTCATGAAGGTCTAAATAATTTTCTATTACACAGTTGTGAATAAATCCGGTAAATCCATCACCATCTCCTTCAATTCCATCTTTTACTTTCCAATTATCTTCTTCCATTGGTTCAGACAAAGCCATGTAAAACTTAAAGTTTGGAAAATCTCTTTCTAATGATTTAAAGTGATCTATGTAAAATAATTCTCTTTTAGATCTACCACCATACCAATAGGTAACTTTACGACCTGTTTTTAAGGTTTTAAATAGGTGATACAAATGAGAACGCATTGGCGCCATTCCTGCTCCACCTCCAACATATAACATTTCTGATTCAGACTCGTTAATAAAAAACTCACCATAAGGTCCAGAAATGACTACTTTGTCTCCTGGTTTTTGAGCAAAAATGTAGGAGGAAGCTACTCCTGGGTTTACATCCATCCAACCATTTTTAGCACGATCCCACGGCGGAGTTGCAATACGAACATTTAACATAATTTCTCTTCCTTCTGCAGGATAAGAAGCCATAGAATATGCACGTTCTACAGTCTCTTTATTTTTCATAACCAATGGCCATAAACCAAACTTATCCCATTCTGCTTGAAACTTATCTGGTGTTTCATGCTCTTCTGGATGTGCTGTAATATCTATGTCTGAAAATTTAACTTCACAGTCAGGAATTTCAATTTGGATATATCCTCCGGCTTTATAACCCATATCTTTTGGAATCTCAACTACAAATTCTTTGATAAAAGAGGCTACATTATAGTTACGAACAACAGTTGCATCCCATTTCTTAATTCCAAAAACTTCTTCTGGAATTGAAATATCCATGTCTTGTTTTACTTTCACCTGACAAGCTAAACGTATTCCGTGTTTTAATTCTTTTCTAGAAAAGTGTGGTGTTTCTGTAGGCAAGGCCTCACCTCCACCTGAATTTACATGACATTCGCATTGAACACAAGATCCTCCTCCACCACATGCAGATGGTAAGAATATTTTTTCACTTCCTAAGGTTGTTAATAGTGTACTTCCAGAAGCTACTTCAATTTTCTTCTCTCCATTAATGGTAATAGTTACTGGACCTGATGGAGATAGTTTTTGTTTTACAAACAATAATAATGCGACCAACAACAACGTAATCAGTAAAAATGCTGCTACGGTTGCAAAAATAGTTCCTGTGGTGCTTGCTGCTAATATATTCATACTACTTTTCTATTTCTTTAATATTTTCTGCTACTTCTTCACTATCACTTTTTAAAGTGATATCAATCTTTTTTACCTGAGTATCTTTTTCTAGTTTGCTAGATGCAACAACCTGGGTCGTTTTTTTCTTTTTTTCTTCATCCCCTCCGGTTAACATTCCTCCAAAACTCATAAATCCAATAGCCATAAGACCAGTAATAATAAATGTAATTCCCAAACCTCTTAAGGCTGGTGGCACACTAGAATAACGAATCTTTTCACGAATTGCTGCAATGGCTAAAATGGCTAAAAACCATCCAATACCTGATCCTACTCCATATGTTAACGCCAGTGCTAAACTTGGAATCTCACGAGATTGCATAAATAAAGAACCACCTAAAATAGCACAGTTTACAGCTATTAAGGGTAAGAAAATTCCTAAAGAGTTATATAAAGATGGTGAGAATTTCTCTACGACGATTTCAACCAGTTGAACCATGGTTGCAATCGTTGCAATAAACATGATAAATGACAGGAAACTTAAATCTATTGTTTCACTTCCATCTACACCATATTTTGGATCTAACCAAGCCAGTGCTCCTTCTTGTAATAAATATTGATCTAACAACCAGTTTAAAGGAACGGTTACTGCCAATACAAAGATGACAGCAGCTCCTAGACCAACGGCTGTAGTTACTTTTTTAGAAACAGCAAGGTAAGAACACATTCCTAAGAAGGTTGCAAAGACCATGTTGTCTATAAATATTGATTTGAAAAATAATTCTAAATGTTCCATTTTCTATATTTTTATGAAATCCTAAACCTCTTCAACAAACTCAGTGAGAACTTTAGGATAACGCTTAGTGTCTAATTTTCTTCAATTAATGCTTGATTTCTACTTCGTTGTACCCAGATAATTAAACCCACTACAATTAATGCCATTGGTGATAGTAACATAAATCCGTTGTTTTCATATCCAAATGCATACAATCCTGTTTTTTCAATTGGATCTCCTAAAACTTTTATTCCCAATAAGGTTCCAGAACCTAATAACTCTCTAAAAAACCCAACAATAATTAGTATAACTGCATATCCAAGAGAATTTCCAACTCCATCCAAGAAAGACTTCCAAGGCCCGTTTCCTAAAGCAAAGGCTTCAAATCTACCCATAATAATACAATTGGTGATAATTAACCCAACAAATACTGAGAGTGTTTTACTTAATTCATAAGCAAAAGCTTTTAAGACCAAATCCACAATAATTACTAGTGTTGCAACTACTATTAGTTGAACTATAATTCTAATTTTTGAAGGAATGATATTTCTCATTAATGAGATGACTACATTTCCTAGCCCTAAAACAAATAATACTGAAACAGACATTACAATAGAAGCTTTTAACTCAGCCGTAATTGCCAATGCAGAACAGATTCCTAATACTTGAATTGTAATAGGATTGTTGTCTGTTAGTGGATCTGTAATTAATTTTGCGTCTTTTTTTGATAAAAATTTCATTTTCTCTTAAATAATTTTTTAAAGATTAAGGTTGCTCAAAGCTGGTGAATTTTTATCATAGCTATATCCTCTCCAAAAATTTGTTGAATTTCCTTCGTATTTCCAAACCACTTCCCCACTTTGAGTTACCTCCCAATACCCATAATCACCCTCACATATGAGTGTATTACCATTTGATAATCTAACAGCCCCTGAAAATTTTGGTGCATACATGTCGCTATTTGTGAAACTCCAGACTATGTTTGGCTCATTATTGACATTCGGTAAAAGTTTAAATACCTCAGGTAGCTCTAACTCATAAACGATTGATTGAGTTAAATTGCCATGATTATTAACGTAGATTAACATGTTACCTTGACCTTCTACATTGCCTTCTAAAAGGTTCGGATAATGATTATTATTAAAAATAGTATTCCCTTCAGTATTTTTGTATGCTGCTGGATTACCATAACGGTAAATCAAATCTCCTCCTTTATTATAGTTACCTCCTAGATTACTTTCTGCTTGCAAGGTAGTAGTGCTATGGTCTATAACCCAAATTTCATTGTAAAAGTTAACACTCATGTGAATTACGTCTTTGTCTGTATCATAATCAATACCATTGGCATGCATTATATCTCCACCAGATGTATTCGTATTATAATTGAAATCTATTTTTTCAGGATAATTTGAAACTTCTCCAAAATTAGGTAAATTTGTATCTATGTCTTGAACTAATCTATCCCAGCTTCTCCATTCCCAAACGATCTGATCGTTATTAGGATTTATTTCAATAAGTTTTTCAGGAAAGATATCAACATTTGTAATTATTCCTGCCTGCTGAGCTTGATCAACAGTTATCCTTTCCCAAACAATAACCAATATATTTCCATTTGGTAACATTTCTACATCATGATGAGCCAAGAAATTATCATCTGCAATTGTATACTGCCATTTTAAGGATCCATTAGTTTCAAATAATTTTATGATTCCAGAACCGCCTCCTAGTGTGAAAGGTCTGTTATCATCTTTAAATATTCCCAATAATTGACCATTTTCAAGTAATTCAACATCATTCCCTAAATTATCATCAAAATCCCAGGTCCATAACCTATCTCCTTGTTTGTTTATTAAATAAGAGCTAGTTCCCCCATTTTCTATGAGAAACAAATAATTTTCATCTATAAAATCTGGCTCATAAGCTACAATTTCTGGACTTAAACTTACCTCTTCAATAATATCATCTGCTTTTTTGTCACATGAAAATACAGCAAGAAATAAGATTAAAAAAGATAGTTTAAATTTAGACATTAAGTTCATAATATTTTTATTTTAAAGTTTTAAAATAATCTACATACAGTTTCAAATCAGATTTAATCATCGCTGAAACTCCGTCTCCTGTTATGGTAGCTCCCGCTATAGCATCTACTTCATAATCTGTTTTTTCATCGTTCTTAGGATCGTTGTTTCCTTTAGCTACTCTAATTCCTTTAAAGTCTCCTGAAGCATCTAATAAATGTTCGCCTTTAAAATCATCCATAAAGAAGCGATACTTTATGTTTGCACCTAAACCAGGTGTTTCTCCTTTATGATCAAAATACGCTCCTTGAACAATCATGTTTTCATCCATGGCAACATATCCCCAAATAGCATCCCAAAGACCTTTTCCTCTAATTGGTGCTACGTAAAATGTTTTACCATCTTTCTCTCCAACAAATAAAGGAAGTCTTCTTACCCCTCCGTTTTTTGCTTTAGATTTTTCTTTCTTTACATCAATCATGTATGCTTTTTCATCTTCAGAGATATCATCTCCTTCAATAACTAGCTGTCTTTTAATGTATTTTTGAAATTCTTGTTCTGCAACTGTTGTAGAAACGAAAATGGCATTAGAATCATCATTCTCGTTAACACCCATGGCGTAGAGAATATTCTGTTGTTTTTCTATCCGTTTGTTTTCATCAATATTTGGCTTTAAAGACGATGCTAAAAAAGCTAATAAAGACCCAACAACCAACACCATTCCTACGGCAAAAATCATTGTATACGAATTACTATCTGTTTTTTTAGACATAATTAGGCAATTTTAGCTTTTAAACGTTTTAATCTTTTCTTCACATTCCCTTGTACCACATAATGGTCTATTGTTGGAGCAAAGACATTCATTAACAGAATGGCTAAGAATACTCCTTCTGGATATGCTGGGTTGAAAACACGAATCATAATAGAAATAAATCCAATTAAAAATCCGTAAATCCATTTTCCTTTATTTGTTTGCGATGCTGTTACTGGATCTGTTGCCATAAACACGGCTCCAAATGCCAAGCCTCCAATAATTAAGTGTTGCCACCAAGCTGTATTCATTAATCCATAAAACTTACTAGAGTCTGTAATAATATCTGCTGCGACTACTTGATTAAAAATTAATCCCATGACAGCAGCTCCAATAAATGTAGAAAGAATAATTCTCCAACTACCAATCTTGGTAAATATTAAGAAAGCAGCTCCTAATAAAATTAAAAAGGTAGATGTTTCACCAACGGAACCTGGTATAAAACCAAAAAACATATCCGAATTAGAATACACTATTTCTTGATTTTGAGCATAACTTCCTAAAATTGTTTCTCCAGAAATTGCATCAGGTGTTCCTACCCTATTCACAGCATCATAGACCCATACTTTGTCTCCACTCATCCAAGTTGGATAGGCAAAGAATAAGAAAGCTCTTATAGTTAATGCAGGGTTTAAGATATTCATTCCTGTTCCACCAAATACTTCTTTTCCAATAACAACTCCAAAAACTACTGCTACAGAAAGCATCCATAACGGGGTATCTATTGGTACAATTAATGGTACTAACATACCGGTTACTAAGTATCCTTCTTCTACTTCATGTCCTTTAATAACAGCAAAGATAAATTCTACTAGCAATCCTACTCCGTAGGAAACAATAACTAGTGGAAGTACTTTAATAATTCCAATCCAAAAATTATCCCAAGTAATAAAACTTCCTACTATAGAAAATTCTGTGGTAATTCCTTTTGCTGCGTCTATAGCTGCATAATGTTGGTATCCTGCATTAAACATTCCAAATAACAAACATGGTATTAAAGCCATGATTACAATGTTCATGGTACGCTTTAAATCGTCTGCTGCTTTAATGTGTGTACCATTATGAGTCACCTCATTTGGCAGGTATAAAAACGTATGGATTGCGTTAAACGCAGGAGCCATTTTTGTTCCTTTGTACTTCTCTTTTAAAATATGTAAATTACTTTTTAAGCTCATATTATATCTATTTTTAGCCTAATTCTTCTTTCATTAAATCTAACCCTTCTCTCACAATCTTCTGATGTGGCTGTTTAGAAACACAGATAAATTCTGTTAATGCAAAATCTTCAGGAGCTACTTCATAACCTCCTAAATTTTCCATCTCATCTAAATCTAGATACATACACGCTTTTAAGAATTGTAATGGAAACATGTCTAAAGGAAATACATTCTCATAAGAACCAGTAACTACAAATGCTCTGTGCTCTCCGTTTGTATTGGTGTTTAGATCATATTTTTTCTTTGGAGTTAACCAAGAAAAGGTTAAGGCTCTAGATGGAGAAATCTTATTAAAGACAGGCTTATTCCATCCAAAAAACTCATAATCATCTCCTTCTGGAATTGCTGTAATTTGATTGTCATAATAGCCTAAAAAACCATCTTCAGAAACTTGCGTTCCAGACAATACGTTTCCACTAATAATTCTTGCGTTGTCTGTATTGATGTTTTTTGCTACGATAGCTGAAATAGATGCTCCTGCAACTACAGTAACATAGGCTGGTTTCTCAAATTGAGAACCTGTTAACGCTAAAGTTCTAGTGATGTTAAAATTTCCTGTTAATAATAATTCACCAATAACTAGAAGATCTTGCGGACTTATAATCCACACTACTTCTCCCTTGTTTAAAGGATCTATTTGTGAAATTTGAGTACTTACATTTCCTACTGGATGTGGTCCAGAAACTTTATGAAGTTCTATGTTTTTTAGACCAGCAAATGGCGAATTTGAATCTTTCCCAACAGAAACATGAACGCTTCCTTTTGTTAATTTAGAAATTGCTGTAATTGCTGCTTGTAATTCTTTTTCTTTTCCAGCCAAGGTATAATCATAATCAGCAGCTAATGGCGAACTTGCATATGCTGAAATAAAAATTGATTTTGGCGCTTGATTTGGATTTGCAATCACATCAAATGGACGCTGCTTTACAAACGGCCAACAACCTGAGTTGAATAAATGATTTTTGACTTCTTCTGCAGACATCTTCTCTACATCTTGTTTTCCAAAATCTTTGTATGATTGTTTTCCGTCAGCAGTAATCTTAATGCTAACGATCTTGCGTTTTGCTCCACGAATAATCTCCGTTACTTTTCCGCTTACTGGGCTAGAAAACAAGATACGATCATCACTTTTTGAATAAAAAAGCGATTCTCCTGCCTGTACTTCAGCTCCTTCTTTTGCTATAAGTTTTGGGACGATTCCGTGAAAGTCTTCTGGTTTTAGGGCAAACACACCTTTTACAGCTATAGTACTAGTTGTTTGGACTGCTTCACCAACTAGTTTAATGTCTAAACCTTTTTTTATACGAATGTCTTTTGACATGTTACTTTCGAAATTTAGTTATCTAAAAAAATCATGCAAATTTAAAGATTTTGCATAGGATGTTAGAACAAATGAAGGTTTAAATTAGCTATTTAAACTTATTTATAATTATTCTAAATAGACGTATTATTCATCTTGTTTTATATTGATTAAATTTGCAGAAAATACACTTTGTGATTCTAACAATAAAACGATAGATTTTTTATGAAAAACATCTTTATCTCTTTTTTCTTCCTTTCAATCTTCAGCATACTTAATGCTCAAAAAACAGCGCCCTCTAATATCAAATCTATTCAACTTCAACCCCTAAATGAAACCACTTTTAATCACATTATTCCTCTAGGAAATACACTAGAATTAAACTTTGATGATTTAGATGGAGATCAAAAAGAGTATTATTACAAAATAGAGCTAATGACTCATGACTGGAAAAAGAGTAGCCTAATTTCTAATCAATACATTAACGGTTTTCAGTCTAATGTCATTTTTAATGTAGAGAATTCTTTTAATACATTTCAAAACTACACACATTATTCAGTTCAATTTCCTAACCAAAATACTAGAATCACAAAAAGTGGAAATTATCTTCTTTCTATTTTGGATGACGTTGGAGAGCTTGTTTTTACAAGAAAATTTACCTTGTATGAAAATATTGCTACTGTTGGTGTTTCTGCAAGCAGAAGTAGAAATACAAAAAATATGGGTAAAGAACAAACTGTTCAATTCTTGGTGAATTATTCTCAGCTTCAAATCAACAACCCAAGTCAAGAAATTCACGTTGCCATTTTACAAAATGAAAATTGGAAAACAGCAATTACTAAGATTCAGCCCCAATTTTACAAGCCCAATCAACTAGTTTACAAATATCCTAAAAAGACTAATTTTTGGGGAGGTAATGAATATTTGTTTTTTGACAATAAAAATATAAGAAATGCCAGCGTAAATATTGCAAAATCAGAACGCAAAGAAATCTATCACAACTATTTGTATCCTTATGTTAATAGAGGATTAAAATCTTACACTTACAATCCAGATATTAACGGTCAATTTATTGTTAGAAATATTGAGGCAACAAACACAAAAACAGAAGCAGATTATGCAATGATGTATTTCTCGCTAAAAGTTGGACAAGAGGTTGCAGATAAAGAAGTGTATGTCTATGGTGCTTTTAACAACTTTAGTCTTACAGAGGAAAATAAAATGATTTTTGATCCTTCTACAAACTACTACAATGCTAACTTTTTATTAAAACAAGGATTTTACAATTACACCTTTGTGACAAAATCTTGGGATACTATAATTTCTGAATCTGAAATTAGAGGAAATTTTTCTGAAACTGAAAACATGTATACAGTTATTGTTTATCATAAAGCTTTTGGAGCATTATTTGACCGAGTAATTGGAGTAGGCACTATTCAGTTTGAAGGAGAGCGTTAATCCCGAGAAAAAAGAGAGTTTCTTATTAATAGTTGAGATCGTTAATATATGTTGGATTTTTAACACAAAAATACTACATTAGCTAGATGACGGTTCAACAAATTACAAAAGGGATTAAAATTTCGGTAAAAACAAAAGAAGAGGGATTTATTCAGGAAAACGAACTAGATTATTACACCTTTAGTTATGAAATTACTATCGAAAATAACTCTTTAGATACTGTTCAATTAATTGAAAGACACTGGGAAATATTCGACGCATTAAATTACAAAGAATTTGTAGATGGCAAGGGTGTTGTTGGTGAAACTCCAATCTTATCTCCACAAGAATCTTACACCTATAAATCAGGAACTTTTTTACAATCAAACATTGGAGCTATGAGTGGTTTTTTTACCATGGAAAACATCCGAAATAAAACTAGTTTTAAAGTTACAATCCCTACATTTAATCTATCAACTATAGCATCATTAAACTGATGAACAGAGTTGTCTTCAGTTAATATATTTTTCACAACAACACCTCTGCTCATTTTTTGGATAAGTGGTTTCCAGCCCATTCTCTAGATATTTTTTGAATAAAATTGTCTTTCTTGCCAAACTTTTATCTCTGTTAGAAGTTAAAATAAATTTACTTTTTTTGAGAGGTAAATAGAGAAGTGTACACATACTAAAAAGTGTTTATAATATAGGTGACTGTTGTTTTAAGAGTATCAAAAAACTAACAAATAAGTTGTAAGTTTGTACCATAAAAATTAGTCGATTACAACTTAAAAACACATAAAATGGGAAAAGGTTTTTTTCAAGTACCAACTGCAATAAATGAAACTGTAAAATCATATGCTCCTGGATCACCAGAAAGAGCAGCGGTTGCAAAACAATATGCTGCTTATTTTAACGGATCAGTAGATGTTCCAATGTATATTGGAAAAGAAGAAGTTAGAACAGGAAATACAAATAATATGACACCTCCTCATGATCATCAACATGTTGTTGGTCAGTATCACTTAGGAGAAAAAATACACGTAGAAAATGCTATAAATGCTGCATTAGAAGCAAGAAAGCAGTGGTCTCAAATGCCATGGGAACAAAGAGCTGCCATATTTTTAAAAGCTGCTGAGTTAGTGGCTGGCCCATACCGAGCAAAAATAAATGCGGCAACCATGATTGCTCAATCTAAAACTGTATATCAGGCTGAAATAGATGCTGCTTGTGAATACATAGATTTTTTACGATTCAATGTAGAATTTATGTCTCAAATATATGAAGAACAACCAGATTCTTCAGAAGGAGTTTGGAATCGTGTAGAGTATCGTCCTTTAGAAGGTTTTATCTATGCCATTACACCATTTAACTTTACAGCTATTGCAGGAAACTTGCCAGCAAGTGCTGCTTTAATGGGAAATACTGTTGTTTGGAAACCTTCTGATCATCAAATATTTTCAGCAAAAGTGTTGATGGATATTTTTCAAGAAGCTGGGGTACCAGATGGAGTTATTAATATGGTATATGGAGACCCTGTAATGATTACAGACACGGTTTTGGCAAGTCCAGATTTTGCTGGTATTCATTTTACTGGATCTACTCATGTATTCAAAGATATATGGAAAAAGATTGGAGAAAATATTCACATTTACAAAACATATCCAAAAATTGTTGGAGAAACAGGAGGTAAAGATTTTATTATTGCACATCCTTCTGCAAATGCAAAACAAGTAGCAACTGGTATTTCTCGAGGAGCTTTTGAATTTCAGGGTCAAAAATGTTCTGCTGCCTCTAGAATATATTTACCAAAATCAATGGCAGAGGAAACCATAAACTATGTAAAAGAAGATCTAGCTACTTTTAAAATGGGCTCACCAGAAGACATGAGTAATTTTATTACAGCTGTCATTCATGAAGGTTCTTTTGATAAATTATCCTCATACATAGACAGTGTAAAAACAGATGCTAATGCAGAAATTATTGCAGGTGGAAACTATGATAAGTCTAAAGGATATTTTATAGAACCTACGATAATTTTAACCAAAGACCCGAAGTATACAACCATGTGTACAGAGTTATTTGGCCCTGTAGTTACCATTTATGTTTATGAAGATGCTACATGGCTAGACACCCTAGCACTGGTAGACGCGACCTCAGAATATGCATTAACAGGAGCAATTTTCTCTACAGACAGATATGCCATTACTGAGGCAACCAACCTTCTAGAAAATTGTGCAGGAAACTTCTATATTAATGACAAACCATCCGGTGCAGTAGTAGGGCAACAGCCATTTGGTGGAGCCAGAGCATCAGGAACAAACGATAAGGCAGGTTCTCCACAAAATTTACTTCGCTGGGTATCACCTAGATTAATTAAAGAAACTTTTACGCCAGCCACAGATTACAGATATCCGTTTCTTTCGTAATTAGAAACATATATTCATTAAAAAAATCAGACTTCATCAGTCTGATTTTTTTTGTTTTAAAATGTGTGATTTAAACTAGTTCTTATATCTAAAAAAAGCACCCAATAGCTCACAAATTTTAAAAGAATTATACTGTAAATTTTAACTAAAATTTATGAAAATTACTTAAAGTTTAATTATAATTTCATTTCGTTTTACAAGTAGGTATTTTTAACTTGTATTAAAACATATTTTACTTGATGAAAAATATTTTTATTCCTATTTTTTTTATGTGTTTTTGTGTTTTTTCACAAACCTCAAACAAGTCTGTACTTGCAAAATACACCGATGATGAAATTAAAATTGATGGTGTTTTAGATGAAACTTCATGGGAAGCAGTAGCACCAGCTACTAATTTTTATCAGTATTTCCCAACAGACACAGCACAGGCTAAAAGACAGGTTGAAATTAAGTTTATGTTTAGCGACAGAAATTTATATGTTGGAATAAAAGTATATGCCAAAGGAAAAGATTATATAATTCCTTCCTTACGTAGAGATTTTAGAGGTGGCGCTAATGACAGTGTAACGCTCCTCTTCGATACTTTTAATGACGGAACTAATGCGTTTGTCTTTGGCTCAAACCCATACGGGGTTCGAAGAGAGATATTACTCTCTGGAGGTGGGAATGAAAGACAAGGTTTTAATAGTGCTTGGGATACCAAGTGGTTAGGAGAATCTGTAATTCATGATGATCATTATATCTTAGAATGGAAAATTCCTCTGTCTGCTTTTAAATATAAAGAAGGAGAAACTAAATGGCGATTTAACAGCTATCACTTTGACACACAGGATAATGAAAGAAACACTTGGATAAATATCCCTCAAAATCAAAATATTTACAACCTAGCTTTTATGGGTGACCTTATTTTTGACCGACCTTTAGGTAAGTCTAAGTCTCCTGTTTCTATCATTCCTTTTGTAAATACAATGACTGCCAAAGATTTTGAGAATAACGAAAATACCAGTAGTTTTAAAATTGGAGGAGATGCGAAGTTAACGATTGCTAATAGCATGAATTTAGACCTTACATTAAACCCAGATTTCTCGCAAGTAGAAGTAGATCAGCAGGTCACAAATTTAACACGATTTGAAGTTGGACTTCCGGAACGAAGACAGTTTTTTATTGAAAATAGTGATTTATTTGGCAGTTTTGGAGATGGCAGAGATTCAAATCCTTTTTTTTCTAGACGTATTGGTATAGCAAAAAATATCGATGACGAAAATATCGAAAATAGAATCATTGCAGGTGTTCGATTAAGCGGTAAGATTACCAATGATTTACGTCTTGGTATTTTAAGCATGCAAACAGACGAAGATATTGCCAACGAAATTCCAACTGTTAACAATTCAGTTATTTCCCTTCAACATAAAGTATTTAGCAGATCTAATATTAGTGTGCTATTCATTAACAAACAAGCAACCAAAGAGTATGATTTTCTAGACGAGGAAGACACCTATAACAGAGTTTTAGGGATAGATTATAGCTTAGCTTCTAAAGACAATACTTGGAGTGGTAAATATTTCTTTCATAAATCATTTTCTCCAGGAATAAGCTCTAATGATTTTTCAGCTGGCTTTAGAACCCAATTTAACAATAGATTTTTAAATGTTCGTCTTAGTGGAATTTTTATAGCTGATGATTTTAGATCAGATCTAGGCTTTATTAGAAGAACTGATATTCTCAAAATAAATCCACAAATTGAATTAAAATTTTGGCCTAAGAAAGGAAAAATTCAACGTCATTCGTTTTCAGTTATGCCCATTTCTATTTGGCGTCCAGAATTAGATTTTGAAAACTCTGATTATACTATTATTAGCACTTGGGAAGCAAATTTTCAAAACAGTTCTCAATTGCGTTTTCAAATGTTTAATAGATACGTAAAATTATATGACGAATTTGATCCTACAAGAACAGACGACGCAATTCCTTTACCTGCAGATCAAAATTATTATTACACAAGTTTTGAAGTAAGTTTTAGATCTGACCAACGTAAAAAAGTATCTTATAGAATTAATCCTTCTGTGGGGCAGTTTTTTAACGGAAATAAATATTCTCTAGAATCATCTCTATCCTTAAGATTACAACCTTATTTTTCTGGATCTATTCAAATGAATTACGATAAAATAGATTTACCCGATCCATATCCAGACGCCTCTATCTGGTTGATTGGTCCAAAAATAGACATCACTTTCACTAAAAACATGTTTTGGTCTACTTTTTTTCAATATAGTACACAAAGAGAAAATTTCAGTATCAATACGAGATTTCAGTGGAGAGTAGCTCCGTTATCTGATTTGTTTTTAGTCTATAATGATAATTATTCTACCACTGTTTTTAGCCCAAGATTTAGATCATTAAACTTAAAATTTACCTACTGGTTAAATATTTAGATATAAATAGCAATTTATGAAACTCAATTTTATTAATTAATAACAACCCATTATGATTCAAAAAATACTCTCAAGAATTCTTGTTGTTTTGGTTCTATTCGGACTTACATTAGATATTGAAGCACAACGCAAAAAAAAGAAGAAAAGAAACAAGGGCAATACAGAACAAATTGTAAAACCGAAACCTAAACCGAAACCAAAAAAAGGTGCCATTTTAGCGTACGAAAAGGTAGTTACCAAAGAAATGAAAACAGATGAAGGGTTATTTAAAGTTCACTCTTTAGACGATACCTTTCTTTTTGAAGTTCCAGATTCTCTTCTTAATAGAGAAATGTTAATGGTTACTAGAATTGCAAAAACTGCCAATGGAATTGGTTTTGGAGGAGGAAAAGCCAATACACAGGTTTTACGATGGGAACGCAAAAAAAAGAAAATATTATTACGAATTGTTTCTCACAGTGTTGTTGCCGATACCATTTTACCGGTACATGAAGCAGTTGTAAACTCTAACTTTGAACCGGTTTTGTTTTCATTTCCAATCAAAGCATTTAATAAAGACACTACTGCTGTAGTAATAGATGCCACATCTTTATTTTCTACAGATGTAAAACCTTTAGGTTTTCCACAGTTTTACAGAAAAAGATACGGAGTTACTAGAATTGATAAAAGTCGTTCTTATATAGACAGAGTGAGCAGTTACCCTCAAAACATAGAAACAAGGCATGTAAAAACTTATTTCGCTAGCAAATCTCCTTCTAATGGAAGTGTGGGTTCTATTTCTATTGAAATGAGTAATTCTATGATCTTACTCCCAAAAGTACCTATGAAGCGACGTTATTTTGATGAAAGAGTTGGTTGGTTTGCAAGAGGACAGGTAGACTATGGCTTAGATGCACAAAGAAGTAAAACTGTTACTTACCTAGACAGATGGAGATTAGAAGTAAAAGAAGAAGATCTTGCGAAATTTAAAGCTGGAGAATTAGTAGAGCCAAAAAAACAAATAGTTTACTATGTAGATAGAGCAACTCCTGAAGTATGGAGAGAATATATTAAACAAGGAATTGAAGATTGGCAGGTTGCCTTTGAAGCTGCTGGTTTTAAAAATGCAATTATAGCAAAAGACCCACCAAGTAAAGAAGAAGATCCAGAATGGTCTCCAGAAGATGTAAGGTATTCTGTAGTTCGTTATTTAGCTTCACCTATTCCTAATGCAAACGGGCCTCATGTTAGTGATCCACGTTCTGGAGAGATTTTAGAATCTGATATCAACTGGTATCATAATGTAATGAGTTTATTGCGTAACTGGTATTTTGTTCAAACTGCAGCAATTAATCCGGAAGCACAAACTATCGAATTTAAAGATGAAGTGATGGGCCGCTTGGTTCGTTTTGTGTCTTCTCATGAAGTAGGCCATACCCTTGGATTACCTCATAATATGGGATCTAGTTCTGCATATCCTGTAGATTCTTTACGATCTGCTTCCTTTACTAAGAAATTTGGAACAGCCCCTTCTATTATGGATTATGCTCGTTTTAATTATATCGCACAACCAGAAGACAAAGGTGTTGCCTTAATGCCAGATATTGGACCTTATGACAAACATGCCATAGAATGGGGGTATCGTCCAATTTTAGATAAAACTGCTGTAGATGAAAAAGCGACACTAAATAAATGGATTTTAGATAGAGCAGACAACCTAATGTATCGTTTTGGTCATCAACAAGCAGGAGGTGTTGTAGACCCAAGTTCTCAAACTGAAGATTTAGGAGATGATGCAATTAAAGCAGGTTCTTATGGAATTAAAAATTTACAAAGAATATTGCCTAATATAGAGAAATGGACGACAAAGGATGGTGAGAATTATGATGAAATGGCTACAATGTACGGACAGATTCTCAGTCAGTTTAATAGATACATGGGGCATGTTACCGCAAATATTGGTGGTGTGTATGAATATTATAAAACTTCTAATCAGGAAGGAGATATATACACTCATGTAGCAAAATCGCATCAAAAAAACGCATTAAATTTCATTAATAAAGAATTGTTCTCTACGCCTACATGGATGATTGATAAAAACATCTATGCGAAGACTCAATTTTCTGGAGCAATTGAAAAAATTGGAAGTGTTCAAACAAGAACCTTATACAATATTTTAGATTCAGGAAGAATGGCTCGTATGATAGAAAATCAAACCATGAATGGTTCTAAAGCATACAGTTTAGTTGCAATGTTTTCTGACTTAAGAAAAGGTGTTTGGTCTGAGTTATATACTGGAAAAACAATAGATACCTATAGAAGAAACTTACAAAGAGCACATATTAATCGTTTAGATTACTTGTTAAATACGGCAAAAAATCAACGAGGAGCAAATCGTGGATATTTTAAACAAAGTACTGTAAATATTGGCCAGTCTGATATTAAAGCAATGGTAAGAGGAGAGTTAAATAGAATAAAGCGCGAAATAAGAGCCGCTGTTTCTAAAGCGTCTAATACTACTAGTAGATATCATTTACAAGATGCTATTGCAAGAATAGATATGGCATTAGATCCTAAATAATAGCTGTTTTATACCCATAAAAAAAGCCTCGCAAATTGCGAGGCTTTTTTTATGGGTATTTTTTAGAACGGTAAATCGTCTGGTTCTTCGCTTGTTAAATCTGGGGCAGGCTGAAATTGTTCAGTTGGAGGAATTTGCGATGGAGCTGCTTGAGCTAAACTTTCTATTCTCCATCCTTGCACAGAATTAAAATACTTTGCTTCTCCTTGTGGATTGATCCATTCTCTACCTCTTAAGTTGATAGAAACTTTTACATCTTGCCCAACTGAATAGCTGTTTAATAAATCACATTTGTCTTGTACAAACTCAATCATGATCATTTGAGGATATTGCTCATCTGTAGTGACTACCAATTCTCTTTTTCGAAACCCATTACTTCCAAAAGTTTGAGTTTCTCCCATTAATTTAACTTTACCTATTACTTCCATAATTCTTATTTTAATAAAAGTACTTTCCAAGCACTTTCTAGATCGTTATTATCTAAATACTGTTGAGCAAATGTATGTTTTTTTACCATTTCTAAACCAATAAATTGAGGATGTTCTTTTGCAAAGTTATCAACATCTTGCTCAGTTGGCAAGAATGTGATATTTCCTAGCATCCCTAAATTATTCCCCGTTAAAACAGTACTATTTCTAATTGTTGAAGGAATTTGATCTACACCTACTCCTAATGTAGAAACTGGTTTTGGAATTTCAAAAAAACCTTCTCTAGCTCTAGAATAATAGTTCCCTCCTGCTCTTGCTACCAAATCTATTTTATGCTGATCTATCATTCCATCTGCATCTAAAACGGCCTCATGAATATGAATCTTCACTACTTCACAAACAATCAAATTCCCTGCACCACCTTCTGTACCTGTATAAATAATGTCTGTGACCTTGCATTCAAACTGTACTGGTGACTCTGCAACTCTAAAAGGTTTCACCTCATCTGAAGGGAGCATTGTAAATCCTGCTTTTTCAAATTCATTTACTCCTTCTGGATATTCTGAACTACTTAAAGACATTTGTTGAACAATGTCATAATTTACAACGTTTATGACTACTTCCTTAATTTTTTCAACATTTTGAAGGGTGTGCTTAGTCGTATTTCCACGAACTCTTCTGGCGGGAGAAAAAATCATCATAGGTGGGTTAGACCCAAATACATTAAAAAAGCTAAAAGGAGATAAATTAGGGGTTCCATTTTGGTTAATTGTACTAGCAAAAGCAATTGGTCTAGGTGCAATAGCTCCTAATAAATAGCCATGTAATTTGCCTGTTGTTATTTCTTTAGGATTGATGGAAAGCATGTAATAAATTTTCTTAGGTAAAGATACTATCAATTTTATAAATGAGTTATACAAGTGAATCTAGTATATTTGTTTGATGAGTTTTCTGAAAGACACCTTACTACTAAAACGAATTGTGATCACCATCTCGTTCTCTATTGTCACTTTAATTCTGTGGAATACCTATTCCTTTTTTAAGCGATTTAAAAATGAAGAGCGTTTAAAAATGGAAATAGTGGCAACAGCCATGAAAGAGTTTGCAACAAATCAAGACCTAGAGGCTGATGTTAGTTTAGAAGATAAGATCATTAAAAGCAATACTAATATTCCAATGATTTTGGTTGATGAAAATGGAAATATAGGAGCCAATTCTTATTTAAATTTAGATCCTGTTAAAGCAAAAGATCCAGCGTTTTTATTAAAACAGCTCGAAATTATGAAAGAGCAAAACAGTCCTATTGAAATTAATTTTGCCAAAAACAGAACGCAATATATTTACTATAGAAACTCAGATTTATTAAATAAGTTATCCTATTACCCGCTTGCATTAATTTTAATTCTCACGCTCTTCTTAACCGTAATCTACATGATGTTTACCTCAAGTAAAGTTGCTGAACAAAATAAATTATGGACAGGTATGGCTAAGGAAACTGCGCATCAAATAGGCACACCCTTATCTTCTTTACTAGGTTGGATAGCCATTTTAAAAATGGAAAATGTAGATGACAAATATGTTGATGAAATAGAAAAAGACGTCCATCGTTTAAATACTATTGCCAATCGATTTTCTAAGATTGGCTCGCTACCAACCCTTAAAAAATTAGATATTATTGCGGTTACTAAAAACGCCTATGAGTATTTAGAGTATAGAAGCTCTAAACAAATCTCTTTTTCTTTTAATACTTCAGAAACCAATCTTTACAGTACTATAAATGACGAATTATACAGTTGGGTAATAGAAAATTTAATTAAAAATGCCATTGATGCCATGTTAGGAAAAGGCGAATTAGCTGTAGCGATAACAGCTGATGCTAAAAAAATAAAAATTGATATTACAGATACTGGCAAGGGAATGGCAAAATCTCAGTTTAAAAAAATATTTAAACCAGGGTTTACTACCAAAAAACGCGGTTGGGGATTAGGATTATCTCTTTCCAAAAGAATTATTGAAGATTATCACAAAGGAAAAATAGTTGTAAAAAATTCTGAGATTAATAAAGGAACTACATTTCAAATAGTCTTAGATAAAATTTCTTGATATTTCTTTAGCCAAACTAACAAATTCATCATTAGTTAACTGCTCTTTTTCTTCAAAGCGCATATCATTCATGATATTTATAGGGATTAAATGTACATGAACATGGGGCACTTCTAAACCAATGACGCTCATTCCAATTCGTTTACAGGGAACAGTTTTCTCTAAAGCTTTGGCAACTCTGTAAGAAAAATCCATTAATGCTGCATACCCCTGCTTATCTAAGTCAAATAACTTGTTAACTTCTCTTTTAGGGATTACTAATGTGTGCCCTTTTGTATTTGGATTGATATCTAAAAAAGCAAGGTGATTTTCATCTTCTGCAATTTTATAAGAAGGTATTTCTCCTAAAACAATCTTTGTAAAAATACTCATATCTGTCTATTTTTTATAAAAATAAAAAACGCTTTCCATTAGAAAAGCGTTTCATTCAACTATTTTTTTGTTTTTTATCTTGAAACTGCTGTAACCTCGAAGCTCATGATTCCATTAGGAACTTTAATTTCAACAACATCTCCCAATTCTTTTCCTAATAATCCTTTCCCAATTGGAGAATTTACAGATAGTTTTCCATTTTTAATATCCGATTCAGAATCGGCCACCAAAGTATAAGAAAACTCCATCCCGTTGGTGGTGTTTTTTATTTTGATAATAGAGTGAATTAATATTTTAGAGACATCTAACTGAGATTCGTCAATTATTCTTGCGCTAGCTACCACATTTTTAAGCTTTGCAATCTTTGTTTCTAAAAGAGACTGTTCTTCTTTGGCTGCATGATATTCAGCATTTTCACTTAAATCACCCTTATCTCTTGCATCAGCAATTTCTTGTGTAACCCTTGGTCTTTCAATTTGCTCTAGCTGTAATAATTCGTCTTTTAATTTTTTTAATCCTTCTGGGGTATAATAGGAAACGTCACTCATGATTTTTAATTTTTGAAACTTTTATAGTTGTTTTTCTAGTGCAAAAACAACCATCAATATAAAATAGAAAATCTCATTGCCTTTAACAGGATGAGATTTAGACTACAAATGTACAAAATATTTGTAAATTGTGCTCTTTTAAAACAACCTCCAAAAAATTGAATATGAAAAAAGTATTTTTTTTAGTAGCCACAGTTTTATTTCTAGGATGCACAAATAATGGTGTTGAGAACGATTGTTTTCCTTTTGTAACTGTAAACGAATCTGTAAATCTAGACCTTCCTCAATTTATAGATTTGCAAGTGCCCGGTGGTTGGGCATACACAAGTGGTGGCTTACAGGGTTTAATTATTTACAATATCAATGGTGTTCAATTTAAAGCCTTTGACAGGTTATGCCCTGGGCAAAACCCTTCCTCTTGTTCTCAAATGACCGTAGATACTAATCTGAGAATTTTATGTCAGTGTGATGATAGTGAGTTTAATATTCTAAATGGTGCACCTTTAACCGAAGGAGTTACTTGTTTTGCAAATGAATATTTGGTAGAAAACTTAAACGGTTCTCTTTTAGAATACTTCAAGAGATTTCCTCAAATTTAGAACAACATAGAAATAACAATTTTACAGGAAAAATGTTGTTGCATCATTCTTTACAGAGTACAAAATACATGAGTAAGTGGATTGAAGAAAAAAATAAAAAATAACAGCTTACAATAAACCAGCTCTTTTTAATAGCGCCTCTGGTTTTGGTTCTTGGCCTCTAAAGCGTTTGTATAACACCATGGGTTTTTCAGTACCTCCTTTGCTCAAAACATGTTCTTTAAATTTGGTGGCAACTTCTTTATTAAAAATTCCTTTTTCTTTAAAATATGCAAAAGCATCTGCATCTAATACTTCTGCCCATTTATAAGAATAATAGCCAGCAGAATAGCCTCCTTGAAAAATATGAGAAAATGAGGGACTCATACAGTTTTCTTCAACACCAGGGTATAATTGAGTTGCTGATAATACAGATTTTTCAAATTCTTTTACAGAGGTAATTTTTTCTGGACTAGCACTTGAATGCCATGCCATATCTAACAAGCCAAAGCTCAACTGACGAAGTGTTTGCATGCCTTGATGAAAACTAGCTGATTCTTTAATTTTTTCTACATACTCCATTGGAATAACTTCTCCTGTTTGGTAGTGCTTGGCAAACAACTCTAAGGCTTCTTTTTCATAACACCAGTTCTCTAAAACCTGGCTTGGCAACTCTACAAAATCCCAAGATACAGAGGTGCCAGAGAGGCTATTGTAGGTAGTGTTTGCCAGCATGCCGTGCAACGCATGGCCAAATTCATGAAATAAGGTTGTTACTTCATTAAAGGTTAATAAAGAAGGTTGTGTTTCGGTTGGTTTGGTGAAATTACATACTATAGAAATATGAGGTCTTTCATTGATATTGTTTTTAATTTGTTGAGATTTGTAAGAAGTCATCCATGCACCATTTCGTTTTCCTTCTCTAGGATGAAAATCAGCATATAAAATGGCAACAGCCTCTTTCTTATTATTACAAACCTGGTATGTTTTTACATCTTCATGATATTTTTCAATTGTAAAGACTTCCTCAAAAGTAAGATCGTATAGTTTTGTTGCAATACTAAAAGCTCCATTAATAACATATTCTAATTGAAAATAAGGCTTTAAGATTTCTTGATCTAAATTAAAAATTTCTTTTTTTAATTTTTCTGCATAATAAGCAGCATCCCATTTTTGCAACTGATCTATACCGTCTAATTTTTTAGCATATTGTTGAAGAGCATTAAATTCTCTTTTGGCTGCGGGTGTTGCTTTTTTGAGCAATTCATTAGAAAATGAAACCACTTTTTCTGGAGTTTCAGCCATTCTCTCTTCTAAAACAAAATGAGCATGCGTTTTATAGCCTAATAACTGAGCACGTTGGTGTCTGAGAGAAACTATTGCTAAGACAACCTGTTCATTGTTGTTTTTATTTTCTTGAAAACCTTTTTTGCCAAAGGCAATCGCCATTTTTTTTCGAAGCTCCCTCGCATTTGCATAGGTCATAAAAGGAATATAACTTGGGTAATCTAAGGTAAAAACCCATCCTTCTTTTTCTTGTTGTTTTGCTAATAAACGAGCTGCGTCTCTTACACTTTCTGGAAGTCCAGATAGCTCTTCTTTATTGGTGATATGCATTTCAAAAGCATTGCCGTCTGCTAAAACATGTTCTCCAAATTCTAAAGAAAGTTGTGATAATTGAGCATCTATTGTGCGTAATTTATTCTTATCTGAATCGTCTAAATTTGCCCCATTTCTAGAAAAACCTTTGTATTGTTTCTCCAATAACATTTGTTCTTCTGTAGTTAAATGTAATGAATCTTTACCAGCATAAACTGCGTTTACTCTCTCAAATAAATACGCATTTAGGGTGATGTCATTTTTAAGCTCACTTAACCAAGGAGAAATTTCTTTGGCAATTTCTTGAATATCTTTAGAAGTTTCTGCAGCATTTATATTAAAGAAAATACTGGTAATTCTTCCTAATTTTTGACCTGTAAAATCCAATGCTTCTGTTGTGTTTTCAAAACTAGGAATGCTAGGGTTTGAGACAATAGCTTCAATTTCTTGTTTACAAATTTCAATGGCTTTTTTAACAGCAGGTTTGTAATCTGTACTTGAAATTTTTGAGAAAGGAGCAGTGTTAAAATCTTCTAGTAAAGGATTCATTGGTGGGTACAATAAGAGTGAATAGTATTATTTTTTTACGCGTTCTGAAGCTTGAGCTACTTTTATTTTTAAGCCTTCTTTGTAGGCTATGATTTTATCTTGCACACATTTGTCTGATGCGCCAATAATCTGAGCAGCCAAGATACCAGCATTTTTTGCACCGTCTAATGCAACGGTAGCAACAGGAACACCTCCTGGCATTTGTAAAATAGATAACACAGAGTCCCATCCATCTATAGAGTTTCTGCTTTTTACTGGAACCCCAATAATAGGCAAAGGGCTTAAAGAGGCTACCATTCCTGGTAAATGAGCTGCGCCTCCAGCACCAGCAATAATTACTTTAATACCTCTTGAGTGAGCATTTTTTGAGTACTCAAATAATTTCTCTGGAGTTCTATGGGCAGAAACAATGTCTACTTCAATTTGAATATCAAAAGTTTCTAAAATATCAATTGCTTCTTGCATGATTGGAAGATCTGAATCGCTTCCCATTATAATTCCTACCATTATGCCTTGTTATTTACTGATTACTTTAATTGTTTCTTTTACCTGTTGTGCAACTTTTCTTGCTTTATCTATATCTTTATTCACAATAGTTACATGTCCCATTTTTCGAAATGGTTTGGTTATTTTTTTTCCGTAAATATGTGGAGTAACTCCGTCAATTTTTAAAATTTCATCAATATTTTCATATACAACTGCTCCTGTATGTCCTTCGGCACCCACTAAATTAACCATAATCCCAGCTACTTTACTGGCAGTGTTTCCTAAAGGTAGGTTTAAAATGCTTCTCAGGTGTTGTTCAAACTGATTTGTATAACTAGCTTCAATACTATAATGACCAGAATTATGAGTTCTAGGGGCTACTTCATTTACTAAAATATCATCTTCTTGTGTTTGAAACATTTCTACAGCCAACAATCCTACAAAATTAAAAGCATCGGCAACTTTTAAGGCAATTTCTCTTGCTTTTTTTGAGATACTGTTATCTATTCTTGCAGGGCAAATAACATATTCTACTTGATTTGCTTCTGGGTGAAATTCCATTTCAACCACAGGGTAGGAAGTCACCTCTCCATTGTTGTTTCTAGCAACAATGACAGCCAATTCATTTTTAAACGGAATTAGTTTTTCTACAATACATTCTCCTGTTGGTAGATTTTCTAAATCTTCAAAAGTTCTAACTATTTTAACACCAGTTCCATCATATCCAAAACGAGCGGCTTTCCAAACAAAAGGAAACTCAATAATGCTATTTTGAAAAGAGTGTTTAAGTTCTTCTAAATAGGCGTAGTGAGAATAGGCTGCTGTTGGGATATTATGATCTTTGTAAAAATTCTTTTGGCTTGCTTTGTTTTGAATGATCCGAATGTTTTTTGGTTTTGGGAAAATTGAGAGTCCCTCTTTTTCTAAACGATCTAAGGCATCAATATTTACATTTTCTATTTCAATAGTCAATACATCTACTTTTTTCCCAAAATTATAAACGGTGTCAAAATCGAGAAGATTCCCTATATGAAATTCGTTACATATTTGAGCACAGGGAGCTTCAGGTGATGCATCTAAAATACATGTGTAAATATCAAATTTTTGAGTTTCGGCAAGTAACATTCTGCCCAATTGACCTCCGCCAAGAACACCTAATTTAAAATCTGATGAAAAATAATTTTTCAAAACAACTTGGTATTGATATGAGAAACAAAAGTACGCATTCTATTGTCTAGTTATATATTAAAAATTGGTGATTCTTAAAAGAGAACCGTTTAAGTTTTCTACCAAATATTCATTTGCAAAACAAGTAACTCCTTCGGTTAAAGGTGCACCATTTAGAATATTAAACTCAC
>KB911167.1 GCA_000383355.1 Flavobacterium sp. SCGC AAA160-P02 | reverse complement strand
AATGAAAAAGAATGTTGATGAGTTAGAGTTTGTAACTGCTTTAAAAACTCGATACAAATTTGTTGAACTTCGTTTGAATACTGGTAATAGTTTAGATAAATTAACTTCTAAAAGTTATGTCAATCAATTTCAATATTTAGACTTGAATGATTCGCATCAACAAATCTCAAAGAATTTTAATAGAAATAGAAAAAGAGAATTAAAGAAAGCTGTTCAGGCAAATCTTATAGAAAAATGGAATGATAGTCCAGAGAATTTAGTCACACTTTTCAAAAATAATGTAGGTAGAAGACTCAAGAGCATTACTGAAAAAGATTATAAAATCTTATTGAGTTTACTTGAAACATGTATTGCAAATGAAGTAGGAGAGTTGTTGTCTATTTATGACGAAAATCAAAAATTAGTTGCCTCAGGTTTTTTCTTATTTCATAAAAAAACAGTTACAGAGTTGGTCTGCGCTACAGATCTTAATAATAGAACTAATGGAGCCAATACGTTTTTAATTGACAGAGCACTTTTTAACTATCAAAAAAACTATAATATTTTTGATTTTGGAGGCTCTTCAATAAAAACAATAGCAAATTATTATGAGAGTTTTGGTGCAACAACCTATCAATATCTATTTTTAAAAGTAAATAGATTGCCTTTTTTACTTCGTCTTTTTAAATCGTAATAGTTAGACTTTAACATTACTTAGTCTTTTCAGTAGTCTTTTTTTTTGTAGAGATAGTTAAAGCAAACCCAAGAAGCAATTCCTGTGAACCACATTAAGGTAGAGGAAGTGACGGCAGCTCCTTTTATTCCATAAATAGGAATGAGGTAAAAATTACTTAGTATATTAATTAAAATGGCGATAGATACTATGTAGTAATTTACACTCATTTTACCAATGGAGGATAGTAAATTACCGTAAATGCCTCTAAAAATAAAAATTCCAGTGATGCCAAAAATTAAGATTACAAAACTATCTGAATAGTTTACATATTCTTTACCAAATAGTAATAAAATAGACTTACTAAAAAAGCAG
>KB911166.1 GCA_000383355.1 Flavobacterium sp. SCGC AAA160-P02 | reverse complement strand
TTACAGGGTGGTTAAGAATGGTGCATTGGGGAGAAGCTAAACATGCTTATCCATTATTTAATCGCTGCCGTATACACTTGGACAAATACCCCCACCATAAAGGGCCACCACCGTTTGGACATAAACATGATATGTGGTCAGATGAAGAACTTCACAAAATTTTCAATAAGATTGGAGCAAAAAATAATACTATTGGGGGAGGTCGTCCAAGTGCAGGATTTCTTGGTATTTTATATTTCTTAAAAAAATGTAAGTGTAAAAGCATAACTTTAATTGGTTTCGATTTCTTTTCTAAAAAATTGCCAATTAAAACAGGAAAAGATTATCCGTCAAGTTGGCATATGCCCATTTCAGGCACAGAAAAAAATCCACACAATTCAAAAAAAGAAAAAGAAATAGTACAACGATGGGAGAAAGAAGGTAGGTTAAATTGGAAAATATTATCTGATTTAAATGAGGAAATGTTAAAGTTTACCTAGTCTATAACCTACTTTAATCAATTGACTCGCAGTTGACTTTTGTCTCGTAGTTTTTATCATTAAATTTTCACATAGCCTTGAATCTCTAAGATTTACAGGAATCCTATCAATTAAATTAGCATATAACTCCCAAGGGAAAGATAATTGTTTGCCCGCAGTTAAATCTGTATAGTTAGATTCTAAAGATGTTGTCGGTAAGGCTAATGTAAAACATTTTCTTAGCATGACATTATAGTTTAAAAATTCTTTTGAAGGTAAAGCATCCCATTCTATCAATAAGTCACTTTTACCTGACATGTATCTAGGTAACACTCCGTGTTCTGCTTCGTGTAATTTTGTAAAAAAGTATTTGTTAGTAGAAGCTAAAACTCTGCTATCGTAGTCATTATAAAATCCTCTTTCATAAAATAATTCATTATCGTGTAGAGTTTTTAACTTATCATAATTTATTAAGAAAAAGTTTGTATCCCAATTTGCAGGCATATCTGCTTTTGCAAAATCTAACATGCCATAATAAGCAGAAAACTGTTTATGTCCTACAAAGGTTTTCTT
>KB911165.1 GCA_000383355.1 Flavobacterium sp. SCGC AAA160-P02 | reverse complement strand
GAGAATTATAATCGTACTGAAGATTAGCCTCTCGTTGAGCTTGTGAAATTTCTTCTAATTTCTTTTTCTCACTGGTATACTGTGTTAAACCTCTTTGATAAGAAGCTAGCTTGCTCTCATTATTTGCAAAAACATCTAACAGCTGAAACTGAAACTGTTGGTCTGAGACTTGTAAGGTTTGATGCTGCGAATGAATGTCTATAAGCTTAGACCTTAATGCTGTTAACACCGAAAGTGTTACAGGAGTATCATTTACAAAAGCTCTAGACTTTCCTGAAGGAAGAATTTCTCTTCTAATAATGGTATTTATTTCATAATCTATGTCTTCGGTTTCAAAAAAGTCTTGCAAATTGTATTTCTCTACAGATAAAATAGCCTCCACAATACACTTTCTAGTGGTGTTTTTTAAGGTAGATGAATCTGCTCTGTTTCCTAAAACCAAGCCAAGCGCGCCTAATAAAATAGATTTTCCTGCTCCTGTTTCTCCAGTGATAATGGAAAGACCAGAAGAAAAATCAATGTGTAATTCATTGATTAAGGCATAATTTTTTATAGATATTGATGCTAGCAAATACTCAAGTTTTTAAAGAAATAAATGTAATTAATTTTTTGGATAATAAACCTCTTTACTGTGAAGATTAGCCTTGATTTTTTCTTTGCTATAGTACAATTCAAAAAATGTATCATTTGCCCAGTCTTCATATAAATTTCTATAAAAAACACTGTTGGGGTTTCCAGATTGTCCGGGAGAATTGGTGGCTTTAGAATTGTCCCAATCTTTTGTATCTATCACTACTCTAAAACTTGCACCAGAAGACTGACGTAAGTTTGAACCAGAAGAACCAGGTGTGTAGGAGTTTCCTCCTCTAGGATAGGTTTTAAAACTTACCAAATCATAAATTGAATCATTCACAACGTTTTCAAGTGGATGCTTTATTTTTATATGCTTATAATCTTTCTGCCCATATAGCCATAGATTTATATCTTTCCCAAACCTTGCTTCTAGCTCTTTCACAGAAGAAATAAAGGTGCTTTTTAAGAAGTTATCTCTTTCATT
>KB911164.1 GCA_000383355.1 Flavobacterium sp. SCGC AAA160-P02 | reverse complement strand
TTTAATAAAACCAACGTCTATAATACTTCCTGTAAATTCTAGCTGAGGTGAAAAATGATAGGTTAACCCAACATCAAAACCAAGTCCTAAATTACCTCCCAAAAGTGTATTAGAAAATACATCATTAAAGGATTCATTAGCATCACCATTAGAATCTGTAATTCCAGATGTTCTTATTTCAGCATCTAAATTATCTAATGTTTGTCTTATAATGTTTGTGTTATTAGTGGTAGCTGTAATTGTACCTGAGTTATTATTTGTTTCAATATTTAAACTTGAAGAATATATTTTAAGCCTGCCTCCAATAGTTAATTTTTCATCAACTTTTCTAGACATTCCAGCATGTAAAACACCTAACATATCTGCTTTCATAACTAATTCTGATATAGAAAAAGGTCTATTTAAAAAGGGTTCATTACCGTAGTATACTAATTCTGTGATATCCTTTGGAAAATAAGTAATTAGGTCTAATTCTTCATAAAAACCAACACTAATATAGGTTTTGTTATCGTGCCTATACCCAAAACTTAATACATCAACTTTCGTGTTTAAATTTATATAATCATCAGGGCTTAATTGATCTAATACTTTCTCAAATTTTTCATTAAAACTTCTAGAGTCATTTGAAAATAAGTCACCCATTTGAAATCCAGTATTTCCTATTGTGAGCTGAAAATTAGAAAAAACAGGAATTCCATAATGACTTTTAAAATTAGTTTCTGCTCCTGGGTTTAGCATTAGATTTTGAGGAATTTCTCCAAATGAAAATGAGAGTTGTTGCTGAGCATTTATTGAAGTAGTTATGGCTAATATGAGAAATAAAATATATTTTTTCATCAAATTAAAATCTTAAGTAAAAAGTTCCTGAAGACCTAAATTTAAATACTTTTTCAATAGCTGGATTTAAGTTTGTTGATGCAGGTGGTAAAATAACATCTGTCCTAAATCTTGTTGAATTTAGAAATTCTGGAGTAGTTTCTATCAATATAGTTCTAGTAGCTGAATAATTTAGATCTCCAGCATCAATAATAAATTCATCAACTGTATATGTAATGTTGTCATCATCGTCTA
>KB911163.1 GCA_000383355.1 Flavobacterium sp. SCGC AAA160-P02 | reverse complement strand
GATCTCCTATTTTAGCAAATGATCCACATAGAAGTATTGTAGCACCATCTTTAAGATATATTACTCATTTGGTAGCGCCAGGTTGGGATGTTATTGGAGGAGGAGAGCCAGAAATTCCAGGAATTTCAATTGGTCATAATGGCTTTGGAGCCTGGGGTTTAACCGTTTTTAGAACCGATGCCGAAGACTTGTATGTGTATGAAATAAATCCTAAAAATTCAAACCAGTACTGGCATAAGGGAGAATGGTTAGATTTTAAAGAAATAAAAGAAACTATTCTGGTAAAAGGGAAAGAAAATCATGAGATAGTGTTACGCTATTCTATTCATGGTCCTGTAACTTTTGTAGATGAAAAAAGAAATAGAGCATATGCTGTAAAATGTGGTTGGTTAGAGGTAGGAGGCTCTCCATACCTAGCTTCTTTACGTATGAATCAATCTCAATCTTGGGAAGAATTTAGAGAGGCTTGTAACTATAGCCATATTCCTGGAGAAAATATGGTCTGGGCAGATAAGAACGGAACTATTGGATGGCAGGCAGTTGGCATAGCCCCCATTAGAAATACACACAGTGGATTGGTGCCTGTACTAGGTGATGGAAATTACGAATGGGATGGCTATCTTCCTATTACAGATAAGCCTCATGTGGTAAATCCTCCAGAGAATTTCTTTGCATCAGCCAATCAAAATGTAACACCAGCATCTTATAAGCATTGGAACGCTGTTGGGTTTTCATGGTCAGATCCTTACAGAGGAGATAGAGTAAGTGAGGTGCTTTCTAAGAACTCTAGTCATAAGTTTACCATGCAAGAAATGATGGACTTACAAGTAGATTATCATTCGTACCCTTCAGAGAAGTTCATAAAAATGATAGATCCTAACACCTTAGATGCATCAAGCAAAAAATATTTTGAGAGGCTCCTTACTTGGAATAATAAACTCACAACTACCTCTGTTGAAGCAACCATTTATGTAAATTGGGAAAGAGTCATTATTAGAGAGTTTCATAAAAAATATGTGCCAGATACTATAAAAGGCTTGTTAAGAATTCAACTATTTAAAATAATTGAAAACC
>KB911162.1 GCA_000383355.1 Flavobacterium sp. SCGC AAA160-P02 | reverse complement strand
TGACAAAAAAAATGAACAACAATTATTAGACAAAATAATAAGTCTTTATAAAGAACCTAAAAACCAACAACCCATTATGCATCAATATGCTATTGATAATTTTAGTAGTGAGAAAATCTGTGATTCATTCACAAAATTATACAGGGAAGCTTTAAACTAACTTATGATCCTACTAATCAAGAATTTTATAGGTGGTTTTATCAGTAGGTCAGGAAACGCTGTTTTTATTTCTACTGTACTCTCTAGAATTCTTTCATTTATTGGTTCTATGATTGCTTTAAGACTGCTAGACAATAAAGAATTGGGGGTGATTCTTTTTGCTTATAGTATTATTCAATTTATGATTCCTGTTGGTGGTTTTGGGCTGCACCAAAGCTTACTTAGATACGGTGCTTTGTTAGCCTCAACTAGAGACAAAGAGAAATTATTTTCCTACGTTTTAAAACACGGAATCGTTGGCTCGTTAATTCTCATCATTATAGTTCTTCTCATTGGATGGTTTATTTCGTTTCAATTTGATAAAACATTCTATTATCTATGTATATTATCAACAGCTATTCTTTCCAATTTTATTTTCGAACTTGTAAAAACTCAATTTAGGTTGCAGCACAAAAATACCCTTTTCGCAAAGGCTGAATTTTTTCAAAATTTTTTACTCGTTGTTTTAATTTTTACACTCACTAACTACTTAGGTGGATTAGGCTATGTAATTGCCCTAATTAGTGCTCCATTTATTACTGCCATTCTTTTTGTAAGAAAGTTACAGATTACATTTTATTTGAATACAAATCTTAGCATTACCAATGTAGATT
Source organism: Flavobacterium sp. SCGC AAA160-P02 (assembly GCA_000383355.1). Taxonomy (GTDB): domain Bacteria; phylum Bacteroidota; class Bacteroidia; order Flavobacteriales; family Flavobacteriaceae; genus Polaribacter. The sequence continues at coordinate 292 of KB911162.1, read as the reverse complement.
TTTGGAAATATGGATTTTTTGGAGGTTTGTCTAATGTGGTCACTCAATTACTCTTTATTATAGATATTATTTTAATTGGAGAACTCATGACAGATCCTTTAATGGTAACTCATTATAAATATATTTCTATCATACCGTTTAGTTTGTTGTTTTTACCCAGAGTTTTTATGGCTGCTGATTTTGTATCCCTTACAGAAAAAATTGGCCAAAAAGTATATATAAGAAATTATATAAAGAGTTATCAGTTGTTTTTTAGCCTGCTTAGCCTACTTATTTTCTCTATTAGCTGCTT
>KB911161.1 GCA_000383355.1 Flavobacterium sp. SCGC AAA160-P02 | reverse complement strand
GCCAGAACCAACAATTTTTGCTCCATAGGCTCCTGCTTGCAGAGCAGCAGTTATCATAGCATCAATTTTAGGAGTTGTAATCTTTAAAATATCTTTAAGCACGTTATGGTGTTCATTCATTAACCCTCCTATTATTTGATAGTTTAACGGTTTTTTATTTAAAAAAAGGAGTGCTTTTTTGGTAATCAGATGATTTTTTATAGCAGCATAAAAAAATAATTTTAATTCTTTAGGTAGTAGATGGATATATTTTTCTATGTCCAAAAGAGTTGCAGCCGCTATGTTAAAAGTTGCATCGTGTTTTTTAACCGTTTCAATAGAACAAAGCGCTTTTTCTTTTAAATCGCCTAGCAACCCTAAGGTGTTTTTAGGAATTCCAGATTCTCCAACAACCAAACCTTCTAACAAGCTGTCTATTTTTGTAAAACTAGCTGTTTCATTTGTTTGTAGAAAAATCATACCTCCTATTGCAATGGTATACTGATCCATTTTCCCTCCAGGAGAATTGTGTTCTAACACTTCAGATTCATGAGCAATTTTAGCAATTAATTCATGGGTGATTTCCTTAGAGCAGCCAAATGTTATGAGTAAAAACCGAACCCAAGCAACCACTATTGCAGAAGAACTTGAGAGTCCTGCATTTATAGGTATATTACCTCTTAATGTTACTGAATATCCTTTATTTGGAAAACATCCATATTTATTTACTACTCGAATAGTTGATGCAAAATGATCTCCTTTCTCCAAACTATTAAAAGACTCATGTATAGAAAAGCTTCTAGAAGTTTTTAAATCTGGCATTACTAAATGAAACATTTCTGATTCATTAGAAATGGCAGAAACTTCTATAAAAAGATCAATTGCACAAGCTATGATAGGCAATCCAAGATAATCTTGATGATCTCCAAACAGACAGATTCGTCCAGGAGCTTTAAACATAACTTCTGATGTAGTTCTCATATTTAGTGAGCATCTTTAATCCAGTCATATGGCTTTCTAGTTACCCATAAACCTCTTGTAAAATCTGGAAAGTTTTGAGGCTCGCCATTATTTTCTATTGAAAGTTCAGACAGCGGTGTAATGGCACTCCAAGCAGCAGCATCATATGCATCTAATGGGGGT
>KB911160.1 GCA_000383355.1 Flavobacterium sp. SCGC AAA160-P02 | reverse complement strand
AGATAAGAAAAACCCATTTAATTGAAGGGTGTTTTGTGCTTCTTCATATTTGTAGTCTATTCCTGTTGCATTTTCTGTTGCTTTGGTTTTATTTCGCTATCATTTCTTTAATATCTTCTTCTATTTGTTCGGAAAACCCAAAATATTCTTTGCGAACAATTCCGCTATTATCCACTAAAAAATATCTTGGCCAACTATCAACTCTGAAAGTTTTTTTCAATTCATCATTACCGATTAAGTTCTGAAAGGTTGTTCCTTTTTTCTTTATTAATTTAATAGCATTTTCTTCATCTTCGGAAACGATACCGATAATATTCAACTCTGATGAATACTTGTTTTTAAGATTTTCTACTTTTGGAAATGATGCAATGCAAGGTCCACACCAAACCTCCCAAAAGTCAATTAAAGTTAATTTACTACTATTGACAGTTACTATATTATTACTGTCGAATAAATCTGGTAATTCTAATAATGGTAATTTTTTTGAAAGAAGTTCGTTCGGTAATCGTTCTTCAGGTTGAATTATGGTATAATCTTTAAAATTTTGTTTTAATTCTTTTATTGAACTGCTAACTTCTTCGTTGATTTTAATTTCGCTAAAATTCGCTTGAGATACTGACCTATTTCCAAGATTACTTGAAGTCTGTTTAATTTCGATTGGAAAAAAGTTCGTTTTATTGAGTTCAAAAACCTTTATTCTATTTGTAACGTTGTAAACTGTATCATTTTCAAACTCGTATTTGAGCAAATAAGAATTTTCTGTTTCTTCAAACGATACATTTTTATAGATTGTATCAAGTTTAAATATATTTTGATGAACCATTTGACCTCCAGGACTTCCAATAAATCCATAATGACCTGGTTCTATTTCATAAGTTTTATTTTCCTTAGAAATTTCAAATCCGTTGCCAGCATCATAAATATATTCTTTAGGAATATCATCTCTTTTTCCATAAAACGAAAAGCCGAAAATCTTATCATTTTTATTTTTTTCAATTAGTGCAACTCCTGTATTTTTCCATACGGTTCCACCTTGGGCAAAGGTGTCAATTCTCTGCACTCGATATTCTAAAAAATTTGTTCTTTCCGCATTCTCTTGAAATTTGGCGATAACGTAATTCGTGTCGATTTTAGTTTCTT
>KB911159.1 GCA_000383355.1 Flavobacterium sp. SCGC AAA160-P02 | reverse complement strand
ATGATAGTAGCCCAACTTCATTTATTGCCGCCATTCAGATAGGTAATGACCCCTCTAACTTAGGCCCGTTTGATGGTGATGAGATCACATTAACTAACACTGGTTTAGTTATTGGCACTTCTATTATTGTAGTTGATAGCTCAGCTTCGCCAGATGGTGCTGTATATAATGCCTCCAGAGCTAGTCAAACTTCCTACAATGAATATTATACATTACTTGTTGATGATGATTCAAACTGGACTAATGTAGTTAATGGTGACGGAGAAACACTTCTCCCCTTTTCATCTGAGGCTTTTACAATACATACAACTATCTGGACAGGAACTACTAGTAATGTCTGGAATATATCCGGTAATTGGAGCAACGGACTTCCAACAAGTAGTTCTTTAGCAACGGTACCAGATGTAACAACATCTCCAATTATCAATTCAGGAACTGAAGCCGTTGTAGGAAATATGACCATTGATACAGAAGAAAATCTTACTATTAATAGTGATAATTCTATGAGCGTCTCAGGTCTACTAACTATTAATGGTTCTTTAGAAATGAACTCTGGTAGTTCATTACTAGTCTTAGGAACATCTACCGGGAATATTACCTACAACAGAACTTTAGGAACTACCAATTGGTATTTGGTCTCTTCTCCAGTTTCGGGACAGGGAATTGTTGATTTTTATACCAACGAGTCTCCAGCTCTGGGAGATGGAGTTGGTGATGCACAAAATATTGGAATAGCACCTTATGATAATTCACAAGTTCTAGTTACCGATCGATGGAATTATTATACCGAAGGACAAGTAGATGGTGAAGGTGGTGATGATACCACAGACACATTTATTTCTGGAACTGGATATGCGGTTCAGCTTCAAGCTTCTGGAAATATTTCATTTACAGGAACAATCCCTAACGACCATATTACTTCTGTTTTGTCTATTGGCTCTGGAGATGCATTTAACCTCATTGGAAACCCTTACCCTTCCTTTATACCAGCAAATGACCTTGCTGATGGATTAGATAATAATGATGATCTACTATCTGTAAACACTGCTTATCTGAGTGAAGAAACCATTTGGTTTTGGGATCAATCAGCAAATGCAGGTGCTGGTGGATACCAAGAAATAAACCAAGCTAGTAGTGGACGATATATTGC
>KB911158.1 GCA_000383355.1 Flavobacterium sp. SCGC AAA160-P02 | reverse complement strand
GCCCTTGGAAATGCCTCATCGTCGTCATTACAGCTTTGAAACATAAAAAACAAACACAGTAGTAACCAAATAACTTGTCTCTTATCAGATTTTAAAATTCTCGTAGTCATTTTAATATATTATTAATTCTTATAGATCACAAGTTACTTTGATATTGATTCCTCAGCAATAGAGGTATACAAAAAAGTGGATTTTATAGAATTGATTTTAATATCAAACAATTGAAAATCAATATATTAAAATTTATTTTTATAAAATAAAAAGTGGATACAGAATCAAGAGAATTATCAAAAAACCAAAAGATTTATTGATAATGTAAAGGTAGTAAGGTGTAAAAATAGTTTTCAATCTTATTGTATTGCTTTTACCATTTCCTCAAAAGATGTTTTGTCTTTTGCCATGTTTTTTATGGCTGCACGATAATTATAAATAGTATTTACAGAATACCTCAAAATTTTTGCAATTTTTGAACTACTTATAATTCCTAACTTTATTAAAGCCAAAATTCGTAATTCTGTATTAAGTTTAGAAATATCTTCGACAAGAATATGCTTATCATCCTGTAGTAGTTTATTAACTGAATTAACAAACTCTGGATATATATGTAAAAAAGAATTATCAAAGTTTTTATTAAAGATTTCTAGTTCTTCATCTATTAATTGCTTCGATTTAGAAAGTTTTAATAAAGCATTCATTTGATTTGCGTTTACATATTTGCTCACTAATTTCCTATATACATCTAATTTTGATATGTATTCAGAGTAAAGATTTATGAATGAACCAATATAATGCTCTTTGATTTTATCTGCCTCAGAAAGCTCTTTATATAACTTTTTTAAGTCTTTGTTAGCTATTTTTAATTCATTCCTTGCAAAGGAAATCTTTCTTACTTGTTTATATATGAAGTAAACAGCAATTAATAAAAAAGCAGTCAGCAAACTAATGAGTATTAATGACCTTTGAAGACGCTCTCTTTGCTTCGCAGTTTTATCTTCATAAGCTTTGGTTATCAAAGGCATACTGCTCGCAATATTGACAAAACGCAATTTAGAATTGTAGAACTCTGCATCATCATAGGAAAGATTAATATATCGATGAGCACGATCTAAATCACCTTCGATAAATAGTATTTTGGCTAGTGTACCTATGGAAGCATTGTCTTTTACG
>KB911157.1 GCA_000383355.1 Flavobacterium sp. SCGC AAA160-P02 | reverse complement strand
GTTACTTGTTGATTTATTTCTTTTTTTATGGAACTCTCTTCTTTTTCAAATACAACTCTCCAGCCTTTGGTTAAAATTTCTTTTCCTGTTGTTTTTGCAGGCATAGATAGCGGCTTTAACCATCTGATACGCCCAATGATGTATGATTCTTATCATCACATCACCAATATCTCTAATCCAACAGGAAGAGATCGGTATTACTCTGTAGTTGGTTATATCTGTGAAACAGATACTTTTGGTTCTAACCGAAGAATTAGTGAAATCTCTGAAGGTGATATTTTATGTTTTCAAAACGCTGGGGCCTACTGTTTTTCTATGGCTTCAAATTACAACTCAAGGTACAGACCTGCAGAAGTAATGATTTATGAAAAGAATGATTATTTAATTCGTAAAAGAGAAACCTTTGAAGATCTTATAAAAAATCAAGAGATTATTGAATTTTAGACCCTAATCTTACTATTTTTATCTTTTTTATGTGAAAATAATTTTATGAGATTACAACCTTCTGCTCCTGCAGATATTTCTTCTATTGTACAAATTATTGAGGCTGCTAAAGCTCATTTGGCATTTCTTAAAATAGACCAATGGCAAAATGGCTATCCCAACAAGGAACAAATAGAAAACGATGTTACTAATAATGAAAGCTATGTTGTATTAAATAATGAACAAACCATTATAGCAACAGCTATGTTTACCATTCATCCAGAACCTACTTATAAAATAATTGAAGGAAAATGGCTAGTTCCCGAATCTGAAACATATGGAGTAATTCATAGATTAGCTATTGGAAAAGAATATAAAAATTCAGGAATTGCTACTTTTGTATTAAAAAGCTTTCATCAACAATTACTAAATAAAAATATTAAAAGTCTTAAGATTGACACTCATGAAGATAATCACGAAATGCAATCTCTGATTAAAAAATTAGGTTATGTATATTGCGGCATTATCTTCACCGATTATAATGCCAAAAGATTGGCATTTGAAAAAGTGATTTTTTAGATATTTCATACATTTCAACTACAGTAAATTTATAAATGAAAGTTTGTATTGCAGAAAAGCCTAGCGTTGCTAGAGAGATTGCTAACATTCTAGGAGCCAATACCAAACGAGATGGTTTCTACGAAGGAAATGGCTATGCTGTGACCTATACTTTTGGGCATTTATGTACCTTATTAGAGCCTAAAGATTACAAACCTCACTGGAAAAGTTGGGATTTGAATAATTTACCCATGCTGCCAGAACGTTTCAATACGAAAGTTACTGGAGATGCAGGCATAAAAAAACAATTTAATATTGTAAAATCTTTATTTGAGAAAGCAACAGTAGTGATTAATTGTGGTGATGCTGGAACAGAAGGAGAACTCATTCAACGATGGGTAATAAATCAGTGTAATTACAAAGGAAAAGTCCAACGTTTGTGGATTTCTTCTCTTACAGAAGAAGCTATTAAAGAAGGATTTAAGAATTTAAAACCCTCAGAAGAATATGACAATTTATACTATGCTGGTTTTTCTAGAGCCATTGGAGATTGGCTGTTAGGCTTAAATGCAACACGTTTATATACTGTAAAGTATGGCGGATACAAACAAGTACTATCTGTTGGGAGGGTGCAAACTCCAACCTTAGCTATGTTGGTAAATCGTTTTAAAGAAATTAACAGTTTTAAGCCTCAACCTTATTGGGAATTACAAACTACCTATAGAAACACCCTTTTTAATTATGAAGATGGTCGTTTTCTTCAACAAGCAGACGGACAGGTTTTAGCCGATAAAGTGAAAGAATCTGATTTTGAAATTGTTTCTGTTACCAAAAAGAAAGGAAAAGAATACGCACCAAAATTATTTGATTTAACAGGCTTACAGGTGTATTGTAATAATAAATTTGGATTTTCTGCAGATGAGACCTTAAAAATGGTGCAAAAATTATACGAAATGAAAGTAGTTACCTACCCTAGAGTTGATACTACTTTTTTACCAAATGATGTGTATCCTAAAATTTCTGGAATACTATCAAAATTAACAAACTATAGCCAACTAACGCAACCACTTTTAGGAAGTAAAATAAAGAAATCTAAACGTGTTTTTGATGATAAAAAGGTCACAGATCACCACGCAATCATTCCAACAGGTATTCAAGGAAATTTACAGTACAATCAGCAGCAAGTTTATGACATCATCACTCGAAGATTTATTGGTGTTTTTTACCCAGATTCTGATGTTTCAAACACAGCCGTTTTGGCAAAAGCTGCTGAAGTTACCTTTAAAACAACAGGAAAAGAAATTTTAACCAAAGGCTGGAGAGTTGTATTTGAAAAAGAAGAGAGTTCCATAAAAAAAGAAATAAATCAACAAGTAACTTTGCCTGCATTTGAAAAAGGTGAAAAAGGAAGCCATGAACCTTCATTTTTAGAGAAAGAAACAAAACCGCCAAGAAACTTTACCGAAGCTAGTTTATTACGGGCCATGGAAACTGCAGGAAAGCAAGTAGATGACGATGAAATGCGGGAATTAATGAAAGAAAACGGAATTGGAAGACCTTCTACTAGAGCAAGCATCATTGAAACGTTGTTTAGGCGAAAATATATTGAACGTAAAAAGAAGCTGGTGCTGCCCACCCAAATAGGAATTGATTTGATAGATTTAATAGACAACGAATTGTTAAAATCTGCTGAACTAACTGGGCGTTGGGAAAAAAGATTAAAAGAAATAGAACGTGGAGAATTTAATGCCGGAACTTTTATCAAAAACATGAAAAAAATGGTAGAAGAGTTGGTGTATGAAGTTAGATCAAATACTACTAAAACTAGAATTTCTCATACCTCAGTTAAGGCTTCGACAGCTTCTTCCTCAAACAAAAAGATAACTCAACAAGTAACACAAAAAAAACTTGTTACGGGTAAAACATGTCCAAAATGTAATTCAGGAACTTTATTAAAAGGATCAACAGCTTTTGGTTGCTCAGAATTTAATAAGACTTGTAATTTTGTGATGCCCTTTGAATTCTTAGGAAAGAAGATTTCAGAAAATCAATTACTTCGTTTGTTAGAGAAAAAATCTACTACCAATTTAAAAGGATTTAAAACTGAAACTGGAAAAGTTGAAGGATTAATTCGATTTAATGAAGCATTTAAATTTACCTTAGAACCAAAGAAAATAGTGGAGCAAACCTCCAATGCCATTTCTTGTCCAAAATGTAAGAAAGGAACGGTAATTAAGGGTAAAAATGCCTACGGCTGCTCTAATTACAACAAAGACTGTGATTTTGTTTTTAGCTTTGATAACATCAAAAAAATTGCCAATGGAAAACCATTGACAAAAGAAACTATTTTGAAAATTATATCAAGCTAATCAATCATTGTTTTTAAATATAAGTTTTCAACTTTTGCTCTAGCCCATGGTGTTGTTCTTAAAAACTTTAAACTAGATTTATACGTAGGATTGTTCTTAAAAGCGTTTATATTTAAAATAGTCCCTAATTCTTCCCAGCCATATTCTAGATATAATTGCTCTAACATGGTGGCTAATTTTATTCCGTGTAACGGATTATTTGGTTGATCTTTGCTCATAAATACGTTCTATTTCATCTGAACTAATTATTGAATACTTCTTAGTACCATTTGCTAATAACAACATGCAAGTTGCAATTTTCTCGGGATTAATCATCCTATATTTTTTTAAATTTCTAATAAGTATAGGATTTAAAAATGTCATGACAATTTTGCCAATGTATTCTCCAAATCTAAACTCGTTGCGCTTACCTCCTATTAAAGATGGTCTTAACAAATAGGTTCGTTGTATTTTTTGTTTTAAAACATCACGTTCCATTTCTCCTTTTGTTCTATTGTAAAAAATAGCACTAGATGCATCTGCTCCCATGGAAGAAATAACTAAAAATTGTTGAATTTTATTTTCTTTTGCTAATCTTGCTGCCTTTAAAGGAATGCCATAATCTATTATTTTATAAACAGATTGATCCTTTGTTTTAGCCTTGGTTGTTCCAATACAACAAAACACCTCATCAGCTATAAAATCATTTTTGTGATTTTGTAACTCCAACAAATCTATGATGAATTCTTTAATTTTTTTTGAATTATTGTTAACAGAGCTTCTAGAAAAGAGCTTTATTGTATCGTATCTATCATCAGCAATTAACTTATTTAAAAGTAAGCCTCCTGTTAGACCTGTAGCACCTATAATGATGGCTGTTTTTGACATTAATTATCTAAATTTGGTAAAATAAATTCATCTAAAACAGATTTCTTAGCCATCATTAATTCTATTTCTTCTGTTGTTCTTGGCGCTTCAGCAGAAAGGTTAATAGGACCATTTTTTGTCACTAAAATATCATCTTCTATACGAATGCCGATTCCCCAGTATTTTTTATCACAATTACTACCTTCAGGAATATAGATACCTGGTTCCATGGTAACAATCATGTTTTCTTCAAAGTTTCTGTAATTACCGGGGTCATGAACGTCTAATCCAATATGATGAGAAGTACCATGTGGAAAATAATTATGTTTTTCATCAATAGATGAAATAATTCCTAGTGAAAACAATCCTTCATTAATAATTTTTCTTGCAGCTAAATTTGGTGTTGCCATTGAGGTTCCTATAATGTAATTAGCAATTCCTGCCTCTTGTGCTTCATAAACCAAATCATAAATTTCTTTCTGCGCTGTTGAAAACTTCCCATTAGCAGGAATAGTTCTAGTAACATCTGCAGTATAACCTCTATATTCTGCTCCTAGATCCATTAAAACTAATTCATTATCTATCTTCGATTTATTATTTTCTATATAGTGTAAAATACAGCCATTATTTCCTGCTCCTACTATAGAAGGATAGCCTTCATATTCTGCACCATACTTTTTGTACACAAACTCATGGATTCCTTGTAGTTCTGTTTCAGACATATGGGGTTTCATAGCTTTCATTACTTCTACCTGACCCACAGCCGAAATTCTAATAGCTTTGGTTAGTAAGCGAAGTTCTTCTGAGGTTTTAACTTCTCTCATGGTTGCCAAAGTTGACGATAAAAAATCTATATTGATGTTTGTTTTTGGTTGTAGGGCAATTATTATTTTTTGTTTAATCTCTTTTTTTAAATCAGCGGTTGTAGCAGATTTATAGGTGTTTAATAAATCATCATTTTTTATTTCTGACGATCTAGATGCTAGCCTGTCTATGATACGGATTACATTTGCACTACTTTCTACAGGAGTTTCTGCAATATTACTATAAATATATTCTTTCATTCTAGATAAAAAAAGAGAAGGATCATAGCCAGATTTTACTTTAAAAGTTTTTACTAAATCAAAAATATCTACTCCTGTTAAATTTCGGTAATCATCATTAAATTTTTCAATAAAAACAGCCTCAAATTTTTTGAAATTGATAGTTGAATTTATAAAGTCATCTGCATTCATAGCTTTAGAAAAGCCTAACTCACTAATAGCGCCTTCAACTCCCAGTCGTTTACCGTTCCACATTTCAGCTCTTTGATCACGTTTTTGTACATATAAAATTTCATTATAGTCTACACCAAACTCATCTGTTTGATTTTCAGAAAAAAGAAGTAAGATAGCATTTGGTTCTCTATAACCAGTTAAATAGTAAAAATTTGGATCTTGATGAAAGATATAATCAACATCATTGGCTCTATTTCTTATTGGATTGGCAAAGATCACTGCAATAGAGTTTTCTGGCATCTTAGAACGGATTACATCTCTCCTGCTTTTGTGAAATTCTTTAGATAAATAATCTGTTGGTTTAGTGGATTGAGAAAATCCAACAATGTGAAAAAAAACGATAAACAATACTAAAACTAGCTTCTTCATAAAGATCTTTTCTTAATAGAGTTCCAAAACTACTATTATTTCTTAAAATTCACTCACTTATTAACATAAGTTTTGCTATCGAAAACGATATAGTTTTATCTGAAATTTCAATACATTTGCAGAAGAATCAACAAACAAAAAATAAGTAATGAAAAATACAGCATTAACTCATATTCATGAATCATTAGGAGCAAGAATGGTGTCTTTTGCAGGATACAATATGCCCGTACAGTATGAAGGAGTAACAGCAGAACATTTAACCGTTAGAAGTGCTGTTGGTGTTTTTGATGTAAGTCATATGGGTGAGTTTTTAGTAGAAGGAACAGAGGCCTTAACCTTACTTCAAAAAGTAACGTCTAATGATGTATCTAAACTAGCAATTGGTGATGCACAGTATTCTTGTTTGCCTAATGATATTGGTGGAATAGTAGATGATTTAATTTGCTACCGTTTAAAAGAACAAACCTACTTACTGGTTGTAAATGCCTCTAATATTAACAAAGATTGGAATTGGATTCAAAAACACAATCAAACTATTGGTGCAGAATTAAAAGATCTATCTGATAGCTATTCTTTGTTAGCAATTCAAGGACCCAAAGCTATTGAAGCAATGCAATCATTAACATCTATTGATTTAGCAGAAATTTCATTTTATACATTTAAAATTGCTGATTTTGCTGGTGCAGAACATGCTATCATTTCAGCAACGGGTTATACAGGTTCTGGTGGGTTTGAAATCTATGTAAAAAATGAGCAAGTAGCCGAAGTTTGGAAACAAGTATTTGCAGCTGGAGATCCTTATGGAATTAAGCCAATTGGCTTAGCTGCTAGAGATACCCTGCGTTTAGAAATGGGCTATTGTTTGTATGGAAATGATATTAATGATACTACTTCTCCTATTGAAGCAGGTTTGGGTTGGATTACAAAGTTTACAAAAGACTTTGTAAATTCAGAGAATTTAAAAGCTCAAAAAGAAGCTGGAATAACCAAAAAACTAGTTGCATTTGAATTAACTGAAAGAGGTATTCCAAGACATGATTATAAAATTGTGGATGCTGATGGAAAAGAAATAGGAATTGTAACTTCTGGTACGATGAGCCCATCTCTAAGTAAAGGTATTGGAATGGGATATGTACCCAAAGAAATTTCAAAACCAGGAAATGAAATTTTTATTCAAGTTCGAAAAAAACAGATCCCTGCAACGATTATAAAATTGCCTTTTTACAAGGGGTAGTTACTACTAAAATAACTAAAAAAGCCTGTTGCTATGCAACAGGCTTTTTTTATATATAAAATCTTAAAATGATACTTAGTCTTTCTAAGTGTTTAGCACTCGCCTAAACGTTAAATCTAAAATGCATAACATCTCCGTCTTTCACCACGTATTCTTTTCCTTCCACTCTCATTTTACCAGCTTCTTTTACTTTAGCTTCTGTACCATAAGTCACATAGTCTTCATAACTAATAGTTTCTGCTCGAATAAATCCTTTTTCAAAGTCGGTATGAATTACTCCAGCTGCTTGTGGCCCTGTAGCTCCAATAGGTATCGTCCAGGCTCTAACCTCCTTTACACCCGCTGTAAAATACGTTTGAAGATTTAATAATGTGTATGCAGAACGAATTAATCTAGATACACCTGCTTCTTCTAATCCCATGTCTTCTAGGAATAATTGTCGCTCTTCATAATCTTCTAATTCTGTAATATCTGCCTCTGTTCCTACAGCTAATACAATAACCTCTGCGTTTTCGCCTTTTACTGCTTCGTTTACTTTATCTACATATGCATTTCCTGTAACTGCAGAATTCTCATCTACATTACACACATACAAAACAGGCTTCGCTGTTATAAACTGTAAAGAAGTTACAAATTCTTGTTCTTTCTCATTAAAGTTAATAGCCCTAATAGAAATTCCTTTAAGCAAGGTTTCTTCTACTTTTAGTAGCACTACTAATTCTGCTTGCGCTTCTTTATTTCCTGTTTTTGCAGTTCTTTTTACACGCTCTAAACGTTTTTGAACTGTTTCTAAATCTTTTAATTGTAATTCAATATCAATAGTTTCTTTGTCTCTTACAGGATCAATTGAAGTATCTACATGTATGATATTATCATTATCAAAACAACGCAACACATGCAATAAAGCATCTGTCTCACGAATATTTGCTAAAAACTGATTTCCCAAACCCTCTCCTTTACTTGCTCCTTTTACCAAGCCTGCAATATCTACAATTTCTACAGTTGCTNGCAATACTCTTTCAGGATTTACCAACTCTTCTAATTTCTCTAAACGAGTATCTGGTACGTTTACAACTCCTATATTTGGTTCTATTGTACAAAAAGGAAAGTTAGCACTTTGTGCTTTTGCATTAGATAAACAATTAAATAAGGTAGATTTTCCTACGTTGGGTAATCCTACAATTCCAGCTTTCATATACTATAATTTTGAGATTGCAAATATAATTGTTATTCTTTCTCTTTAATGAATTTTAATTGAAAGAATTCTTCAACTATTATGATATTTTTATAATAGGTTTAAATTAACAATCAATTAAAAGTTACGTTTGAATGAAGCGGATAATTAGACAGCTGTAAATTTGTAAGTATTGAAGAACGACAGGGATAACTAACTATTCTTGATGCATGAATTTTTGCTTCCCTAATAGTTCTTCTTGTGTTTCTACATTGTTTTCATCTGGCACGCAACAATCTACAGGGCATACAGCTGCACACTGAGGTTCTTCGTGAAAACCAACACACTCGGTACATTTATCTGCTACTATGTAGTAGATCTCATCAGAAATAGGTTCTTGCTCGTCATCAGAATTAGCAGATTTTCCGTTGGGTAATACTACATTTCCGGTTAAATCTGTTCCGTCAGAAAACTTCCAATCATCAGCACCTTCGTAAATGGCTGTGTTAGGGCATTCGGGTTCACAAGCCCCGCAATTTATACATTCGTCTGTTATGATGATAGCCATCTTTATTCTCTTTAGTTTGTGTAACTTTGCATTGCAAAAATAAACCCTAAAAAGGTAGCAACCAAAATAAATGAGTAGTATTCAAAATAGAATTGATGCTTTTGCAGCATTAGGTAATTTTTTAAGTCAGTTCTCTTCAAACAAAATTGAAAAAAAAGAGACCGTTTTACACAACGAATTATTTTATGATGGTTTTATTCATCAAATAAAATTAGCAGAACAATACAACTCTTGGTTTACCAAAGAATCTATTCTTTTTTCTTTAGAGAACTGGGCTCATGCTTTAACAAAAGAAAATTTAGTTAGCTGGATCTCAAAAGAAACCATTGAAGAAAGTACTTCAAAAACTGTGGCCATTGTAATGGCTGGAAACATTCCTTTAGTTGGTTTTCATGATTTTTTATCGGTGCTAATTTCTGGACATTCGGTATTGGTAAAACAGTCATCAAATGACAAACATCTGATACCCTTTTTAGCTAAATATTTAGAATATGCTGAAAAATCATTTAAAGGAAAAATATCATTCACAGAGGAAAAACTAACAGGGTTTGACGCTGTAATAGCAACCGGAAGCACCAATACTACTCGCTATTTTGAGTATTATTTTAAAAACAAACCTTCTATTATTCGTAAAAATAGAAATTCTGTTGCAGTTATTACTGGAACTGAATCTAGTGATGATTTTGAAAACTTAAGTAATGATATTTTTCGTTATTTTGGGCTAGGATGCAGAAGCGTTTCTAAATTGTTTGTGCCAAAAGGATATAATTTTGATCAATTCTTTCAAGGCATGTACAAGCAACATGAAATTATTAACAATGCAAAATATGCCAACAATTACGATTATAACAAGGCCGTCTATCTAATGAGTGAGTTTTCTATCTTAGAAAATGGATTTTTAATGATTAAAGAAGACGAAAGTTTTGCTTCTCCTATTGCCACTATTTTTTATGAATATTATGACAATCTGAATGATTTAAAAATAAAAATTCATGCAGAATCTGAAAATATACAATGTATTGTAGCCAATAACTTTATTAAAAATGAAGTGAAGTTTGGTCAAACACAACATCCAAAATTATGGGACTATGCTGATGGAGTAAATACCATTCAGTTTTTATCTAAAATTTAATTTATAAAGGCATCATATTCATAAATTTTTTAGAAATTTGCCACTTGAAAATCAAGACAAAATGAAAAAACACAACTTTAGTGCCGGACCATGTATCTTACCTGAGGAAGTCTTACAACAAGCCTCAAAAGCAGTTATCGATTTTAATAATGACGATCTTTCATTACTAGAGATATCTCACAGAAGCACCCCTTTTGTAGCTGTGATGGAGAACGCGAAATCACTTACCTTAGAATTGCTAGGATTAGAAAATAAGGGCTACCAAGTACTGTTTCTACAAGGAGGAGCAAGTACTCAGTTTTTAATGGCTGCCTACAACTTATTAAACAAGAAAGCTGCCTATTTAAATACAGGTACTTGGTCAGATAAAGCAATCAAAGAAGCTAAGTTATTTGGAGAATTAGTTGAAGTTGCTTCTTCAAAAGATAAAAATTTTACCTACATCCCTAAAGGATATGATATTCCTTCAGATGCAGATTATTTTCACTGTACTAGCAACAATACCATATTTGGAACCCAAATTAAAGATTTTCCATCACTAGAGATTCCTCTAATTTGCGATATGAGTTCCGATATTTTTTCACGTCAATTAGATTTTTCAAAATTTGACTTAATTTATGCAGGAGCTCAAAAAAATATGGGACCAGCTGGTACTACAGTTATTATTATAAAAGAAGATATTTTAGGAAAAGTAGAACGAACAATTCCTTCTATGTTAAACTATAAAGTGCATTTAGGAAAAGAGAGTATGTTTAACACTCCAGCAGTATTTCCTATTTATGTTTCTATGTTAACATTAGAATGGTTAAAAAATCTGGGAGGAATACCTTTCATTGAAAAAGTAAATCAGAAGAAAGCTGATTTGTTATACGGAGAAATTGACAGAAATCCATTATTTTCTGGTGTAGTGGCAAAAGAAGATAGAAGCATTATGAATGCTACGTTTTCGTTACAAGACAACGCCTTAACAGATCGTTTTGATACGCTCTGGAAGGAAGCAAGAATTAATGGATTAAATGGTCATAGAAGTGTTGGTGGCTACAGAGCAAGTATGTACAACGCCTTGCCATTATTTAGTGTTCAGGCTTTGGTAGATACCATGCAAGAGTTAGAAAGAAAAGCATAATTAAAAGACAACCGCTACTGCGGAGACTAAAGATGAAAATATTAGCAAACGACGGAATTTCACAAAGTGGAATAGACGCGCTACAACAAGGCGGGTTTGAAGTAATTACTACAAAAGTTGCTCAAGTTCAATTAGAAAAATTTATTAATGAGCATCAAATAGATGCCATATTGGTTAGAAGTGCTACACAGGTAAGACAAGAATTAATAGATGCCTGTCCTAGTATTAAATTAATAGGACGAGGTGGTGTTGGTATGGATAATATTGATGTTGATTATGCAAAAGACCAAGGCTTGCATGTCATTAATACCCCTGCTGCATCTTCTAGTTCTGTAGCAGAATTGGTTTTTGCTCACCTCTTTGGAATGGTTCGTTTCTTACATCAATCAAATAGAGAAATGCCTTTAGAAGGAGATTCACGTTTTAAAGATTTAAAAAAAGCATATGCTTCAGGATCTGAACTTAGAGGAAAAAAAATTGGGATTATAGGTTTTGGGAGAATAGGTCAAGAAGTTGCTAAAATTGCCTTAGGCTTGGGTATGGAAGTTATTGCCAATGATCACTTTACAGAAAGTGCTCCTATTACTGTAGAATTTTTTAACGGCCAGCGTATTACCATTCCTATAGAAACCACAGATTTAGATACTTTATTAAAAGAAAGCGACTTTATTAGTTTGCATGTTCCGGTTCAAGAAAGTTATGTTATTGGAAAAAAAGAAATTGAAAAGATGAAAACTGGTGTTGGTATTGTAAATGCTGCAAGAGGAGGTGTTATTGATGAGATGGCGTTAATTAATGCCATTGAAACCGAAAAAGTAAGGTTTGCAGGATTGGATGTCTTTGAAAAAGAACCAGCTCCTGAAATTCAGTTATTAATGAATCCAGAATTGTCTCTAACTCCTCATATTGGTGCTGCTACAATAGAAGCACAAGATAGAATAGGAACAGAATTAGCAACACAAATCATCGCATTATTAAAAGCATAGTAGATTACTTAGCACATAATTAAGTTAAATTGATTGTGATTTTAAGTAATTTTTTTTCAAATTAACACTAGTAATGGCCATTGTAAAACCTTTTAAAGCAGTAAGACCAAGCAGAGATAAAGTAGCCCTAGTATCTTCTAAATCTTACGAAGCTTACACACCTGCAGAATTAGGATCCAAGCTAGACTTTAATCCGTTTACATTTTTACACATCATACATCCAGGATACAAGCATCCACAAGAAATATCTAGTGAACAGCGTTTTCAAATGGTGCATGATCGCTACATAGAATTTAAAGAGAACGGTATCTTTATTAAAGAAGACTCTCCTACATTTTATGTGTATGAAAGCTCTGATTCTCTTAACTCATTTTGTGGAATAATTGCTGCAACAGCAGTAGATGATTATACCAATGGACACATAAAAAAACATGAGGGGACAATAAAAAAAAGAGAGCAATTATTTGAAACTTATTTAAAAGCTACTGGATTTAATGCAGAACCTGTTTTATTAATGTATGAAGATGATGTGGCTTTTGATAATTTACTTCATACAATAAAAAGAGAAAGACCAGAATATGAATTTTCAACAACTGATAAAAGGTTGCATCGTTTGTGGCTAGTTCAAGATTCAGAGAATATAGAAAAAATCACTTCTTTTTTTAACAAAAAAGATGCACTATACATTGCAGATGGGCATCATAGAAGTGCCTCCTCTGCCCTATTAAAAAAGGACTTACAAGTAGAAAACACAGAACATAAAGGAACAGAAAATTATAATTATTTTATGAGTTATTTGATTCCAGAATCTAATTTAAATATTTCAGAATTTAATCGTTTTATAAAAGACTTAAACGGCTATACTGATAAAGAGTTCTTCTCTAAATTAGAAACAAGTTTTATTATAAAAAACCATGGCTCTCATTTTAAAACACCCACAAAAAAACATGAATTTAGCATGTATTTAAATGGTAAATTTTTTACATTACAACTTAAGAATGGCGTCTATAATTACTCTGATGCGCTAAGTAAATTAGATACAGAGATTTTGTACAGAACCATCTTACAACCAATCTTAGGAATAAAAGACTTACAGAACAACAATCGCATTGGTTATACTAATAATAAATTAGACACGCTATCACTAAAATCTAACGTAGACAATGGCACCTTTAAGGTTGGTTTTGGAATGCTGCCAATTACCATAGAAGAAATGAAAGAAATTGCAGATGCAAAATTAATAATGCCACCAAAAACTAGCTATATTGAGCCCAAATTAAGAAGTGGGTTAACCATGTATGAATTTTAATTATGAAGTATATAAAAGATAATTTAGAAAAAATAAACGCGTCAATTTCAGATGACGTTGTCTTGGTAGCGGTTTCTAAAACCAAACCAATTGCTGATTTGCAGGAAGCTTATGATGCTGGTCAGAGGGTTTTTGGAGAAAATAAAATACAAGAAATGGTAGCTAAGTATGACGCCTTACCAAAAGATATTCAATGGCATATGATTGGGCATCTACAAAGTAATAAGGTGAAATACATGGCTCATTTTGTTGATTTAATTCATGGTGTAGACAGTTTTAAAACATTAAAAGAAATTAATAAGCAAGCTAAAAAGCACGATAGAATTATCAGTTGTTTATTACAGGTGAGAATTGCAAAAGAGGAAACAAAGTTTGGCTTACCATATGAAGAAATTTCAACTATTTTACATGCTGAGGAGTTAAAAAACCTCACAAACATAAACATTGCTGGTTTTATGGGAATGGCAACATTTACCTCAGACGAGACTATTTTACATGAAGAGTTTTCATTGTTAAAATCTTTTTTTGAGCAAAACCAACCTCAACACCCAAATCTTAAAATACTCTCTATGGGTATGAGTGGAGATTATAAAATAGGTATTAGAAACGGTAGTACTATGATTAGAGTTGGTAGCTCTATATTTGGTGCTAGAAATTACATAACATAAGATTTGTACGCAATTTTAGACATAGAAACAACTGGAGGGAAATTTAATGAGGAAGGCATTACAGAAATTGCTATTTATAAATTTGACGGACATACTACTGTAGACCAGTTTGTAAGCCTTGTAAATCCAGAGAAACCAATTCAAGAATTTGTTGTAAAACTTACAGGTATTAACAACAAAATGCTTAGAAATGCTCCTAAGTTTTTTGAAGTTGCCAAACGCATCGTTGAAATCACAAAAGATGTAACCTTAGTGGCTCATAATGCTGAATTTGACGCCAGAATATTAAAAACAGAATTTGATAGATTGGGGTTTGACTACCAAAGAAATTCTATTTGTACAGTAGAATTGAGTAGAAAATTAATTCCTGATGAAAATTCATATAGTCTAGGGAAATTATGCAAATCACTAGGAATTCCAATGAGTGATAGACATAGAGCTTCTGGAGATGCATTAGCCACTGTTCAATTGTTTAAGTTACTATTAGACAAAGACAACAATAAAGAAATTGTACAAAACTCTATTAAATACTTTGACAATAGAGATGTAAAAGATAAAATGAATGCCATTTTAGATGCTATCCCAGATAAAATGGGTATCTATTATATACACAATGCAGATGGTAAGGTTATTTTTATTGGAAGAGGACACAACCTAAAATCTGAGGTTACCAAACTTTTTATCAAACAAAGCAAACGCGCTATAAAAATTCAAGAAAGAGTAGATACTGTAACCTACCAATTTACTGGAAATGAATTATTTAATAGATTAAAATACCATATAGAATTAGAAACTTTGCAACCAAAATATAATTTCAATAAGAAGAAGAAATTAATAGATCAGCACTTTGCTCATCCAGACTTTATTCTTCAACTAAAGGGGCGAGAAATAGATGAGAATGCTCTTATTTTAGTTGAAAAAGATGAAGTTATTGGCTATGGTTACACAAATTTATCTTTTCAAGAATCACAAATAGCAATTTTGAAATCTCTACTTACACCTATTGAGCACAAAGAATTGGCAAGAACTATTGTTAAAAATTATTTGAAAAATAATACGGGTTTAAAAATCAAACGTTTTTGAAAACTCATTAAAAAAAATCAATACAATAATTTATTAATAAGACACCAGATATCGTCTCTACTAAAGAAAATTAATTTGTAGTATCTTGTGAAACTATAATATCATTTTTTGAATACAACACCCAAAAATAAAACATCCTTGAAGCACCGAATTCATGAAGTAATTTATGAAGCAGATACAAAAGCTGGAAAGTTTTTTGATGTAATCTTACTCATTGCCATTCTAGCTAGTATTCTATTTGTAATGCTAGAAAGCATAGAAAGTATTAATAATACCTATGGTACCTTTTTAAACATTGCAGAATGGGTTATTACTATTTTATTTTCAATAGAATATATTCTGCGTATTATTTCTGTTAAAAAACCATGGAATTATATTTTTAGCTTCTATGGGATAATAGATCTCTTATCAACCATTCCAAAATATGTCTCTCTAATTTTACTTGGAAGTCATAATCTAGCTGCATTAAGAGCGCTTAGACTTCTGAGGGTTTTTAGAATATTAAAAATAACACGTTATATTGGTGAATCTAATAAACTACTTTTAGCCCTAAGATCTAGTAGAGCAAAAATAGCTGTATTCTTATTTTTTGTGTTAATTCTATGTATTATTTTAGGAACCATCATGTATATGGTTGAGGGTTCTGAAAATGGTTTTACAAGTATTCCAACCAGTGTATATTGGGCAATTGTAACATTAACTACTGTGGGGTATGGAGATATTGCTCCTGGAACTCCATTAGGACAGTTAATTGCTAGTGCTATTATGATTTTAGGTTATGCTATTATTGCAATTCCTACAGGAATAGTTGGTGCTGAAATTATGAAATCAACAATTCCTACAAACACACAAGGTTGCCCAAACTGTTTACGAGATACACATCAAGATGGTGCTGAATATTGTTATCATTGTGGAGATAAACTCAATGAATAAGGTGTAAAATGACTTCTAAAAACAAAACACTAATCAGCATTATAGGGCCCACTGCTATAGGCAAAACCTCCTTAAGTATTTTACTGGCTAAACACTTTAGCACAGAAGTTATTTCTTGTGACTCTAGACAGTTTTTTAAAGAAATGACCATTGGTACTGCTGTGCCTAGTAGAGAAGAATTAGCAACTGTTCCTCATCATTTTATTCAGGATAGAAGTATTTTTAATGATTATAATGTTGGATCATTTGAAAAAGATGCGCTACAAACTCTAGGGAAACTATTTCAAAAACATGACATTGTTGTTATGGTGGGAGGAAGTGGCTTGTATGCACAAGCGGTTTTAAAGGGTTTTGACGATTTTCCCGAAGTTGCCCCTTCCGTAAGAGTAGGTTTAAAACATATTCTTGAAACTGAAGGAATCATTCCTTTGCAACAGCAACTCAAAGAATTAGATTTACAAACATATAAAACCATTGCGCTAGACAATCCTCAAAGGGTTATAAGAGCTCTGGAAATTTGTATAGCAACAAAGCTCCCATATTCTAGTTTTATAGGAAAAGCCATAGGGAAAAGAAATTTTAACTCAATTACTATTGGTTTACATGCAGATCGTCAAAAAATCTACGATAGGATAAATTATAGAGTAGATCTAATGATAGCTCAAGGATTGCTTGAAGAAGCCAAACTATTATACGCTCATAGAAACTTAAATGCATTACAAACAGTTGGTTACAAAGAGTTATTTACTTTTTTTGATGGAGAAATCACCAAAGAATTTGCCATAGAAGAAATAAAAAAGAACACTAGAAGATTTGCTAAAAGACAATTAACTTGGTTTAGAAAAGATACAGACATTTTATGGTTTGATTTTGAAGAAGATCTAGAAAATATCATAAAATCAATAAAAGCTGTTATTTAACTATTTTTAAAGAGTATAATATTTTTAAAAGTCAATCACTTTTTTATCTTTGCCTAAATTATACAAACAAATGAAAAGTAAAATATTAGTAATTGTTCTTTGCTTTGCAGGTTTTTTTGCAAACGCACAAACAAAGGTTGGAACTATCAATTCTGAATTCATAGTTGGTTTGATGCCAGAGGCTAAAAATGTTCTAAGTGATTTAAATGTCTATGCCACAAAATTAGACTCTTCTTATCAAGTTAAATTAGCAGACTACAATGCTAAAGTAGCTGCATTTCAAAAACTAGATCCTAGTCTTTCAGATAACTTTAAGAAAATTAAAGTTGAAGAAATTAATGAATTGGAACAAGACTTGCAAAAAAGTCAGCAAAATGGAAATAGTTTAATAAATCTTAAAAGAGATCAGTTAATGAATCCATTGTATAAAATTTTAGGGGAAGCTATTACTGAAGTAGCAAAAGCTGAAGGTTTTACACAAGTTTTAACTTCTTCTGGTAATGAATTTGCATACATAGACGAAGCTTTTGACATTACAGAAAAAGTAATGGCTAAATTGGGTGTAAAAATGCCACCGCCATCTAAGAAGTAATTTTCTGACTAAATATTACCAAAAAAAAAAGAGAAGCTTTCGCTTCTCTTTTTTTTGATATGTTTTCAAATATTATCTCCTGCTATAATTTGGAGCTTCTTTAGTAATAGCTACATCATGAGGATGGCTTTCATTAATACCCGAAGCAGTAATTCTAACAAATTTGCCAGTATTTTTTAATGTGTCTATATCTTTAGAACCACAATATCCCATTCCTGCTCTTAGGCCTCCAATAAATTGATGAATACTTTCATCTAAATCTCCTTTGTAAGGAACTCTTCCAACAATTCCTTCTGGAACTAATTTCTTTATATCATCTTCTACATCTTGGAAATAGCGATCTTTAGAACCTTGCTTCATGGCTTCTACTGAACCCATACCTCTGTAAGATTTAAATTTTCTTCCTTCGTAAATAATAGTTTCTCCTGGAGATTCTTTTGTTCCTGCTAAAAGTGACCCTAACATTACACAATCTGCTCCAGCTGCTATGGCTTTAGGAATATCTCCTGTATAACGTATTCCACCATCAGCAATTACTGGTACTCCAGAACCTTTAATTGCTTCTGCAACTTCTAAGACTGCAGAAAATTGAGGAAATCCAACACCTGCAACAACTCTAGTTGTACATATAGAGCCAGGTCCGATCCCTACTTTTACTGCATCTGCTCCTGCTGCTACTAGATATTTTGCAGCCTCTGCTGTTGCAATATTTCCAACAACCACATCTAATTCTGGAAATGATTTTTTTACCGCTTTTAGAACAGTTACCACACCTTTTGTATGTCCGTGAGCTGTATCAATAATTACAGCATCTACACCAGCATTCACTAAAGCTTCTGCTCTATCTACAGCGTCTCCAGTTACGCCTAAGGCAGCTGCAACTCGTAATCTTCCAAAACTATCTTTATTGGCAATTGGTTTTTGTGTTACTTTGGTAATATCTCTAAAAGTAATTAAGCCTCTTAATTTGTATTGATCGTCTACAATTAATAGTTTTTCAATTTTATTTTGTTGTAGTATAGATTCTGCACCTTTTAAGGAGGTTCCTACAGAAGCAGTAATTAAATTTTCTTTTGTCATTACTTCAATAATAGCTCTTTCGTTGTCGTGTTCAAAACGTAAATCTCTATTAGTAACTATTCCTTTTAATATTCCTGCATCGTCTACAATGGGTATTCCACCAATTTTATGCTCTCGCATGGCATTTTTTGCATCTATAACAATAGCATTTAATGGCAAGGTAACAGGGTCTATGATCATCCCACTTTCTGCTCTTTTTACTTTTCTAACCTCTTGTGCCTGTTGCTCAATAGTCATATTTTTATGCAACACACCTATTCCACCCTCTCTTGCTATGGCAATTGCCATAGATGATTCGGTAACAGTATCCATAGCTGCAGATACTATAGGAATGTTAATTGTAATGTTTCGAGTAAATTTTGTTTGAATGTTTACCTCTCTTGGAAGAACATCAGAATAGGCAGGAACTAAAAGAACGTCATCATACGTTAAACCTTCACCTAGTATCTTAGAATCGTGAGCAATCATAGTGCAATCAACTTAAAATTAATTGCAGCCAAATTTACAAAATATTTATGGAAATAATGATAATAAATGACTGCAAGAATTATTAGGTGATTTTATCGTACTTACTTAGCCAACAATATTCACTAAAGTTTTTTCCAGAAGAAGCCCCTAACAGAAACAACATTCCTACATAGCCTTTTACGTAAAATAAAAATAACATAAATAGATACCCTACATGATTGGTATCTCCATAAATGAGATTTTTCGTTAAAATAGTGGACAGTAAACTTAGCAAAAAGATTGAAATTCCTAAATTTTCTACGTTTTTTACACCCCAATATTTAATTTTTCTTAATGGATGAAGATCGGTACCCCATTTGTGAATTAAATAATAATACCCATTCCCCATAGGAGCAAATAAAAGAGGATCATCTGCTTTGTCTAAACGAAACAATTTAGAGGGTGCTATAATCTTAAAACCATCTAGAATAGTTTGATGTTTTTTTTCTAATGTAGTTATCTTGTCTACCACAATTTCCGGATAAGATCCTTTGAAATATTTTGTGTCTAAAAAACGAAGGCGATAATTAATGCATATTTTCTCTATGTGAGATATGTGAAAAATTGCATTTGTATCTACTTCATCAATATTAAAAGTATTAACGTTTTTATTAATAGGTGAAGCAGAGAGTCTCTCTAAAACTGATTTATTAGTTACAGTTATTTCATTAAAGATTGATTGAACCCATTCTATAATATTATTGGAGTGAAGGTTTTTTTCTCTTTCAACTATTAGCTTTTTGTGTAAATCTATAGATTTTAGCATATACTTAATTTTAATACTAATACAAAAATACAATACATTCAAAATACATTCAAAATATTTCTTAAAAATCGTCTATCAAGAATCATTCTATTTAAATAACTGATAGTCAATATCTTTGTATTTTATTTTTATTTATTCTAAATAAGCTTTGTGAAGTCAAGATTTGTGTACTATATTTGCACAAAAAAAACATTTATTTATAATTAATCTAAATAAAATGAAGAAAATAATACTCCTTTTTTTAATTATCATAACCTTGAGTAACACTGCTCAAAACAAAGAAAATAAAACAAAAAAAGTTACAGATACTATTCAAAAGTTAGATGAAGTAATTTTAAAAACAAATGTTATTTTTGGAAATAAATATGTTGCACAAAACAGAACAGGTTCTGCCTATTTCTTATCTCCTAAAGAATTAAAAAAATTTAGTTTTACAGATGTAAATAGAGCTTTAAGATCAGTTCCTGGAGTAAATATTTATGAAGAAGATGGTTTTGGTTTACGACCAAACATTAGTTTACGAGGAACTTCTCCAGAAAGAAGTGCAAAAATAACCATCATGGAAGATGGCATTCTAATAGCTCCAGCACCATACAGTGCATCTTCTGCTTACTATTTTCCAACAATAGCCCGAATGCAAGCTGTAGAGGTTTTAAAAGGAAGTAGTCAAATTCAATATGGCCCTTTTACAACTGGTGGCGCAATTAACATGATTTCTAATCAAATTCCAGATTCATTTGGAGGAAGTGTGAAAGCAAGTTACGGTAGTTTTAATTCATCTCAACTGCATGCTATTATAGGAGATAATAATAAAGCCTTTGGATACTCAGTTGAATATCTAAATTATGGATCTGATGGATTCAAGAAATTATTGAATGATAAAAATACTGGTTTTAATAAAAATGATATCGTTGCTAAGTTTAGAATGAATATTTTCCCAAATGCAGCTATTAAACAATCATTAGAAGCAAAAGTTCAATATTCAGATGAGGTATCTAATGAAACATACTTAGGTTTAACTGATGAAGATTTTGGAGTAGACCCTTTTAAAAGATATGCTGGTTCTAGTAATGATTTAATGAAAAACATTCATAAACAAATTCTTTTAACACATACTTTAGATTTTTCTAAAAATTTTAGAATTACAACAAATGCATATAGCAACTACTTTACAAGGAACTGGTATAAAGCAGATTATATTACTTTTAATGGTGATAGACAATCTATTGGAAAAGTGTTTGGAAATCTAACAACTTTTGCAGACTATTTAGGTTTAGTAAAGGGAACTATTAATTCTGATGATGATGATGATTCTATCAATATAAGAGCTAACAATAGAACGTATAGGGCTAAAGGTGTTCAAACAAAATTAGATTATCATTGGTATAAAGGTGATGCTTTTCATGATATTGAAATTGGTATTCGTTATCATTATGATGATGAAGATCGTTTTCAGTGGATTGATGATTACACAGTAAACAATGGTGATTTACAATTAGTAAATGCAGGAACTCCAGGTTCTAATGCCAATAGAATTAGTAGTGCTAAAGCTTTTGCTTCATCTATAACCTATAGGTTAAAAGTTAATAACTGGACATTTACTCCCGGTATTCGTTATGAAAACATTGCCTTAAAGAGAGAGAACTTTGGTAGTAATGATTCGTTAAGAACTGGGGTAAATCTCTCTACAAGAGAAAACAATGCCAATATTTTTATTCCTGGAATTGGAACAAATTATAAGTTTACAAATAACCTATCTGTCTTTGGTGGGGTTCATAAAGGTTTTTCTCCTCCAGGAAATCAAGAAGGCCAAGCGCCTGAAGAAAGTATTAACTATGAACTAGGAACTAGATTTAATATTAAAAATTTAAAAGCTGAAGCCGTTGTTTTCTATAATGATTATAGTAATCTACTAGGAAGTGATTTAGCTGCCACTGGTGGTAGCGGATCTTTAGACCAATTTAATGCTGGAGAAGTTCTTGTAAATGGGCTTGAATTACTTTTAAATTATGATTTCTTAACTAACAAATCTGATTACAGCCTCCCTTTTACACTTGGTTACACCCATACAAATACAGAATTTAAAAATAGTTTTGGTAGTGATGCAGATTTATGGGGTGAAGTTATTGCTGGTGATGAATTGCCTTATATCTCAAAGCATCAATTCAATATTGGAGTCTCTTTAGAGCATTCAAAATTTGAGCTAAATTTAAACGGTCGTTTTAATGGAGAATTTAGAACTCAAGCCGGAAGAGGAATAATTCCACTAAACGAATTGGTAGCTTCTAATTTTATTGTTGATTTTTCTGGAAAATATCATATCAATAAAAAAGTAATTGTTTCAGCAAACATCATAAATTTATTAGATGAAACATATGTTGCATCTAGGGTTCCTGCTGGTTTAAGACCTGGACATCCTTTTGGTGCCTACGTAGGACTGCAATACATGTTTTAATTTTTACACAAATTAAATCAGAAAGAGGAAGTTACTAATAAAACTTCCTCTTGTTGATTATTGAGTTTTAAAATAAGTGATGACTGCTTTTCTAATATCAAAAGGAACTTCTGAAGGTATAGGATTAAAGACAGAGATGATATCGGGATGGTCTTTAGTGAGAAAAGGAATATCTAAACCTTTCATTAAATAATCACTTAGTGCAACTGTATATATAGTTGAAGAGCTAATTTTTTTGTTATTTATGGTAAAAGTTTTATTTATAAATTGAATATTATTCCGTTGCAAATAAGCTCCGCTTCCAGCAGCATTTTCACCATATTGAAGTACTTTTTTTAATAAACTTCCTTTCATTTTAACTTTTAAAACTGGCCCTCCAAATGGTAAAACTCTAAAAATATCAATACTGTTAATATCTCCAATCAATTGGTCATCAATTCTAATAGAACCTCCATTTACAATAGAACAATCAACCTTATTATCATATGAATAGGCCATTGATCTAGCAATCATATTTCCTAAGTTGGTTTGTTTAGATCTAATTGGTGCATCTCTTGCATCTAACGGAACTTTTGATGTATAGATAATCTCATACGGATTTTCTACAATCTTAGATATTTGATCTTCCATTACTTGACTCCATTTATCTACCACCAATTTGACTTTTAAATTATCTGTGATAGAAGTATCAATTGATTTTAATTGGGAAGAAATGATAGTGTTTTTATTTTTTTTATCGTAATTTATGCTATGAATATAGGCAGTTTTTGCATTTGCATCTGCCTTTGTAATACGAACATTACCAATCATTTCATTTTTGTTTGTATGCTCATGACCACCCATTATTAATGGAATATTTGGCAATAATTTAGCTATTTCTCTATCGTGTTCTATTTTTACATGTGTAAGTCCAATAACTATATCTACCTTATTTTTTATAGACTCATATTCTTTAACAATAGCACTAAACATATCTTTATATAAAACATAGTCTTTAGGGTTTGAAGGAATACAGACACTTATAAAACCTACCTTAATTTTTGTACCGTCTTCATCAAAAATTTCTTTTATAAATGACCCTTTAATCAATCTTTTAACTCCACTAAGTTCTTGGTAAAATTGTTTGATACTATCTGCTGTTTTATTAAATACATTAGAAGAAATCCATGGAAAATTACTCTCATCCATTCTTTTTTGAAGGTCTTTTTTAGGGATATCAAATTCATGATTTCCAAAAGCTACCAAATCAAAACTCATAGCATTCATAACCTCAATCATCTGCTTTCCTCTTACTCTCACTCCTTCATGTTTCATGGTTCCTAGTAGGGAGGGATTTAAAAAATCTCCAGCCATCACTAATAAGGTATTTTTGTTTTTTGCTACTAATTCTTGATGAACAGTTTCAACTCTTGCCATTCCTCCGTACTTTCCTCCCTGTATTGAAGAAATTTCATAGACATCATTTAGTTGTAAAATTGTAAAGGATATCTTACCATCATCTGATGAACAGGATACAAAAAGAATTGTAAATAAAAATAGTATGATTAACTTATATTGTTTCATAAGGGTTTTATGTATTAAATTAAAAAATCTGTAATGCCTTGTTGTAAGCACTTTCAAAACTCATTGGTTTAATTCCAGTAATGGCTTTTTGTGCTGTAAAATAAGAAAGAAGTTTTTCTGTTGGCATATTGCCCGTTAATTCATCTTTTGCCATCGGACAGCCTCCATATCCTTTAATTGCACCATCAAACCGATGGCAACCTGCGTTGTATGCTGCATTTACTTTTTCATGCCAAGAATCTGGAGTGGTATGCAAGTGTGCACCAAATTCAATATTAGGGTAACTAGGAATTAAGTTTGAAAACAAGTATTCTATCACATCTGGAGTAGAACTACCAATGGTATCTGAGAGTGATATAATTTTAATCCCCATATTAGATAATTTTTCTGTCCACTCCCCCACTATCTCAACATTCCAAGGATCACCATATGGGTTTCCAAACCCCATAGATAAATAAGCGACTACTTCTTTGTTTGTTCTAATTGCTATTGATAAAATTTCTTCTAAGGCTTCAATAGATTGATGAATTGTTTTGTGAGTATTCCGCATCTGAAAATTCTCAGAAATAGAGAACGGATAGCCCAAATAATCTATTTCTTCAAATTGAGCAGCATCATTAGCGCCTCTAACATTGGCTATAATTGCTAATAATTTACTTTGTGTTTGAGAGATGTCTAATTTTGATAATACAGCTGCAGTATCTCGCATCTGTGGAATTGCTTTTGGTGACACAAAACTTCCAAAATCTATGGTATCAAAACCAACTTTTAGTAAAGAGTTGATATAACCTGCTTTTTCTTCAGTAGAAATAAAATGACTTTTTATGCCTTGCATGGCATCTCTAGGACATTCAATAACTTTTACTTTGTTCATGAATTCAAAGATACAATTTAAAGGCATTCATGTTAAATCAAAATAAACACAGCAATTCCAATAAATACAAAAACTTGCATCCATTGTAACCAAACTCCAATATTTTTACTCGTTTTAATTTTCTCTGAAATAGTTCCTCCAAGAATAGCTATCAAAGAAAAAATAACAAATGATACTAATATAAACAACGCTCCTAAAGTATAAAACTGAAGGCTTATTGGTAAGATTTCTGAAAATAAAAACCCAGGAAATAGTGCTAAGAAAAAGAGGGTAACTTTAGGATTCAACACATTCATAATAAACCCTATCTTAAACAATTGAAATGGTGTTTTTTTGTCAATTTTTTCAGTACTCATAGAGATCTCTGAACCACCAGTAATTACTTTGTAGGCTAGGTACAAAAGATAGACAGCACCAAGTATTTTAATTACTAAAAAAATGGTGTTATTTTCTTTAATTATTGTAGAAATACCTACGGCTACGAAAATTGTGTGAACAATGCAACCTGTCATTAGTCCTATAATGGTTGCTAATCCATATTTTTTACCATGAACAACACTTTGCATTAATACAAAGATATTATCTGGTCCTGGAGAAATTGCCAATATAGATACAGCTAGTATAAAAGATATAAGTGTCTCCATTATTGGTGTGCTAATACTTGTTTAATAATGCCTTATTAATTTGTTTAATTAATCCTGGTCCTTCATAGATAAAACCAGTGTAAACCTGAACTAAATCTGCGCCTGCTTCTATTTTTTCTAGTGCATCTTCTGCAGAGTGGATACCTCCAACTCCAATGATTGGAAATGCTTTGTTAGAATGACTTGCTAAATACTGAATTACTTTAGTGCTCTGTTCCTTAATTGGTTGACCGCTTAAACCACCATTACCAATTTCTTTTATAACACCAACAGAAGCTTTTAAATTATTTCTAGTTGTGGAAGTGTTAGAGGCAATTACACCATCAATTTTTGTTTCTGCCACCAATTCTATTATTTCATCTAATTGATTGTTGTTTAAGTCTGGCGCAATTTTTAATAAAATTGGTTTTTGAATTGTTTCTTGATTGTTGAGCTTTTGTATTGCAGAAATTAATTCAAGTAAATACGCTTTGTCATTTAACTTTGCGTGACTGCCAACATTAGGGCAACTTACATTTAATACAAAATAATCTACATAAGGATGCAAACCTTTAAAACAAACTTCATAATCTCTTGTATAGTTTTCTGAGCTAGTTTGTGTGTTTTTACCAATATTTCCGCCAATAATAAGTGTTCCTTTATTTTTCTTTAATTGTTCAATAACTATTTCTAAACCGTCATTATTAAAGCCCATCCTATTGATAATCCCTTCATCATCTTTTAGCCTAAACAATCGTTTTTTGGGATTGCCTTCTTGACCAATTGGAGTTACGGTTCCTATTTCTATAAAGCCAAAACCAAAATTTGACAATTCATTATACAACACTGCATTTTTATCAAAACCAGCTGCTAAACCTACTGGATTTTTAAATGTAATACCAAAGAGTGTTCTTTCTAATCTCTTATCTTCTATTTGATATAATCCTCTAAATATTTTAGGCACAAACGGAATTTTACATAAAAAACGAATCAGAGAAAAAGTAACATAATGAATCTTTTCTGGATCAAATAAAAACAGAAATGGACGAATAAATAGTTTGTACATATTTGGTTATAAAAAAAGCTCCATAAAGGAGCTTATTATTATCTTAAAACAGCCCCTAAATTCTTTTCAAATGACTGTTGTAATTTTTGCATTATTTTATCTATTTGGCGATCTTCTAAAGTCTTATTGTTATCTTGTAATACAAAACTTACCGCATAAGATTTTTTACCTTCAGGAAGCTTATCTCCCTGATAAACATCAAACAAGCCTACGTCTTTTAATAAATTTCGTTCAGACTGAAACGCTAGATCGTATATTTCTTTAAAGGTAATTTTCTGATCTAACAGAAGTGCTAAATCTCTCTTAACAGATGGAAACTTTGGCAACATAGATACCTTTATTTTCTTTTTACCTGAAATTGAAAGAATACTTGTCCAATCAAAATCTGCAAATAAAACTTCTTGCTTAATTCCAAATTCTTTAAGAATTTTTTTCTTAATAACACCAAACTCTACCAATTTATTTTTTCCTAAACTGAGAACAATTCCTTCAGAAAATACATCAGATTTTACAGGGCTTGTTTTAATATTAGTAACACCAATTCTTTCTAAAATAGACATTACAATACCTTTTAAATAAAAGAAATCTGAATTTTGGGTTAAACTTGTCCAAGTATCTTTGGTTCTTGCTCCAGAGACAAAGATTGTAAGATGTTTGTCTTCTTGGTACCCTTTTTCATACTTATGATATGTTTTTCCAAATTCATATAATTTTAACGAATTATTTTTTCTATTAAGATTATAGGATATAGATTCTAAACCGCTAAATAGCAACGATTGTCTCATTACTTTTAGATCATTACTCAAAGGGTTTAACATGGTTACATTAAATTCTGATTTCAAATTCTCAGAAAACGAACTATATTCTTCTTTGGTTAATGAATTAGCCATAGTTTCATTAAAACCCAAGGTAGTTAACTGATTGGCAACAATATTCTCTAGAGAGATATCTTTATTACTATCAAAAGAGATAGAGGTATTTAATTTATGAGAAAATTTAATATTATTATACCCATAAACTCTAAGAATCTCTTCTATAATATCTGCTTCTCTTTGAACATCTACTCTGTATGAAGGAATTGTTAAACCCAAGCCTCCTTCTGTCTCACTACTTATTTTAATTTCTAAAGAAGCTAGAATATTTTTAATGGTTTCTTTATCTATCTCTTGACCAATTAACCTAAAAGCACTTTCGTACGATAGAAAAACTTGAAAGTCTTCAATTTTTTCAGGATAAAAATCCATAACATCTGAAGCAACTTTTCCTCCTGCATATTCTTCAATTAATAAGGCGGCCCGTTTTAAAGCATATTCTGTAAAGTTGATATCAATTCCACGCTCAAAACGGAAAGAAGCATCTGTATTTAATGCGTGTCTTTTTGCTGTTTTACGAATAGAAACAGGATTAAAATAAGCACTTTCTAAAAATATGGACGTAGTTTTTTCTGAGACTCCAGAATTAATACCTCCAAAAACACCTGCTATACATAATGGATTAGATTCGGCATCGCAAATCATAATATCTTCTGAGTGTAATTCTCTCTCAACTTCATCTAAAGTCGTAAACTTAGTTCCTTGAGCTAATGTTTTAACGATTACTTTATTTCCTTTAATTTTTGAAGCATCAAATGCATGTAAAGGCTGTCCTAACTCATGCAATACATAATTGGTAATGTCTACAATATTATTTTTTGGAGTAATACCAATAGATTTCAAACGGTTTTGAATCCATTCTGGAGAATCTTTCACCTCAACATCTACAATAGAAATTCCACAATAGCGTGGAGCCAAATCTTTATTCTCTACTTCTACATCTATACGAAGTCTTCTCTGTTCTACATGAAAATCACTTACAGATGGCGTTATTAATTCTAAATTTATACCGTGTTGTATTAATCCAGCACGAAAATCTCTAGCAACACCGTAATGACTCATTGCATCTGCCCTATTTGGTGTTAAACCTATCTCAAAAACTTGATCTGTTTCTATATTAAAAACCTCAGCTGCTGGAGTTCCAACTTTTAATTTTTTGTTAAGAATTAGAATTCCATCATGGCTAGTTCCTAAACCTAGTTCATCTTCAGCACAAATCATTCCATGACTTTCTTCTCCTCGTATCTTTCCTTTCTTAATTTTAAAACCAACTCCTTTATCGTCATACAAAGTAGTGCCAATAGTTGCAACAGGAACTTTTTGACCAGCAGCAACATTAGGAGCACCACAAACAATTTGTACAGGATCTCCAGTACCTAAATCTACAGTAGTTATTTTTAACCGATCTGCATTTGGGTGTTGAACGCATGTTAACACTTCTCCAACCAAGATGCCTTCTAAACTTCCTTTAATTGATTCTTTGGTCTCAATTCCTTCAACCTCTAAACCAAGATCAGTTAATAATTCACTGGTCTTGTTTTCTTCCCAATCAACTTGTAAAAATTGTTTTAACCAATTATATGATATCTTCATCTAATTTTTATAGATTTAAGTGCAAATTTAAAGAAATTAAAGTTTTTTAAAGCAGTTTTTTAAGATTTTACGAACTGATGACTTTTAGGTTAAAGATGTAAGTAATTTATTATCTATTAAGAAAATGATTATACGTTTTAATTAGACATAAGAAAATAGCAGATAAACAATGGCTGAATATAACTCATATTGTAAATATACTAGAAATCTAGACGAAAAAAACGCACATAGAATCTATCATGACAATCAATATGGTTTTCCTATTGATTCAGATAACGAACTATTTGGTAGATTACTTTTAGAAATTAATCAAGCTGGTTTGTCTTGGAATACCATTCTAAACAAACAAGAAAATTTCAGAAAAGCCTATTCTAACTTTACTATTAAAACGATAGCTAATTATGATGATAAAGAACGTACTCGTTTGTTAAATGATGCTGGTATTATTAGGAACAGATTAAAAATAGATGCAGCTATCTATAATGCTGGTGTAATTATAAACATTCAAAAAGAGGTTGGTTCTTTTAAAACGTGGTTAAATGGTCATCATCCAAAAACAAGAAATGAATGGGTGAAACTATTTAGAAAAACGTTCAAGTTTACTGGAGGAGAAATTACCAATGAATTTTTAATGAGTACAGGGTACTTGGAGGGATCTCATGATAAAAACTGCCCAATCTACAAAGATATTTTAAAGAAGAATCCCAAATGGAGTTCTAACTAATATTTGACCAAGCCCCAGTTGTTTTGGAAATTTCAGCATAGGTTTTATGGATAAATATATTTGCAGGCTTTAACAAGTTTGGATCATCTTGTAAAATTTCAATAGCAGCATTTCTTGCTTTGTAAAGAATAGAAGTATCTTTTACTACATCAGCAATTTTTAGATTTAATACACCACTTTGTTGTGTTCCCATCATATTACCAGGCCCACGTAATTTTAAATCTACTTCTGCAATTTTAAAACCATCTGATGTTTCTACCATTGTTTTTAATCTTGTTTTTGCTTCTGCAGATAATTTAAAGCTAGATAATAAGACACAATAACTCTGATCTGCTCCTCTCCCTACCCTGCCTCTTAATTGATGCAACTGACTCAAACCAAAACGCTCTGCACTTTCAATAACCATGATACTTGCATTTGGTACATTTACTCCTACTTCTATAACAGTAGTAGCAACCATAATCTGAGTTTCACCTTTCACAAAACGTTGCATTTCATATTCTTTATCAGCTGCTTTCATCTTACCATGCACGATACTTATTTGGTATTTTGGCATCGGAAATTCTCTAGAAATACTCTCATATCCATCCATTAAATCTTTATAATCCATGGCTTTAGATTCTTCTATTAATGGATATACTACATAAACTTGCCTTCCTTTTTCTATTTCTTGCTTCATAAATTTAAACACAGCTAATCTATTGCTATCATATCTATGAACTGTTTTTACTTCCTTCCTTCCAGGTGGTAACTCATCTATTACAGAAATGTCTAAATCACCATAGACGCTCATGGCCAGTGTTCTAGGAATAGGAGTTGCAGTCATCACTAAAATATGTGGCGGTAATTCGTTCTTTTGCCACATTTTAGACCTTTGCGCTACTCCAAACCTGTGTTGTTCATCTATAACGGCAATTCCTAAGTTGTGAAACTTTACTTTATCCTCTAACAAAGCATGCGTTCCTATTAGTATATTGAGCTGGCCGTTTTCTAAACCTTCATGAATTTCTCTCCTTTTTTTTACTTTACTAGAACCTGTTAACAATGCTACAGATATATTCATCTTATGCAAAAGTTCTTGAATTGCATTGAAGTGTTGGCTTGCTAAAATTTCTGTTGGAGCAATAATGGCTGCTTGAAACCCATTGTCTATTGCCAATAACATTGCCAGTAAAGCAACAATTGTTTTTCCTGAACCAACATCTCCTTGTAACAGGCGATTCATATGGGCATTAGAAGCAACATCATTTCTAATTTCTTTAAGTACTTTTTTCTGTGCATTGGTAAGATTAAAAGGTAAATACTTGCTGTAAAATTCATTAAAAGAATCACCAACTTTTGCAAAAACATAGCCTTTAATTTTATTCTTTCTAATGAGTTTTTTTCGCACTAATTGTAATTGAATAAAAAATAACTCTTCAAACTTTAACCGATATTGAGCTTTCTCTAACATTTCTGGTGAGGTAGGGAAGTGTATATTCAATAAAGCTTCCTTTTTACCAATAAGATCTTGACTAACAATTAACTCTGCAGATAAACTCTCTTGAATTTGCTCAAATATTTGTTGTAATAAATCTTGAAGATACCCTCTAAATATTTTGTTACTCACACCACTATTAACTAACTTATCTGTTGAAGAATATACAGGCTGTAATTTAGTTTGAAGCTTTCTATTATAATCTTCTAATAAATCCATTTCAGGATGAACAATAGAAAAAACGCCTTTGAAATAATTTAACTTACCATATATAACGTAAGGCGTATTTATTTTAATAGAATCTTTCAACCACTTATAACCTTTAAACCAAACCAACTCCATAGCACCGGTTTCATCTTGAAATTTACCTGTTAACCTAGCGCCATTTTTTTGTTGAATTGTTTTAAGTGCAGAAATACTTCCAACAACTTGAATCTCTGAATTATTATTTATGATTTCATTAATTTTATAGAACTTAGTTCTGTCTATATACCTGTAAGGAAAAAAATGAAGTAAATCATTCAATCTAGATAATCCTAGCTCAGCAGATATAATGCTGGCTCTAAGGTTGCTAACTCCTTTTAAATAATATACAGGATTGTTTAGATTCATTAATTATATTATTTAAAATAGTTTTTTTGTGTTAATTCTTGGTGGATAACTAATTTTTCACTTAATTTGATACGAATTTAATAAAAAAATATGTCCCCTAAGACAACTATTTATTTAAGCTTACTTTTCGTATGCTTTATTTTTACTTCTAATACTTTAGATGGCCAAAATAAAGAAAAACAAAATGCTCCTAAATCTTTAGGTGTTTCTGTATCACCATCCCACTTTCATTTTACTCAAGAGCAAGGTCAAATAAAAACCTACGATATTACCGTTAAAAACACTACATCTACTGCTAAAAGCTTTAATGTTAATATTTACGATTTTGACATGAATGGAAAAGGTAAAAGTAGCTTTTTACCACCAGGAGATGGTAAATATTCATTATCTAAATGGATGAATATTTCACCAACATTTATTGAATTAGAACCATTTAAAACCAAAAAAGTAAAGGTAACTATTAGTGTTCCAAGCGATGACAATGGTAGAAAAGCTGCTTGGTCTATTCTCATGATAGAACAAGAGGCTCCAAGAAATAATTTAGTAAATACAAAAAAAGATGGAAATACTGTAGCATTTGGTATAGTACCAACATTTGCATTTGGCATTTTTGCATATCAAAATCCACCAAATGTGTTAACTAATAATATAGAATTTACAGAATTTCAATTTTTAGAAAATGATGCTGTAAACAAACTATTATTAGAAGTTCAAAATAAAGGAGATGGCGTAGCCTATTGCACCTCCTACATAGACCTAACAAACTTAGACACAGGTGAGCAGCAAAGACTAAGAGTGAAGAATTTTACAATAGTGCCTGATTTAACTAGAGATTTTATTTTTAATTTACCCCAAACACTCCAAAAAGGAAAGTACCTGGCTGTTGGAGTATTAGATTACGAAAGCTCTGAGGAAATACAAGCTGCAAAATTAGAATTTGAAATTAATTAAACTTTAATATTTATAAAAACCCCCACAAATTTAAAACCCTTTATTATGAGAAAATTATCAAAATTAATGTTAACCCTGCTAATGATTGCAGGTGTATTTGGAACTGCTAATGCGCAGTTAATTGACGAAAAAGATGTAACAGTAACCATGGATTTACAACCCGTGTTGCAACTAGACATGACCACTGCTAATCAGTTGGAATTTGTATTCGATGACATCAACGAGTACTATGCTGGTATTACTAACTATGCAGCTACCATCTTAAAAGTAAGCTCAACAGTAAGTTGGGACTTATATGCTGTAGGTAGATCCTCTGGATCATCAGGTTCTGGTGGATTCTGGGATCAGCAGATTGATTATGGTAGTGACAATACCAATGCCATTGATCAATTACCATTAAGCTTGTTAGAACTAAGACAATCACAACCTAATAGTGGTGCTGGTGCAGCAACTGGAATTTCAGATTACAGTGCAGCCTTCTCTCCAAACCAATCAGTAAGTGCTGGAAACAGTTTATTTACTAATCCAGATGGAAGTATTACAGCTCCTACTGCAGCTGACAAGTATATTGGTGGACATGCCGGAACTTCGGGTGTTGCTGGTGACGACTTTATGCCTGGAGGATCATATATGACTCAAACGGGAACTACATCAGATTATTACTATGCTATGGATTACAGAATTTTGCCATCATTACCTGCAATTTTCCCTAATGCACATAGTGCAGATGGCACTACAGCTCAAGATATCGTAACTACTAATGGAGCTGGTACTTATGCAGAACCAGGAGTATATACTATGTATGTACAGTATGTTCTATTAGAAGATCAATAAATTTCTAAAATCTAAATTTAATTATTAGGATGTAACTCTCTAGAGTTACATCCTTTTTAAGCATTCTGTGGGAGTATGGTTAAAAAATTAGTTTCTTTAATGTTTGTATTGTGTTGTAATTGTATTACAGCCCAAGTTCATTGTGGACTCGTGTCTATTGTTCCTAACAGTTCTGTAAATCAAATTGTTGTATTTGACGACACTACAAAATATATTGGTGGTATTACCATCAACAGTGTAACCAAGTTACGAGTTAAAGTAGAAGACAAAACCATTGTAGATCCATTATGTTCTTGGAATTTAAAAATGTTTATAGAAAACAATTCTGGAGCAGGAACACCAATTGATGAATGGGAAGAAATCACTAACTACGGCAATGGTGCTGGAAAAAACCCAACCATTGATCTACTCCAGGTAAGAGTTAGAAATAGTTGTTCTACCTCACCTGCAGACAATACCTTCAGAAATTTTAACGATGCT
Source organism: Flavobacterium sp. SCGC AAA160-P02 (assembly GCA_000383355.1). Taxonomy (GTDB): domain Bacteria; phylum Bacteroidota; class Bacteroidia; order Flavobacteriales; family Flavobacteriaceae; genus Polaribacter. Next base: position 68,500 of record KB911157.1, on the reverse strand, counting down.
AATGATATTTTAGATATCATAACCGACATGTTACCCATTACCAACGCTGGAAGTTGTACTTTAAATGTGAATGGCCCTGGAAGTTATTTAACTAACTATGATGAATTTAATTTTGATATAGACATAAGATTAAGGCCAGGTGCTAGATTTAATCCTGGAATTTATAATCTTAATATTCGATTTAGGTTAGAAGAAAATATTTAAATCTTTTGAAACCAGCTATATCCTTTTTAAAATTTTTTACTTGGCTGGTTGTTCTTGCCTCCTTATTTATTTCCAAAAAAGGGGTTTCACAAAATAATACCACATCAAAAAATCTTGACACAATTCCTTTCATAAGATATGGACAAGTTTCTACAAAATTCTCAAAACCAACAGAAGAATTAAAAAAAGGACAAATTATTTCAAATGTTTTAAAAATAATAAATCATGCAGATATTCCTTTAAATTTTTCAGTTGATGCAATATTCCCTGGAGGTTGGAAAAGAATTGATTCTAAAAATCAAATACATACAGCAAAGCCAAAAGACACTGTATTTATTCCCATAATTATTCTACCAACTAAGTTAGTTAATGGAAATACAGAAATTATTGTAAATACATTTATTATTGATGAAGATGGACAACAAATAGGAAATAATTTTTTTACACTAACCACTACAAAAAAGGTAGCCTGGAGTATCGATATAAAAAACAACACCAATTTATATTTTAAAAACGATGAGAATACCAAAGACTTTAATTTTTCAATAAACAATAACGGAAATTACAATCAAGACATTTTTGTGAGTTACACCATTCCAAGAAAAGATTTAATTTTAACTGATACATTGTTAAAACCCTTAATCGAACCTAATAAAACGTTTACCCTTTTACCTGGAGAAAAAAAAGAAATTAAACATAAAGCAATAGCTAGTTCCTTAAATAAAAGAAATGAAAATAGAATATCTATTAATAATTTTTTACCATTAACTAACACACAAAGAATTGCAAGAACGCTAATAGTAAATACAAGTGAACCTAAAATCAGAAAAACAGATTTACAAAGAAAGACCAAAATTAATTTCATAAAATTACCAAATGAAATAGAAGCAAATTCTTTCGGGTACCCAAATTTGCCCTTGATTGTAGATCTAACTGCTCAAAATATTTTAGACAATCGAAGTTTTTTATCCCTAAATCTACAAGGCTTTAAGCAATTAAACCCTGAAGCTAGTCTGGTTTATTTTACTCAATTAAATTATAGTAATAGCTTTTTCACAAATAATGTGTTTAAAAATTCGCCTTGGTACGTTGGTTATTTTGATGATAAAAAATCAATAGAAATAGGCCAAGTAAATGGAGATTTAATAGGTGCCTCGTCATCTGGGAAAGGAATTAAGGTAGGATATCAATTTAATGAAAAACACAGTGCTGGTGGATTTTACGTAAATTCTAATGGTTTTTTTAGTTCTGAGAACAGTATTATAAGTTACGGTGGATGGTATAAATTTACATATAATGAAAACATCCGTTTAAGAGCTAGCGCAGGAAGAAGCTCAAATAATTTTACAGAAAGAGTTAATAATTCAATCATATTACAACCAAGTGTCAATTTTTTAAATTCACACTCAATTTCATTCATATCAGGTTTTAATAATTTACAATTTAAAGTAAATGATATTTCTCAATCTACTAATGGATATTTAATAGGCACTAACTATTCGTCTATTACTTTTAAGAAAAAACTAAGATCAAATATTAATGTTAGATATAATGATAAGTATTTTAGTAATGGAAGTTCTGAAAGAATTAATATATCACAACGTTTTAATTATCAACTATCAAAAGATTGGATAGCAATAGCTACAAACAATTTTCAAAAGTCTAACATATTTAATAGAAATACAGATACTTTTTTATATACTCAAGAAAACTTTTTTTCGAATGTGTCTTTTTCAAAAAAAACACTTAAAGGATCTTATCAACCAGGTGTGTTTTTTGAATATAGAAATTTTCCAAACAACTCATTTGTATTGAGAGGTCTTAATTTCAGATATTCATTATATAATTTTGAAAAAAATTTACTAAGCTCAATATTTACAAGGGCAGGATATGCCAAACCCAAAAATGTTATTGATAGTGAAGAATATTTTAGTTTAGAAATGAGTGGCTTATTTCGCTATCAAACATGGAGTTTAACAGGAAGGTATAATCTTGGGACATTTTCTTCTATATCATCTCAGCAAAATCAAAATAATTTTTCTACACCTCAATCTTTACGATTATCTATTCAGAATCAATACCTTTTTCCCAGCAAACAATTTGTATTGGAATCTAGTCTTATATATAGCTACAATAATATTTTTAAAAATCATTCATTAGGGATTTTCCCTCAATTATTTTATTTCTCTGATTCTGGTTGGAGGTTTGGATTAAGTGCCAATTATATGTTTACCACTAGTGATTTTAGCTCGGTGTATGATACTACAAATATTGGTCAAAACTCAAACCAACTTCCTGTGGGTCCTACCGTTAATAGTAATTTAAATCTAAATTTTAGTTTACGAAAAGAATTTGGAGTTCCTATACCTTTTACTAATAAAACAGCCGCGAGTGCCAAATTTGTGTCTTTTTTAGACATTAACGGAAATAATATTAAAGACAAAGATGAAGTAAGCATTCAAAATATTGTTGTAAAATTAAATAAGCACGAGGTAATTACAAATTTTGAGGGTGAAGCATCTATTAAAAACTTACAACAGGGTAACTATAAACTAGAAATCTTACCTCTAGAAGAATTAAATGGTTGGTTTGCAAATACAAAGGATTCTATCTTTATAAATGAAGATGGAATTAATTATATTCCTTTTGTTCGAGGAATAAAGGTATACGGAGATATTAGTTTAGATCGTCAAAAAATAGCTGTTACAGATGATAAAAAATTAGATTTATCTAGAATAAAAATTAGTGCTATTAAAGGTGATAAAATATATAATACGCTTACTAATAAAAACGGAAGATTTGAATTTTATCTTCCCTTTGGTTCCTATACCATAACAATGGATGAAGTAATTTTAAACGATCGATTTAGAGTTACAAGAAATAATTTACCAGTAAAGCTCCGAAACGATCAAGATGGAGTTTATGTTTCTTTTTACATCATAGAAAAAAGAAGAAAAGTCATCTTTAAAGACTTTACTAAAAAGAAAAACGATTAAGGTTTTTTACTCAAAGTCTATTGCTATCTTTGTAGACTAAAATTTTTTCTAAATTGAGATTACATAGAAATTTAGTGTATACCGTTATAGATAGCATCCGTGATATTTTTAATGAAGGAGTCTATGCAGATAAAGCTGTAGAGAAAGCTTTAAAAAGAGACAAGCGCTGGGGAAGTAGAGATCGTAAATTTGTTGCAGAAACCATATATGAAATTGTTCGATGGAAACGTTTATATGCAGAAATAGCAGATGTTAAAGAGCCTTTTGATAGAAATAATTTGTGGCGTATATTTTCTGTTTGGTGTGTGTTAAAAGGGATTGCTTTACCTGACTGGAATCAAATAGAACCTACTCCTACTCGACGTATTAAAGGTAAATTTGATGAACTTTCTAGAATACGAAAATTTAGAGAATCTATTCCAGATTGGATAGATGAGGCTGCCATTTCTGAACTTGGAGAAGAATTATGGACTAAAGAAATAGCTGCTCTTAACAAACAAGCAGATGTAATTTTAAGAACCAACACACTAAATACTAACAAGGAAGCGCTACAAAAAGAACTTCGTGAAGAAAGTATTTTTACCGAGCTTATTCCTAACCATCCAGATGCATTAAGACTGTTGGAAAGAGCCAATGTTTTTAAGACAGAAGCTTTTCATAAAGGTTACTTTGAAGTACAAGATGCATCATCTCAATTGGTAGCAGAATATTTAGAAGTAGCACCTGGAATGAAAGTGATAGATACTTGTGCTGGTGCTGGAGGAAAAACATTGCATTTAGCTTCTTTAATGCAAAATAAAGGACAGATTATTGCGATGGATATTTACGAAAGTAAATTAAGAAAATTAAAAGTAAGAGCTCGAAGAAACAAAGCTCACAATATAGATATGAGAGTGATCGACTCAACAAAACCGATCAAAAAATTACATGGAAAAGCAGACAGAGTATTAATTGATGCGCCATGTTCTGGGTTGGGAGTTTTAAGAAGAAACCCAGATTCTAAATGGAAATTACAACCAGAATTTTTAGAGAATATTAAAAAAGTACAACTAGATATATTACAACAGTATTCTAAAATGGTAAAACCTGGAGGAAAATTAGTGTATGCTACTTGTTCAATATTACCATCAGAAAATCAACTACAAGTTGAAAAATTCTTAACTTCAGAAGACGGGAATGATTTTATGCTTGTTAAAGACAACAAAGTTTTTTCTCATACTTCTGGTTATGATGGATTTTATATGGCTTTATTAGAGAGAAAAATAAAAGCATCAATTTCTTAAGATAAAATAAAAAAGGCGGCTAATTAGCCACCTTTTTTATTATTGCTTTACAAACTTCTTGTTAAATACCCTATTAGATTCAACGTCCCTAATTTTTAGAATATATATTCCTTTTGCTAAAGATTGAAGATTCATTTGATGATTTCCATCGATATCTTTTTGAAGAACCAACTGACCACTTATAGTATAAATAGTTGTTTTATAAATACCTGATTCTAAACGAATAATTAAATCAGATTCAACCGGGTTTGGATAAGTAGCAATATTTTTGCCAAAGACATCTACATTGGAAGATAAAACACTTCCTATTAATGTGATATTACCGCCTAAATCAAAAGGATCTGACCAAATTTCATTGGTATATACATCTGTTCCTGTTAACGTTTTCAAAAAAGCTTCTAAAGCATTTTTTTCATTGGTTGTTAAATTTAATTGCTGTGTCTGATTTCCAGGTCTTTGTAATCTATTATCTAAGTTGGTATTTGCTGCATCGTTTGGTATGCTATTGTAATGTTCAACTACTTCTAATAAAGTGGTTAAACTACCATCATGCATCAAAGGTCCGTTCAAACTACCATCAGGGTTTACTATATCTCTCAAAGAAGGAGATCTTGTATTTGTTAAGTCTATTTCAGTAGTACTTCCTACTACTCCAATAATTCCGTTATTTAATGTGTTTGGATCTATATCAAATTCTGGGGGCGCATGGCATCCAGCGCATCCAACTCCTCCATTTTGTGGCGGGGCTAAAAACAATTGCTTTCCTAAATTTTCTTGAGTTGTATAATTTGGAAAAGGAGCATTTGGATTTGGCACTTGAATCAATCCATCATCAAATTTAGAATCAAAAGATTGGATACTTCTTACAAATTGAGCCAATGCTCGTTGAATTTTATCTTCATCAATACCTGAACTCCCAAAAGCAAATTCAAATAATATTTGATAATAATCTATAGCTAAAAGCTTCACCACCAGATCATCAAAATTAGGGTCTCCATCTTCACCACTAAAACCCATTTCTACATGATCCTGTATAGGTTGTGTAACCTGATCTTCAAGAGATACAGCTCGTTCATCCCAAAAAAACTTTCCTTCATTAGCAAACCGACTATTAATTAAACGCATAGAGTGTCTTGTAGTATTTCCTCCATTTAATCCAACACTAGTTTCCAACGGGTCACTAAAAGCAAAAGCTTGTTGATGGCAACTAGCACAGGAAACTGTATTATTATCAGATAAATTTTTATCATAAAATAAAACCCTTCCTAAAGTTGCAATTTTATCATCAATTTGATTGGTTTCTGGAGTATTATCTTTAGCTATATAACTAGGAACTTGTTGAGTCTCATAATTAAATAAGTTGTCTAAGTCTACTGTTCCACTCACTAAAATGAATACAAGTGCTAAAACACTAATTACTTGTGGTATTTTTTTATTCATGAAGCTCTAATTAAATTAATAGTTAAGTGTTTAGATACATTTGTTCGTAAATACTTGTGGTCAGTTATTATTATTTTTGTTAATAAATGATTTATAAACTTAAAAAAAAAAGAAGGTTTGATTCTCATTCTTAAGAGTGAAAAATTTAAATTTGCTTTAATAAATACAAACATACAAATCATATAAAGAATGATCAATTTCTTTGGAACCCTTCACAGCAAAATAATAGCTGTTCAAACAACAAAAGAATTAAGCACAAAAAATAAATCAAAATTAATATGGTTATTTTCCTGTTCTGAGCTTGTTTCAAAAGATACGAATAAACCCCTGGCATCTATAGATGCCTTTTTTATTGGCCCAAGGGCAGCTATGGTAACACCATGGAGTACTAATGCTGTTGAAATTACTGAAAACATGGGTATTTCGGGGATTATAAGAATTGAAGAATTTATAACTGTTGATGAAGATTTTACTGATTTTGACGCTATGATTTTTCAAAAATTCAACAAATTAAATCAAGATTCATTTACGATCAATATAAAACCAGAAGCTATTTTAGAAATAGATGATATAGCAGACTATAACGCTAAAGAAGGCTTGGCTTTAAATGATGATGAAGTAGCGTATCTAAATACTGTTTCTGAAAAAATTAAAAGAAAACTAACAGATTCTGAAGTTTTTGGTTTTTCTCAAGTAAATTCTGAACACTGTAGACACAAGATTTTTAATGGAACCTTTGTAATTGACGGAATAGAGAAGCCTTCTTCTCTATTTAAAATGATCAAAGAAACATCTAAACAACATCCAAATGATATTGTCTCTGCCTACAAAGACAATGTAGCTTTTATAAAAGGACCAACAGTTGAACAATTTGCTCCTAAAAGAGCTGATATTCCTGATTATTATAATAAAGAAGATTTTAATTCTGTTATTTCTATAAAAGCAGAAACACATAATTTCCCAACTACTGTAGAGCCATTTAACGGAGCTGCTACAGGTTCTGGAGGTGAAATAAGAGATCGTTTAGCTGGCGGAAAAGGATCACTTCCTTTAGCAGGAACCGCTGTTTACATGACCTCCTATTCTCGTTTAACAAAAGATAGATTTTGGGAACAAAAAATGAAAGAACGTCCTTGGTTGTATCAAACACCTATGGATATTTTAATAAAAGCTTCTAATGGAGCCTCTGATTTTGGAAATAAGTTTGGTCAACCATTAATTACTGGATCTGTATTAACATTTGAACATGAAGAAAACTCTTCTTCTAGTTCATCTAAGCCTAGAAAACTTGGTTTTGATAAAGTAATCATGCAAGCTGGAGGTATTGGTTATGGAAAAGCTGACCAAGCATTAAAAGATACTCCTAAAGAAGGTGATAAAATTGTAATTTTAGGAGGAGAAAATTATAGAATAGGAATGGGTGGTGCTGCAGTTTCTTCTGCAGATACTGGAGAATTTGCTTCAGGGATTGAGTTAAACGCAGTACAACGTTCTAACCCAGAAATGCAAAAACGTGCTGCCAATGCAGTTAGAGGAATGGTAGAAAGTGAAGAAAATTTCATTGTCTCTATTCATGACCACGGAGCAGGAGGTCATTTAAATTGTTTATCTGAATTGGTAGAAGATACTGGTGGGAAAATAAATTTAGACAAGCTTCCCGTAGGTGACCCAACCTTATCCGCAAAAGAAATTATTGGGAATGAATCTCAAGAAAGAATGGGGCTAGTCATTGCAGAAAAGCATATAAATACTCTTCAAAAAATAGCTGAAAGAGAACGTTCACCAATGTATACCGTTGGAGATGTTACTGGAAACAATCGATTTACTTTTGAATCTAAAACTAATGGAGATACTCCCATGGATTTAGCTTTAGAAGATATGTTTGGAAGCTCTCCTAAAACCATAATGACAGACAAAACTGTTCAAAGAAATTATAAAAACCCCAGATACAAAACCAAAAATTTACATATTTACTTAGAGCAAGTTCTACAATTAGAAGCGGTAGCCTGTAAAGATTGGTTAACAAATAAAGTAGATAGATGTGTTGGTGGTAAAGTAGCCAAGCAACAATGTGTAGGACCTCTTCAAATTCCATTAAATAATGTGGGCGTTATGGCACTAGATTATAATGGAAAAGAAGGAATTGCAACTTCTATAGGACACGCACCTATTTCTGGCCTAATAAACCCTAAAGCTGGCAGTAGAAACTCAATTACTGAAGCGCTAACAAATATTATTTGGGCACCATTAAAAGACAATATTAAAAGTGTGTCTTTATCTGCAAACTGGATGTGGCCGTGTAAAAACGAAGGTGAAGATGCTCGCCTTTATGAAGCTGTTGAGGCAATTTCAATGTTTTCGATTGAATTAGGGATTAATGTTCCTACAGGTAAAGATTCTTTGTCTATGAAACAACGGTATTCAGATGAAGAAGTAATTTCACCTGGAACTGTTATTATTACTGCTGCTGGAAACTGTAATCAAATCAAAAAAGTTATTGAACCAGTTTTAAAACAAAATGGTGGTGCTATCTATTATATAAATATCTCACAAGATTCATATAAATTAGGTGGAAGCTCTTTTAATCAGGTTTTAAATACTATAGGTAATGAAACACCTGATGTAAAAAGTTCTCATTTTTTAAAAAATGTATTTAACACAATACAAAACTTAATTAAAGAAGACAAAATTAGTGCAGGACACGATGTTGCATCTGGTGGATTAATTACATCACTTCTAGAAATGTGTTTTGCAGACAATAATCTAGGTGCCAATATTGATTTAACATCACTATCTGAAAGTGATTCTGTTAAGTTATTATTTTCAGAAAATACGGGAATCATTTTTCAAGCCGATGCTTCAATAGAAAAAACATTACTGGATGAAAGTATTGAGTTCTTCAATATTGGTAAGGTTATAGATAAAGGAACTATAACTATTAAAAATCATGAAGACAACTTTACTTTTGACGTATCTAAAGTGAGAGATACATGGTTTAAGACTTCTTATTTATTAGATCAAAAACAAACCTCAAATGGTTTAGCAGAACATAGATTTAATAATTTTAAAAAACAACCACTAAAATACGAGTTTCCGAAAAATTTTACTGGAAAACTTCCTGTCATTAATAAAGACAAACTAAGACCAAAAGCAGCAATTATACGTGAAAAGGGTAGTAATTCTGAACGTGAAATGGCCAATGCAATGTATTTAGCTGGTTTTGATGTAAAAGATGTGCACATGACAGATTTAATTTCTGGTCGTGAAACATTAGAAGACATTCAGTTTATTGGTGCCGTTGGTGGATTCTCTAATTCTGATGTTTTAGGCTCTGCTAAAGGTTGGGCGGGAGCATTTTTGTATAATCCTAAAGCAAAAAAAGCATTAAAAAACTTTTTTAAAAGAGAAGATACTTTAAGTATTGGTATTTGTAATGGTTGTCAATTATGGATGGAACTAGATTTAATGAACCCAGAACATGAAATTCATGGAAAAATGACTTACAATGATTCTAAGAAGCATGAAAGTGCTTTTACTTCTGTAAAAATTCAAGAAAATAACTCTATAATGCTATCTAGTTTAGCTGGTGCAACTCTAGGTGTTTGGATTTCTCATGGTGAAGGTAAATTTAAGTTACCTTACAAAGAAGACAGCTATGATATCGTTGCAAAATATAGCTATGATGCCTACCCTCACAATCCTAATGGGTCCGATTATAACACCGCAATGCTATGTGATACAACTGGTCGGCATTTAGTTACCATGCCGCATATAGAACGATCTACTTTTCAGTGGAATTGGGCAAACTATCCGTTAGAAAGGAATGATGAAGTTTCTCCATGGCTGGAAGCATTTATAAATGCTAAAAATTGGGTTTTAGAAAAAAAATAGGTATAAATACCTATAATAAAGTTAATTTTCTTTACTAGTTTTGGCTTATAATATATTGGTTTAAATTTATCGGGGGACAAATTTGTCATCAATTATTATAGGTTTCAGAAATGAAACCTATTTTTTTTTATCTTGTAGCCATATAAAATAATTATGACAGATAAAATTACTCGTGTTTTTGATTGTATTCAATATCAAAATAATAATTTTCCGCAAGAAAAGTCTTTAGTCTATAAAAAAAATAATGAATGGAAAAGCTACTCAAGTCAAGATTTTATTAATATTTCTAATAAAGTAAGTAGATCTCTTCTTGCATTAGGTGTAAAACCCAATGATAAAATTGCCTTAATAGTTCCTGTAAACCAACCTAAATGGCACTTTTTAGATATTGGGATCTTACAAATAGGTGTACAAAATGTTCCTTTATACGCTACATTGTCTGAAAAAGATTACCAATATGTATTAAACCACTCAGATTGTAAATATTGTTTTATTGCTGGTAATAATATCTTTGAAAAAGTGAAGGCTGTTCAAGATAGAACCCAACTTAAAGAAGTATACAGAATTGATGATGATTCAGAAATAGGATGGAACTCTTTTTTAGAACTCGGAAAAGATGAAACCACTCAAACAAAGGTTGAAGAATTAAAAAATTCTGTAAAACCATCAGATTTAGCTACTATCATTTATACTTCAGGAACAACAGGAACGCCTAAAGGAGTTATGTTATCTCATGAAAATATTGTTCAAAATATAAAAGTAACGGCAGATAGATTAAATATTGAAGGACCAGGTAAAAAAACAATAAGCTATTTACCGGTTAGTCATGTTTTTGAGAGAATAGCTGGATATTATTCTCAATTGATGGGTTTTAGCACTTATTTTGCCGAAAGCATAGAGCTATTAGGAGACAATATTAGAGAAGTTAAGCCTAATATGATGGCAGTAGTGCCAAGACTTTTAGAGAAAATATTTGATAAAATTGTAGACAAAGGAAGTAAACTAAACGGTTTAAAGAAGAAACTTTTCTTTTGGGCATTAGCATTAGGAGAACGTTATGAACCTTACAAAAAAAATGGAGCTTGGTATCATTTTCAATTAAAAATAGCTAGAAAATTAATTTTTAGTAAATGGCGGGAAGCTTTAGGTAATAATTTAGAGTTTATGATTTCTGGAAGCGCACCTCTTCAACCAAGGTTAATTAGGGTCTTTACAGCAGCTGGAATTCCTGTTTTTGAAGGTTATGGAATGACGGAATCTTCTCCAGGAGTAACATTAAATGACTTAAGAAATAATTCTTTTAAAATTGGAACCGTTGGTAAAGCACTAAAAGGAATAGAAATTAAAATTGCCGATGATGGTGAAATTTTAATGAAAGGTCATTGTGTAATGCAGGGTTATTATAAAAGAGAGGATTTAACTGCAGAAACTATAAAAGACGGCTATCTTCATTCTGGTGATATAGGAGAAATTGATTCTGAAGGGTTTTTAAAAATAACTGATAGAAAAAAAGAAATTTTCAAAACTTCTGGCGGAAAATATATTGCTCCATCTGTTTTAGAGAGTGAATTAAAAAAATCACGATTTATAGAGCAAGTAATGGTTATTGGCGAAGCACAAAAAATGCCAGCAGCACTTATTCAAATTAATTTTGAATATATAGATGAATGGGCAAAGAGAAAAGGATACAAAATAGATAACGTTCAAGATAACCAGGAATTAAGACAAAGAATTCAAAAAGAGATAGATACATGCAATAAGAGTTTTGGGAATTGGGAACAAATAAAAGAGTTTCAAATTACATGTGAGGAATGGACAGCAACATCAGGGCACTTAACTCCTACTCTTAAAATGAAGAGAAAAGTAATCTTAGAAAAACATAAAAATCTATATAATAAAATATATAATCTTTAAAATAAATGACTTAAAATATCATATTGTGAAATCTATTGATTTTTCGTAATTTGGCGTAGATAATTTTAACAAATTAAAAAAACTTTATGTCTTCAGAAATTACTAGAATATTTGACTTCCCATACTATTCACAAAAAAAATATAAATTAGATAATGCATTTGTAACAAAATATGCAAACAAATGGGTATCAACCTCTAGTGAAGAATATATCAGTAAGGCAAATTCAATCAGTAGAGCATTGCTTCGTCTTGGAATAAAAGCAAATGATAAAATTGCTATTATTTCTACTACAAATAGAACAGAATGGAATATTATAGATATCGGTATTCTTCAAATAGGTGCACAAAATGTTCCAATATATCCAACCATCTCTAAAGAGGACTACGAATATGTTTTAAATCATTCTGAAGCTATTTATTGTTTTGCCTCAGATATTAGCATTGTTGAAAAATTAAATAAAATAAAAGGAAATACATCTCTTAAAGAAATATATACTTTTGATGACATTGCTGACGAAAATAGCTGGAAAGATCTTTTAAACTTAGGAGAAGACACTAGCAATCAAGATGAAGTTGAAGCAAGAAAAGACGCTGTAAAAAGTGAAGATTTAGCAACACTTATTTATACTTCTGGAACTACAGGAAGACCAAAAGGTGTGATGCTTTCTCACGGTAATATTGTTTCTAATGTTTTAACTAGTGAAGAAAGTGTTCCTTTAGCTAAAGGAAATGATAAAGCCCTAAGTTTTCTTCCTGTCTGTCATATTTTTGAGCGTATGATACTCTACCTATATCAATATTGTGGAGTAGAAATCTACTTTGCTGAAGGAATTGAGAAATTAGTAGAAAATGCACAAGAGGTAAAGCCTCATGTAATGACTGCTGTGCCCCGTTTATATGAAAAAATTTATGATAAAATTGTTTTAAAAGGACAAGAATTAACTGGTCTAAAAAAGAAACTGTTTTTTTGGGCAGTAGATTTGGGTTTAAGATATGAACCTTATGGTGCTAATGGCTGGTGGTATGAAAAACAATTAGGATTAGCTCGTAAGCTGATTTTTTCTAAATGGCAAGCTGCTTTAGGTGGTGAGCTTACATTAATGGTTTCAGGAGCTTCAGCTTTACAACAAAGACTAACAAGAGTTTATGCTGCTGCTGGAATGCCAATTATGGAAGGGTATGGATTAACAGAAACATCTCCAGTAACTACAGTAAGTTTTATAGAGCAAAATGGTGTTAGGGGTTTCAGAGTTGGAACAGTTGGTAGAGTAATTAATAATGTTGAAGTTAAAATTGCTGATAACGGAGAAATTTTAGTGAAAGGACCCAATGTAATGCAGGGATATTATAAAGATCCCGAAAAAACAGCAGAAGTTATTAAAGATGGATATTTTCATACTGGAGATAAAGGAGAATTTGACGCAGATGGCTTTCTAAAAATTACTGGAAGAACAAAAGAAATGTTTAAAACCTCGGGAGGTAAATATATTGTACCACCTTTATTAGAGGGGGAGTTAAAACAATCTTTATTTATAGAACAGGTGATGGTAATTGGTGAAAATGAAAAAATGCCTGCTGCTTTAATTCAACCTAACTTTGTTTTTATTAAAGACTGGATAGAGAAGAAAAAACACAATATTGGTGTTTCTCACGAAGAAATTGCTAACTCTCAAGTTGTAATTGATAGAATTCAATTAGAAGTAGACCAATGCAACAAAAGCTTTGGTAGCTGGGAAAAAATAAAAAGATTTGAATTAACTCCCAATGAATGGACTATAGAAGGTGGTCATCTTACACCTACTATGAAAATGAAACGAGAAATCATCAAAGGAAATTATGACGATTTATATGAAAAAATATATAGAGGATAAGATCTACAACGCTGCAAATTGCAGCGTTTTTTTTTATTAAAAAAAAATCAAAAAACAGGTATAAATACCTATACCTGTATCACTTTTATTATGTAAATTGTAAATATTAAATGTGTTTTTTCTTTCATAAGAAATAGTATAAACTCCCACCTAATAAAAAAAACACAGTACACTCCCAATAAAACTACCCTAAAAAAAGATATAAGATAGCGAATCGCATAATTATATTTTAAATGAAGTACAACATAGTAGTCATATTACTTTTTACTGTACATTTAAGTGTTTGTCAAACCATTTTTTCTCATGAAAGACAAATAAAAAATATAGAAAACTATATCTCTAAAGAAATAGGGTTTTATAACTCGATTGATAACATAAAAATATCTGGTACTTTAATAACTCCAAAATCTGAATATAAAAAAATCATCATTATTGTTCCAGGCTCAGGAAAAGATACCAGAAACTCGCATTATAAATTAACAGAAGAGTTTTTAAAAAATAATATTGGCGTCTATAGATTCGATGAAAGAGGTGTTGGGAAGTCTGAAGGTAAATTCACGAAATCTATTGATCATTTAAGTTATGATTTAGCATATGCTATCATACATTTAAAATCGCTACTAAAACTTCAAGAAAAAAAAATTGGAGTTCTAGGGCATAGTTTTGGAGGAATGACCTCTATTACTTCCTATAAACTTATTAGTGATTCTTCTGTTCAAATAGATTTTTTAATTCAAATTGCTTCTCCAGTTCATAATTTCTCTGATGCTTCTAGACACCAACTAAAGACACTTTCTAAAGACCAACTAAAAAATAAAACAGTAAAAGATCATATTCAGCTGTTGGATACCCTAATATATCTCATAGAATTAAATAAAAACTCAACTGTAAATACTATTTCATTGAGGAATAAAGGGATAGATATTCTTAGAAGAAAAGGGTTTAAATTAAATGATATTAAATTCTGGAGTTTAATGCACATCAATTTATTTCAACATAATTATGAGAAAATCTATACATCTCTTCAAATACCAACATTATATATTATTGGTGAAAAAGATAAATATGTTAATCCAACTTTAGAGGTAAGTAGATTACAAAAAATTAAAAACTCTCTAATTACAATTAAAGTAATGATGGGTTTAGATCATTATCTAACCCAAGTTTCGCAAAGTTCTAAAATTTATAATATAGATACTAGTGCCACAAAAACAATTATGAACTGGATAGAGAAAATATAGAAACCTAACTCCTAATAGGTATAAAATAGTTCATAATAACACCCTACCCTACTCCTAAAAATCAAGAATAGACGAATGCCTGGTATGTAATTACCAGAACTAGCATAAACACGTCTTACCCTTTTTATGTCTGATGTAAATTTTAAAGCACAGGCGCAAAACCCTCCTAATAAAATTGTGTTGGTCTAGATAGATCAATGCATTATTTAAAACTGTATAAACCTTTAATTATTAACTCTTATGAACACTTTTTTTAAATTTATGTTAGCAGTAAGTTTGTTTACTTTTGCCAATATTGGTAAAGCTCAAAAACTACAGCAGGAATCTGTATCTATATCTTTAGATTTAAAGCCAATACTTCAATTGGAAATGATTTCTCCAGATCAAATAAATTTCATTTTTGATAAAGAAAATCAATATCGAAATGGAATTGTAAAAAATGCAGCAACTATTATTAAGGTGACATCTACCGTAACGTGGGATTTATACGCAATTGGTAGAGCTAAAGGAACTAATCCTAACGGAAAAACATTTTGGAATCAAGAAGAAAGCTATGAGTCTTCTTTAAATTCGGTTGCTGATATTCCACTAAGTATGTTAGAAATTAAACAACATACTCCAAATAATGGAACTAATCACAAGCAAGCTGTATATTCAGATTATAGCCAAGGTTTTACAGCGCCATACAAATCTAATGGCGGAAACAGTCTATATGTAAGTAAAGATGGAACTCCATCTCCTCCCAACGAAAGAGGTAAATATATTGCCGGACACTCTGGTATTTCTGGAGATCATAAAAATGGGTTTATGAATCCTGGGAGTTATATTTCAACAAAAAGAAAAGAAAATAATTTTATGTATGTTATAGATTATAGAATATTACCAGGTTTTCCTGCTATTTTTCCAAATGCTTATAATGCAGATGCAACCGTTTCCGAAAATATTATTTCTTCAGCACACTCAAGTTCTTTACTCGCTGGGGGTAGTAAAGAATCTGCAGATAAAGCCTATGCAGAACCTGGACTATATACAATGGATATTTTGTATGTATTGTTAGAAGATCAATAAAAACGATTCTATTTTAGTGACTTACTTTTAAAAGCTTTGGAAATTTTTTCTTAAAACGTTTTAATCTTGGAACAGATACATTTCTTACATAACTATTGTAAGGATTTAGTCTCTCATAATCTTGATGATAATCTTCAGCTTTATAAAAAACAGTATGCTTATATACTTCTGTAACAATTTTGTTATTGTAGACTTCTTTATTTAATTTCTCAATAGCAAGATTTATTAATTCTTTTTCATCCATTGTATTATAAAAAGCAATAGATCTATATTGACTTCCATAATCTGGGTGTTGCCCATTTTTTGTTGTTGGATCGTGTGATCCAAAAAATACATCTACCAATATTTTAAAACTAACAACTTCTGGATTATAATATACCGCAACAGCTTCTGCATGACCTGTTCTACCTGTTCCTATTGTTTGATATGTTGGGTTTTTTGTGTGCCCCCCAGCATATCCAGAAACAGCTTCACTAACCCCCTCTACACTTTCAAAAATAGCTTCTACACACCAAAAACAACCACTGGCAAAATAAGCAACTTTGTCAGTAGAGCTTATCTTATTAATATTGGCAATATTGTTATCGGTGAGTGTTTCCTTAAAGCTAAAAGAAATTGCTAAAAAAACTAGCATACTTATAAGGATGATGTTTTTATTAATTTTCATATTTAAATTTTATTATAATTATAGTCTCAAAAAAAATAAATTCTTACAATTTGTTTACAACTTTAGAGTTTTGTTAAGAAAGCATATTGTAAATACTAGTGTAGATACTTACATTTGTTAGACAAAGATAAGCAATCATATATGGAGCATTTTATCGTTTCTGCACGTAAATACAGGCCTCAAAACTTTGAGGATGTTGTTGGACAGCAAGCTATTACAAATACTCTAGAAAATGCGATAAAAAGCAACCATTTAGCTCAAGCTTTACTATTTACAGGGCCAAGAGGTGTTGGGAAAACTTCTTGTGCTAGAATTCTAGCAAAAAGAATCAATCAGGAAGGGATAACTTCAAATAACGAAGATTTTGCCTTTAATATTTTTGAATTAGACGCTGCTTCAAACAATTCTGTAGATGACATTAGAAGTTTAACCGATCAGGTTAGAATTCCACCTCAAACAGGAAATTATAAAGTCTATATCATTGATGAGGTTCATATGTTATCTCAAGCTGCTTTTAATGCGTTTTTAAAAACCTTAGAAGAACCACCTGCTCATGCTATCTTTATTTTAGCAACTACCGAAAAACACAAAATTATTCCTACAATTTTATCTCGGTGCCAAATTTTTGATTTCAAAAGAATTACTGTCTTAGATACTAAAAACTATTTAAAAACAATTGCTGAAAAGGAAGGAATTACTGCTGATGATGATGCCCTACACATCATAGCCCAAAAAGCAGATGGTGCAATGCGTGATGCCTTATCAATTTTTGATAGAGTCATAAGTTTTTCTGGAAAAAATTTAACTCGTGAAGCGGTTACTCAAAACTTAAATGTCTTAGATTATGATAGCTATTTCACAATGACAGATTTGTTGTTAGAAAATAAAATTCCAGACGTTTTAAACAACTTCAACAGTATTTTGGCTAAAGGTTTTGAAGGTCACCATTTTATAAACGGATTGGCTTCACATTTTAGAGATCTATTGGTAGCCAAAGATACTGTAACTATTGATTTACTTGAAGTTGGTGATAATGCCAAAAAAAAATACTTAGAGCAATCTTCTAAAGCTAGCATTACATTTCTTATAAAATCTATAGACAAAGCCAACCAATGTGATTTAAATTATAGGGCTAGTAAAAACCAACGACTGTTAGTAGAGTTATCCCTAATGCAAATTGCCTCTATCACTTTTGATGGAGAAAAAAAAAAACCAGCTAACTACATAATTCCAGCCACATTTTTCACCTCATTATCTCCATTAAAAAAACAGAATACTACTGTAAAAGTAGCTCCTGTAATTATTAAAAAAGAAGTTATAAAAGATCCTATCAAACCAGTAGTGTCTCCAAAAATAGCTGCTCCAAAACCACCAGTTTTACAAAATCTTAAAAGAAGGAGTAATTCGCTTTCCTTAAAAAGTATACATCAAAAAAAAGAACACCAAAAGACGCTACTTAATGTTAATTATGACAATCATCCGAAAGATTCTTTTACTGAAAAAGAATTGCAAAAAAATTGGAGTGATTATCAAAAATTACTCATTAAAAAAGGAGAAAAAAGTATGGCTTCAATTCTGGCTGCAGACCTTCCAACATTGCAAGATAACTTTAATGTTCAATTTACGCTTCCTAACAAACTCATGGAAGATCAGTTAAAGCTTGGAAAACCTAAACTCATAAAATTTTTAAGAGAGTCTCTAAATAACTTTGGTATTACTATAAAAGTTGTAGTAAATGAAACAGTAGAAAAGAAATTTGCCTATACTCCTCAAGAGAAATACAATAAATTAAAAGAGAAAAATCCTTTCCTTAAAAAACTGAAGGATACTTTTCAGTTAGATTTGTAATTTTTTAGATTTTTTGTCCAAAATATACCAAAACAGCATCTTCATTAGGTAATTTTTTATACTCAAATTCAGACAATACATAAATATTATTATCTGTATTCTTTACAAATAATGGAACAGGTTCTAATTGCATGTGCAATGTTTCTATATAATTTTTATCAGAATGTATTGCTATTTCATAAAGATTTGAGAAATTTCTAACCAACTCTCTTAAGTTAACATAATCATCCATTGGTGTGAAAAACTGGTTTTTATCTTCAAAATTTTTATTTTTTTCTTTACATGAAAGTACTATCTTGTACTTTTGATATCATAAAAAATTTACACTTGCAAAGCATAAAAAAAATTTTAGTTGGAATTGCTTTTTCACCAAATTTAAAGCCAAATATTTTTGAAGCTGTTCGATTAGCTAATATGTTTGAAGCTCAACTTGTTGGTGTTCATGTTGGTGAAAAAACAATTGAAAAAGAACAGCAATTATCAGAATTAATTTCAGAAGCACCCATCTTAAAATTCCCTATAAAAACAGTTTGGCAAAAAGGGAAACCTGTAGATATAATTCTGCAAACAAGTGTAGAAGAAAATATTGATCTACTAATTTTAGGGGCTTTGCAACAAGAAAATTTATACAAATACTATGTTGGATCAGTCGCTAGAGAATTAACAAGAAAAGCTAATTGCTCTGTATTATTACTTATTAAGCCATCTATAGAAAGAGTTAAATGCAATCACATAGTTGTAAATGGTTTAAAAGATAAAAAAACAATAGAAACAATACAGGCTTCTTTTTTAGTTTCTAAAGCATTAGCATGTAAAAGAATTACCATTGTAGAAGAAATTAGTCAAAAAGAAATTGAAGTGAAGGTTTCTGATGACCACTCGTTAAGAAAAGCAACCATTGAAAAAGAAAAATTAAAAAGAAGAGAAGATTCTAGAGTTCATAAAATACTAGAAACAATAGACACTAAAGGAGTTTCTATAAAAATTCAAAGTATTTTTGGAAAGCGTGGGTACTCAATTGGGCATTATGCCAAAGTAAAAAGAGCTGATTTATTAGTTATGAATGCTCCCTCAAAAACCACAATTTTAGATAGAATTTTTCCTCATGACATTGAGTATATCCTCACAGAACTTCCTACAGATGTTTTAATTGTAAAATAATGACTAAAAAAAGCCCTATTAAAACATTCGTTGGTGAGCTTCCAAGAAATATTTTTTCTGGATTTGTGGTATCATTAGTAGCATTACCTTTAGGATTAGGCTTAGCTTTAGCATCTGGTGCTCCACCAATTTCTGGAATTATTGCAGCTATTGTTGGTGGATTAGTATGTACTATTTTAGGAGGATCTAATGTCACCATTACAGGACCAGGTAATGGTTTAGTTGTTGTTATTTTAAGTGCTATCACCATCCTTGGAGAAGGAAATATGTACGAAGGATACTTATACACGCTAGCAGCAATTATTATTTCAGGTGCATTAATGTTTATACTAGGAGTTCTTAGGTTAGGATCTTTGAGTAATTTCTTTCCATCATCTGCTATACAAGGAATGTTAGCTGCTATTGGGATTGGAATTTTAGCAAAACAAATACATGTAATGCTTGGAAATCTAAAAGCAACTGGAAGTATACTTGAGCTTCTGTACTTTATTCCAGCAGACCTATTGATATTTATTAAAACAGCTGATAAAAGTGTTTTTTATGCTGGATCTGTTGGTATTATTAGCTTATTAATTATGGTGTTTTATAGTAAAATAAGAAATAAATACTTTCAATTAGTGCCGGCACCTATGTGGATTGTACTTGTTAGTATTGGAATGTATTATTATTTTGAAATGTTTTCAACTGAAACGTATCCTATCACAGATCAATACATGATTAATTTACCAGATAAAATTTTTGGTGAATTTCCTCAGCCAAATTTCACTAAATTATTTACCTATGAATTTTTTAGCGCAGTTATAGCCATTACTTTAATTGCAAGTATTGAGTCACTGTTAAGTATAAAAGCAGTAGATAAGCTAGATCCTGAGAAAAGAAGATCTAATGTAAATAAAGACATCCGATCGTTGGGAATTGCCACAGTAATTAGTGGTTTTTTAGGGGGCTTAAATGTAGTTACCGTAATTGCGCGTAGTTCTGTAAATGTAAATAACAGAGGAAGTAATAGATCTGCAAACTTTTTTCATGCACTCTTTCTTGTTGCATTTATTGTTTTATTTGCTGGTGAATTAAGGCATATTCCTTTATCCGCATTGGCAGCAATATTGGTATACACTGGGTATAAATTAGCTTCACCAGAAAATATTAAAAAAACGTTTCAAGTAGGTTCAGAACAATTAATCATATTCTTAGTCACGTTAATTATAACCGTACTTACAAATTTAATAAGTGGGATTCTGATTGGTATATTCACCACGTTTATTATTCATATAATCATTAATAAAAATATTTCATTATTCATTAGAAATTTATTGAAACCTAATGTTTTAATGTTTGAAGAAGATGAAAAATACTTTGTAAGTGTAGACAATTTCTCTAGTTTTCTTAACTACTCTAAGTTAAAGTCTAAATTAGATCAAATTCCAGAAACCGAAGATGTTATTATAGATTTTTCTATGTGTGATTTTGTAGACCATACTGTAATGGAAAATATACACAGTTATTCTGAAAGCTTTAAACGAAAAGGAGGCCACTTTGAAGTTATTGGGCTAGACGGATATAAATCTGGGAGCACTCACCCTTTTGCCCTTCGTAAATTTGTCATAGGAAAACCTAAAGGAAAAAACATAACTCTTACAAAAAGACAAAAATCTTTGTATAAAATTAGTGAAGAATTACATTGGGATTATAACTCTGTTTACAAAAAAGAAATTAAAGAGCTACCTAACTTTGGTTATTTTAAAACTAGACAGATCACTAAAATATCAAATGCCTTATCAAATGAACAATGCACTTTGTTTGATATAGAGTTCTCTGAAGGAGAGTTAATTGCCAAACAAAATGTAAAAGCTACCATGTTATATATTGAATTAAAAAATATTATTCCTCAATTTACATTAGATAGAGAGGGTATTTTTGAATATATCATTCATTTTGCTGGATTTAAAGATATAGATATTGAGGAGCATCCAGATTTTTCTAAACGCTTTTATTTATCTGGTAAAAACGAAGAAAAAATTAGAAAATTCTTTAGCGATGAACTTATTTTATTTTTTGAAAGCAATAAGTACTACCATATAGAATCTAATGAAAAAGGATTGCTTATTCTTGGTAATGAACGTTTAGCTGGAGTGAAAGAGATTAAAGCTTTGGCAGATTTTGGACTTAGGTTAAAACAACATATTTCATAATAATACTTCATGAAATACAGTATTCATTTATTACTTTTTATAACATTATTTCACGGAGATATAGACAATAAAATATATTCTTTGCGAAAGTACAGTCATGTAAAAACATTTTATAAAAGTATTGCTAAAAAAGCAACTAAAATTTGTTTAAAAAACAATATTCCTCCAGCATCTTTGTTAGCTATTGCTGGATTAGAAT
Source organism: Flavobacterium sp. SCGC AAA160-P02 (assembly GCA_000383355.1). Lineage (GTDB taxonomy): Bacteria > Bacteroidota > Bacteroidia > Flavobacteriales > Flavobacteriaceae > Polaribacter. Next base: position 46,525 of record KB911157.1, on the reverse strand, counting down.
CTGGATGGAATCAAGGCTATGTAGGTAAAATATCAGGTAATATATTAAGCTTAAATAGTACCAAAAAAAACAGACAACTTCCGGCACTATATTTACCAACTCTAATAAAAGAAAATAAAGTTTTATTTGACTCCGTGAAAATAAAAAACTACAAGCCGACTGAATTAAATTGGAAAAAACGCCCTGAAAGTTATAAGAAAGATTATAGACCTTTACCCTTCAGGGCTACTACTTTTAATTTAGCTTATTTTGAAAATAATCCTTCAGAGAAAACAAAAGCACACCTTCAAAATATTACTGATTTTGTTACTACTTTTATTGGTCGAAAAAGTAGGTTAAAAGTGTACAGGAATGCAAGAAAAAAAATGGACAGTTTGGTGAATATTCATGGAAAGAAAATATTATTAGAAGAAAAAACATCCAATGATTTTGTCAATTTAATTAGTGGCAAAATTAATTCCTATAATTTTAGAGAAACTTGGCCAAAAAAAGTAATAAACATCATTAAAAAAGCTGGATTAATAGAGCTTACAAAACAATTAAATAATGGCGAATCTTTTATGGTCGCTTGGAATAAATAACAATAAAAATGCTTGGATTAAAATTTGAAACATCAACATCTTGGGCAATAATAGCTGAAGATAACTTAGAACAAATTCTTACAGATCATGCATTTGCAGAGCAAAAAGCATCAGCAAATGCTATTTCAATTATTATTAATTATTCTGAAGAAACTGAGCTGGTAAAAGATATGACAGCTATCGCTTTGGAGGAGCTAGAACATTTTAAAATGGTACATGAATTGATGATAAAAAGAGGAATGGTATTAGGTAGAGAGCAACATAACGATTATGCAAAATCTCTTCAGAGATTTTTTCCAAAAACAAAAGACAGACCAACAGCCTTAATTCACAGATTGTTAGTGGCTGCGTTAATTGAAGCTAGAAGTTGTGAACGATTTAAAGTGTTTTCTGAAAATATGGCAGATGAAGAACTTTCAAAATTTTATAAAGAATTAATGATCTCTGAAGCGAATCATTATACATTATTTTTGGGGTATGCTAGAAAATATATGGCCAGAGAAATTGTAGACAAAAAATGGGAAAGCCTTCTCAAATTTGAAGCTGATATGATGAAAACTAGAGGTAATACAGCTAAAGTTCATGGCTAGAGATAGTACTCGAATACTATTAAATTAAAACAACAACTTTAGGTATGTTTAACAAAGAAGAATCTGCAGCCCTGAGACAAGAATTTTGGACTAGTTTTGGAAAATCCTTTCCAAGAAAATGGTTGTTGTACAATACCAAAATAAAAGGTATTAGTTTTAAGTTTGTTGCCAATAGAAAGAACGCAATGATTTGTCTAGATATAGAACATTCTGATGAAATTTCAAATGAAATTCTTTATGACCAAATTCTTTCTTTAAAAACTATTTTGATTCAAGACTACTTACCCGAAGTAATTTTTGATAGTTCCTTCGAATTAGAAAATGGTAAAATCATTCGTCGTATTTATATAAATCATACAGTAAAATTTAGTATTTATAACAAAAATACTTGGAGAGATTGTTATGAATTTTATGTGAAAAACATGCCAAAATTTGAACGTTTCTTTTATGAGTATGAAGATGTAATTAACTGCATTTAATATTTAAAAATTAGTATGACAAGAACTTAATACTAAGTGGGTAATTTGGTTGTTGGTTGTTACTAGCTCTAACAGCATTAATTATTGGGAAAATTATATAAAATAGTCCAATAACAATAAATCCAAGTAGGCCTAAACCAAATAATAAGACAAATGGAATACAGATTAATAAATACAAAAACATTGAAATTCTAAAGTTCAATATTGCTTTTCCGTGCCTATCCATATCAAATACTTCATCTTTTTTTACTAACCAAAGAAGTAGCGGAACAATAAATCCACCAATACCGGTTACAAAGTCTAATAGTTGACTTAAATGTGTAAACACTAATAATTGTCTATTCTCTTTCATTTTTAAAATGCTTAAGTGGTTAATTGTATACTATTTAGACGTTAAAGAAGACTTCTTGTTACACATTAGGGTGTAAAATATAATGAACTTGTATATTTGTAGTATGATTCAAAACGATTCTATTATAGCTTTAGCAACTCCATCAGGAATAGGTGCCATTTCGGTAATTCGTATCTCTGGAGAAGATGCAATAGATATTCTTTCAAAGTTTTTTACATCTATAAGTGGTAAACTTTTAAAAAATCAAAAATCACATACAATTCATCTAGGACATATTGTAGATAATTCTCGAGTTATAGACGAAGTATTGGTTTCTGTTTTTAAGAACCCTCGCTCCTACACAGGTGAAAATGTTGTAGAAATATCTTGCCATGGTTCTAGTTTCATTCAACAAGAAATTATTCAATTATTTCTCAACAATGGTTGTAGAATGGCAGACAATGGAGAATTTACTATGAGAGCATTCTTAAATGGTAAAATGGATTTAAGCCAGGCTGAAGCAGTTGCAGATGTAATTGCCTCGAATTCTGCAGCAGCACATCAAATGGCAATACAGCAGATGCGTGGAGGTATTACAAATGAATTAAAAGAATTAAGGGCTCAATTGTTAGATTTTGCAGCCTTAATAGAATTAGAGTTAGATTTTTCTGGAGAAGATGTTGAATTTGCAGACAGAGCAAAATTTAAAGAATTGGTAAGCACTATTACTTCAGTTTTAAAACGGTTAATAGAGAGTTTTTCTTTTGGAAATGCCATGAAAAATGGAATACCTGTTGCAATTATAGGTGAGCCTAATGTTGGAAAGTCTACCTTGTTAAATAGCTTATTAAACGAAGAAAAGGCCATTGTGTCTGATATTGCAGGAACTACAAGAGATGCTATTGAAGATGAAATCATTATTGATGGTGTTGCTTTTAGGTTTATAGATACTGCTGGTATTAGAGAAACTAAAGATATTATAGAAAGTATCGGAATTAAAAAAGCCTATGAAAAAGCTGAAAATGCTCAACTAATTATTTTTCTTATAGATTCTAATAAATTTTCTACATCTAAACATGTTTTTCTATCAGAAATAGAAACCATTAAAAAGCGCTTTCCAAATAAACGCTTATTACTTATTGCTAATAAGATAGATACACTCTCAATACCTCAAAAACAGGAAATTATCTCACAAAATGATGAAATACTTTTGCTTTCAGCAAAACAAAAAATTGGCATAGATACTCTTCATAAAGAACTTACTTCTTTAGTAAACAAGGGTGCTTTGAGTAATAATGAAACAATTGTGACAAATTCTCGTCATTTTGAAGCATTAAATAATGCGCTACAAGCCATTTCATCTGTACAACAAGGTATTAATTTAAAAATCTCTACAGACTTGTTCTCTATTGATATTAGAGAATGCTTAAGGCATTTAGGAAATATTACTGGAGAGTATGATGTAGATAAAGATATTTTGGGTCATATATTTTCTAATTTCTGTATTGGAAAATAATATTTATTACGTTTTTAAAATTAAAACTTAATAAACTATAATAAATCTAAGTGTTTCATAAGATCAGATTTCTTAGATCTACTAATAGGAACAATGTCTTTTTTTATAAGAACACTATTATCTTCTATATCTATGATTTTTTTGACATTTATAATATAAGATCGGTGAACTTTAAGAAATAATGAATCTGGAAGTTTTTCTTCTATTTTTTTTAATGTAGAATGAACAATATAATTTTTTTCTTCAGTTCTAATGTTAATATAATCTCCTTTAGCTTCTATCATGTAAATACTATGAAGATCAATTTTTATAAGACGCCTATCTATATTAACGTAAAAATCATTTTTTATCTTTGTATCGTTAGTATTTCGATTAGCTATTGACAAATGATTTTCTACTTTTTGAACAGCTTTTATAAATCTAGGAAGCTCTATAGGCTTCAATAAATAATCAATGATAGAATCATATTCAAAAGCTTCAATTGCAAAATTTGGATCTGAAGTAGTTAGAATTATTTTTAGTGGTTTTTTAATAGTTTTAAGAAAATCTAAACCATTAAAATCTGGCATATGAAAATCTAAAAAAACAAGATCTACTTCGTTCTCATTCAAGTATTTTATAGCCTGAATTGCATTAGAAAATTCATCAACAACGGTGAGGTTTTCTACCTGACTGGAAAGCGTTTTGATGATGATCCTTGCGGTTTTTTCATCATCTATTATAATACAGTTCATTTTAAATTACAATGTTTTCAAGTATTCAGTTATTACTAGGAGGATTATATCGAAATCATCTGATTTATCAGTGGACTTTACTCTAAGGTTATGTTCGTATTGGTTTGCAATTTCATAGCTTTTTTCGAGACCTAAAATACTAATTTTATGCTTAAGTCTATGAACATTTTCCTCTATTTTTTTGTATTCTTTATTATGATAACTTTCGTAATATTCTTTTTTCTCTTCAGGAAACTCTGTTTTGATTACATCTATCAATAATTCCTTAACGTCGTTATCATCTCCTGATAAATTATTCACATAATTTAAATTTGGTTTTTCAATCATTATTTTTTAATTGTAAAATAAAATATTGTTCCTTTTCCTAGTTCACTTTCTATCCAAATATCACCATGATATAGGTTCACAATTTTTTTAACAATAGATAATCCAATACCTGTAGATTTATCACTTTTATTTAAAAAATGAAAAACTTTAAATATTCTATCATGAAATTTTTTGTCAATCCCTATGCCATTATCATTAATTGAAAATTGATAAAATTTTTCCTTTTCAATTACATCTATTTCAATGATGTTATTTTCTTTGTTTCCAAACTTTATAGCATTACTAATTAAATTTAAAAACAATTGTTGAAATTTTGTTTTTTCTCCTTTTAGAATAGGTAATTTTTTGAGGATATTTATGGTAGTATTCTTTGGGATATATAGAATTTTTTTTACATCTTTTAAAATTATATTTAAATCTATTTCACTTATTTTTTCAGTATTAAAACCAGCAGAAGAATATTCTAAAACATTAGAAATTAATTGTTCCATTGTTTCTAATGTAATTTCTATTAGATCTAAATTTTGATGTGTTATTGTATCAAAATTATTTTTATTATCTGTCTTAATCCATGAAACTAATGCATCTATACTTCTCAGAGGAGTTTTAAGGTCATGAGATACTACATGGGCGTATTCCTGCAATTCATTATTACTAATCTCTAATTCTTGAAGTAATCGGGTGTTTTTAGCTTCAGCCTTTTCTCTTTCTCTAATATTTAAGGCTGTTTGTAATTTGATTCCTACCAGACTAGCAATACTTTCTAATGTTTTAACATGTTCTTGAGTGAAATAGTTTTTATCTTTATGCTCAGAATCTATTACTCCTATTAATTTACCTTGGCTTAAAATAGGAACAGTTATTTCAGATAGCCTGACTTGATCATCTACTATATATCTTTTATCCTTTGAGGTATCATTTACTATTTCAGATTTGGCGGTCTTTGCAACAGTACCAACAATACCATCACCAATCTTAACTGTTAACCTATTTTTTATTTTATTATTATCATCTAATTTTTCACCATAAACCGCAATTTGTTCCATGGTATTTTGTTTGTGATCTACCAAATAAATGATACAATCTTTAGAATCTAAATATTCTGCTATATTATTAACAATCTCCCATGCAATTTGGTAGACATCTGTAATTCCTAATATAGATTTGGTTAGGTTATTAACCATATCAATAATGAGTGTTTTTTCTCTATCAGAAGTAATATCTTCAACCAATACTACTTGATACTTAATTTTACCTTCTTTATCTCTAACTGAATTAATATTTGTTTTAGCCCAAATAACTGAGCCATCTTTTCTTCTATATCTTTTACTAAAAGAGAAATTATCAATTTCTCCTATTTTTATTTGATGAAACCCTACTTCATTTTCCTTGTATTCTTCTGGCAATAAAATATTTTGAATTGTAAAATCTTGAAGTTCAATTTCAGAAAACCCAAGCATATTTTGAAAAGTAGCATTTGTTTTTACAATATTTTCAGATTGCATCAATAGAATACCAACTGGTGCATTATTAATGATAATATCTAATTCATTCTTTTGTTCTTGAATAAGTTCAATATTTCTTTTAGAATCTGATATATCAAGGTGGATTCCTATAGAACCAATTATGTCTCCATTTAAATCAAGATTAGGAGCACCGCTAACTAACCAAGTTTTATGTACTCCTTGTTTATTTTTTATTTTTAACTCGTAAGAACTTGATATTCCTTTAAAACGATTGTTAGTTTGTTCTTCTATCATAGAACTATCATTTTTTGAAAGAAAAACATGACTTGCCTTTTTGCCCAGTAGTTCACTCTCTGTATACCCAGACATGTCAGAAAAACTCTGATTAATCATCAAGACTTTATCATCATTATTAACTTCTAACAGACCAAGATTCATATTGGCAATAATATTGCTATATTTTTCTTTTTGACTTTCTAAAATCTTACTGTATTGTTTTCTAAAAGTAATGTCTCTAAAAGTCCAAAGATGCCCTTTATATTCATCTCCTTTTAATACTGGAATAAAATCTCTTTCTACAGTTCTACCATCATTCATTAGTAGCTCGTCTCCTAAAACCTGTTTCTTATCTGTTAATATTTTATGTACTCTGGAAACAAAACCTTCAGGATTTTTAAATAAAATTTTGCTGCCCTCAGAAGCAAGAGTGCAATCTAGACCTATAAGTGCTTCCGGAGTTGAGGGGATTTTGAATAAATCACAAAATTTAGTATTTGTTAGTACAACTTTTCTGTTTTCATCTTCAAGTAAAACACCACTATGAAGGTTCATAATAAGAGAAGAAAGTCTGTTTTTAGATTCTATTAATAAATCTTCAGCTTTTTTGTCAGGTGTTATATCTCTAATAATACCTTGGGCCGCAATAGGTATATTATCTTTATCATAAATAATTGTAGCATTGATTTGTACCCACTTTACCTCATTTAATTTTGTAACAATCCTTGAATTAAAATTAGTAAATAAACCTTCATTTTTTAGAGTATCAAAAGAATCAAATGCATATTTAACATCTTCAGGGTAAATTAAACAAGTAACGTTGAAATTTTCTTTGTGAAAATCATATCCAAACATATCAACTGCAATGTCATTCATCTTTAAAACATTACCTAAAAGATCCATCACAAGATAAGCGTCATTAAAATTTTTGAAAACACCTTGTAATTGGCTTGATTTTTCGTTTAAAAGAGTTTCTAATTTAAGGTTGGTTTTTTTTAATTTTTCTGATAAAAAATATAAATGTCTAGATTTTTCATCGAGTATTTTTTCTGCAGATTTTCTTGCAGCTCTTTCTCTTTTTAAAGCACGTTGAAGTATGTCAATTTTTTTTTGACTCATTAGTTTTTTGTAATTATAAACTTTACTTCAGTACCGTCTTTCTTAATTTTCTCTAATATTATAGTAGCTTTAGAATTAAAATGTTCAAAAGTTTTATTCATTAAACCAAGTCCAAAATGATGCATAGATCTACTAGATTTATAGATCAAAATTAATGTTTTTTTTGTTTTTTCTTTTATTATAAAAGTGGGCAGTTCAGCATCATTATAAATCTTTCTTACCTCAACATGTATATGATTTTCAATAGAAGCAAGCATTTCTATAGGATCATTATAAGAAGACAAAAGATCTTTATAATTTGTTTCTATAACACTAAAAAAATGCTCACCATAGATTAATAGTAAATTGTCAATAGAAATACCTGTTTGTATTTTTAAATTTTGGAGTAATTGTAATAATTCAGAAAAACTATAAGTTCCAATAGATGTATAGACACCTTTAGATTCTAGTTTAGATTGAGAAATGATAGCGTCAACCATTTCTAGTCCAAACCTTTCTTCAACTAAATCTAAAAACTCCGTAAAAACTATGCCTTTCATGTTTTTGAAGTAATAAATTCATTATGACTCCAATAGTTTAAAGTTGCTTCAATTTTATCAACATAATCATCAAATTTTAAAGGTTTTAAAATATATCCAGAAATACCTAGTCTGTAACATTCAAAGAGATCTTTTTGATTGTTAGAAGTTGTGAGAATAATAGTAGGAATGTAACTTAGTTTTTTGCAATTTTTCAGGATAGACAAGAATTCTATACCGCTAATTTTTGGCATATTAAGATCTAACAAGATAATATCTGGAATAATAGAACTGTTTTTTAGAAGTAATAAGGCTTCTTCGGCATTTTTTGCTTCAATTACTTTATGATTTAAGTTTAATAAAGTAATTGTCCTTCTAATTTTCATAATTTCAATCATATTATCTTCTACCAATAATATGTTTAAAACATTTTTCATAGTCATAAATTTTAGGGAAACTTACTTTGCAATATTAAAAGAACAAATATAAAATAATTAAACTAAGCGACCAACAACATTAAAGTATCGTTCAATTTACCAAAAGTATAGATAAATAAAAATGAATAATTTAGGATTAATAGGGGGAAAAATGTTTTTTCGATCATAAAAAAATAAAACATCATCAAATTTTACAATCAATACTATTCATTCATGTTTTTTTAATTAATATAATAAATAAAAACTTAAAAATACTTTTTTCTATATTCGCCTACTTTACCAAAAAAGGTTGCTTGCTCTCATAAAAATCAATCACATATACTTAATAGTATGCTAAAAACCTCAAATACTTTCATTAAAAAAGCAACTTTACAGAGAGTTGGCAATAAATTAAGCCAGGAGTTAAATCATATTACCACTACAGAAATTCCTTTAGCTGAAACTGAAGAGGAATTATTAAAGAAGTTCTTTTTAAAATCTATAAAATCTAGTTTAGATCTTATGAAATTTACGCATCATATAAATTTAGACTATAATATTGTATATGGAGATACTTCAAAATACTTTGAAAATGAAATATCATTTATAGAGTATTCAAATAGTGTTTTGCATCATTTGTATGAAAAATCTAATCATCCACAAATAAAAACTGGAGAATTATTTATTATTCATTTTCAAGAAGTTAAATTTCAAGAAATTTTAGTAGATGCTATTGGTATATTTAAAATTGAAAATAAAATAGATTTTTTAAAATTTAACCAACATAATAATGAATTGGATTTTAACATCAATAAAGGTGTTAAATTACAAAAGATTGATAAAGGTTGTTTGATTCTTCAAACAGATAGATCAGACGGTTATAGAGTTTTTTCTATAGATAACAATAGTTATGATGCTAATTATTGGAAAAAATCATTTTTAGACATAGAAGAAGTAATGAATGACTCATATCAGACAAAACATCATTTAGGTATGCTGTCTACTTTTTCTAATACTATGAAAGATGAAAAAAACACCTACGTACAAAAAGATTTTATTAGTCAGGGAATTAAATTATTTAATGAAAATGAGATAATTACAAAAGACCTTATAGAACAAGAATTGTTGAGCCCATTTGACGTAGTTGATTCTTATTCGAAATTTAAGTCACAATACAATAAAGAAAATAATTTAGATTTAGAAGAAAATTTTAATGTATCTACTTCAACTCTAAAAAAAGAGAAAAAAAAGATTAAAAGTCAAATTAACTTAGATACCAAAATCCAGATAAAGCTGGACATCAGTGAAGGAGACAGCTTAAAAGAAAATATTGAAAAAGGGTTTGATGAAGAAAGAAAAATGCACTTTTATAAAGTTTTTTTTAACGAAGAAACCTAATAGCTATTAACTATTTAGAAACGTTTTTAATTCTTTATAACTAGCAATCTGAATAGCCGCTTTTTCTTTATTCATTACTTTTTTTATTTGTGATGGAATTTCTACACTAATTGGGAGAGTTGCTTCAACAACCTCCAAAAACTTTACAGGATGAGCTGTTTCTAAAAAAATTCCAAATTCATCTTCATGCAAACTATGTTTTTTTAATCCTAAATATCCAATAGCACCATGAGGTTCAGAAATATAATTAAACTTATTATAAATATCTTTCATCATTTCTTTTGTTTCATGATCTGAAAAACTAAAGGATGAAAAAGACGCTTTTAACTGAGTTAAATTATTTTGAAATAATTCTTGAATTCGGATAAAATTACTTGGGTTTCCAACATCCATAGCATTAGAGATTGTAGCTTTAGATGGTTTCGGTGAATAGATACCATTTACTAAATATTGAGGAACCGTATCGTTTATGTTGGTAGAGGCTATAAAGTGCTTCACCGGTAATCCTAATTTCTGTGCTAGTAGGCCAGCACAAATATTTCCAAAATTACCACTAGGAACAGAAAATACAATATCTTTATGTTGTGCTGAAACTTGTTTATAGGCAAAGAAAAAATAAAACATTTGAGGCAACCATCTTGCAACGTTAATTGAATTTGCAGATGTTAATTTTTTAGAAATCTCTTCATCTAGAAAAGCAGATTTCACCATTTCTTGACAATCGTCAAAAACACCATCAACCTCAAGAGCTGTAATATTATTTCCTAAAGTAGTTAGCTGTTTTTCTTGGATATCACTTACTTTTCCGCTAGGATAAAGAATCACAACCTGAACACCTTTTGCGTTTAGAAAACCATTTGCCACAGCGCCTCCTGTATCTCCTGAAGTTGCAACTAATACTGTAATATCATCTTTATTATCTTGATTAAAGTATTCTAAACACTGAGACATAAAACGAGCTCCTACATCTTTAAAAGCCATTGTTGGACCATGATATAATTCTAGAGAACCAATATTTTTTTCAATTGTCACAACTGGAAATTCAAATGAAATTGTTTTTTTAATAATTTCTTTGAGCTTTTCAGCTGGAATTTCATCCCCTATGAATTGTTTAATTACTTCAAAAGCAATTTCTTCATTAGAATACTCAGAAATACGATCAATAAAATCTTGGGAAAGCGGAGTGATACTCTCAGGATAATACAATCCTCTGTCTGGTGCAATTCCGTTTACAACGGCCTGTTTAAAAGATGCTTTTGGTGATGACTTATTTAAACTAAAGTAGTTCATATTTTAATTATTGGTTGTGACTTTTATGATCTCTGTCACTATATTTTTAATTACAATTTGGTCAATGAGGCTATCGAAAAGACTTTTATTTATTCTCCTCCAAAACCCTAATTCCTTGCTGATTAATTTTTGAAACATGGATATCATACTCGATATGAGTTTTATCATATATTTCAGACATTACTCCTCCTACTTTAGTGGCAATATCCTTACCTCTACACAATGCAAATATTGAAGGACCAGAACCAGAAATACCAGCACCCAGTGCACCTGCGTTTAAGGCACTTTTTTTTACTTGATTAAATTCTGGTATTAAAACTGATCGATTAGGCTCTATAATTTCATCGTGTAAAGACCTACTAATTAAGTCATAATTACTAGTATATAAACCACTAATTAAACCCCCAAAATTTCCCATTTGCTTCACCATTTTATTAAGTGGTACCTGATTTTTTAAAACAGCACGTGATGCTGAAGTTTTAAGTTCTATCTGAGGATGAATAATGGTAACATATAATTCTTTAGGGGCATCAATTTTAAGAACCTCCAAAGGTTCATAACTTCTTACCAATGTAAAACCACCAAGTAAAGCAGGAGAAACATTATCTGCATGTGCTGAACCGCTTGCTAATTTTTCACCTTGCATTGCAAATGAAATTAATTCATTGGCAGAAAACGGCCTCCCTAATAACTCATTAATGGCAAAAACTGCACCTGCAGCACTTGCTGCACTACTACCAATACCACTTCCGGGCTTAATGTTTTTATAAATTTCTATTTCAAAACCAACCGATGTTTCAATATTCTCTAGTAAAGCTAGCGCGGCAACTCCTGCAACATTATTTTTTGTTTCAAATGGTAACTCCTGGCCAATGATATGAGTAATTTTAACTCCTTTCTCAGCTACTTCTCTCACAACCATTTCATCACCAACGGTATCTAGACAAAGTCCTAAAATATCAAATCCACAAGAAATATTAGCAACTGTTGCTGGCGAAAAGATTTTGATTTCTCTCATTACATCATTTTTTCATTAATTTATTGCATTCTAATGATTATACATTTCCTGTTCTTATAACATCTGCAAAGATACCAGAAGCAGTTACATCTGCTCCAGCTCCGGCTCCTTTAATAATTAAAGGTTGTTCTGGATACCTATCTGTAAAGAATAATACAATATTATCACTTCCTTCTAAATTATAAAATGAATGAGATGAGCTTATATGCTGCAATCCAACAGATGCCTTCCCATTTTCAAACTCTGCAACATATTTTAAACGACAATTTTGATTATTGGCTTCTAATAATAGTTGTTGAAAGTGAGGTTCATTTTTGTCTAATGAGGCATAAAAATCAGCATTTGTTTTAGTAGCTAGGCTTTCTTTAGATAAGAATGAATTGTTTACTATATCTTCTAATTCTATTTCATAACCACTTTCTCTTGCCAAAATTAGTATTTTTCTGGCAACATCTATTCCACTCAAGTCAATTTTTGGATCTGGCTCAGTAAAGCCCTCTTTTTGAGCTTGTGCAACTATTGAGCAAAAAGTTGTTGATGAATTAAATTTATTAAACACAAAATTTAAACTTCCTGAAAGAACTGCTTGAATTTTATGAACTCTATCTCCAGAAGCTATTAAGTTTTTTAAAGTATCTATAATTGGCAATCCTGCTCCTACATTAGTCTCGTATAAGAAAGGAACATTAGATTTTCGAGAAACATTCTTTAAAATATTATAATTCTGAGAACTTGAGGCACAGGCAATTTTATTACAAGTAACTACAGCTATGTTTTTACGTAAATAGTGTTCATACATTTCAGAAACCTGTTGATTAGCAGTAATATCTATAAAAACACTATTCCTTAAATTATGAGAAGTTACTTTAGAATAAAAAGTATCTATGCCTGCCTTTTCTCCTTGTTGAAGGAGTTCTTTCCAGTTTGTTAAGTCTATCCCATTTTCATCAAAAAACATCATTTTAGAGTTAGAAATTCCAATAACCCTAATTTTTAGTTTTAAATTCTTTTGCACATAATTCTGTTGCTGCTCTATCTGAGCTAAAAATCGTTCTCCCACATTCCCAACTCCGGTCACAAAAAGGTTTAATTCCTTTATTCTTTCTTCAAAGAATCGTTCATGTAAAGTATTCAATGCTTTTTTTGCTTCTTTTTTATCAATTACAGCAGAAATATTTTTTTCAGAGGCTCCTTGGGCAATTGCACGAATATTTATATTATTCTTTCCTAAAGCACTAAACATTTTTCCGCTTAATCCATGATGATTTCTCATATTATCACCTACCAAAGCAATAATACATAAATCTTGCTCAACTTTTACAGGTTTTACTTTTTGTAATTGAATTTCATATTCAAATACCTCATCAATAATTTTTGATGCTGTTACTGCATCATCATCTGAAATAGCAATACAAATAGATAATTCTGATGAAGCTTGAGTAATTAAAATAATATTGATATGATGTAGGTAAAGAGCTTCAAATAAGCGTTTAGAAAATCCAGGAATACCTACCATTCCATTACCTTCAAGGGTTACTAATGTGATGTTTTCTATATAACTAATACCCTTCACTGGTTTATTCTTACTCGTTTCTTTTGTTATTAAAGTTCCCTGATCTGCTGGCTTAAAAGTATTCTTAATAACAATTGGGATCTCTTTTTGTAATACTGGCTGAATTGTTGGAGGATAAATTACTTTCGCTCCAAAGTGAGATAATTCCATCGCTTCATGATACGATATATGATCAATTACAGAAGCTTGTTTTACGATAGATGGATTAGCTGTAAACATACCACTTACATCTGTCCAAATTTGTAATTCACTACAATCTAATGCCGCAGAAATAATAGCTGCTGTAAAATCTGAACCACCCCTTCCTAAGGTCGTAGTTTTCCCATTTATTGTTCTGGCTACAAAACCTGGAACTATAGTCACTTTTTGTGAACGACTTGAGAAATATTCTTGGCAATTTTTAAATGTAGTAGAAAAATCAACCAACGCATTGTTGTAATTATCTGAAGCTACAATTAGTTCTCTAGTATCTTTATAAACAGCTTTAAAACTTTCATTTGCTGCTTGTGAAATGATATAAGAAGAAAGCAATTCACCAAAACTAGATACTTTTGCTAAGGTTTTTGGGCTCAACTCTCGCAATAAAAAACATCCTTCATAGATTGTTTCTAGATGATTAAACAGTTGTTTTACATAACCGTTAACAGAACTCTGCTCTTTTACAGGTAGTAATTCTTTGATGATATTAAAATGATTGTTTTCTAATTCTTTTAGAACTTCTAAATAATCTTCATTTTTTTGTGCCGCCAAAGTAGCCCCTTTTATAAGGGCATTTGTAGTTTTACCAAATGCAGAAACAACCACTACTATATCTTGTTCTTCTGAAGATTTAGAAACAATCGCTAATACTTTTTGTATGTTTTTTGAGGAGGCTACAGATGATCCACCAAACTTTAATACTTTCATTTTTAAAAGTTTTGAAAAAAATATTCTTAAAATTTTAAAATTTCGATCTTTCGAAATTTGAATAGTTACCTAGATTTTATATGTGAAAAATAAACCCCTAAAGGGTAATAGAAGTAATGATAATAATAATAAAAGTTATGCGAACTAAGTAGTTTTGTAGCGTATTAATTATATGTTCTTTTGTTAGTTTCACAATTCAAATGTATCATTTATATTTAGTTAAGAATAAAAAAAAGTAATTTTCTAGAGAACTTTTATGAATCTCACAAAATCAGCTATTATTATTTGCAGAATATTTATTTTTTATGATTTCACCAATTGGTTTTTTCTGAATATTGCTTTCTAACCAAGATATAATATCTAAATATAAAAAAGCTCTGCTTTCATAAGGATCATCTTCAAAAGTTTTTAATTTTAAATGTAATTTTACAAAGGCCTTCTTTATGTCTTGAGGATAAATGTTTTGCAAGCTTTTAATAAATTTTATCATCTCTTTTTGAACTTCATGTAAATCGTTCATTTTCAGCAAAAACTTATAAGTACTCTTTAATAAGGTTTCTATGTGATAATCGTACCCTGCTTCATAATGAGCAAATAAATTTAGTATTCTTGAAAAACACAATAAATCTTGCCTCATAGATAAGGACTTGTTTGAGATAATTTTATCTAAATAAAAGATACAAGTATCATTATCTCCTGAGCCAAAATACATGCTAGCAAATTTGTAATAAAATGTCATTACATGATGTTCATCTATTCTATTTTTAAATAATTTTAATTGTGAATCAATTGCTGGTATTATTGTCAAACCTTCATCAAAATTACCATCTGTGAAATACAGATTTATCTTATGAAGATTTATATATAAAAAACTAAGTGCTTCAATATTATTGTCTGAAGGAAATCCATCACTTTTTATAATTTTCTCAAGGCTAGATAGTGTTTTTTCAAATCTATCTTTTCTTCTTATAAAAAATAACGATTCTAATAAATAATTATTTCCTTTTAGAAAAAATACAGGGTGAGAGTTAATCATCATTGGGTTTTCGTAAAATAATTCAACCCACTTTGATGCATACTTATAACAATTTAAAAAATCTTGGGTAAGAAAACTATACCATAAATGAGCTTTATAAAGCCATAATTTTTCTCTGAAACCTAATTGACTAATTTCAAATTTTGGTAATCTGTTATAAAAATAATCTCTTATATAGATATTTTCCTCTTCGTTTTTCACATAGCCAGACTTCAAAATAATACTGTATAATTGAAGTGATAAATTAGATAATTTACTAGCAATCACATTTAAAGCACTGAGTTCTTTGGCTTGTATTGTTAATTCATCAGCCCTATTACTTATGCTTCTTGTAATGTATTGAGATTCTATGACTTTCTCTAATTCAACTACTTCATAAGCTAAGTTTTTCTCTTCATTATAAATGGCAAATTCTTTGGCTTTTTCTAAAATTTTAAGACTTTGTTTATACAATCCCTTATGATATAAAATTGAAGCAAAGTCTAATTGTTCTCTAATTTGAGAACGAACATTTTGGTGAGAAGGACTTAATTTTAAACTAATTAATACTTGTTTATATAAGTGTGCTTTTACGTTTGCTAGTTGTTGTTTTTTAATCCCTCCTTTTTTTAAGATGGCTGCTTCATCATAAATAGTTGCTTTGTCTAAAAAATTAAATAGATTTAAAAATTTAGAGTCGGCATTTACTCCTAATCTACCTACATATAGCTTAAATTGTCGCTTTTCAGATTTTGAAAGCGATTTCACTAATTGAAATAAATTATCTTTTTGAGACTTAGTCATATTGAAAATAACTTATTAAGTTATTAATTATTAGTACTTTAAATGTTGTTTCTCTTGTTGAACATCGTAATAATATGAAATTAAAACATGTCTAAGAGCTATCCAAAATATAAATTCGTAAGGCAATACAAAAATATATTTTAATAAATGTCAGATACTACCATTCAAATCTTTGATACTACTCTTCGAGACGGAGAGCAAGTGCCTGGATGTAAGCTAGATACAAAACAAAAATTAATCATAGCAGAACAGCTTGATATTTTAGGTGTAGATGTTATTGAAGCTGGTTTCCCTGTTTCTAGTCCTGGTGATTTTAAATCTGTTGAAGCTATTTCAAAAATGGTGAAAAATGCAACTGTTTGCGGGCTTACTAGAGCTGTAAAAAAAGATATTGAAGTTGCAGCTGAAGCGCTACGTTTTGCAAAAAAAACCAAGAATACATACTGGTATTGGAACCTCTGACTCACACATAAAATATAAGTTCAATTCTAACAAAGATGATATTTTACACAGAGCTTTTGAAGCTGTAAAATATGCAAAATCATTTGTTGAAGATGTAGAATTCTATGCAGAAGATGCCGGAAGAACAGACAATGAGTTTTTAGCAAGAGTATGCGAACAAGCCATCAAAGCAGGAGCAACAGTTTTAAATATTCCTGATACTACAGGCTATTGTTTACCAAGCGAATACGGTGCGAAAATAAAATACCTAAAAGAAAATGTAAAAGGAATAGAGCATGCAATTCTTTCTTGTCATTGTCACAATGATCTTGGACTAGCAACTGCCAATTCTATTGAAGGAATTATTAATGGTGCACGTCAAATAGAGTGTACAATTAACGGTATAGGTGAACGTGCAGGAAACACAGCCTTAGAGGAAGTGGTTATGATTTTAAAACAACATCCATACTTAAATTTAGATACTAACATCAATACGAAACACTTGTATGGTATTAGTCAGCTTGTTAGTGAAAGCATGGGGGTTTATACCCAACCAAATAAGGCCATCGTTGGAGCCAATGCTTTTGCTCACAGTTCTGGAATTCATCAAGATGGTGTAATTAAGAATCGTGAAACCTATGAAATTATAGATCCTAAAGATGTAGGAGTTACAGAATCTGCCATTGTTTTGACAGCCAGAAGCGGAAGAGCAGCCTTAGCTTACAGGGCTAAAATTGTAGGCTATGAATTAACAAAGCTACAGTTAGATATCGTGTATGCTAGCTTTTTAAGTTTTGCAGATCAAAAGAAAGAAGTAAATGATGAAGACATTCATCAAATTATAGCTTCAAGTAGTATCTCAAAGCAAATTTTATCAGCATAATTAAAAAATAAACCTACTTCTCGGAGAAACACACTATGAGCAAAACACTTTTCGATAAAATATGGGATCAACATGTTATTGACACTATCAAAAACGGACCACAAGTTTTATATATAGACAAGCATTTAATACATGAAGTTACCAGTCCACAAGCTTTTAATGAGCTAAAAGAAAGATCAATTCCTGTTTTTAGACCCAATCAAATAGTGGCAACTGCAGACCACAACACACCAACTATAGACCAACATTTACCAATAAAAGATGATTTGTCTAGAAATCAATTAGAACAACTTACCACAAACTGTGCAGATAATAATATTACGCTATACGAATTAGGACATCAATACAATGGAATAGTTCATGTAATGGCTCCAGAGTTAGGAATTACACAGCCAGGAATGACTATGGTATGTGGAGATAGCCACACCTCTACTCATGGTGCTTTTGGTGCCATTGCTTTTGGAATTGGAACCAGTCAGGTAGCACAAGTGTTTGCTAGCCAGTGTCTGTTACTTACAAAACCCAAAAGTTTACGAGTAACCGTTCATGGAAAGCTTAGTAAAGGAGTGCTTCCAAAAGACGTTATTCTATACATAATTTCTAAACTTGGCACCAATTCTGGGACTGGGTATTTTTGTGAATATGCTGGAGATGTTTTTAAAGACATGAGCATGGAAGGAAGAATGACTGTTTGCAATATGAGTATAGAAATGGGTGCACGTGGAGGAATGATAGCTCCAGATCAAACTACTTACGACTATATTAAGGGAAGAAAATTTGCTCCTAAAGGAATTGAATTTGATGAAAAAGTAGCCTACTGGAATACATTACCTTCAGATAATGATGCCGTTTTTGATCAAGAATATACTTTTAATGCAGAAGATATTGGGCCAATGCTTACTTATGGAACAAATCCTGGAATGGGAATTAAAATTACAGAAACTATTCCTGTACACCAAAATGCTTCTTTCAAAAAATCATTGGAATATATGAATTTTGAAGCAGGAGCTTCTTTAATTAATCAGCCTATAAATTATGTGTTTATAGGAAGTTGTACCAATTCTAGAATTGAAGATTTTAGAGTTGCTGCCAACTATATTAAAGGGAAGCAAAAAGCCACTAATGTAACCGCCTGGTTAGTTCCTGGAAGTAAACAGGTAGAAACTCAAATTATTAAAGAGGGATTAAAAGATATTTTTGTTGAAGCGGGTTTTGAGCTAAGACAGCCAGGTTGCTCTGCTTGTTTAGCAATGAATGATGATAAAATACCCAAAGGTGAATATTGTGTTTCTACTTCTAACAGAAACTTTGAAGGCAGACAAGGACAAGGATCTAGAACTATTTTAGCTAGTCCTTTGGTTGCTGCAGCTACAGCTATTGAAGGAAAAATTATTGATATTACTAAACAATTAAGTTAATGGAAAAGTTTATAAAAATAACATCGAAGGCAATTCCGTTAGCTATAGAAAATGTTGATACAGATCAAATTATTCCAGCTCGTTTTTTAAAGGCTACCGATAAAAAAGGGTTTGGAGATAATGTGTTTAGAGATTGGAGATTTGATAAGAATGGAGAGTTAAACACTGAATTCTCATTAAACAATACTTCCTACTCAGGAAATATTTTAATAGCAGGAGATAATTTTGGATGTGGTTCTAGTAGAGAACATGCAGCATGGGCTCTTGTTGGATACGGTTTTAAAGTAATTGTTTCTAGTTTTTTTGCAGATATCTTTAAAGGAAATGCATTAAACAACGGGCTATTACCTTTACAGGTATCACCTACTTTTTTAGCTGTTTTGATGAAATCTGTTCAGGATAATCCAGCAACTGAAATTGAAGTCGATCTAGAAAATCAAACAATCTCACTTTTAGAAAAAAGTATTTCTGAAAGTTTTGAAATTGACTCATACAAAAAAACATGTATGATTAATGGCTATGATGATATTGATTATCTTTTAAGTAAAAAAGAAATGATTGAGGCTTTTGAAGCACAAAGAATACAATTAAAATAAATTTAAAAATATTATATTTCCGTTTTTAACCGGAACAACTAAAAAAATGAAATTAAATATAGCAGTATTACCCGGAGATGGAATTGGACCTGAAGTAACCAACGAAGCTGTAAAAGTTTTAAAAGCGATCGCTTCTGAATTTGATCACACATTCATTTTCAAAGAAGCCAGTGTTGGTGCCATAGCCATTGATATAACTGGAAACCCTTTGCCAGACAAAACATTAGAATTGTGCATGGCTACAGACGCCATTTTATTTGGCTCTATAGGGCATCCAAAATATGACAATGACCCATCTGCTAAAGTAAGACCAGAACAAGGATTGCTAAAACTAAGAAAGTCATTAGGATTGTTTGCCAACATTCGTCCAGTAAAAGCTTATGAAGCACTTATTGATAAATCTCCGTTAAAAAAAGAAATTATTTCGGGAACAGATATCAGCATTTACAGAGAATTAACAGGTGGAATTTACTTTGGTGAAAAAAATCTGAGTGAAGATGGAAATACTGCTTCAGATTTATGCCAATACAGTAGGTTTGAAATTGAAAGAATAGCACATTTAGCTTTTAAAGCTGCTCTAAACAGAGATAAAAAAGTAACCCTTATAGATAAAGCAAATGTTTTAGAAAGCTCTAGGTTGTGGCGTAAAGTAGTTGGAGAGGTTGCCAAAGAATACCCAACTATTGCATTAGATTTCTTATTTGTAGACAATGCAGCCATGCAAATGATTTTAAACCCAAAACAGTTTGATGTAATTCTTACAGAAAACATGTTTGGAGATATTATTAGTGATGAAGCAAGTGTTATTGGAGGATCTATAGGCTTATTAGCTTCGGCTTCTATAGGTAAAAAATATGCCTTATTTGAACCTATTCACGGATCTTATCCTCAAGCAACAGGCAAAGGAATTGCCAATCCGATTGCTTCAATTTTATCTGCTGCTATGTTGTTAGATCATTTTCAACTACAAGAAGAAGCTGCTTTAATTAGAAAAGCTGTAGATAAATCTTTAAAGTTAGAAATTACAACACCAGATTTAAATACAAAAACAGACATGGTCTCTACTTCTAAAGTTGGCGATTTTATTGAAGATTTCATAAACAACCCTAATGATACTAATGTTAATTTTACAAACATGCACTTGGGTCAATCAACCATTATTTAAACATAAAGTTTATTCAATAAAAAAGGGAAAAGAGCCAAAGCTCTTTTCCCTTTTTTATTAGTTATTATTTTTATTAAACAGTTACAGCAGCTTTTTTAGACTTTCTATATAAGAAAGAATTGAAAATATTTCTTTTACCAAAATTGTTAATAGATTTACTATTCACAAATTTATTGAACAAAATTTTATTTACACCAAAATATTCATAGGTGTTCCCATCGGTAAAGGTAACTTCCATCAACATACTTTTGTGATGAAAATCATCTACTCTAGAGGCTGTAATAGTAGCTTTGTAGTCTTCTAAATTTGCCGCTTTGGTTTCTGGTGCGATGCTTACCAAAAAATGATATCCATCAATAATTTTTAAACTTATCTCGCCAGCTTCTTTCTTTTTTTCTTCTTCTTGAAACTTATCTGGATGCCATTCTTTTACAAGTCCTCTATAGGTTGTTTTTAATTCCTTCAAGTCTATAGCTCCTTCTACTTTAAACAGTTTTTTATATTCTTTGATACGCTTCATTTGTACTATTTTTCAAATTGAGCGCAAATCTATTCATAATACTTGAAATAGACAGTCACCTTGCCTATTTTATTTACTAAATTTAAATAGATGAAAATCAAGTTTTTAAATTCTAAAAAAAAACGATTCTAGGACCTGTTTTTTTAAAACTACAAAATTGACTTTCCCTTAGGAAATTTTTCTCTAATCTTATCTAAACTTAAATTATGAATACTCCCAATATGCGTATGTTGCTTTGTATTAGTGGCTTCATAGGTTCCGTTTGTTACTGTAGCTCCTATTTGCTGATAGGCTTCTCTAAAAGACAGTCCGTCCATAACTAAATTATTAATGGAATCTACGGTACTCAAATGTTTGTATTTTTCATCCTGTAAATTAATTTTCTTTACTTGAATTTGCTGAATTGAGTAATTAAAAATTTCCAAGACAGTCTTCATTTCTTCGAGGGCTGAGATCATATTTTCTTTTAATAGTTGAAAATCTCTATGATAGCCACTCGGCAAATTATTAGTAATTAGAATCATTTCTATTTGCAATGCCTGAATTTTATTAGATTTTCCACGTATCAATTCAAATACATCTGGATTCTTTTTATGTGGCATAATACTACTTCCGGTTATTAATGTATCTGGAAAAGCAATAAAATCGAAATTTTGACTCATATACAAGCAAATATCCATCGCAAATCTAGACAGGGTATTTGCTAAACTACCTAAAGCAGCCGCAATTGTTCTCTCATTTTTCCCTCTACCCATTTGAGCAGCAACCACGTTAAACTTAAGTGTTTCAAAACCAAGCTCTTTAGTTGTAAATTCTCTATCTACAGGAAATGAACTTCCATAACCTGCTGCAGAGCCAAGAGGATTTTGGTTTACTGTTTTAAAGGCTGCATCAAGCACATAAACATCGTCTATAAGTAATTCTGCATAAGAAGAAAACCACAAACCAAAAGAAGAAGGCATAGCTACTTGCAAATGTGTATAGCCTGGCAATAAAGAACTTTTGTGAATTTCCGCGAGTTCTAGTAATGTATCAAAGAAGGTACCTGTAAGCTCTTTAATAGTGCTTAATTGCTCTTTATAATACAACTGTAATGCAACTAATACTTGATCATTTCTTGATCTTGCAGTATGAATTTTCTTACCAACTTCTCCAAACATACTTGTTAGTTCAAATTCTATCTTAGAATGCACATCTTCAAATTGAGCTTCAATGACAAAGCTTCCTTCTTGAATTTGTTTAGCTAAAATTGATAATCCTTTTTCTAGTAGCTGTAATTCTTCTGAAGTAATAATTCCAATAGAAGCTAACATTTTGGCGTGCGCTACTGAAGCTTGTACATCATATTTTGCAATATGAATGTCTATTTCTCTGTCATTCCCTACTGTAAATTGCTCTATTAGCTGGTCTATTTTTATGCCTTTATCCCAAAGTTTCATTTCTTATAATTTTTTAATTCTTAAAATTCAAAGGCAAGAGATTAGATTACTTTGCTAAAAAACAAGACTTCTCTCTTATCTCTATTTTTATAGTATTTGTTCTAATATCTTTATGTACAACTCTATTCCTTGTTCAATTTCTTGTAAATAAATAAATTCATCTGCCGTATGAGAGCGTGTACTATCTCCAGGACCTAATTTTAAGGAAGGACAGTCTAATACAGATTGATCTGATAATGTTGGAGACCCATAGGTTTTTCTTCCCAAAGCAATTCCTGCTTTCACCAATTCGTGCTCAACTGGAATGCAAGATGAATTTAATCGTAAGCTTCTGGGAGTTATGGTTGTGCATGGCGATTCTTTTTCTAGAATCTCTGCAATTTTTTGGTTGCTATATAGATCATTTACGCGAACATCTATCACCAACTCAACTTCTGCTGGAATGGCATTATGTTGCTTACCTGCGTTCATTTGAGTAACAGTCATTTTTACATCACCCAAACTTTTGGAAGTCTTTTTAAATTGAAAGCTCTCAAACCATTGTAAAACATCTATGGTATTGTAAATAGCGTTATCATCATTTAGATGTGCTGCATGACTTGGAGTTCCACTAACTTTTGCATCAAAAACCACCAACCCTTTTTCTGCAATGGCTAATTGCATTAAGGTGGGTTCTCCAACAATTGCAACAGCAACTTCTGGAATAATAGACAACATACTGTTTAATCCGTTTTTACCACTACTCTCCTCCTCAGCAGAAGCAACAACTACCAAATTGTATTTTAAATTCTTATGATGGTAGAAATAGGTAAATGTTGCTAATAATGAAACCAAACAACCACCAGCATCATTACTTCCTAACCCATATAATTTTCCGTTTTCAACGATGGCTTTGAAAGGATCTTTAGTATATGCTTTATTGGGTTGAACAGTATCATGATGAGAATTCAATAAAAATGTTGGTTTGCTTTCATCAAAATATTTATTGACTGCCCACACATTGTTGTGCGTTCTTTGATATGCTATTTTATATTCTTGAAACCAAGATTCTATAAGTAAAGCCGTGTTCTGTTCTTCAGATGAAAACGACGGTGTTTCTATTAAATTTTTGAGTAATGCAATAGCATCAATTGTTAGCTTTTCTATTCTCATTTTTATTGAATTGTTGTACATCTAAATTCTTTATTAAAAAGCATGTCAGACTTTCCGATACACACTTTTGAAACATTCTTTTCTAAAGCATAAAAACAATTATCTAATTTTGGAATCATTCCTTCATTTATAATTCCTGAACTCTTTAATTCTTGATAGCTTACCTGATTTATTTTTTCAATCACAGAGTCATTGTTATCTATATTTTTTAAGACACCTTTTTTTTTCAAAACAGTAATACAGTTGTACTGTATAAAGTTCAGAAAAAGCAATCGCTAATTCTGAAGCAATAGTATCTGCATTTATGTTTAATAATTGTCCTTTTTCGTCATGAGATATTGCAGAAAATATATTTGATACACCATTGTTTAACAATATATTAACAACACTTATATTAACCTTTACTACATCCCCAACAAAACCATAGTCAATTGTTAATTTTGGTCTTTTTTTTGCAATAATTGTATTCCCATCTGCTCCAGAAAACCCTATAGAATTACAGTTAAAACTTTGTAAGATTGCCACAATATTTTTATTAATTTTACCTGCATATACCATGGTAACAATCTCTAAAGT
Organism: Flavobacterium sp. SCGC AAA160-P02; assembly: GCA_000383355.1. Classification (GTDB taxonomy): domain Bacteria; phylum Bacteroidota; class Bacteroidia; order Flavobacteriales; family Flavobacteriaceae; genus Polaribacter. Next base: position 21,978 of record KB911157.1, on the reverse strand, counting down.
TTCAGCATCTGTAACTCTTCTTCCATCTATCATTTGAACAGGAATATTCATTTTATTAGCTAACTTAGTTGCAGATTTTCCACCACCATGAACTAAAATTTTTGGTCCTTTTAAGCTTGCAAAATCTTTCAAAAATGAGATTAATTCAACGTCATTATCTATAATATTACCGCCTATTTTTACAACTTTTAATGTTTTCATTTTAACGCATTTAATATTTTTTTTAAAACTATTTGAGCTGCAAAAGTTCTATTATTTGCTTGTTCAATTACTACAGAGTTTTCACAATCTAATACTGCATCTTCAACAACAACATTTCTTCTTACAGGCAAACAGTGCATAAATTTTGCAGTTCCTAATTTCTCTTTAGTTAGCATCCAATTAGCAGTTACATCTAATACTTTACCGTAAGTATTATAACTGCTCCAATTCTTTACATACACAAAATCTGCCTCTTTTATTGCTTCTTCTTGATGGTAGTTAATAGCTACACCTTTGGTAAGTTCAGTATTCAATTCATATCCTTCTGGATGACTAATTGAAAAATCTACATCTAGATCTTTCATCATACTTACAAAAGAATTGGCAACAGCTTGAGGTAAAGCTTTCGGATGTGGTGCCCAAGACAAGACTACTTTTGGCCTTGATGTTACTTTTAATTCTTCAATAGTAATAGCATCAGACAATGCCTGTAATGGGTGTGCTGTGGCACTTTCCATATTTATAATTGGAACTGTGGCATATTTTAAAAAGCTGTTTAATACGTATTCAGATTCATCTTTTGCTTTATCTGTGAGTGAAGGGAACGCTCTAACCGCAATAATGTCTGCATATTGAGAAATAACACAAGCTGCCTCTTTAATATGTTCTGCTGTATTGAGGTTCATTACAGTTCCATCTTCATACTCTAAATTCCAAGTATCATTAATAGTTAGAACCATTACGTCCATTCCTAGGTTTCTAGCTGCTTTTTCAGTACTCAACCTAGTTCTTAAACTAGCGTTAAAAAAAAGCATTACTAGGGTTTTATGATTCCCTAACTTTTCAAATTGGTATGGATTTTTTTTCAATTGAATCGCTTCTTTAATAGTTTGTTCAATATTTTTAATGTCGTAAATCGTTATGTAATTCTTCATGATACTTCAATCTTTAACGCTTCAATAAATAGATCTATATGTTTCTTTTGTATTGTTAACGGAGGTAAGATTCTCAATAGATTCGGGTTTTTGGCATTTCCGGTAAATATGTGATGTTTATAGATGAGCTCTTTCCTTAACGCTGCTACAGGAAAATCAAACTCTAACCCCAACATTAAACCTCTTCCTTTTATAGCTTTTAGTTTTGGTATTGTTAGCGCTTGCTTTTTAAAGTAATTAGAAATTTCCTTTGCGTTTTTTTGTAGCTTCTCTGTTTTTAGAACCTCCAAAACTGTTAATGAAGCTATACATGCTAAATGATTTCCACCAAAAGTGGTTCCTAATAACCCAAAGGATGCTTTTATAGAGGAGTGAATTAAGATTCCTCCTACTGGAAACCCATTTCCCATTCCTTTTGCCATTGATATAATATCAGGTGTAATCTTGTGTTTTTGAAAAGCAAAAAAATCACCAGTTCTTCCAAAGCCAGATTGTACCTCATCTGCAATTAAAATTACCTCATACTTTTTACACAATAAATGTAAACCTCTATAGAAACTGGTCTTACTCTCATCTAATCCTCCAACTCCCTGTATGCATTCTATAATAACAGCACAGACATCTTGCTGTTTTAATGCAGCTTCAACCCCTTGTAAATCTCCTAAATTAAATAGCTCTATTTCTTGTTGCGCATTTATAGGTGCAATTATTTTTGAATTGTCTGTTACGGCTACTGCAGCAGATGTTCTTCCATGAAAACCATTTTTAAATGCTATTACCTTCTTTTTATTTGTCTGAAAAGAAGCTAGCTTTAATGCATTTTCATTAGCCTCTGCACCAGAATTACATAAGAATAAATGATAATTTTTACATCCAGAAGTTTCTGCCAGCTCTTGAGCCAGTTTATCTTGCAAAGGATTTTTAATAGAATTGCTATAAAACCCAATTTTATTAATTTGTTTTGCAATATTATAGACATATTTTGGATGCGAATGCCCTATCGAGATAACTGCATGACCACCATACAAATCTAAATACTGAACATTATTTTTATCATAAACATATACATCTTTAGCTCTTACAGGTGTAATATCAAATAATGGATATACATTAAATAAATTCATAATAGATCTGTTTTAATGCTATTTATTTTATTGAAAGATGCCACCATACCTTGTATTAGGGAAGAACTTAATCCTTTGTGTTCCATTTCATTCAAGCCTTCTATGGTACATCCTTTTGGGGTGGTTACTCTATCTATTTCTTGTTCTGGATGACTTCCCTTAGTAATTAATAAATTTGAAGCTCCTTCACATGTATACATCGCAAGCTTTTGAGCTTCCTGAGCATCAAAACCTAATTGAATAGCTGCCTGTGTTGTTGCTCTTATCAATCGCATCCAAAAAGCAATACCACTTGCACAAACAACAGTAGCTGCTTGCATTTGATCTTCTGGAATTACAATGGAATTTCCAAGTCTATTAAATATGGCTTCTGCAATTTTTATTCTTTCCATTCCTTTTTGGTTACTACACAAACAGGTCATAGATTTACCAACAGCAATAGCAGTGTTAGGCATCGCTCTAATAATAAAATTATCTAGACCAATAACACTCTCTATCTTGGCAACTGAATAGCCTGTAATAGTAGAAATTATTACATGTTTTTCTGTTAATAGTCCTTTAATCTCCAACAAAACTTTCTCTAAATGAGCAGGTTGAACAGCAAAAATTAGAATGTCTGATTTTTCTATTGCTTCTTTGTTATCTGTAGTTAAAAAGACATTTGAATAGCCTTTAAACTCTTGAATGTTTTCTAAATTTCTTTTTGTTAGATACAACGATGTAATTGCGTCTTCAGAGATCAATCCAATTGCTATAGAGCACCCTAAATTTCCCGTTCCTATGATGGCTATTTTCATAATTTATTTATTTTTAAAAATATGTTGCTTTCACTCTACTCAGACACCATTTTTTAGGAGACTGAGCGGAGTCGAAGTTTAAAAATATGTTGCTTTTAACTTTAAACCTTCTGTTTCTTCAAATCCAAACATAAGGTTCATGTTCTGAACAGCCTGGCCTGAGGCCCCTTTTAACAAGTTATCAATACAACATGTAATTAATAATTTATTATCATGCCTATGCAAATGAATGAGGCATTTACTTGTATTTACAACTTGCTTTAAATGCAATTCTTCATTAGAAATAAAAGTAAATACAGCATCTTTATAAAAATGTCTATATAACTTTACAGCCTCTTCTAAGCTTCCTAAAAACTTTGTGTAAATTGTTGCATAAATTCCTCTAGAAAAATTTCCTCTAGCTGGTATAAAGTTGATCTCCTTAGTAAAAACTTGCTGCAACTGTTTTACGGATTGATGAATCTCTTCTAAATGCTGATGATGAAACGGTTTATACGTAGAGAAATTATTATCTCTCCAGGTAAAGTGGGTTGTTTTAGACAAGGAAGTACCTGCGCCAGAAGCACCAGTAACTGCATGTACATGAACATCATCTTTTAATAAACCATTAGCCGCTAGTGGTAAAATACCTAGTTGTAAAGCCGTCGCAAAGCAGCCTGGATTTGCAATAGCTTTGGCTTGCTTAATTTTTTCTTTTTGAAGTTCTGGTAGGCCATACACAAACTCTCTTCCTTGAAAATAAACATCTTTTTTTAATCTAAAATCTGTACTTAAATCAATAATTTTTGTTGTTAAAGAGAATGAAAATTCCTCTAAAAAAGCTTTTGAATTTCCATGCCCTAAACATAAAAAAAGAACATCCACTTTTAAATTAACTTCACTGGTAAAAACTAAGTCTGTATCACCTACTAAATCTTGATGTATAGCACTTACTTTATTTCCTGAGTTAGAGGTACTATAGATAAAATTAATAAACACTTCTTTGTGATGTAATAAAATTCTAATTAATTCTCCGGCGGTATAACCTGCCCCTCCAATTATTCCTGCTTTAATTTTCATATATATAATTTTTAGCTCTAAATTATGTGGCTTCGATTTCGCTCAGCCACCAAGTACTTTTATAAAAATTCCTCTGCGAGGATCATTTGTGTATGTTTTGAAATATTTTACTCTGATTTGCATATATTTTTATAAACCCTTTCGCCTCATCAGCTGTCCAAGCTTTATTTTCTTCACCATAACAACCAACAGCAGAATTCATTAAATCGTTCTCAGAACTAATACCATTTAAGGTAAAATGGTATGGCTTTAAAGTAACAAAAACATCACCAGATACATTTGTTTGACTACTTTCTAAAAAAGCTTCTAAGTCTCTCATCACTGGATCTAAAAACAAGCCCTCATGTAAGTGTGTCCCATACCAATTTGCCAGGTACTCTTTGTGTTGTAGTTGCCATTTAGTAAGCGTATGCTTTTCCAATAAATGATGTGCTTTAATAATAACACTAGCTGCAGCAGCCTCAAAACCAACTCTACCTTTAATCCCTATAATAGTATCACCTACATGAATATCTCTTCCAATGGCATATTGAGAGGCTAATTTATTTAAGGTTTCAATAATTTCCTGTGGCAAGCCAACTTGGTTATTTACAGCTATTATTTCGCCTTTAGAAAACGTTAATTTTACTAGTTCATTTTCTTTTTTTTCTAGCTGAGATGGATAGGCTTCTTCTGGTAGAGGCTTATTAGATGTTAGTGTTTCTGAGCCACCAATACTGGTTCCCCACAAACCCTTATTAATAGAGTATGTTGCTTTAGACCAAGGCATGTCTATTCCTTTTGATACTAAATAATCTATTTCTTGCAGTCTTGTTAATTGCAGATCTCTAATGGGAGTAACAATTTTAATTTCTGGTGCTAGTGTTTGAAAAATTAAATCAAATCTTACCTGGTCGTTTCCTGCTCCTGTACTTCCATGAGCTATAAAATCTGCTCCAACTTCTTTAGCATATTCAATAATTTTAATGGCTTGCATACTTCTTTCTGCGCTTACAGATAAAGGGTAGCAGTTATTTTTTAAAACATTCCCGTAAATTAAAAATTTGACTACTTTTTGATAGTAGGTATCAACAGCATTGATGTTTTTATAAACACTTACTCCCATTGCGTACGCTTTCTTTTCTATACTATTTATTTCTAATTTTGTGAATCCACCAGTATTTACAGATACTGCATGAACTTCATAATCTAAATCTTTAGAGAAATGAACAGCACAATAAGAGGTGTCTAAACCACCACTATAGGCTAATACAAGTTTCTTTTTCATAGGTTTGAGTTTAAATTCTCTAATTGATATTTCATTTGTTGTTGTTTTTCTTAGTGTCTTTATAAAGGTCTTTCGGTAAAAAGAGTGTTTGTTTAATCTGTTTTAACCTTTGAAATACTTTCATTTTAGTTTTTTTAGATCTTTGCTTCATTAGATTAGGATCAAATAACATCCCTGTACATAAACACATACTTTGAGATGTTCTTTGTAAGACATCATAATTTTTACAGGTTTGGCAGCCTTTCCAAAATGATTGATCTTTGGTTAATTCAGAAAATGTTACTGGTTTATATCCCAAATCACTGTTCATTTTCATAACAGGCAATCCAGTAGTAATACTAAATACTTTTGCTTCTGGAAACTTTGCTCTAGAGTGTTTAAATACCTTTTCCTTAATCAACTTAGCAATTCCTCTTCCTCTATAATCTGGATGAACTATTAACCCTGAATTGGCTACAAATTTTCCATGATCCCATTTTTCTATATAACAAAAACCAACAAACTTATTTTTATCTAGAGCAATAACAGCATTGCTATTATTCATTCTTTGAATGATGTACTCAGGTGTTCTTTTGGCAATTCCGGTACCTCTAACATTAGCAGAATCGGCAATAGTCTTACAGATGATTTTTGCATAAATAGCATGTGACTTATCAGCAATAATAATTTCCAAAATGATGTATTGTATTGATTATAAACTTAAAATTGTAATGATTTTTTTTTTGAGAATAGAACCGGACTCACCTGAGTTCATAAATAGAAGACACCCCTACGGGCGACGAGAAAAAATACGAGGAAAAGAGACCTTATTATTATAAGAAATAACGAAGGTTGAAAAAAATGATATGAAAAGGATTGTGTACAATGTTTAAAAATAAAATGATTATTAACAGTATTTCGCTAGCATTAAGAATTAGCGGCGGCGATTGCGCAAGGGCAACACTGAAAATAATCTATATATTTTATTATTTTTACTAAACATGCTACAAATATGAAAAATGATTTTGAAACAGCAATGGCTTCAAAATCATTTTTTTTACGATTTACAGCTTTCTAAAAAAAAAGCCTTTTAATTATGAATACTATATTTTCAGATAGCAGTTTACAACAATTCTACAATATATAATCTGTACTAATAAAATTAGAAGTTTTCTTTTCTAACAATTCTTTTAGTATAGCATTATTTGAAGGATTATCTTTTGATGCTACAAAGGTTCTAATAGAAAAAGAACGCAGTGCATCATGAACACTTAATGTGCTAACCGCAGAATCTTTTCTACCAGTAAACGGGTACACATCTGGACCACGCTGACAAGAACTGTTTAAATTTACTCTACAAACTAGATTCACTAAACTATCTATTAATGGAGACAAGGTAGTTACATCTTTCCCAAACAAACTAACCTGTTGGCCGTAATTAGAATCTGCAATATCATCTAGAGGTTCCTCTATATCCTTAAAAGAAATAATAGGCACCACAGGACCAAATTGCTCTTCATGAAAAACTTTCATATCCTTATTTACTGGATATAGAACAGCAGGGAAAATATAATTATCTGTTGTTTCTCCTCCTTTAGCATTTAAAATACGTGCTCCATACTTTTTTGCATCATCTATTAAATCTTGAATATACGCTGGCTTACCTGGCTCTGGTAATGGTGTTAACTTTACTCCTGACTCCCATGGATTCCCAAATTTTAGCTCGTCTACTTTGGCCGAAAAACGTTTGTTAAATTGTTCTACAATATCTTCATGAACGTACAATACTTTTAGAGCAGTACAACGTTGTCCATTAAATGCCAATGAACCTGCAATACATTCATCTATAGTTACATCTAAATCGGCGTCAGATAAAACAATCGCTGGGTTTTTTGCTTCTAAACCTAACACCAAACGTAATCTATTTACTTTTGGGTGTTGCGTTTGCAATGCTTTTGCAGATGTGCTATGACCAATTAAAGCCAAAACATCTATTTTTCCAGATTTCATGATTGGAGTAGCTAAGGCTCTACCTCTACCATAAATAATATTTACTACACCTTTGGGAAAACTATTTTGAAAAGCTTCTAATAGTGGAGATATTAATAAAACTCCAAATTTAGCAGGCTTAAAAATTGCTGTATTCCCCATTATTAATGCAGGAATTAACAGGCAAAAGGTTTCATTTAATGGATAATTATAAGGGCCTAAGCATAAAACCACCCCTAATGGACCTCTTCTAATATGAGCATTTACACCGCTGTTTTTTTCAAACTTGGCACTGTCTCTATCCATTTGTTTGTAATCTTCTATGGTATCGTAGATATAATCTATTGTTCTGTCAAATTCTTTTTCTGAATCTGGTAAAGTTTTTCCTATTTCCCACATGAGTAGCTTTACAATCTCTTCTCGCTTGGTTTTCATCTGTGAAACAAACTTATCCATGCAAGCAATTCTATCTACAACTTTCATTGTTGGCCATAAACCTTTTCCTTTATTGAAGGCATTACAAGCAGCGTCTAATGCTTCATTGGCTTGTTCTTCACCTAGTTGTGGAATACTACCTAACAAGGTTGGCTGATAAGACTCTGTAGATGAAATTGTTGAATATATATTAGCTGTTTCTCCAGACCATGTCTTTAATTGACCATCAACTAAATATGTTTTCTGTTCAATTGTTTTCTTAATATTGTATTGATCTGGTATGTTCATTGTTGTTTTTATTAAAGACATTCTTACTAAATTTAAAGTAGCTAATTTACACTTCTCTAAACCAAAAATTGAAATAAATCAGGTTTATCATTTAAATAATCACCATAAAAATTATGACGTTTCATTCTTGCTATAAGGGGTTCTAAATCTTCTGCTTTTTTTAATTCTAAACCAACAACAGCTGCTCCCTTATATCTATTAGTTTTCTTTGTGTATTCAAAATGAGTAATATCATCATCTGGCCCTAAAATATCTGCAACAAATTCTCTTAATGCCCCTGCCCTTTGAGGAAATCTAATAATAAAATAATGTTTAATATTTTCAAAAAGTAATGCTCGTTCTTTAATTTCTGCAGTTCTAGTGATATCATTATTACTCCCACTAATGATGCACACCACATTTTTACCAATAAGTTCTTCTTTATAAACATCTAAAGCTGCAATACTCAAAGCTCCTGCAGGTTCAACAACTGTGGCTTCCTTATTGTATAAATCTAAAATAATCTGACATACTTTTCCTTCAGGGATCGTTATCATATCATGTAAATTTTCTTTACATAATAAAAAATTAAGATTTCCAACGCGTTTAACCGCAGCACCATCAACAAAATTATCAATAGTATCCAGAACAATATTTTTTCCTGCTTGAATTGAAGCAGACATAGAAGGAGCTCCTTCTGGTTCTACTCCAATAACTTTAGTATTAGGTGACAATTGCTTAAAATAAGATGAGAGACCAGAAGACAAGCCTCCGCCTCCAACAGGAACAAAAATATAATCTATGGGTTCTTTAGATTGTTCTAGTATTTCTAAACCAACTGTTGCCTGCCCTTCTATTATCTTTTCATCATCAAATGGGTGAATGAAAGTCTTTTGCAATCGTTCACTTTCTATAGTTGCTGCATATTTTGCATCATCAAATGAATCTCCAATTAAAACAACGTCTATGTATTGCTCACCAAACATTTTTACTTGATTTATCTTTTGTTTAGGTGTAGGAGAAGGCATATAAATTACCCCATAAATTTTAAGTAATTTACAAGACAACGCCACTCCTTGTGCATGATTTCCTGCACTTGCACAAATAATACCTTTGGCACGTTGTTTTTCTGTTAATGATGAAATCTTATTATAAGCACCTCTTATTTTATAGGATCTAACTTGTTGTAGATCTTCTCGTTTAAACAAAATAGTACTCTGGTACTTTTGAGAATATTGATTATTCTTAACCAAAGGCGTCTTTAAAGCGACTTCTCTTAAATTTAAAGCAGCTTTTTCTATGGCTTTTATTGTTGGTCTATATGTAACTTCAGTTTTCATGAAAGTTTTAGGATAAAACTGTTGTTTGTTCTACCTCTGTTTTAATAACTTTCATTGCTGTCATTGCACTTCGTAATCTTTTTCCTACAGATTCTATAGGATGATTTCTAATTGCGTCATTAACTTTTATTAATTCTCCATTATCTACATCATTAATGTTTGAAAACGACTCACCTATAATGTTAGTATCTACAGATTTCATAAAATCTACAAGTAGTGGATTGCATGCATGATCAAATAAATAACAACCATATTCTGCAGTATCAGAAATAACACGATTCATTTCAAATAATTTTTTTCTTGCAATAGTATTTGCTATTAGAGGCAATTCATGCAAAGATTCATAATAGGCAGAATCTTCAATAATTCCGGCACTTACCATCGTTTCAAAAGCCAATTCTACTCCTGCTTTCACAAAAGCAACCATTAATACTCCATGATCAAAATATTCTTGCTCTGAAATACTTTTTTGAGTTAAGCTAGTTTTTTCAAATAAAGTTTCTCCTGTAGCTGCTCTCCAAGTAAGTAGGTTCACATCATCATTTGCCCAATCTTCCATCATGGTTTGAGAAAAATGACCAGAAATAATATCATCCATATGTTTTTCAAACAAAGGCTTCATAATTTCTTTTAATTCTTCTGATAACTCATATGCTTTAATTTTAGCAGGATTAGACAATCTATCCATCATATTGGTTATTCCTCCATGCTTTAACGCTTCAGTAATGGTTTCCCATCCATATTGAATTAGTTTTGCTGCATAAGAAGCCTCTATACCTTTTTCAACCATTTTGTTAAATGAAAGAATAGAACCTGTTTGCAAAACACCGCATAAAATGGTTTGTTCTCCCATTAAATCAGATTTTACCTCTGCTACAAAAGAAGACTCTAAAACACCTGCTTTATCACCACCAGTTGCCGCTGCATAAGCTTTTGCTTGAGACCAACCTTTATTTTCCGGATCATTTTCTGGATGAACAGCAATTAATGTTGGCACACCAAACCCACGTTTATATTCTTCTCTTACCTCTGTTCCTGGGCATTTTGGGGCCACCATAATTACAGTAATATCTTCTCTAATTTTAGTACCTTCTTCTACAATATTAAATCCGTGAGAATATGACAAAGTTGCTCCTTTTTTCATTAAAGGCATTACAGATTTTACCACATTTGTATGTTGTTTGTCTGGGGTTAAATTTAAAACCAAGTCTGCCGTTGGAATTAATTCATCATAAGTACCAACAGTAAAACCATTGCCAGATGCATTTTTAAAAGAATCTCTTTGCTCTTTAATTGCAACTTCACGCAATGTATATGAAATATCCAATCCAGAATCTCTCATGTTTAAGCCTTGGTTTAAACCTTGGGCTCCACAACCAACAATTACAATTTTCTTTCCTAATAATGCCGTTACTCCATCTTCAAACTCTGAAGCTTCCATAAACCTACATTTCCCTAATTGTTCTAATTGATTTCTTAATGATAGCGTGTTAAAATAATTTGCCATGTTTTCTTTTATTTTAGTAATTAAATGCTTTTAGCATTTGTGATATATTCATTGGTTTTTTTGATACAGATATTCTTCCAGAACGTGTAAATTGTAAAATTCCAAAAGGTTTTAGTTCTCTGTACAATAATTCTATTTCTTCTTTTCTTCCAGATTTTTCAATCACAAAAAATTCTTTATTAACAGTAACTATTCTAGCATTACTTTCTTTAATAATATTTTGAATTTGCCTTTCTTCAAACAACAAATCTGATTGCAATTTAAACATACATGATTCTTGGTAAATAGTTTCGTCGTCTGTATGATAATATGCCTTTATTACTTCTACTTGTTTTTCTATTTGACCAAGTATTTTCTTTACTTTTTCTTCACTTAGGTTTACAACTATTGTAAATTTAGATACTTCCTCTATTTCTGAAACAGAGGTATTAATGCTTTCTATATTAATATGTCTTCTTTGAAAAATTGCCGATATCCGGTTCAATAAACCAATATTATTTTCGGTATAAATAGACACTGTAAATAATTGTTTTTGATCTTCCATATTATTCTAATCTTATATCTGAAACTGAAGCTCCTGTTGGTATCATAGGAAATACATTTCCTTCTTTCTCTACACAAACTTCTAAAAAATAAGCCTCTTCACTAGCCATCATCTCAGCAACTGCTTCCTTTAACTCTTCTCTTTTGGTAACCTTTCTAGCTTTTAAATAATACGCCTTTGCAATGGCTACAAAATCAGGATTAATCATTTCTGTAGAAGCATAACGCTTGTCAAAAAATAACTGCTGCCATTGACGAACCATTCCTAAAAAGTCATTGTTTAAAACCACCACTTTCACAGCAATTTTTTGTTGAAAAATAGTTCCTAATTCTTGAATGGTCATTTGATAGCCACCATCTCCAGAAATTGAAACAACTTGCCTCTCTGGTGCTGCCATTTTTGCTCCAATAGCTGCTGGTAAACCAAAACCCATAGTTCCTAAACCACCGGAAGTAATATTACTTTTTGTCTGATTAAATTCTGCATAACGACAAGCAATCATTTGATGCTGCCCAACATCAGAAACAATAGCTGCATCTCCGTTGCTTTGAATGTTTATTTCTTTTAATACTTCACCCATGGTTAATCCTTCTTTGGTTGGGTGTAAATCGTGCTTAATTACTTTTTCATATTCTATAGCATACAAATCTTTAAACTCTTGATGCCAAGCTGTGTGTTCTGTTGGGTTTAACAATGGAAGTAGCTGACTCAAGCTTTCTTTTGCATTTCCTAATACAGCAACATCAGTCTTTACATTCTTATCTATTTCTGCAGCATCTATTTCAAAGTGAATTACTTTTGCTTGTTTTGCATAGGTCTCTAAATTTCCTGTAACACGGTCATCAAAGCGCATTCCAATAGCAATTAAAACATCACATTCATTGGTGAGTTTGTTAGGAGCATAATTACCATGCATTCCTAACATCCCAACATTTAATGGGTGTGATGTGGGAATTGCAGAAGCACCTAATATTGTCCAAGCAGATGGAATCCCTGTTTTTTCTATAACGGCCTTTAACTCAGACTCTGCTTTTCCAAGAATAACTCCTTGCCCCCAAATAATCATTGGCTTCTTGGCTTTATTTATGAGTGTTGCCGCTTCCTGTACTTTCTCTGAATCTATTGCTGGAAAAGGTTTATAGCTTCTAACTCCTTTACATTTTTGATAGTTAAAGTCAAACTCCTCAAACTGAGCATCTTTTGTGATATCTATTAAAACAGGACCTGGTCTTCCACTTTTTGCAATATAAAATGCTTTGGCAAAAACTTCTGGAATTTCTGATGCTTTGGTAATCTGATGATTCCATTTAGTCACTGGAGTAGAAATCCCTACAATATCGGTTTCTTGAAATGCATCACTTCCTAATAAGTGAGATCCAACCTGTCCGGTAATACAAACCATTGGAGTAGAATCTATTTGAGCATCTGCAATTCCAGTCACAAAATTTGTAGCTCCTGGGCCCGAAGTTGCAATAGCAACCCCTACTTTTCCTGAAATTCTAGCATATCCTTGTGCAGCATGTGTAGCTCCTTGCTCATGTCTTGTTAAAACATGATGAATTTGATCTTGGTATTTATATAATTCATCATAAACTGGCATAATAGCACCTCCAGGGTACCCATATAAGGTCTTAACTCCTTCGGCTAGCAAGCATCTAATAACCGCTTCGCTTCCAGAAATTCTTTCGGTAACTGAAATGTTTCCTTCTGATATTTTTTCTTTTTGTATGTTCATTATAAACCTTATTAAGATTTTTTTATTTTTTATTTAGTATCTCTATAATTCTTACACTAGAACTAAATAAGAATCAATGAGATAAATAGCAACTAAGTTGCTAAAATTCATCTGTTACACATCCTTTAGATGCAGACGAAACTGTTTTTGCATACTTGTATAAAACTCCTTTTGTATGTGTTGGTTTTTTAGCTACCCATACTAATTTTCTTTGAGCCAATTCTTCTTCAGAAATTAATACATTAATGGTATTATCTTCTGCACTAATTCTAATGATATCTCCTGTTTTTAACAATCCAATAGTACCACCTGATTGCGCTTCTGGGGTAATATGACCAACCACAAAACCGTGAGTTCCTCCAGAGAAACGTCCATCAGTAATTAAAGCTACTGATTTCCCTAAACCTGCACCCATAATTAATGAAGTTGGCTTTAACATTTCAGGCATTCCAGGACCTCCTTTTGGACCTACATACCTAATAACAACTACATCTCCTTTTTCTACTTCTCCATTAGAAATACCTGTATTTGCAGCTTGTTCACCATCATAAACAACAGCTTTCCCCTCAAACAATAAACCTTCGTTTCCAGAAATTTTTGCAACGGCACCTTCACTTGCTAGGTTTCCGTAGAGTATCTGTATATTTCCTGATGTTTTTAAAGCCTTGTCTGTTGGAAAAATTACATCCTGATCTTCAAATTCTATTGAGACAACATCTGCTAAATTTTCGGCTAATGTTTTTCCTGTTACTGTCATACAATCTCCATGTAAATATCCACCATCTAACAAATATTTCATGATTGCAGGTGTTCCTCCTATTCCATGAACATCTTCCATTAAATATTTTCCAGAAGGTTTCAAATCAGCAATTAACGGTGTTTTATCTGAAACTCTTTGAAAGTCCTCTAGGGTAAAATCAATATCAGCAGCATGTGCAATCGCTAAAAAGTGAAGTACTGCATTAGTAGATCCTCCAAGGGCATTTACCAAAGCAATGGCATTTTCTATAGATTTTTTAGAAATAATATCTAAAGGTTTTAAATCTTGTTCTAATAGGTTTTTAATGGCTACTGCATGTCTTTCTGATTCTGAAAGTTTATTTGGGTTTTCTGCAGGGATAGACGAGTTATATGGCAATGAAAAACCCATACACTCAATAGCTGAAGCCATTGTATTTGCGGTATACATTCCACCACATGCACCTGCTCCAGGTATAGATCTTTTAATGATTTCTCTGTATTCATCTTCTTCAATTTCTCCAGCAACTTTTTGACCTAGCGCTTCAAAGGCAGATACAATATTTAATTTCTTTCCTTTATAATTTCCTGAAGCTATAGTTCCTCCATACATCATAATTGAAGGACGGTTAAGACGCAACATAGACATTACTGCTCCTGGCATATTTTTGTCACAACCTACAATAGCTATTAATGCATCATAACTTTGTGCATTCATAACCGTTTCAATAGAATCTGCGATAATATCTCTAGAAACAAGCGAATAGTTCATCCCAGATGTTCCCATAGAAATACCGTCTGAAACTCCTATGGTATTAAAACCTAGCCCAACCAAATCAGCAATTTTACATTCAATTTTTACCTCATCTTTCAACCGGTTTAAATGCATATTACATGGATTACCATCATACCCAGTGCTTACAATACCTACTTGAGCTTTTTGCATGTCTTCATCTGTAAGACCTACTGCATACAACATTGCTTGTGAAGCTGGCTGAGACTCATCTTGTGTTAACCTTCTACTGTGTTTATTAATTTCTTTCATTCTATTTTGAAATAGGTATCCTATTTTGAAGTTCTAAAGTAGTTTATTACTCTTTTTATTGTTTCTTACTATTGTGAAATCAGCTTAAACTCATAGCTTTTACATATTATTTAAAATACTCAAATACAGACATTTAACTACTTTTATTTGTGATGTTCAAACACCCAAATTTTTCTATAAAAAAAGCCTTCCGTTTCGGGAAGACCTTTAATTTTTATCATCTATAAATATCATTCCCTATGGTTACGGATTGTTACCAATAATGACAGAAATAATATGTATTTGTATTGTTTTCATTACAAGTACAAATTTAATGATTTTTATTTTAAATATTACATAGCAATTAAATCACCTGAAATATCCTTAGATGGCAATTCAGATTTACCCATTAAATAAATATCAACTTGTCTAGCCGCTTCTCTTCCTTCAGATATTGCCCATACAATTAAAGATTGTCCTCTACGCATATCACCCGCAGTAAAGATATTTGGGATATTGGTTTGATATTTTCCATATATGGCTTTATAATTTGATCGCCCATCTTTATCTATACCTAATTTATCTGCTAAAGTACTCTCTGGACCAGTAAAACCTAAAGCTAATAGCGCTAAGTCACAAGGCCATGTTTTTTCAGTACCTGCTATTTCTATCAATTCTGGTCTTTTGCCAGGAATCACTTCCCATTGAACATTTATAGTTTTTAAAGCAATTAGTTTCCCTTCCTTATCCTTTATAAATTCTTTAGTATTAATTAACCAACTGCGTTCTACCCCTTCTTTGTGAGAGGAAGAAGTCTTTAATTTTAATGGCCAAAAAGGCCATGGAGTAGAAGCTGAACGATGGCCAGGAGGTTTTGGCATAATTTCAAAATTTACAACAGATTTTGCTCCGTGTCTATTTGAAGTACCAATACAATCTGAACCTGTATCACCACCACCAATTACGATCACATCTTTATCTGTAGCCATTATTTGATTTTTTACCTCCTTACCAAATAATACTTTAGTTTGTTGAGTTAAAAAATCCATTGCCTGAACAACACCATCAGCATCTATACCCGGAGTTGGCAAACTCCTTGTCTTAGTAGATCCTCCACATAAAACAAGACTGTCAAAAGATTTTAGGTCTTTCACATCATAATTTACACCAACATTGACGTTCACTTTGAAGATGATTCCTTCCGCTTTTAAAATTTCTATTCTTCTGTCAATAATTCCTTTTTCCATTTTGAAATTAGGAATTCCGTATCGCAATAAACCGCCTATTTCATCGTCTCTTTCAAAAACAGTAACAGTATGACCAGCTCTATTTAATTGCTGAGCAGCAGCCAACCCTGCAGGGCCAGAACCGATAACTGCAATTGTTTTGTTGGTTCTGTTTTTTGGAGGTTGAGGTTTAATCCATCCTTCCTTAAACGCACGTTCAACAATATTTTTTTCAATATTTTCAATAGATACGGGGTCTTCAATAATTCCTAATACACATGCTTGTTCGCATGGAGCCGGGCATAAGCGCCCTGTGAATTCTGGAAAGTTATTGGTAGAATGCAATATCCATGAAGCTTTTTGCCATTCTCCTTGATGTACCATATGGTTGAAATCTGGAATTAGATTTCCCAAAGGGCATCCACTATGGCAAAAAGGAATACCACAATCCATACAACGTGAACCCTGTTTTGTAATTTCTTTGTCTAAAAGAGGAACGGTAAACTCTTTATAATTTTTTACACGATCTATTACAGAAGTGTAGGTTTCATCTTGTCTTTCAAATTCTTTAAATCCTGTTATTTTTCCCATGACATTATGCTATTGTTAATTCTTCAAACATTGGTTCTTCTGTTGCTAAACGTTCTAAAGCGCGCTTATATTCAATTGGCATCACTTTCACAAAGTTGTCTAAGCTTGCATTCCAATCAGCCAATAATCTAGCACCTTTTTTGCTTTCAGTGTATAAAACATGTTTTTCTATTATTGCTTTTAATTCGGCAGCATCTTCTTCAGAAATATTTTCAAACTCTATAGTTTCTGTATTACAGAGACCGTTAGAAAATTTGTTTTCTGGATCGTATACATAAGCAATTCCACCACTCATACCTGCGGCAAAATTTCTTCCTGTTTTTCCCAGAACAACTACTTTACCGCCTGTCATGTATTCACAACAGTGGTCTCCAACTCCTTCTACAACTGCGGTTGCTCCCGAATTACGAACGGCAAACCGTTCCCCTGCAATTCCATTAATAAAGGCTTGTCCATTTACAGCTCCAAACAAACAAACATTACCAACAATAATATTGTTTTCTGCTAAAAAGTCTGCTTTGGCTGGTTTCTTTATAATTAGTTTCGCACCCGATAATCCTTTTCCTAAATAATC
Organism: Flavobacterium sp. SCGC AAA160-P02; assembly: GCA_000383355.1. Lineage (GTDB taxonomy): Bacteria > Bacteroidota > Bacteroidia > Flavobacteriales > Flavobacteriaceae > Polaribacter. The sequence goes on along the minus strand of KB911157.1, from coordinate 4,646 downwards.
ATTGGTATTACCCTCTAGGATAAACGTTAATCCAAAAGCTCCAAAAGCTCCGAAACTTTGTCCGGCAGAACCTGCAAAGTTTATATTTAAGGTGTCTTCAGGCAACCCTAAATGTCCGTAAATTTTTGAAATTTCATTGCTTATGATTGCTCCAACTGTACGATTTGTATTTTTAATTGGATATGCAAGGTTCATTTTTTCTTTTCTATATAAAGCTCTATGAGAGTCTTTTAAAATAGTAAAATCTAAAACATTTTCTAAATTATGATCTTGCTCTTCAGTATTTTTAACGATCATACTTTTATAGGCTGTAGGTCTATGCAAGATGCTAGATAAATCTAATCCTTTCGCTTTGTAATGCTTAACTGCTTTATTTGAATTTATTTTATGTGTTTGACCAACCATCTCGGCTAAGGTTCTAAAACCTAATTGAGCCATTATTTTTCTTAATTCTTCCGCTACATAAAAGAAAAAGTTAATTACGTGCTCAGGAGTTCCCTTAAAGTTTTTACGCAATTCTTTGTCTTGAGTAGCAATACCAACCGGACATGTATTTAAGTGACATTTACGCATCATAATACAGCCAGAGGCTACTAGAGGCGCGGTCGCGAAACCGAATTCTTCTGCACCTAATAAAGCCGCAATAGCAACATCTCTTCCTGTTTTTAATTGGCCGTCACACTCTACAACAATTCTACTTCGTAAACTATTCATTACCAATGTCTGCTGGGCTTCTGCTAAGCCAAGTTCCCAAGGCAACCCTGCATGTTTTAAAGAAGTTAAAGGAGAAGCTCCAGTACCGCCATCATAACCAGATATTAAAACAACATCTGCTTTGGCTTTTGCTACGCCAGCAGCAATAGTTCCAACACCAACCTCGGAAACTAATTTTACATTAATTCTTGCTTCACGATTTGCATTTTTTAAATCAAAAATTAATTGTGCCAAATCTTCAATCGAATAAATATCGTGATGAGGAGGAGGAGAAATCAGTCCTACAAACGGCGTTGAATTTCTTGCAGCGGCGATCCAAGGTAAAACTTTATAGCCCGGTAATTGACCGCCTTCTCCAGGCTTGGCACCCTGTGCCATTTTTATTTGAATCTCTTTCGCATTTGTTAAATAATGAGAAGTGACCCCAAATCTACCAGAGGCTACTTGTTTTATTGCAGAGTTTCTGCTATCTCCGTTTATATCTTTTTGAAAACGTTTTCTGTCTTCACCACCTTCACCAGAATTAGATTTACCTCCAATTCTATTCATAGCAATGGCTAAGTTTTCGTGAGCTTCCCGCGAAATAGAGCCATAAGACATGGCGCCTGTTTTAAATCGTTTTACAATTTCTGTCCAATCTTCTACTTCTTCTAGAGGAATAGGATCTAGATTATCGAATTCAAATAAGCCACGAATAGTCATTAAGCTTTCTGCTTGCTCATTAATAGCATTTGCATAAACATCGTAACTATCTTGGTCACTCAACCGAACAGCTTGCTGCAATTTAGATACGGTTGTTGGATTAAATAAATGACGTTCACCATTTCTTCTCCATCGATAATCGCCACCAATATTTAAACTTAAATTTTTATTAATTTTATTATCTGGATATGCTTGTTTGTAGCGCTGGTCTATTTCTTTTTCAATTTCATACAAGCCGATACCTTCTATTCTTGAAGCTGTGTAAGGAAAATATTTTTCTACAAATTGGGAGTTAAATCCAACAATCTCAAAAATTTGAGAACCTCTATAAGAGTGTAGTGTAGAGATACCAATTTTGTTCATTACTTTCAAAATTCCTTTTCCAATTGCTGTATTAAAATTGTCAACAGCTTTTTGCTCATCCATGCCAGTAATGAAACCTTCTTTAACTTGCATTCTAATAATTTCATTTACCATGTATGGATTTACGGCACTTGCACCATAACCAAATAAAGTGGCAAAATGATGTGGTTCACGTGGTTCTGCAGATTCAATAATAATATCAAAATAAGAACGTTTACGTAAACGGTTTAATTGGTGATTTACAAAAGAACAAGCAAGTAAAGCCGGAATTGGCGCAAGTTCTTGACTAATACCTCTATCAGAGAGAATGATAATATTATTCTTTTTTTCTAAGGCTTTCTCAACTTGAATAACAATGTTATCCAATGCATCTTCAAGACCATTTAATCCCTTTGATTTAGAATACAACATTTCAATCGTTTCTGCTTTGAAACTTTCAATATCGATAGATCTTATTTTTTCTAAATCAGCATTAGAAATCACTGGATTTTGAATTCTTAGTTTTCGACATTGTCTCTCTGTGATGCTAAAAATATTTCTATCTTTTCCTAAATTTAAACTTATGTCCGTTACAATTTCTTCACGAATTCCATCTAAAGGCGGATTTGTAACTTGCGCAAATAATTGTTTAAAATAATTTGAAATTAATTGAGGTCTATCAGATAAAACAGCTAATGGAGTATCAGTCCCCATTGAGCCTAGAGCTTCTTTACCCGCCAATGCCATTGGCGTAATTACTTCTTGAATGTCTTCAAAGGTATAATTAAATAATCGTTGGCGTGTTTTAATATCTATAGATTCTATAGGGCACGTTTCACTTGCATAAGGTACATCCTTTAAATGCAAACGTGTTTTATCTAACCATTCTTGATAAGGCCTTTCAGAAACGATTTTGCTTTTGATTTCTTCATCTTCAATAATTCTTCCTTTATTCATGTCTACTAAGAACATTTTTCCTGGTTCTAGTCTTCCGTGTTCTTTTACGTCTTCGGGAGCAACATCTACAACACCAATTTCTGAAGACATAATTAATTTACCGCTTTTGGTAACTGTATATCTTGAGGGTCTTAGACCATTCCTGTCTAATAAAGCTCCAATATAGTCACCGTCTGTGAAAGGAACAGAGGCAGGACCATCCCAGGGTTCCATAATACATCCATTGTATTCATAAAAAGCTGTACGCTCTTTAGACATAGTTTTATGTTTTTCCCAAGCTTCAGGAATCATCATCATCATAATTTCTGGTAATGAACGACCTGTATGTGTTAACAATTCAACTACCATATCCATAGAGGCAGAATCAGATTTACCTGGTAAAATTATTGGAAAAAGTTTGTTGATTTGTGGTCCAAAAACATCACTTTTCATGATTTCTTCACGAACACGCATTCTACTTACATTGCCTCGTAATGTGTTTATTTCTCCATTCTGACACATGTGCCTAAAAGGTTGAGCTAATTCCCATGTGGGCATTGTATTGGTAGAAAAACGTTGGTGCACTAATGCTAAACGAGTAACTAAATCTATTTCTTGTAAATCTTTATAATAAGGCCCAATATCTTCAGGCATGATTATGCCTTTATATATAATTGTGGTTATGGATAAACTTGGAATGTAAAAATAGTTGCTTTCAGAAATTTTTGATTTTCTGATGGTGTGCTCTGCTATTTTTCTGGCGGCATATAGTTTGGCTTTAAAAGTAGCTTCGTCAATTTTATCAGTTTTTCCAATAAAAAGTTGTTCTATATTCGGTTCCGATGCCAAGGCTATTTCTCCTAATTGACAAGAATCTACAGGAACTTCTCTCCATCCTAAAATAGCAAGTCCTTGTATTTTTAGTTCTTTTTCAAAAGTTGTTTTGCAAAAATCATACTGATTAGAAACTTTAGGAAGAAATACCATTCCAACTGCATATTCTCTTTGATTTGGAATGGTAAAATCACATACACGTTTGAAATATATATGAGGAATATCTATTAACAAACCAGCACCATCACCTGTTTTACCATCAGCACTCACTCCACCCCGATGCTCTAATTTTACTAAAATTTCTAAAGCATCGTGGATAATTTGATTTGTCTTTTCTCCATTTAGGTTACAGATAAAACCAGCGCCGCAATTTTCATGTTCAAACTCACTTAAATACAATCCTTGATCTTTCATGTCTATTGTTTCTATTTAATTTATACTGGTTCTTTAAAAATATTTTCTACGCAGGAAAAATGCATTGGTCTCAATGCATTTTTCCTTTCATAGAATTCAATAATATGTGCTGGTATTTACACCACTATCTAAATAGTCATTTAGGGTAATAATTTTTTAGATTACATTTATTTTTTTATGAAATTCATTACTAACCTCTATCTCTTTTTCCAGGGTAAGCAATTGTTCCGTGCTCTGAAATATCTAAGCCTGCTAATTCAACTTCCTTAGTTACTCTTAAGCCAATTGTTTTCTTTAAAATAAAGAAGATCACAAAAGATAATACCACTGCCCATAATCCATAAGCCAACGCTCCTATTGCTTGAGTACCTAATTGAGAAGTGCCGCCTCCATTAAATAATCCAATACCTGTATCTCCATCTACACCCCAAAGCCCTATAACTAAAGTACCCCAGACACCAGCTACACCATGAACGGAAGCAGCACCAATTGCATCATCAATTTTTAATTTCTTTTCTATAAATTCTATTGAAAAAACAACTAGAATTCCTCCTAATAACCCTGCTAATACAGCACCTCCAGAAGTCATATTACCACATCCTGCCGTTATACTAACCAATCCTGCCAAAGCACCATTGAGGGTTTGAGCTAAGTGAGGTTTCCCGTACCAGATCCAAGTAGTAATTAAAGCACCTAGACCTCCC
>KB911156.1 GCA_000383355.1 Flavobacterium sp. SCGC AAA160-P02 | reverse complement strand
GTTTTGGAAATACAAGTTATTCTAGTCAATCATTTACAATCCCAGTCTCTTTTACAGACAATTTTAAATATCTGAGAATTGGAAGACAAACAGGAGATACAATGTACATGAATGTAGACGCTGTAAAAGTAAGCTATGAAATTTGTAATGACTGTCCAACAGGCGTAAATGCACCGGCATTAAGTACAACAACCATTACCAATGATTGTGATGATAGTGTTAATCCTCAAACCATGGATTTAACCAGTATTACTGCTAGCAACCTCCCTGCCAACACAACCTTAACTTGGCATACAGGAGTCCCAGCTACAGACGCCAACAAAGTAAGTGCTCCAGCAACAGCTGTAGCAGGTATTTACTATGCGTCTTTCTACAGTTTCACTAGCCAGTGTTACACACTAGATGGTGAAGCTGTTACCGTTGTAACTGCAGACGGAGATAGTGATTGTGATGGGGTAAACGATTCAATTGACATCGATGATGACAATGATGGGGTGTTAGATACTGAGGAAAATGAAAGAAATACTTTTAATGTTGAGGAAATCACAGAAACATTACCAATAGGAGGTACCTTATCTGGCTCAACAGGTTTAATTAGATCTGTAGGAGGAAGCGTAGATATAATTGATGGAACTCAATTTGGAGTTTCTACTACTCCATTCATGGGAACAAATTATATTTCATTTCACACCACTGGATCTGGAGCACGAGCAGAGTCATTTAGCATACAACTTAGTGAACCTTTAATTGCTGGAGAATTATTAAATATTTCTTTTCAAGCTATTACTCTTGACGATGGAGTTAGAGCATGGGATAATTCCTCCAAAATCCATATAGATGGAGGAAATTCTTTTGGTGATGATAGTGTAAACTTATATATAACTCCTTCAACAGGTAACAATAGTGAAGGTTGGAAGAACTATAGTTTTAATTATGTAGCAGCTAGCTCCATATCACATATTACCATCTACAATGTTTCGGATACAAATGCTGAGTCTTTTGTAGGAATAGATAATATTATTATTTTAACAAAAGAAGAAGATACCGATAGTGATGGTACTCCTAATGGTTTAGACCTAGACTCAGATAATGATGGATGTATAGACACTATAGAAGCTGGTACAACTGATGATGGCACTACCACAGATGCCAACAATAATGGTCTTTTAGACC
>KB911155.1 GCA_000383355.1 Flavobacterium sp. SCGC AAA160-P02 | reverse complement strand
CGTTAGCAAATATGCTAGAAAATGAATTATTAATTTAAAAATTTAAAATTATTATGAAAAATTTAAAAAATGTAACGATTGTATTATTACTAATGATTGGACTATCAACCACGTCATGTAAGAATGAAGAATTTATAGAAGAACCTATTGTAGAAATTGATACTTCTAATTTAATTGACTTTAAAGGTCTTTCTGTAAACCATAGATTTGAAACACCCATTGAAGATTTAGAAACGGAACATAATGTAAAGTATCTAAAAATGATGTTTAGTAAAATAAAACAAAAAGTGACCCAAAAAAGAGGTGTTTCTTTTAAAAATAATTCTGATGAATTACCCGATGTAGAAACCATTTTGGAAGGAGCAAAAGAGGTTTTTGATCAATTTCCTTACCAAGAAATTCAAGAAGAAGATGCGTATGAAACGCAGGATTTAGATTCGGTACAAATTGCAGAAATAGAACAGGAATATATACTAGAACAAGAACAAAAGGCGGAAGTAAATTGGGAAATGATAAAGCAAGATTTCCCAACGATGACAGAACAAGAAATTCAAGATAATATTGAAACTATTGATGAGTATTATGCTCAAAATTTGGATTATGTTGTCTTCAACGAAATTGCAAACAATGAAGATGAAATTGCAGGGAGGGTAGCCCAAAGAAGAGCAAAAAAGGGAGCTAACAAAAATGATGATATTTACAATGCAGCATGTATTTTGGCAAGTTTCCAAAGCCCTTGGAATTTTGTCAACCCACTACCTTCCTTTATTCCAGGAGGAGGATTTAATTACACTTTATCTGCAATAGCTTTGCAAATTGCTACTAACCAAGCAAGAACAACTTCAAATAATTATTATACCAATATTAATGGAATACCCGTAGATGAAGGGAATACCATAAGAGATGCATACAGGCACCTCACTTGGTCTGCACTGTTAGCACAACACTACAATGCTATTGCTTCAAAACATAAGCGTTTGAAATTCTCAGAAGCTATTACTTATGCCAATGAAGTCTGTGGAAAAAATAATGATGTAGATAGTAGACAAATGGATTATCATAACAACGATATTGGCAGAAAAATATGGAAAGACAATACACATTATATTAAGTTTTTTGGTATTATTGTAGGCTTAAATAGACCCAGTGTTTCTAGAATAAAATGGCTAGCTAGACAAAAACTAGATTATCATAGTTG
>KB911154.1 GCA_000383355.1 Flavobacterium sp. SCGC AAA160-P02 | reverse complement strand
TTCCAGGATCGTTATTTCTTGCAGGTTTATCTATACTTTTTTTGAGCTGTAACATTGTTAATTTCTAAATTTTAAAAATTATTTTCTTCTACGAGGTTGTTGACGTTTCTGATTACCAGCACCCTTATTTGGTCCACTCTGTTTTTTAGACAAACCAACTAATGGAGATAATTCTCTCTTACCATATACCTCACCTTTCATAATCCATACTTTCACACCGATTCTTCCGTATGTAGTATGTGATTCAACAAGTGCATAATCTATATCTGCTCTAAAAGTAGACAGAGGAATTCTACCTTCTTTATAATGCTCAGAACGTGCCATTTCTGCTCCGTTTAAACGACCAGAGATTTGGATTTTAATTCCTTCCGCATTCATTCTAATAGAGGCAGCGATAGCCATTTTAATTGCTCTCTTGTAAGAAATTCTATTTTCTATTTGACGTGCAACACTAGAAGCTACTAATTTAGCATCTAATTCTGGACGTTTAATTTCAAAAATATTAATTTGAACTTCTTTCCCTGTAATTTTCTTAAGCTCTTCTTTTAACTTGTCTACCTCTTGACCTCCTTTACCAATAATGATACCTGGACGTGCCGTAGTGATAGTAACGGTTACAAGTTTTAAAGTACGCTCAATAATTACTCGAGAAACACTTGCTTTAAATAATCTAGCATTTACATACTTTCTTATTTTGTCATCTTCAGCGATTTTATCACCGTAGTTCTTTCCACCATACCAGTTTGATTCCCATCCTCTGATAATTCCTAAACGATTTCCTATTGGATTAGTTTTTTGTCCCATTTCTACTAATGATTAATTACTGATATTTTTTGCACCTAACTCTAAAGTAACGTGATTAGAACGCTTTCGAATTCTATGTGCACGCCCCTGCGGAGCTGGTCTTAATCTTTTTAACATTCCTGCGCTATCTACACATATAGATTTTACAAATAATCCAGCATCTTCTATACTAGCTTCTTCATTCTTAGCTTGCCAGTTTGCAATTGCAGACAATAACAATTTCTCTAAGTTGATAGATGCTTCTTTTGGACTGAATTTTAAGATTTGTAAAGCTTTTTCAACTTCTACACCTCTTATTTGATCTGCAACTAAACGCATTTTTCTCGGTGACGTAGGACAGTTAGTTAGTTTAGCAAAAGCTTTACTTT
>KB911153.1 GCA_000383355.1 Flavobacterium sp. SCGC AAA160-P02 | reverse complement strand
AGAGTATTTAAAACGCACTTTCCTTACACAAACACGGTAACCAATACGAGAAAATAAATCACATTTTATTTTTTATACATCGAACTTCAATGTATATTTGTATTCTAAATTATTATATATGGAAAAATTATCAAAAGAATTGATTGGAGCATCTTCAACACCAATTATATTATCAATTCTCAAAAAAAACGAATCTTATGGTTATGAAATAATTCAAAATATCAAAGAATTATCAGGCGGAAAAATAGAATTTGGAGAAGGAACTTTATATCCTGTTCTTCATAAATTAGAAAAGAAAGGCTTTATTGAGTCCTCTTGGAAAATTGCTGAATCTGGAAGGAAAAGAAAATACTACAACATCAGCGAAAACGGAAAAAAAGAGCTTAAAACAGAAAAACAAAATTGGAATACAATTAATCAAATAATAACAAAAATATGGAAAATAGAACCGAATTTAATCTAGAAAATAATATCCAAAAATGGAAAGCAATTCTAACTAAAAAAAACAATTTAACAAAATCAAATATAATTGAACTTGAAAATCACTTAATCGATTTAATTGATGATTTAGAATCCAAAGGACTAAACGAAGAGGAGTCTTTTATTATAGCAAAAAAAAGAATTGGCAAAACAGAAGACATCTGTTTAGAATTTGATAAGATTAATAGTAATTTTTCTTTTATTAATAATTCTATTCCTTATATCAAAGGTGCTTTAATTTATATTTCATTCATTAATTTGAGTAAATTATTTTTAGTAACAACTCTTCTTTTATCCAAAAAATTAAATATTGATGAAGTTACATTCAATATTATATCAATAATATTATTATTTTTTGCTTTAATTTCTTTCTTTAGCACAATATACTTTAAAAGAGGAAAACGAGTTTTGAGTAAATTAAGTAATGCTAATGTATTAGTTACATTAATTATTATATCATCTTTGATTTTATATAGATTAAGTGCTGCAGTCCCACTTCCAGTAATAGAAATTTCTACAATAGAAAATCCAATTGCTAATTTTTATACATTAGAATTAAATTTTGGAATTTACAAAATGTTGAGTGGCTTAATAATATTGACAACATCATTAGTTTTCTTCTGGAAAAACAAAAAAGAGAATAAATTAAAATACACGAAGTAAGTACTGGTTACAACACCGTGAAAAAAAAATTGCTGGTAAAAGCCTACTTACGAAAATCCTTGCAGATTTTCTTGGTTTGTGTTTTATTTACTAAATTCATTGCTTAAACCACGCAA
>KB911152.1 GCA_000383355.1 Flavobacterium sp. SCGC AAA160-P02 | reverse complement strand
ATCATATCTAAATTCCGAAATAATTTTTAAGGTATCAGTTAAAGAAAGGTTTCCTGTTAATGTAAAAGCAGACACTGTTGCATCATCAGATCCTGAGCTTGCTATAAACATTTCTGGTCTAAGACCTAATGAAAACGTCTCAGAAAATTCATTTTGTAAGTATAAGGCAACACCTTGGTATCCACCATCTGCATCACTAGAATTTGCGTAGGCTGCATTAATTCCTAGAAAGAAAGAATCTGAAAGATCAACACCACCAGTGTAGTCTAGATATAATACATCTGTAAATCCAAAGCCATCTGCGCCATAGGCTAGATTGAAGTACTGACCTTTATAACCCGTTTGAAAACCATACTGATAATCATTACTTGGATTTGCTCCTGAGGTAACACCATGAGGATTTGTTAAAGCAAACATAAATGATAGATCATCTGAAGCTGCATAATCTAATTTAAAACCAGTGTGAGAAAATGGTCCTGCATTAAATAAATAAGAAACTGAATAGTTGAAGTTTCCTGAAGGTGATATTACTTCATATCCGTAGAACGTGTTAAATTGCCCAAGGGTAAAAGTAACTTTATCTGATGCTTTATAGTAAGCATATAATTGATTGATAGCTCCTTCATAGGCGTTAGCAGCATTTGCTCTTGGACCATATGCTAAATCTGCAACAACTCCAGATTTTCCGTTTTCATAAGAAAAAACAGTATTTACCATTCCTAAGCCAAAACCATTTGCAGCTGCACTTCCAGCATACAAGACACCAATAGAACCAGGCGAACCGCTTTTTAAATTACTAGTATGGTATACATCTACACTACCAGTTACTGTAAATCCTTTTTCTTCTTCTTCTTTCTCTTGAGAGTACATGTTAAAACTTGTAAATAATACGAAAGCCAACACAGTTAATTTAATTTTTGTCATCTTATTTTTTTTAAGTTTAGAAGTTGCGAATTTTGAACAAAAATCTCACAAAACCAAATGAGCAAAGGGCTACGGCCTTACGAAAATGTTTTCGTTAAGTTTCTATGTCTCAAAAAAACAGGGCTTAAAATTAGAAAAATGTAATTTTAGCAAACATGAAGGAAGTGAAAATATGAATATCGTTTTTTAATAAAACAATATTATCATATTCATAAAAATAATCTTTTAATTAAAAATTATTAACATCAAATTGTTGAAAACGTTGAAAATATCTCATTATTATTTAAAAAATTAATGAAATAATTAAATATAATATATTTTCAATAAATAAAATAAAGATGAAAACACTTCTAATCACTAATAAAAAGGTGTGATTATTTTAAAATACTAACAAAGTAGTATGTAGTTTTCCATAAAATTATCAAATACTTAAAAG
>KB911151.1 GCA_000383355.1 Flavobacterium sp. SCGC AAA160-P02 | reverse complement strand
CCTATCTATGAATGCTACCTACAATGATCTAAATGAAACAGTAGATGGTGTTAATGGAACAGGAAGTGCTGACTATGCTGTACGATTTAACAATAGCCAATCTGCCATAGATCAAACTGTATACCAATTTGAATTCCAACAAGCTGTGGAGTTAAGTACTATCTATATTGGGTATATCAATGGAAATAGCCATTTTATAAACGGTGCTTCTATAAAATTACAAGCTAGTAATAACAACGCAACTTGGTTAGATGTAAATGACGGAGCTACCTATAACCAAACAAATAGTAATAGTAATGTACCAAGTGTTGGAACTATTAGAAACCAAGCTTTTGAAGTTACCAAAAATGCAGGGGTATACAAATACTATAGAATACAAGGAGTAAGCGGAACAATATGGGACGGTGGTTACTCAAATGAAATCTACTTTGAAACCAACAACTTCAATGCTAGCTTATATCCTAAAGACAACTGTAGTGTAGATACAGATAATGATGGTACTTACAATCATCAAGACACAGACTCAGATAATGATGGATGTATAGACACTATAGAAGCTGGTACAAGTGATGATGGCACTACCACAGATGCCAACAACAACGGTCTTTTAGACCAATACGAAGACGGAACTACAGGTACAATTAACTATGAATCTTCTTACAGTGCTTATGCTCTAAATGACGCTATTAATGCCTGCGCAGATACAGATTCTGACGGTGTTAATGATGTCTTTGATTTAGACGACGATAATGATGGTATTTTAGATGTTGTTGAGATGTTATCTGTAGAAGCAGCGTTATGGTTAGATGCAAGTGACCCATTAAGCATTACCAAAGATAGTAATAATGGCTTGGTAAACCAGTGGAATGATAAATCTGGAAACGGACATCATGCCACGCAAAGTACAAATGAAAATAAACCAACTACCACCACAGGTACCATTACTTTTGATGGTAATGATAAATTAGAATTACCTCATGGTGTTATTCCAGATCCAACAGAATCTTCAATGGTATTTATGGTTGGTCTTAGTGATGCGCAGACCTCACCTTATAATGGTTTCCTATCTAATGGTAGAGCCGCAACGAGTCAATCTTACAGTATTAGAACAAGTGGTTCTAATATGTATTGGTATGCGTTTAATAATGATTTAACCATTCCTTTAACAACACCATATACTAATCTATCTATTTATGGAATTGACTTAAATACTGCTAGTAACACAGTAAAAGCCTACCAAAACGGTGAATTAAAAGCAACCAAAAACTCTTTTACTGGAGTTAACAATACTGGTACAGAACTTGGTTCAATTGGGGTTACCCCCGGGTCATCTGGAACGAATAACGAATTTCTGGTTGGAGA
>KB911150.1 GCA_000383355.1 Flavobacterium sp. SCGC AAA160-P02 | reverse complement strand
TGTACCTCAAAGAATTGATGCTATTGTTATTTCTACACAACATGACGATTTTGATTCTTCTGATGCTATTATGTTAGATACAATTAAGAAAGACATTGTAGCAATATTAATTCCTCGTGTAGTGGCAAAATTACCAGCTCATCTTCAGAAATTATTTACTAACAATATTACATATCATATCAATCCAACAGGTGTTTTTGTTATTGGAGGACCCCATGGAGACACAGGACTGACAGGACGTAAGATTATTGTTGATACTTATGGTGGTAAAGGCGCACACGGTGGTGGGGCTTTTTCTGGTAAAGATCCATCTAAAGTCGATAGATCTGGAGCTTATGCTACAAGACATATTGCAAAGAACTTAGTAGCTGCCGGATTATGTAAAGAGGTTTTAGTACAAGTTTCTTATGCGATTGGTGTCGCAAAACCTACTAGTATTAACGTGGAAACTTATGGTACTGCAAAAGTAAATCTTACAGATGGGGAAATAAGTAAAATAGTAGAATCTATTTTTGATATGCGCCCATATTTTATTGAAAAGCGTTTAAAATTAAGATCTCCTATCTATTCGGAAACAGCCGCTTATGGTCACATGGGAAGAACTCCAGAAGTTAAAACTGTTACATTTACAAACCCTGTAGGAGAATCTGTTTCACATGAAATAGAAACTTTCACTTGGGAAAAGTTAGATTACATTGAAACAATTAAAAATAAATTTAATATATAATTATGAGCACAAAAAACACTTACGTACCATTTAAAGTAAAAGATATTTCTTTAGCAGATTGGGGAAGAAAAGAAATGGATTTGGCAGAAGCAGAAATGCCAGGATTAATGAGTTTAAGAGAAGAATATGGAGATAGTCAACCATTAAAAGGAGCTAGAATTGCAGGTTGTTTACATATGACAATCCAAACAGCAATTTTAATAGAAACTCTGCAAGCTTTAGGAGCAGAGGTTACTTGGAGTTCTTGTAATATTTTTTCTACACAAGATCAGGCTGCTGCTGCAATTGCTGCAACAGGAACTTCTGTTTATGCTTGGAAAGGTATGAATGAAGAAGAATTTGATTGGTGTATTGAACAGACCTTGTTTTTTGGTGAAGACAAAAAGCCATTGAATATGATTTTAGATGATGGTGGGGATTTAACCAATATGGTCTTGGATCGTTTTCCAGAATTGGCTGAAGGTATTAATGGATTGTCCGAAGAAACTACTACTGGAGTCCACAGATTGTACGAACGTGTTAAAAACGGAACGTTGCCAATGCCAGCAATCAATATTAATGATTCGGTAACGAAATCAAAATTTGATAATAAATACGGATGTAAAGAATCTGCAGTAGATGCAATTCGTAGAGCAACAGATATCATGTTAGCAGGAAAGCG
>KB911149.1 GCA_000383355.1 Flavobacterium sp. SCGC AAA160-P02 | reverse complement strand
ATAAATTGAGAAAAGAAGGAAAACTAGCAAAAGCCATGGAAGCTTATAAAACTGACTATATTAAAAACCCTACAAATAGTAAAAACATATAGCTTTTAAATAATCATCACTTAACAAATAGCTTTCAAATAAACTCATATAATTAATGAATTAAATCTTTACCTCACTTATTAAATTTAGATAAATAAAAGATTATAAATTTTTATAAATTTCAATTAGTTTAGATTAAATCTTAATAATTTTTATCATAAATTTATATATCCCTATATTTTAAAAAAGCTGTGATTATTATTTAAATAAAATAAAAATCTAAACTATTTGAAATGTTAAGGAATCATTGGAAAGAAGAATGGAGAGACGTTGTCTTTGATGAAAAAATCTCCGATAATGAGCTATTTAAAATCTCTAATTATGGGAGAATTTTAAATTGTAAAGACGAAGAAGAGTTTATTGTTAAAAAATATTTTATTAACGGATATCAAAACTTATCGCTACGTCAAAAAGTAAATGGGAAATTAACCAGCAGGTATGTTCATAAACTGGTGGCCGAAAGTTTTCTAGAAAAAAAAGAAGGTGTTGTTTGTGTCATTCACTTAGACTATGACAAAACCAATAACCACATTGAAAATTTACAGTGGGCTACCAAGCAAGAGAAAGAAATTCACCAATTTACAGGTCCAGAATTTATAAATAGAGACCGCAGAAGCCCTTCCTTTGCTAAACTTACAGAAACCAGAGTAAAGCTTATCAAAAGAAAAATAAATGATCCTAACAGGAGAACTAGAATGAAAATGATAGCGAAACAATTTGGAGTTTCTGAAATGCAGCTTTACAGAATAAAAAGTGGTGAAAACTGGGGCTGGGTTAAAGAATACTAATTATTTATTCGGTTTAAAAAGATGGAATTATTTATCTTTGATACATGAATAAAAAAATAAAATTATTATGGGATTTTAGAGGGTCAGACGCCCTAGAAACTGCAAAACACCATACCATTCATTTAAAAGAATTTGCTTCCATAGAAAATCTTCCATGTATTGAGATTGGGGTTACAGAACTTAACCCAATGTTGTGTGCTGCCTTTATTGTAGTAAATGAATCTGATATGAAAGTGTATAGAGATGCTTTGAAACCTCATAGAGGAGAGCTAGCTTAATTTACTTTAATTTATCTGCTTTTTTAGCAAAAGAACATCGCTAGCTGTTTTTACTTCTTTTTAAAAAAATTCTTCTATTTTCGTGAAAGCTATTATTATTAATAAAATGATTTAAATCAATACATTAAAAATCATTTTTATACAAATAGCCTTAATCTCTAATTTTTTAACAATGAAGAAAACATCTTATGTAGTATACTTTTTAATTTTCACATTCTTTGCTTGTCAGAATTCTGAGGTGTTTTTTGAAGACGCACTTTGTATTGAAAATATTTCTACCATAGATCCTGAAATTGGATTGT
>KB911148.1 GCA_000383355.1 Flavobacterium sp. SCGC AAA160-P02 | reverse complement strand
AAATTTGAAAAGAGAATAAAAGCCTGCAGGTAACACCGTATAAACTTTATTGCTGGCTTTTTGCTTACTTGCGAAAGTCCTCGCGGACTTTCTTGGTCGGTAATTATTTACTAAATTAGTTGCTTGAAACACGCAACAAACCATATACAACAACGTTAGGCAACATTTAAACCACCACGTAATCTGATGACTAAATCACTAATAATCCTTCTTCTTTTTAACTTTTTTATTTTTAAGTTGTCAGCTCAAATAAACTTAGAAGGGAAAATTTATTTTGAAAATGAACCAAAGAGCAATGTTGCTGTATATCTTAATAATACCACTACAGGAACAATTACAAATAAAAATGGAGAATTCAATTTAGAGGTAAATAATGGAGTTTATGAATTAATAATTTCACATATAGGATTTCAGACTATAAAATATAATTTTGATACTTCAACTTATACAAAACCACTCGAATTCTCATTATTAGAAGAAGAATCTCTATTAGATGAAGTTGTTATAAATGGTAAAGAAAATAATGAAGAATGGGAATATAATTTTTCCGTTTTCATTCGAGAATTTATTGGTACTAGTGAGTTTTCAAAATCTTGCACTATACAAAATCCAAAGGTTTTGTTTTTTGAATTTGATTCGCAAAATAATATTTTGACAGCGGAAGCGATTGAAACATTGCATATAAAAAATAAAGCTCTAGGTTATGATATTTTCTACGATTTGAAACACTTTTCAATAGAAAAAAAAATCACTAAATATTTAGGATATTCCTATTTTAAAGAATCAAAAGGCAGTAAAAATAAGCAGAATAAGTGGCGAAAAAACAGGTTAAAGGCTTATAATGGTTCACAAGTACACTTTTTCAAAAGTGTTTTAAAAAATTCATCAAAAGAAGAAGGTTTTGTAATAAATCAGTTTGTAAGAAAGAAAAATAAAGATAGACCTAGTCAAGAGGAATTATTAAAAGCTAGAAAGACATTATCTAAATCCAATGTCGCACTTAATTTTTCAAGAAAAATTGACATACCTAAAAATTCGATAGATTCAGCACTAGTTGTTTTAAAAAAAGCAAAACTTCCAAAATATATTGACTATTTATACAAGTCCGAAATAGCTTCTTCAGAAATCATTCACGAAAAGAATAATGAAACTTATCTTCAATTTGATAATAATTTAAGAATTACATATCTAAGAGAAAAGGAAGAAAAGGGTTATATTTTAAGAAACTCATTAAGTAAACCTCGTAAAGCGTTTCCACAAGCATCGAATATAATTCCATTAGCAGAAAAATTTATAATTTATCCAAGTGGTATTTTGGCTAATCCATTAGATGTTTTGTATGAAGAATATTGGTCTTATGAAAAATTTGCACATTCTTTGCCTCTTGATTATGAACCGAATAATGAAAATTAAAAAAAACGTTGCCTAACACCGTGTAAAAAAAATTGCTGGTAAAAGCCTACTTACGAAAATCCTTGCAGATTTTCTTGGTTTGTGTTTTATTTACTAAATTCATTGCTTAAACCACGCAA
>KB911147.1 GCA_000383355.1 Flavobacterium sp. SCGC AAA160-P02 | reverse complement strand
TGCCAACACCGTGTATATTTAATTGCTAGGTTCTCGCCTACTTGGAAAATTCCTTCGGAATTTTCTCGCGTTCGTTTTTGTTTACTAAATTAGTTGCTGAAACACGCAACTAACCATACACAAAACCGTTGTACATAATGCAAAAAAAATCGATATGCTTAAGAAAATTTTGATAATTGTTGGAATAATAATAGCGATAATTATTATAATCGGTGCCATTGGGATAAACTACTTTAAGCCAGATGCAAATTTAGTTTTAAACTTCATAAAGGAAAATCCAAACAAGACAGCTATTAAATTAGTAAGAAATGATTCTTTAATTGCTGAGAGAAACCCGAATAAATTAATGCCTTTGGCAAGCACAGTAAAAATTATTTTGGCAATTGAATACGCATTGCAATCATCACAAGGAAAAATTAATCCGCAAGAAGAAGTTTCGATTGATGAACTCGCTAAATTTTATATCCCTAATACTGATGGTGGAGCGCATCCAAGTTGGCTGAAATCTGTGAAAAATAAAATCAATGATAACCAAATCACTATCAATGAAATTGCAAAAGGAATGATTCGTTATAGTTCAAATGCAAATACTGAGTGGTTAGGAAATACATTAGGCTTAAAAAATATAAACAATCGAATTGATAGCTTAGGAATTGAAAATCACACAGAGTTTTATAATATCGTTTCTGCATTATTTGTCGGAAAAGAAAAATTCCCAAAATCAAAAGGAAAAGAATTGCAGAGCAAATTAAAGAATTTGAGTATAGAAGATTATATAGAAACTACGAATCAAATTCATAAAAAACTTTTAACTGATTCTATATACAAAAAAACCATTGGAGATTTGGGAATGAATATACAACGAATTTGGTCTGACAATTTACCAAGCTCTACCGTCAAAGACTACTTTGGAATTATGAAAAAAATTAATTCTAAAACATATTTTGATACCGATGCTCAAAAATATTTAGACGAAGTTATGGAAGGACTTATGGAAAACCCTGCCAATAGAAAATGGCTTAAACACGCAGGAAAAAAAGGTGGTTCAACCGCTTTTGTCTTAACAGAAGCATTTTACGCAACAGACAAAAAAGGAAACACAACAGAGTTAGCTTACTTTTTCAATGATTTAGGCACTATAGAAAACACAAGATTACAAGGAAGTATGAATGATTTTGAACTAAAAATTTTAACTGATAAAAAGTTCAGAGATAAAATTAAAACGGAACTTAAAAATTAAAAAGCACTATGTACAACATCGTATAAAATTTATTGCTAGTTCTAGCTTTCTTACGAAAGACCTTGCGGACTTTCTACCTTGCCTGCGGCAGGCAGGTCTGTGATTTATTTGCTAAATTAGGTGCTTAAACCACGCAACAAATCATATACAAACACGTTGGCGTGCATAAATCCTTCCAATGAAAATTTAGTGTTTATCTAAAGTATTTATAGTTTCAATTCAATATTTGTGATCAAGTTTGCGGATTGA
>KB911146.1 GCA_000383355.1 Flavobacterium sp. SCGC AAA160-P02 | reverse complement strand
TTTTTTAATTTCATTACTATGAAGACCTGGTGAAATGAACTTCCAAAACTCCCATAGTATATATGGAAAAGCAACAATAGCTCCTAAAATAAATGGTTGGGTAAATATGTTGCAAAATTAACCACCTACGCTATTTTTAGTAAAAACCTACGCAATGTTTATTTTGATAAAACTAAAGTAAGTAATAATGAACTGAAAGATATGTGGATGCAACTTGAGTACAATGAGGGACGTAAGGTTATTCATAAGCTAAGTCAGTATATAAATGAACGCTATACCTACTGGAATCGTTGGATTGGTGCTCTTAAAGAAACTGATCTACAAACTAACATTGTATGGGCTAAAAATGACCCGGTTGCAGTTCCTGCAATTGCCAGGTTAATAGCAACAGAAATCTCAAATAACAAATTATTTTGGATAGAAAATACAGGTCATTTTCCTATGTTAGAGAATCCTGATGAATGGTTAAATTGCATCTTAAAAAACAACTAATAAGTAACTTACTTACTAGTAAATAATGTGTTCTTGAGCAAGTTTAGCCCTTATTGAAGCTATTGTTTGAGCTCTTTTACGTAAACAAAAAGCGAGTGCGGAAAGCAGGAAGTAGCTCCTAAAAAAATTAATCCTCTGAGGTAACTTCAGTATTAGAACTTTCTTTATGTTCTTTAATTTTTCTAGTTCCCTCGTAGAGTTCATACTTCACAAACTTACAGTCTAAATCTGCATTCTTTAACTCTATTCGTTTAGAAGTTCGTAAACCCACATGCTTTAAAGCTTGCATGTCTGATGTAATCATCCATGCAGTAGAATTTGGATAGTTATTTTTTAAGGTATCCCCTATTTTGGTATAAAATTCGTTGACATCTATATTTAAACGCTCTCCATAAGGCGGATTGAATAAAATGGTGGTATTACCAAAAACTTCTTTGGTAGAATTGAAGAAATTTATATGATGAACTCCTATAAACTCATCTAAATTGGCATTTATAACATTTTGCTGTGCCTTGGATACTGCTGAAGGAGCTTTATCAAATCCCATTATTTTAAAATGAGAATTGGTGATTTTTTTTAATAATGAATCTTGTATGGTAAAGTATAAATCTTCGTCATAGTCTTTCCACCTTTCAAAGGCAAATTGCTTTCTATTAATATTTGCAGGAATATTACAGGCAATCATACATGCTTCTATTAAAATAGTTCCGGAACCACACATTGGATCTATAAAGTTTTCTTCTCCAGAGTACCCAGAAAGTAAAACTAATCCGGCTGCTAAGACCTCATTAATTGGAGCAATGTTGGTAGCACTTCTATACCCTCGTTTATGCAATGAATCTCCTGAAGAATCTAAGGATATTGTACACCAGTCTTTTTGAATATGCACATGAATTTTTACATCAGGATAGTCTAAATCTACATTTGGTCTCTTACTGTATTTATGCCTAAAATAGTCTGCAACAGCATCTTTAGATTTTAAAGCGATGTAATGAGAATTACTAGTAAAATTTTTCGAGTTTACTACTGCAGCAATTGCAAAAGTACCCTCTACATCTAAATACTTTTCCCATTTAATTTTTTGGATAGCTTCATATAAATCTTCTTCGTCATAGATTTTACATGTTCTAATAGGTTTTAAAATACGGATAGCTGTTCGTAAAGCAATATTTGATTTGTATAAAAAACCATTATCACCTCTATAAGTGACACTTCTTATGCCTTCTTTTATATCTTGAGCACCTAGTTTCTTTAGTTCTTCAGCTAAAACACCTTCCAGACCCTTTAGGGTTGTGGCCGTCATTTTAAAATCCTTATTCATTGTATTCTATTTATGTTGCAAAAGTACACTTTAATAACTCTTATAAAAAAAGAAGTAAACAGAAAAGAAGCTTCTTTTAGTAATAGTTTATAGATTGATTCTTTATCTACTAGAAAAGTTTATTTTTGCCTACTTACTATATTTATGAAGAAAACAGATTGGTTTACAGATTGGTTTAACACCTCTTACTATCATACACTCTACAAAGACAGAAATGATGCAGATGCCCAACTGTTTATTAGAAATATTACAAGCTTTCTTAAAATTCCAAATCCTTCTCATATATTAGATCTTCCTTGCGGCAAGGGAAGACATTCAATTTACTTGAATTCATTAGGATACAATGTTACTGGAGCCGACTTATCTGAGAATAGTATTCTTTTTGCAAAAAAGTTTGAGAATGATATGTTACATTTTCAAATCAAAGACATGAGAAAGCCTTTTACTGAAAAATACGATGCTATTTTTAATCTCTTTACAAGTTTTGGTTATTTTGAAAATGATAATGATGATGTTTTAGTGCTGAAAAACATAAAAAACGGATTGAAAAAAAACGGGTTTGTAGTATTAGATTTTTTAAATGTTGTTCAGGTGAAAAACAATTTAGTCACCGAAGAAATTAAAACTGTAGATGGTATTAAATTTAACTTACAACGTGAAATTACTGATGGTTTTATTTTAAAACATATTTCTTTTAATGATAAGGGTATTTCACATTCTTTTACTGAAAAAGTGAAATATTTAGACTTAGAAAAGTTTGAAACCTACTTTTCAGCTGCTGGTTTAAAAATAAACCATATTTTTGGCAATTATCAGTTGTCAAAGTTTAATTCGGAGATTTCTGATAGATTAATATTTGTAGCTTCATGATATATCTATTATTAATAGCGTCTGTTTTACTTGGTGTTTTACTAGTATTAATTTTAAAACCTTCAAAAAAGTCTGTTCGATTATTACTTGCTTTTAGTGGTGCTTATTTACTATCTGTTGCTATTTTACATTTATTACCTGAAGTATATAATGGTTCTTCAGATACCAAAGTTTTGGGGATCTTTATCCTTGTAGGCATCATTTTACAATCTGTTTTAGAGTCTTTTTCTAAGGGTGCAGAACATGGTCATATCCATATTCATACAGATGGAAAAACCTTTCCAACGTTATTGTTTGTAAGTTTATGTATTCATGCTTTTTCTGAAGGATTGCCAATACATCATTCAGGAGAAAATTTATTATGGGCAATTGTAGTTCATAAAATTCCGATAGCTGTTATTTTAACCATCTTTTTATTAGATAGTCATTTTTCAAAAAAAACTATCGTGTTTTTTTTAACTGTCTTTGCATTGATGAGCCCTTTAGGAGTTATTCTGTCAGAGAATATGATGTTTTTTGAAAAGTACAGTGCTGAAATAACTGCCTTAATTATTGGAATTTTCTTACATATCTCTACTGTAATTCTCTTTGAAAGCTCAGAGAACCATAACTTTAATCTTCATAAATTCTTAGCAATTATTACCGGAATTTTATTAACTGTTTTTACACTCTAGTTAGCAACTTCATTGATGAATTTGATTCTCATTAATCTAAGTTCTTCTTCATCATATTCTCCATCAAACTCATCTAATGCAACTTGAATCTTATCTGATTCAGCTTCCATAAAATATTCATATATTTCTTCTTGCTGATCTTCATCTAATAAATCATCTAAAGAGTAATCTATATTTAATTTGGTTCCAGAGAAAATAATTACTTCCATTTCTTTGATGAGCTTTTCCATATCCAAGCCTTTAGATTTAGCAATGTCTATCAACGGAAGTTTTCTGTCTGTATTTTGAATGATATATAATTTTAATCCAGAGTTAACTCCTGTGCTTTTTACGATTAAATCGTCTGGCCTAACCACATCGTTATCTTCTACATATTTAGAAATTAAATCGATAAACTCTTTTCCAAATTTTCTTGCTTTCCCTTCACCTACTCCATGCACTTTAGATAATTCTTCTAATGTTATAGGGTATTTTAACGCCATGTCATCCAGAGAAGGATCTTGAAATACTGCAAATGGAGGAACACCTTGTTTTACCGCTACTTTTTTTCGTAGATCTTTTAGAAATCTAACGAGTTTCTCGTCTGCAGAGACGCCAGAGCTTGGTTCATTTGTTATAATATCTGCCGTAGCTTCTTGAGAGTATTTATGATCTTCAGTCATCATAAATGAAGATGGATCTGCTAAGTATTTTTCACCTTCTTTTGTGAGTTTCACCACTCCATACTGTTCTATTTCTTTACGAATAAAATTCACAACCAAGACCTGTCTTAATAAGGCCATCCAATAAGAAGCGTCTTTATCTTTACCACAACCAAAAAATGGTTTTAGGTTGGTTTTATGAGAGTTTAATAATGCATTTTCTTTCCCTGTTATTGCGTTTACAATGTCTTTAGATTTATATTTGTCTCTGGTGTCTCTAACTACCGATAAGAGTTTAATTACATCTTCTTTTGCCTCGTGTTTTTTCTTCGGATTTTTGGTATTGTCATCCATTGCTGCTCCAGCACCGTTTATTTCATCAAATTCTTCTCCAAAATAATGTAATAAATATTTTCTTCTAGACATTGATGTTTCAGCATAACCAACAACTTCTTGAAGTAATGCATGACCAATTTCTTGTTCTGCAATAGGCTTACTAGCCATAAATTTCTCTAACTTCTCAATATCTTTATATGCATAAAAAGCCAAACAGTATCCTTCTCCATCATCTCTACCTGCCCTCCCTGTTTCTTGGTAATAGCTTTCTAAACTTTTTGGAATATCATGATGTATAACAAAACGAACATCTGGTTTGTCTATTCCCATACCAAAAGCAATGGTAGCAACAACAACATCACAATCTTCCATTAAGAACATGTCTTGATGTTTTACTCTAGTTTTTGCATCTAATCCTGCATGATAAGGAACAGCTTTAATATTATTAACTTGTAATACTTGAGAAATTTCTTCTACTTTCTTTCTACTCAAGCAGTATATAATTCCAGACTTGCCCATACGCTGCTTTACAAAACGTATGATGTCTTTTTCTACATCTTTTGTCTTGGGTCTTACTTCATAAAATAAATTAGGCCTATTAAACGACGCCTTAAATGTTGTAGCATCACTAATGCCTAAAGTTTTTAAAATATCTTCTTGAACTTTTTCAGTAGCTGTAGCGGTTAAACCTATTACAGGTACATTGTCTATTTGTTCAATAATATGTTTTAAATTTCTGTATTCTGGTCTGAAATCGTGACCCCACTCTGAAATACAGTGTGCCTCATCAATAGCAACAAAAGAAATTGTTTGTTGTTTAAGAAAATTTACATATTCTTCTTTAATTAAAGATTCTGGAGCTACATATAACAGTTTAGTAATACCACTTTCTATATCACTTTTTACTTGGGCAACTTCAGATTTGTTTAAAGAAGAGTTTAAAACATGTGCCACTCCTTCATGTTCAGAAATACCACGAATGGCATCTACTTGATTTTTCATTAAGGCTATTAAAGGAGAAATTACAATAGCAGTACCTGGATTCATCAAAGCAGGTAATTGATAACAAAGAGATTTACCACCACCTGTAGGCATTATAACAAATGTATCTTTCTTTTGTAGGATACTTTTTATAACAACCTCTTGTAAGCCTTTGAATTGAGTAAAACCAAAATATTTTTTTAAAGGTGGGTATATATCCATTATAAATTATTGATCATTGTAAAGCTAGTGTTTTCGGGGAAACAATACTACTATAAATTGTTGGGGACTCTTATTTTTTTGTAGTAATTTCGCGTTTAAGTTTTATAATTTAAATATATAACTTTTTTTTATTTTAGATGAAAATAAAAATCATTTATTAAAAGAATTTTTTTTACAATGACTCAGGAAAAAGAAATGTCATTTTTAAATCACCTTGAAGAACTTCGTTGGCACTTGGTTAGAAGTATCGCTGCAATTTTTATTATTGCAATTGGGCTTTTCTCTATTCAAGAATTTGTTTATAATGAGTTTTTACTAGCTCATATAGATCCTAACTTTATTACCTACAGGTTATTTTGTGATTTCTTTTCATTTTTAGGAATGGAAAGTAATTTCTGTACATTAGACTATCCAGATACATTACAAGTTTTAAAACCAACTCAACAATTAATGAATTCTATTTGGTCTTCATTTATTTTAGGAGCTATTGTTGCTTTTCCATATATACTATGGGAGTTTTGGAAGTTCATTTCACCAGGTCTTCATAGTAATGAAATTAAAAAATCTAGAGGGTTCATTTTTACAGCATCGTTTCTTTTCTTTATTGGTGTATTGTTTAGTTTTTACATTATTGCTCCTATTTCTGTAAACTTTTTATATACCTATCAAATAAGTGATAAACTGGTGAATCAGTTCACAATGGAGTCTCATATAGGTTTAATTACCAATATGTTATTGGGAGTTTCTATAATGTTTGAATTGCCTGTAATTGTTTATTTTCTAACTAAAATTGGTATAATATCTCCTGAATTTTTAAAGAGGTACAGAAAGCATGCATTAGTTCTAGTATTAATATTAGCCGCAATTATTACTCCTCCAGATGTTGCTAGTCAGATTATTGTTGCTATTCCTGTATTA
The DNA here is from genome assembly GCA_000383355.1 of Flavobacterium sp. SCGC AAA160-P02. Lineage (GTDB taxonomy): Bacteria > Bacteroidota > Bacteroidia > Flavobacteriales > Flavobacteriaceae > Polaribacter. The sequence continues at coordinate 109,245 of KB911146.1, read as the reverse complement.
ATTTTATATGAAATTAGTATCAAAGTATCTAAACGAGTGATCAAAAAACAGCAGAAAAATGCCAACAAATAAAGTACAAGAATTTAATGATTATCGCTCTGTAATGAACGATAAAATATTAAGTGGTGATAATAAAGTTATCAAACGAATTTTTAATCTAGATACCAATGCGTTTAAAGAAGGACACCTACCTGTAAAGACAAAAGAACTTTTAGGACTAGTAGCCTCTACTGTTTTACGCTGTGATGATTGTATTGCATATCATTTAGAAACCTGCTATAAGGAGGGAGTTTCTAAAGAAGAAGTGATGGAAACACTTTCTATTGCTACCTTAGTTGGTGGAACTATTGTTATACCTCATTTAAGAAGAGCTTACGAATTTTGGGAAGCTTTGGAAAATAACAGTTAATTATTATTTAGATCTTACTATTTATGACCATATTAAGACTTGTGAAAATTCTAATTATTACTTTTACAAAGCTGTACTAAACTAGTATAGGATTAAATAACTATATATTATACAATGATTTTAAGAGCTGAAAACATTGCTAAAAGCTACGGTGGTCGCCAAGTTGTTAAAGAAATTTCTTTAGAAGTAAAACAAGGTGAAATTATCGGCTTATTAGGACCAAACGGAGCTGGTAAAACCACCTCATTCTATATGATTGTTGGAATGATACAACCCAACGGTGGTAAGATATTTTTGAATGATGAAGAAATTACGAGCTATCCAATGTATAAGAGAGCTCAAAAAGGAATTGGATATCTAGCACAAGAAGCATCCATTTTTAGAAAATTATCTGTAGAGGACAACATTATGTCTGTACTTCAATTTACAGATTTATCTAAAAAACAACAGAAAATTAAATTAGAATCTTTAATTGAAGAATTTAATATTGGTCATGTCCGTAAAAACAGAGGTGATCTTTTGTCTGGAGGAGAGCGTAGAAGAACAGAAATTGCACGTTGTTTAGCATCTGACCCAAACTTTATTTTATTAGACGAACCTTTTGCAGGAGTAGATCCAATAGCTGTAGAAGATATTCAAAGCATTGTTGCACATTTAAAAGATAGAAATATTGGAATTCTAATAACAGATCATGACGTACAGGCTACTCTCGCTATTACAGATAGAACTTATTTAATGTACCAAGGTGGTATTTTAAAAGAAGGGATTCCTGAAGATTTAGCAAAAGACGAATTGGTTAGAAAAGTATATCTTGGAAAAGATTTTGAACTAAAAAGAAAAAAAGTTTTTTAACTTTTATTTACTAGTATTCTTCAAGTTATTAACCATCGATAAAAGGATGTAACTCATAATTATCATAGGAACTGCCAAGTATTCAAATGTTACTAACATAGCTATTGAAATTGCTATTAAGATATATTTAAATAGATTCTCTTTTAAGCCGTAATTTTTAAACTTTAAAGAAAATAAAGGGAGTTCTGCATTCATTAAATAACTAAATAAAATAGTGACTCCTATTAAAAAGTAATTGTTACCAATTAGGTCTTTTACAACATCAATTTCTGTATACATTTGAACCAATGGTAAAGAAACTACAAACAAACTCATAGCTGGCGTGGGAAGCCCTATAAAAGATTCTGACTGTCTAGTGTCTATATTAAATTTAGCCAATCTATAACAGGCTGCTAACGTTATTAGTAAACCGATAAAAGGAAGGAAAGATGCTATTAAATACTCATTAGTAATTTCATTTGATCCCAATTCATTGTTTCCTAACAAATAAAATAGTACAATTCCTGGAACTACTCCACTAGTTACCATGTCAGCCAATGAATCTAGTTGTTTTCCTAATTCACCAGAGACTTTTAAAATTCTAGCAAAAAAGCCATCAAAAAAATCTAAAAAGATTCCAAGAACAACCAACAAGGCAGTCTCTTTAAAGTGACCATTTACAGCATAGATAGTTGCCAATGTTCCACAGAAAAGATTCCCGAGGGTAACTAAATTTGGAATATGTTTTTTAATATTCATAACTCTTAATTCTTTGGCTAAAATAGTAAATCCTTTCGGGTCATTTTTAATATCACGATTTTTTAAGCATATTTGCCAATTAATTACTGAAAAAAAAATCTATGCCCATCATTACATCTAACTTCTCTGCTTCTCTTCCATTTAAAAATGGTCATTTTAATACAATTTACAGAGCTCTTTTTATGAAGGAAACTCACAATTATAGACGAGAAAGAATTACTACCTGGGACAATGATTTTATTGATTTGGATTTTTCAGAAGTTAATTCATCTAAATTGGTAGTACTTATTCATGGTTTAGAAGGAAGCTCAACATCTAAATATATTTTAGCTGCGGCTTCAGAGCTAAATAAAGCCGGCTATGATACAGTTTCGTTTAATTTAAGAGGTTGTAGTGGTGAAGATAATGTATTACTATCTACCTATCACAGTGGTAAAACAGAAGATCTAGAATTTGTGATTTCTTATTTGATAGAAAATTACTCTTATGATAAGATAATGATTGTTGGGTATAGTCTCGGCGGAAATATTACTTTAAAATATTTTGGAGAACATGTAAAAACTATATCAGATAAAGTTTCTTGTGGAGTGGCTATTTCTGTTCCAGTGGACCTAGCAAGTTCAAGTAAAACAATGGGGACCTCAAAAAACAAAATATACATGTATAAATTTTTAAGATCCTTGAGAAAAAAAATCCTCGTAAAGACTCAAAAACATCCAGATTATAAGTTAGACATTAACAAACTATTGAAATCTAAAACATTTAAAGAATTCGATGGTTTATATACAGCTCCAGTATCTGGTTTTTCTGGTCCTGAAGATTATTGGGAAAAAGCAAGTTCCAAACCCTATTTGACTTCAATTAAAAAACCAGTTTTATTAATTTCTTCTAAAGATGATCCATTTTTAGCAAAAGAATGTTATCCTTATAAAGAAGCAAAAAAATCTAATTATTTTCATTTAGAAGTCACCAAATATGGTGGTCATGTAGGCTTTATTTCTAGCTTTTTACCTAAAAAAAACAGGTGGTTAGAAAATAGAATACTTCAATTTATACGAGACAATAGCTAGTTGATACAATATCTATTGAAATGTAAAGTTATTTCAATATTATAGTAAGATATTTGTTAGCATAATTAAACAATCCTTTGAAAAGAAAACACCTTTTATTTTTCCTTTTATTTCCGCTTGTAATTAATGCACAAGCTTTGCGAAACTATTCTAATGAATTTTTAACCATTGGAGTTGATGCTGCTGCATTAGGAATGAGTAGATCTGTAGTGGCAACTACTAATGATGTAAATGCAGGCTATTGGAACCCGGCTGGTTTAGTAAACATTAAAGATTATCAAGGATCTCTTATGTATTCCTCCTATTTTGCAGGAATAGCTAGTTATAATTATGCTGCCTTTGCAATGCCCATAGACAATAGAAGTGCTTTAGGCATTTCAATTATTAGGTTTGGAGTTGACGACATCTTAAATACAACAGAGTTAATAGACAGCCAGGGAAATATAGATTTTAATAGAGTGAGTTTGTTTTCTGCTGCAGATTATGCATTAAACATATCCTATGCAAGAAATTTAATTTTTAAAAATGTTTACTTTGGTGTTAATGCAAAAATTGTTAGAAGAACAATTGGTGATTTTGCTAAATCTTGGGGAGTTGGGTTAGATGCAGGAATTCAATACCAGCGTGGTGATTGGAAATTTGGATTGATGGTTAGAGACATTTCTACAACCTTTAACATTTGGACAATAGATACAGATGCCTTTGCTGCTGTTCAAAATGCTATTCCAGGTCAGAATCAAGAATTACCTGAAGCTACAGAGATAACAAAGCCTAAGGTTCAGTTTGGTGTTGCTCGTACATTTAATTTAGGGCGCTTTTTTCATCTATTAACAGAAGCCGATCTAAATATGAGATTTGCTAGAACAAATGATTTAATCTCTACAGACCTACTAAGTATAGATCCTGCTTTAGGATTTCAACTAGATTATGAAAATTTTGTATTTTTAAGGGCGGGTGTTGGTAACTTTCAAAATACAACTGAGTTTGATGGAAATAAAAATTTGTCTTTACAACCTAATTTTGGTGTTGGTTTTATTTACAACGGAATTCAAATTGATTATGCACTCACAAATATTGGTAGCATTGGAAATGCATTGTTTTCCAATATTTTTTCAGTAAAAATTGATTTTAGTTTTTTTAGACAATAACCCATGAAAAAAATACACTTTTACATTGTATTACTTTTTATTATATCTCAAAACATACAATCACAAAGCTCAAAACTTTCTGTATATTCAGAAATAAGTATTATTACCGTAGGTCCTGGAAATGTTCTTTTTGAAGCTTTTGGTCATAGTGCCATAAGAGTTAAAGATCCTGTTTTAAGAATGGATGCAGTTTATAATTATGGATTATTTGATTTTAATCAACCTAACTTTTATCTGAATTTTATTAAAGGAAAATTAATCTATAAAATAGGAAAACAATCTTTTCCGAACTTTTTAGCTAGTTACAACTATCAAAAAAGATGGATGAAGGCTCAAGTCCTCAATTTATCACAAGATGAAAAGCAGAAAATGTTTCAACTTTTAGAAGTTAATTCCTATCCTGAAAACGCGAATTATTTATACGATCCATATTTTAATAATTGTGCTACTAAACTAAGAGATATCACCAAAGAAATTCTTGGAGATCAAGTTCAATTTCCATCATCATTTTCTAATGAAGATTATACCATGAGGCAATTAATGAACAAAGAACTTCCTTGGAATACTTGGGGAAATTTTGGGATTAATTTAGCCTTAGGAAACACCTTAGATAAAGCTATTACTTCTGAAGAGTATATGTATTTGCCAGATTATGTCTATAAAGCATTTAAAAGAGCTAAAAAGACTAAAAACAGCAAAAGTATCTCTTTAATAAAAAACGAGAATATACTCTTAAACTTTAAAGAGAAAGAAATTAAAACTCAATGGTATAATCCATTTTTCATATTTTCAATTATTTTATTATTAACACTAGTAATTACTTACAGAGATCAAAAAAGAAATAAGAGATCTAAATGGGTAGATTTTTCACTATTTTTTGTGACAGGTCTTGTAGGATTGTTAATCTGTTTCTTGTGGTTTTTTACAGATCATTTTACAGCACCTAATAACTTTCATTTTTTATGGGCATTTGCACCAAATATATGTATCAGTTTTGTTCTTTTAAAGAAGAAGTTACCATCATGGGTATCTAAATATATCAAAGGATATTTATTAATGCTTTCATTAACAATTGTTGTTTCGGTTACTGGTATTCAACAGTTTTCTTTTGCAGTGCTTCCAATTATAGCGATGTTATTTGTAAGAAATTTTTATTTATACAAATTATTGACCTCTAAAAAATAAGACAGTAGTAATAGTTTTGATAATAATTTTAAAATCTAAGAACATACTTTGTTCTTTAATATAAAACAAATCATACCTTAATTTTTTTTCTTGCTCTTCTAAAGTTCCTGCGTAAGGAAACTTTACTTGAGCCCAACCTGTAAGACCTGGCTTTACAACATGTCTTATGGCATAAAATGGCACTTTTTCTTCTAAACCTTTTACAAATTCTGGACGTTCAGGTCTTGGTCCAATAATACTCATATCTCCTTTAAGAATATTAAAAAACTGTGGCACTTCATCTAGTCTAGTTTTTCTTAAAAATTTTCCAAACTTAGTGATTCTTGTATCATTTTTTTGTGCATAAACTGCTCCTGAAGTTTCAGCATTAACCACCATAGATCTAAGTTTAAATATATTAAAGTTTTGACCATTTTTACCAACTCTAATTTGGGTATAAAATAAAGGTCCTTTGTTTATGAAAATATTTAAAATAAATATAAGAGGAAGGATTACCATAAAAATAAGCAACCCTATTAAAGAGATTAATATGTCTAAAAAACGATGAAATAGTTTATAAAATCGCTTATTACTATTGCAACTTAAATTCATGTTTTTATAGAAATTAAAATCTAAATAGTTTTTAGGGACACTCGCTGTAATTTCTTCATAAAAACTTTCTGAACTCTTAATATTGATACCTTCTTCAAATAATAAAATTAAATCCCTATTAATTTTTTTAATAATTTCAGTGCTAAAACCACTAGTATTAATTATGACTTCCTTAATATTATTTGATCTAACTATTTCATATATATTGGCTTCGTTGATATTAACAAAATTTTCGAAACTAGCATTTTTATTATTTGATAAGTATTTTCCAACATTGTGATGATGATCATCCTTTGTTAATTCTAGCAATTCATTTATAGTTGATGAGTGACTAATGATTACTATTTCTTTAAAAAATTTTGGAGAAAACAACAAGGCTATATAGGCTAATCTCCAACATAACACTGGTAGTATTAACAGTAGAAACAAATAGATAATTTGAATTCTATTTTCTGGTAACGATGGTGAATAAAAAGGCGTTAAAACAAAAACAAATGTTGTAACCAGCGACGCTAAAGATAAATTTTTAATTATTTTAAATCTGCTAGCCGAAATCTTTAAATCATACAACTGAAAAACTTCTCCAAAAAAAAGAAAATAGAAAGCTAGCAAAATAAGCCAGTTAAAAATTGAAGTATTGTAAGAATCTATGTATGAGAAACTAGTGTAATCTGAGGCTAAAAATATGCCTGTAATAATAAGAGTTATATCAAGAAAACGCAAAAGTAGCTTTCTCTCGGATATATCAATATACGATGAGTTATTATTCATAACGTTAACTAGGGAATTAAGGTTATTAAGGGGAAAATAATATGTTACATCAAATATAGTTACATTTTTCTTTATTTGCTAGTAATCAACTGTATTTTTTAAACCCTCTATACCCCCAAACAATCATTAAATAAACTGACGTTACAAAGGATAAATTTTCTACGTGTCTATAAAAATACCATTGAGGTTTTAAAAGCTTTTTTTTATTTCTTGAATGAGAGTTATCTCTGATTCTGTATATCGCTAAAGTTTCTTTAATACCTTTTGCATAATTTATTTTTTTAAGATATTTTAACCATAAACCCATATCTTGTCTATATAAAACCTCGGGCATGAACTCCTTCCCTAATTTTTCTATATCTATAAAAGCAGTTAAACAACTGATAGAATTTGTTTTTAAAATATCCATATAAGTAACATTTTCTGGAACAATAAAATCTTTGTACTGTTCTTTTAAGGTAATTTCATTACATCTCTTATAAGATGAAAAAATAAACCCTTCAGATTTTGTTATAAATTTTATTGATGTAGATAAAAACTCAGGCATCCACAAATCATCACTATCTAAAAAAGCTACATATTTACCTTTTGCATGTTTTATTGAGTTATTTCTTGCTACAGCAGGTCCAGCATTTTTAATTGAAAATAATTTGACGCGAGAATCTTTTTTACATATTTCCTTTATAATCTCAAAAGAATTATCAGTAGAGCCATCATCAGTTATTAACATTTCCCAGTGACTATAAGTCTGAGCTTGAACACTCGCTATAGTTTCTTCAATAAATTTAGAGGAATTATAGGAGGGTGTTATTATTGAAACTAATTCTTTGATCATATTATAAATGTGAAATAAAACTTTTTAATTTTCCTTCATTAGATTGTAAAATATATTCATCTTCTATAGTGTATTGAATGTCGTTATTAAAATACTTGACAAATTCTGTATGTAACTTTTTAATTTGTTTATTAGTGAGTTTTTGTTCAATTTTAACCAAAAGGATACCTTTTTCTTTTTGAATAATTTGATAATTTAATTTAATACTATATTGAGAATCTAAATTTTTAAAAATATAATAAAATGTAAAACTCGGGTAAATTTCAGACTTTCCATAAATAGGCAGTCCAACCCTACCTGTAACTTCTTTTAAAATTCTATGATTTCTTCCACATTTACATTTTTTTAAGTCTGATTCCAATTCTATATAATCGCCTAATTTATAACGAATTATGGGGAAAGATTTCATCTGAAGATTGGTAACAACTATTTCATGATTTATTTCTTCAACTAAAACACCTTCCATATTAATATGCATGTTACCTTCTAGACACTCAAATGCAATAATACCTGATTCAGTAGCTCCATATTCGCTGATTATTTTAGACCCAAAAGCTTTTATGACCTCATCATGATAATTCTTAAAAATTTTCTCTGATGTACCTTTAATCATTTTAATACCTTTAGGTTTTAATAACCCTCTTTCATTAATTAATTTTGCTGTTTGATATATCATTGAAGAATAACCATGTATGTAGGTTGCTTTGTTTAATTTTTTAACAAATCTTTTTAGATTATAAGAATTGTAGTTGAAAATTCTAAACCTATTTTGTAAAAAATCTAAAATTATTGTTTTATTTTTTTTTAAAAAATTAAAATTAAACCCCCAAAAATATCCGTTTAATTGCCATGGATAAACGCCATACCACAAATAGCCTTTTTGAATAGTTGCTCTATTAAATGAGTCTGCAGATTCGTCTCGTTGAAAACTCAAAGACTGACCTGAACTCCCTGATGTTATCGCTGTAAAGGTTTTACCTTTAAAATTTGTGTGAATTTTTGCATTGCTAGTAAGTACATCTACTTTTTCTAAAATGGGTATATTTTTTACATCACTTAATTCTTTGATGTCCGATGGATGAAAATTATTACTTGAAAAATGTGATTTATAAAAGCTTGAATTTTCATAAGCAAACGCAACAATTTTTTTTATTTTTTGTAATTGATATTCTTTAAGTTTATCAGATGACCATCCATTACTTTTTTCTAAAAAAATTAAATGTTTTTTTATTGATGGGTTTCTTATGAAACTACCTATTTTGTATAAGAATTTATATAACATTATTGTAATAATTTTAACCACTGATTTCTGACTACACTCCAATCAAAATTTTCTGCCTTACTTCTAGCTTTATTTGCGAATGAACTTTTATTTTCTTTAATTATTTTATGAATTTGATTCGCCATTAGTATTGGTTGTTCTTTATCTACCAATACACCATCTATATTATTACTAATCAAATAAGGCAAGCCGCCTACATTAGTTGATACTACAGGCAAGCCCAAAGCCATGGCTTCTATAACGCTTATCGGTGTATTATCTACATTGGTAGTATTAATAAAGACATCAAAGTCTTCAGATTTTTTATGCCATTCTTTTTTTGATAATACACCCGTAATTTCAACACTGTCTTGTAAGCCATATGTATTAATAAGGTGTTTAACATCTTTTAATGTACCGTCTTTATCTGGGCCTATCATGCATAGAGTTGCTTCTGGATATTTTTTCTTCAACTCTTTTAAAACCTCAATAGCCATAGCGGGGTTATAAATACTTGCAAAAGCTCTTACATATAATAATTTTGGAGCAATTTTTTTTCTTTCTTTAAAAGTATAGTTGGCAATTGGAATTACATTTGGAATTAATAGTGTTGTATATTCTTTTATTTCGAATTCATATTTTAAATAGCCAGAAGGAGCAATATTTTGAAACGAGTTGTTAAAAATTAGAGATGATAATTTTGGATTTTGTTTTAAACGATACGGTAAATTACCACCATGAAGGATGGGTAAATATTTTAGTCTAAACAATCTGCACAACTGAGATGTTAGTAAGGCATAATAAAAGTTAGAGGTACTAAAGGTATCTATTAATACATAATCAACTTTAGTCCTATAATGAAAAATGGCAAAACACATCTCTAACAGCCTTCGTATTTTGTTAGATTTTGAAGAGCTCCTGTAAATTGTAAACCCCTCTAATTTTAACAAGTTACTCAAAATATCCATGGAGGTAGCATAATTAGTTTTTTTAACAAGGTTATTTCCTATATATAATATTTTATTCTTTTTCATGTATGATAGTTATTAAACTCAACCCATAAATAAAACCTGGAAAAGCAATACGCATTGCTGAATGATTAATGGTTAAAAACCATAATAGATAAAATGCTGAGATAAATGCTCTTTGGTAATTATTTCCATACCAGAAATTTGCTAGTGGTAATAGTAGTAATAGTAATAATATAATAAAACCAATAATTCCATGTTCTTCTATTAACCTTCCTACTTCGTTATGTGAAGCGGCAGTTACATTGCTAATAGCTCCCTGCCGTTTATATTTACCATTTCCAACCCCAATACCAAGAGGGTTCTCTGTAAAACTTTTTATTTGCTCAGTTAAAATATCAACTCTACCAGAACTTAGATCTTTTTTTTGTACGCCACTTGCATTCTTACCAGCATATCTATTGTCTAACATACCTCCAGTAATATTAGAAGTGAAAAGCCAAATACCTATTGTAAAAACGATTACAATACCAACATAGGTAATAAAAGACGCTAAAGAAATTTTTTTATACAAGGTATAAAACAATGAAAAACAAATTAGTGCTATAACTCCAGTGATTAATCCTCCTCTAGAAAAAGTTAACAAACCTCTATAAAAAAAATAGAGTAAAAGAAATACATCTAGTAGTAAATATCCGGTAATTCGTTCTTTCATTAAAATAAACACCGCAATAATAAAAATACCTAAACCAATAGCAGTAGCAACTTGATTTGGACCAAAACCACCTGAGGTATCAAAATTTGCTGCTCCTTGAAAGACAATATCTTTTAAATCTGGTGTTTTAAAATAGAGATAGGTAACCATAGAAAATAGAGGAAGTATCATAAAAAATAACGCATTCATTAAATTTTCTTTTGTAATACTTCTTTTATAAAAATACAACCCAGCAATACCCAAAACAAAAGGACCACTTAAATTAAATGCAATTGCTTTTCTAATATATTCGCCTTCTGGAACACGTGTAAAAACAATGCCTAGTAATAATAATAACAGATAAAAAGCTAAACTAACTGAAAATTTTTGTTTAAATTTTCCAACAAAAATACCCAATAGTAAAAATAATATAACACTGTATTTTCCTGTCTCATATAATATCATTCCTTTAGACATTCTTATAAAGACTTCTGCAGCACTTATATAAGCAGCAAATAAAAATGCCTCTTCATTTCTATTTTTCTTAAAAAAAATACTAAAAATAAAAAATCCAATTATTAAAAGCCATAACAATTTTAAACTATTAGAACCTCTTAATAGCGTTGACGCATAACCTAAAAGGATGTGAATTCCTATAAAAAGCAACCTATTATTTAGTATATACTTAACCAAATTATTTGCTTTTTAATTTAAAAATTTCATTCATAATTCGATTATTATAGTAATCATATGTAAATTTCTCTGCCAATTCAAAATTATATTTTTTAATTTTTAATCTCTCACTATAAGTTAAATTTAGCGCTAAATTTATTTTTTTTAAGATTTCTTTAGATGTTATGGGTTTTATAAGAAATCCATTAATACCATCCTGTATATATTGCGAAATGCAGGAAACATCAGAAACAATAGGTATACAACCAAAATTCATTGCTTCACCAATAACTTTGGGAAAACCCTCACTTTTAGATGGGAGAATTATAAAATCACATCTTGAATAGATATTACTAATCGAATCTTTTGCTAAGAATCCATGAAAAACAATTTCTAATCTTAGAAGTTTTGCTGTTTTTTCAAAGTCAATTCGCTGTGAACCATCTCCAACAAAATGAAATATATATTTAATGTCTTTGTTATTAAGGCACTTTAAGGCTTCTAAAATTTTATCTACACCTTTATGATTATTTAAAGCACCTACAAAACAAAACTCTACTGTTTTTTTTAATTTTTTAGCAGCTAGTATATTACGACCAAGTTTTCTGTCATTTTGATCTAAACACGGGTTTTCAAAAGGGATTATATTGTTTCTCTCATTTTTCCAGAAACCATTTATAGTAATTTTAGTATTTTTTGATGTGAAATTTTGCAACCATTTTTTTTGAAGTTTATTTCCAAGTGGCATTTTTTCATCTTTCCAATTTCCGGCATATTTTATCCAGTATTTCGAATCGTAAAATAACCTTAAAAAAGGTAATACGTACAATCCCATACCAGTAGGTGCTCTAAATTGAATAAAATCTACACTTTTTAAAGCTTTATATATCATATATAAATTGTGAGGTGCAGTTAAAAAAATAGATAATTTAAGTAAACCCTTACCTCCTGAAGGTCTTAAAGGTAAATAATTTATGTTTTTTGCTGAATAAGATAAAGAACTATCAGGTGCATTTCCATTGTGAAAGGGAGCTATATGAACTATAGAATTTGATACAACAGCCAATTTATTAATTTCTTTTATAGTAGGTCCCCAACCTCTAATTTTACCTGAAGAATCCCGATAGTGTTCTGTATGTGATATAATCGCTATTTTCAAAGCTCTAAAATCTTTATATATTCTCTAATAATATTTTTCCATGAAAATTTTGACGCCCATAGTTTTGATTCGTGAACGTAAAAGTCATATTTGTCTAATATATTTTTAATTGATTTCTCAAATTCATAAGGGTTGTTATTCTGAATGAGTATACCTGATTTATAGTCTAAAATAGCATCTTCTATTCCACAATTTTTTGCTCCTATAGAGGGTATGCCTAGACTATTGGCTTCCAAAATTGCAATTCCAAATCCTTCAACATCTCCAGAAGCAGTGTTTTGACTTAGCATCGTAAAAATATCACTATTTTGAAGTAACTTTATTTTAACCTCATTACTAACAGCTCCATGAAAAGTAATATGTTTATCTACACCTAGTTTTTTTGCAAGATTAAAAAATTCGTCTTTTTTATATGGTTTGCCAACCATATGATAATGAATTTCTGGATATGATTGTATTAGATATGGAAGTGAGTTGATAACATTTCTTTGACCTTTTCTCTCAGAAATAGACCCAACAGTAATTAAACTAGGTTTCCCTTTTATTTTCTCATTAGCAATTGTTGAAGTTTTTGATAATGCAAAACCATTAGGAATTACGGTTATATTCGTTAGTTTTAAATAAGAAACTAATGATTTTGTAAAATTAGAAACAGCTATTATATGGTCAAACTTTTTCAATGATATATCTATAGTTTTACGCAATATGTTTTTTTTGAAATTTACTTCTGAACCATGTACGACAGCTATATATTTTTTTTCTCCAAAGAATAAAGATGTTATTGCTACAATCCAAAGAGGAAATTTACCAGAGGCTATAATCATTTCATTTCTATACGTGTGTTTAAAAATTTGAAATATTCTATTTAAGTACATTAAAATACGGATAGATTGCTTCTTTATTCTAATAATTTTAAATGATTCGTTTAGATCAAATAATGATTTTTCATTACTTATTTTAGAACGTTGATCACATACAACAGTTACAGTATAATTATTCATACTCAATTGCTTAGCAATATTATATGCATGGTTACCGATTCCACCTGGTTCTGGAGGAAATTCTGAACTAACAATCAATACTTTTTGTTTATTAATCATTCATCATCATTTTTGCTTGTTTTAATCTTCTGTTCAATACTAATAAAGTATTTGGTAAAATGAGTAACGAAAATAAAAATTTTAAAAATTTTTTAAAAATTCCATCATGTATAATAAAAGTTCCTCTAATATTTAAAAGCAAAGATTTTAGTACTTGCTCTTTTGAAAAATGTTTTAAGTTTAAATAAATTTCAGAATAATGTAAAAATCGTCTTTGAAATACACTTTTTCTTGATGACGCAAAAGTTATTTTCCTAACATTATGGTTTCTCAACCCTCCCCTATTTGCTCTTAAATGCACAATTCTTAATTGATTATTTTTCACACTTAATGCTCCGTTTTTCATCAATCTCAATCCTATTTCTTGGTCTTCACTTTGTTTTTGATCCATTTTCACGTCAAAACCACCAGCATCTAATAAAAAATCTGTTTTTACCAAAACATCATTTGTTGGAAAACCATCTGATAATTCAATTTTCGGAATGGATCTATCAATATAATTTGTTCCTATTTCATCCGGTATTCCACAAGAAATATCTGCATTCATTGAATAAATAGTTATCAAATGTTTTTCCAAATAATTTGTTGGAATTTCTTCCATATCATCATCTAAAAACCAAATAAACTTACTTTTTGCGACTTCTATTCCTTTATTTCTAGCAGTACATTGTCCAATTTTATCTGTTTCTAAATAAACTATAGGTAAATCATCAAAAGATTGTAAAAACTCTTTACTTCTTTTTTCTTTTGGGGTTTGATCTACAATTATTATTTCTTTCATTGCTGGTTCAAGCAACCTTAATTCTTCTAATTCTTTCTCTAAATAATGATAACGCTCAAGTGTTGCAATAACAATTGATACAGAAAGATCTTTGTCTTTTAATACATCTTGAAATGCATCTTGATTAAAAATATTCTCGCTATAGTTTTCTTTATTTATATAAGCTTTGAAAAAAGTAAATGTTGATATTTTAAAAAAAGACAATAAGTAGCTCCAAAAAAAAGCTTTTCTATCAAAATTATTTCTAATAAATAATAATTCATCTAATTTTCTTAGATTGTTAGAAGTCTCTTTGATTGCATCTGATAATATTACCGAATATCTAGTTATTACCCCCGATTTCATAGCATTGTAACCAAAATCTAATCCTATGATATCTAAAGAATTTGAATAGTTGGAGATAGTAACATTTGTAAAGACTCTTTTTTCTAGTAAACACCCTTTAAATGTATTCTTCCAAGAACTATGAGTAATTGTAGAACTTATATTTAAATGAAGCATGCTTGTTGGTTGAATAAAATCTAATAAGTATGGTTTTGCATTTAGTCCTAATTTAGTTCCAATATGCCATAGATTTCCATTAGTTTTCAAAACTTTTTCAATAGTTTCTTTTTTTGGAATTGGATTCGTACAATCCCAAAATAAAATATAATCTGAAGTATCTTTTAAAATCTCTTCTCTTATAGAAAGCAAAGACTTTACAGAATAATCTATTGAATATTTAGATCCAAATTCCCATTCAATGTTTGAGATTTCATTAAATATTACTAAAGTAATTGTTACGTTCATTAATTAGGGTATGAGTTCATTAAAAATTGTTGTAAATATTTGAGTTTTATCCTTCTTAAACTCATCACCAAAAAATTTATTTACAAGATTTTTTCTTTCTTCCTGTAAATAACTTGGGTTTCTTATATATGTTTTCAACTCTTTTTCTAATTCTTTAGTATTCTTTACCAAAGATATTGCCTTACTTTCAATAATTGGTTTGTAATGATCAAAGTCATAAATCTTCTCATAATCATTTGGGTAAATATTTTCCCCCGGCGGATTAAAAGCAATATTGATAACTGGTTTATTTAAAATTACAAGGTCTAAACTAACTGTAGAAGCAACATTTATTCCAATACTGCAATGATTGATTAAACTATTAAATAGTGTTATGTCTTTTATTGTTGGTGTTAGATGATTTAATTCCCAGAAGTGATCTGGTATGATAATACTTTTATTATTTTCTCTTAATTTATAATATTCAGTATTATTATCTTTAGCGTAAATCCGAACAACTAGTTGCAAGTCATCATTAATATTTCTGAGTACTTTTTCTATCTCTTTAACAATGACGTGTTCTTTAGGAGTGTAGTAAGCCATACCAGTTGAATATAAAATGATTTTTTTATCATAAGAGATTTTTAAAAAATCATATAATTTTTCTTTTGAATCTATAAAATCATCATTGAAATGAAAATCAAACTGAGGCGTACCAGTTACAAAAACATTTTGCTTTTGAATTGCTGGATATAATCTTAATAAATCCTCTTTAATTTTTTGATTCCATGTAAAATAAATGTCATAGCTTGGTAAAATTCTTCCTTGAGAGGTTAGGTTATCCCAAGAAAATAAGAATGTAGCAGATTTAATTTTTAACTTTTTAACAGCATACATTAAATCTAGGGAAATTACATTATGAATATGTGAAGTATTAAAGACCAAATCTGGAGTAATCTCTTTCAGAAAAAATTCGTATTCTTTTACTTTTTGGTTATTAAAGTTGGCTTTTGTAAAGTGATTCGTTAACCTAATCAAACCCTTTTGTGAATAGTAAAAAAAGGCAATAAATTTTCTAAGTTTTCTAAGTATATTAAATCTTAAATTCTTTCTACTTTGGATATCATCTTTTGCTATTTTTAAATTACCCGTAACAGAATTTAATTTTTTAATATGTGCAATTTGTAATATTTTTTTTATTTCTTTTGCATATGTATTTTGATAATTACTATCTTTAAGCTCATAAAAGTTATCACATTTAGACATTAAATATTCTTTAATTTCTTTGTTTGGCACTACAGAAAAAAAGGTGATTTGAAAATGAGACCTCAAAGCATCAGTAATTCCAGAATACACAAAATTCTTAATAGATTCACCTCTAGGTAGTATAATTACTAATTTTTTCATTTACACAAATCAGTATTATCAATATAAGTACTTAGACTTAACCACTGCCAAATATGAAAACTAGACTGATTGTCTCCTTCTACATAATTTTGCCACTCCTTTTTTAGTTCTTCTATATCAAACCAAGATTTATAGTTTGATTTTTCTATTTTTTCTATTTTTTTATCTACCAATTCATGCAGTTCATTAGCTAACCATTCTCTTTGCGGTGTTTGTAAAGGTCTTTTGGGAGCGTATGTAATTGAATCACTTAAATATTCTGACACAATATCTCTCAATACATATTTTTGAATTCCGTCTTTTATTTTATACTCTAATGGCTGTGCAAAAGCAAGTTCAACCAACCTATAATCTAAAAAAGGCTCTCTTAATTCTGTACTATATGCCATAGATACACGATCGTTAAAACGCAAAGCTCTTGGTATTTTTGTGTAAAATAAATCTCTATATTGCTTGTTTAAAAGCTCATCTCTAAATGGTTTAGGATATATTGGTTTTTGAGACAAAGCAATCATTTCTTTAGACAAAACTTCTTTTTTAAAAGGAGATTTCTTTACCCCTTGTATTGTAGCTTCATTTTTTTGAAGATAATAATCGTAGCCTGCCCATTGTTCATCCATTCCCTGACCATCTAATAATACTAACGTGTTTTTTGCTCTTGCTTTTTCAAATATTTTTGCATATGCTAAGGTTGGTATTCCTCCATAAGGTTCATCTTGATGGTAATCAATTTTAGCTGCTAATTCTTTTACCTCTTCAGGTTTTAATAATACTTTCTGTAGCGAATTTTTTGTTAAAGAAATCATTTCTTCAACCCAAGGTAATTCATCATATCTATCATCATTCGTATAAAAAGTAAATGCTTTTATATTTTCTTTATTTTCTTGTTGATTTACGAAAGCTAATAATGCAGAGCTATCTAAACCACCACTCACATTAAATCCAACAGATACATCTGCTCTAAATCGTAATTTAATACTATCTTTAAGGAGAACTATATACTTATTTTTAATCTCTTCATAAGATAATTTTTCTTTGTGCTTTTCAATCTCTTTCTCAAAGAAATACCATTTCTCTATTTTTAATGTATTCTTTTCGAATTCTAAACAATGTCCTCCTGGAAGTTGATCAATATGTTTCCAAAATGTTTCATGTGGCATTCCGTAACTACCAAATGAAAAATAATTTGCCCAGACCTTCTTATTTGGCTCTTTTTCAATGCCAGCCGAGTGTAAGGTTTTTATTTCTGATGAAAAATAGAGCGTATCTTCTGATTGATGGTAATAAAATGGCTTGACACCAAAACGATCTCTGGCTGCAAATAATTTTTTATCAACAGAATCCCATACGGCAAAAGAGAACATTCCATTTAACTTATTTAAACAAGCCTTTCCCCATTTTAGGTAAGCAGCAAATAGAACTTCGGTATCAGAGCTTGTCACAAAATTATAATCTAGTTCATTCTTTAATTCAAGATAATTATATATTTCTCCATTAAAAATTAATTGATATCGTTCTTCTTCATCTTGAAAAGGTTGATTTGCATTTTCTGATAAATCAATAATAGACAACCTATTATGACCAAAACAAACATTTTCATCTAACCAAAAACCTGTATAATCAGGTCCACGATGCTTCTGAGTATTTGTCATCTTCAATAAAACATCTTTTGAAGCATTTTTTCCTATAATTCCAGCTATTCCACACATTTTTAATTCAATTGTTCTTTAAGGGTTTTAATCAATTTTTTTGTACGCAAAATCCTTCCTTTTCCGTTAAGATGATAACTGCTATCGTAAAATAAATCAGCGCTATATAGATAATCATTAGGATTACCAAAAAATGTAATTCCAGTTTCTCTTTTAACTTTATCAATATCTTTCAAAAACCGATTATCAAACTGTGATTTTTCTAATGGTGGGTATGTAATTAATAATGTAATTCCTTTTTTAACATACTCAGCATTAATCTTTTTTAAAAAAATAATAAACTCTTTACTTACTTTCTTGCTTTTTAATTTTTGGTATCTATTTTTTAATGTTACTTCTATTTTTGAATTTATTGAAGAACGTAAACTAATATTATCTCCTAAATAATCATACGATTCTCTTTTGTATTGTAATGATTTATTTCCTTTGTCATTCTTTTTATTTAAAGCCCCGATATAATATTCTATTGATAGTCGAAAAGCTTTTTCAAAAAAAGCATCTTTTTGTTTAGTAGTAAAATCTTTTACAACTTTAGGATAATAAAAAGCTGTTGTGTATAAAAAATCATCTCCATTTTCTTTTCCATAATAATACTCATACTCTGGAATATATAAAATAACGTCTCCTTTATGTAAATAATCTTTTGTAATATTTAAATGAAATTTACTTCCTAAGCTCATTGCCAAACTGGTATTTACTACAGGTTTTTTAAAGTTTTTTCAAGCAATTCACTATCAATGCTATACGAAGAACTAGATCCTCCACAAATAATAATTTTAGCCGTCTTTTTTAATGAATCTAGTCTCTGATATTTATTTATAATGGCTGCTGGATAATCTATTTTATGATTGTAATTGAAATAAAAAGCCCCACCTACAATCAAACTAATGAAAAATAGGAGTATTATTAATTTTAATAATATGTTTTTAAGAAATCTATTCATTAATAAATAGTTGATTAATATCTTTTGCTAGTTTCTCAGAAAACTTTTTCCCAGATTCTTTATATAAATGATTTCCGTCAATAAAAGTATAATTAGCCACCTCTGTCTTATAATTTAAATATGGTATGTCATTAAATTTAGTTTTTATAATTGAATCAAAGCTTTTACATATTTTATTTTCTATCGTTAAAATTTCTTTGTGAACTGGAATACGAAACAAAACTACTTTTCCTTGTTTTTCTAATAGGCGAATAGTTCTTTCTAACCAATCAATTCTTTTATTTGAAATTTTATTTGTTTTACTCCCCTCTTCATAGGTCTTTATTTTAGACATTGTGCGTTTTTTTAATACATACTTATCCATATTTATAGTTACCTCTAACCATCCATTAGAGTGAAGAAATAAAGATTCATCTTTTATAAATTTATTTGGCAATAAGTTAAACATTGAACTTTTATATGCATTCATTAAATAATCATAATTTGGATTCATATTAAAATATGTAAGCTTAGAAAGTTCTTTTTTACTTTCTATATCATAATTTAAATTGGTTCTCAATGAAATTGACCAAGGGTCAACAGCTACAATAAATAATCCATTAAAATTATCCTTAACGAGTTTAGAATCTATTGCATTATAATATGTTTTTCCATACGGACTATGAAGAATTGTAAAAGCAAAATTATAAATTGGAGTATTAAACCTTTTGGCATCTAAAACTGAATCCATTATACTTGGTCTAATTCCTTGCGCAGCTCTTGATGTACCTATAATTAATGATTTTTGTTTTGGACTTGTAAATCGTAAATAAAATGGGTCAGTATATCCATCTGCAAAAAAACCTAAAAATATATAACTGGATAAAATTCCAATTACCAAAATGAGTGTTTTATGTATAAATTTTCTCATTTACGTCTTTAAAATTGAAAATATATAAATGATGACTTCTCTTCTACTGAAGAATAATACAAAATCATAAAAGCAAACAACATGTAAAATACCGTTCTGTACTTTTTATCCAAAACAATAGCATATTCTTGTTTTCTAGAAAACCACTCTAAAATGATAAACAAAAATAGCAATGGAATCACTTTTTTATGTCGAATTACATCAGGCACAAAATTAGAAAAATCTGAGATTTGTTGAATATAAAGCATGGCGTCTGTAATAGATTCTGCTCTAAAAAAAATCCAGGCAAATGTGGTCAAACCAAAGGTGAGTAAAATTTGAAACAATTCCTTTACATTAGGTAAGACACTATTAGATGCTACTTCATCTAAATTATTTCTGTTTTTATTGGTTAACAAAAGTGGTATAAAGAATAGAGCATTTAATCCTCCCCAAACTATAAATGTCCAATTGGCTCCATGCCAAAAACCGCTCACTAAAAAAATAGCAAATACATTTCTTAATTGAAACCATTTATTACCCCTAGAGCCTCCTAAAGGAATATATAAATAATCTCTAAACCACGTACTCAGTGAAATATGCCAGCGTCTCCAAAATTCTGCAATATCTCTTGAAAAATACGGATAGTTAAAATTACGCATCAATTTAAACCCAAATAATCTAGAAGTACCTATTGCAATATCTGAATAACCAGAAAAATCACAATAAATCTGAAAAGCAAAATAAATAGCTCCCATACAAAGAGCTAATCCTGATTCATCTTGGTAATTTTCAAATATTTTATTTACAAAAATGGCACAAGAATCTGCTATAACTACTTTTTTCACCAGTCCCCATAGAATTAATTTCATTCCAGAAACCGCATAATCGTAATTAAACGTTCTCTTTTTGTAAAACTGAGGTAATAAATTTGTTGCTCTTTCTATAGGCCCAGCAACTAATTGAGGAAAAAAAGACACAAATGAAGCAAAAGCGATAAAGTCTTTTGTCGGTTCTAACTTTTTTCTATAAATATCTATGGTATAACTAAGGGTTTGAAATGTATAAAATGAAATCCCTACTGGTAATATAATATTTAATGAACTTGCATGCATTGTAACTCCAATGTTACTCCATGCTTCAATCCAACTATCAACAAAAAAATTGTAATACTTAAAAAACCCAAGCATCCCTAAGTTAAAAACAAGACTAAAACTTAATAATAATTTTCGTCTTTGTAAATTGCTTGTCTTTCTTAACTGTAAGCCTATTGTATAGTCAATGAGGGTGCTAATTAAAATTAACGATAAAAATCGCCAATCCCACCATCCATAAAAGACGTAACTTGATACTAATATGAGAATATTTTGGGTAGTAATCTTCTTAAAAACAAACCAATACAGTATGAATACTGTAGGTAAAAACAATAAAAATTCTAAGGAGTTAAATAACATTTATTTTAGTGTTTTAGGTTATTTATTTTTTTTCAATACTAATTCAGCTTTTCTCCAATCTTCCATCGTATCAATATTTACATAAAACTCTTTTGGAGATTCTACATAAGAAATAGTTGCCCCGTATAATGAGTTTTCTTTTTCAATAATGCTTGTTTTGGTAATATAAATACTTCCGTCTCTATGATATGTAGTAGGCAAATCTTGTCTTCTCGAAATAATTTTTTCTTCGCCTGTGGCAATTTTCAAATTCCCTTCTTCATTTAATTCAAATGTCCAATGTGGATTGTATTCATGCGGTACTTTTTGAACAGAAATTAACGAATCTGCTCCTTCATTTATGAATTTTTGTAGTGCATTGTCTAAGAAATCAACTGTTCTAAACGGACTAGTTACTTGTAATAGACAAATAGCATCAAACTCTTCTCCTATATTTTTATAATACGCTAATGCATGTTTTATAACTGGTAATGTAGGTGTTGCATCTTCGGATAAATTAGATGGACGCTTAAAAGGAACTTCTACCCCTGTGTTTTTTGCTACTTCAATTATTTTATCATCATCAGAACTTACTAAAACTTTTGTAAGTAGTTTAGATTGTAGCGCTACTTGAGTCGTATATTCAATTAAAGGTTTACCAGACAGTAATTTTATATTTTTACCAGGCACTCCTTTAGATCCTCCTCTTGCAGGTATAATAGCTAAAACTCTCATTAATATGTAATTGTTTTATGAAAGGTCAATGCTACATTTGCTAAAATATCTGCAATTTTATCTCCTGAGTTTCCATCGCCGTAAATAGTTTCTGAAACAATACTTTTTGCCGATATTCTTTCGTTTATTGCCCTTTTAATGTCTTCTTTGTGATACATTACATCAGTAACATTTGAAGCCCTTTGCCTTCTATTTTGTCTCGTACCAATATTCACAACAGGCACTGCTAAATAGGCACATTCTCTAATACCAACACTAGAATTACCAATTAAACAATTACTATTTGCTAATAATTTTAAAAAGTCTGTAGGCTCCATGTTTTTAAAAAAATGAATATTTTCTGGTTGATGTACTTCTCTAAATGTTCTAATTCCATTAGATGTGCCATCTGAACCTGCGTCTACATTTGGCCAAAACCAAAAAGTAGGAATATTTAATTCATTTACTGCTTCTAGTGTTTTTAACACATCTTCTTTGGCAGAATTATATTCTGTAGTTACCGGATGCTGCATTACAACAATATAGCCGTCTTTCCAGTTAATTACTTTTCCAACTCCACCATATTTATCAATAGGATTAAAATCTAAACTTGATGATGCTTTTATTTCTCTTGCTATGTCAATAGAAGGACAACCTGTATTGAATACTTTATCAGGAGCTTCACCCATTTTTATAACACGCGTTCTAGCATCTTCTGAAGCCACTATATGTATATCTGCCAACTTTGTGTTGGCATGTCTCACTTTCTCATCAATATTCCCAGTAACTTCACCTCCTTGTAAATGGACTAAGGCTATATTTTGATAGGAAGCAGCAATTGAAGTTGCAATTGTTTCAAAACGATCTGCAATGGTTATAACAGCATCTGGTTGTAACTTATAAAACACATTCGAGAGTTCCATTACTCCTAAACCTGTAGTTTTTGCCATTGCCGTTGGATTTTCTCCTTCAAGGATCATAAATACTTTTTCAGCTATTTCAAAACCGTCCTTTTCTATAAAATCAACTGCATTTCCATATCTACCTAGTAATGCAGAACCTGCAATTACTAATTGTAATTCCAACGTAGGGTGATTTTTAATGGCTGTAAGCACTGTTTTTACACGGCTATAAGATGGCCTTGCAGTAACAACTACACATATTTTTCTAGGGGTCATATTTATTTCTATTTAAAGTCTGAATAATTTAAAAAATCAAACTTATTTAAACTCGATGTTAATTTTTTTCCTATGATATTTTCATATTCATTTGCAAGAATTCCAAATCCTTTAGGTTTTTTTGTTTCTAAATCAGAAAAGGAAATTATATGTCCTTTATGAAGATTCTTATTTACAGCTAGTGATTTTTCGAAAATAGATTTTAGAGTATCAAATTCTGAATTATCTCTCTTATCAATTGGATTTTTTAAGGCAGTATTAATATTAGTAACGGCCTTAACCAATTGTTTTGTTTCTTTTAATGTTAAGGATGATTTAGCATCTGGTCCAAACATTTCTTTATCAAAAACAACATGAAATTCTAAAATTTCTGCTCCTAATGCAGTAGCTACAATACAAGCTTCTGTAGAGGCAGAATGATCAGAAAAACCAACTGGAACCTTATATCTTTCTTTAAATTCTTTGATGACATTTAATCCGTATTGTTTTGGAGCCGTTGGATAAGAAGTTGTACACTGTAAAATTGAAAAATCTACTTTTCGTTCTCTTAAAAACAATACAGTTTTGTCAAGCTCTTCAAATGAACTCATTCCTGATGAAATAATTATAGGCTTTCCTGTTTGTGAAATTTTTTCTAATAAAACAAAATTGTTTACTTCTCCAGATCCTACTTTATAACGCTTAACTCCAACTTTTTCTAATAAATCAACAGCAGCGTTGCTAAATGGGGAACTTATAAACTCTAGACCTACTTCATCACAATGTGTTTTTAAACCTCTCCACTGATCTAAAGTAAACTCCATACGATGCCAATACTCATATCTAGTGGTATCTTGTTTAGAAAATTTTACTCTAAAAGGTTCATGAATACTACTTTCGGCATCAGCTATATGTGTTTGAAACTTTATAGCATTGCAACCTGTTTTTGCAACAGCATCTATATATGCGTGTGCCAGACCTAAACTACCATCATGTGCTTGTGCTATTTCTGCTATAATAAATGTCATGATATTTTTTCTATAAATGTTTTTAATTTTTCAACGTTACTATTACAGGTGAATTTTTCAATAAAAGTTTCTTTTCCTGCTTTGCTCAACTCATATATTCTGTTTTTATGTTTAATTATATTAATAATATTTAATGTCATTTCATCAAGTATATTACATAATATTGCGTTTTGTTTATCTTTTATCTCAGGAAACGCTTTCACAGATTCTTTAGTTGCAACTAAAACTTGCTCATAATTTAAAACCAATGGTAGTCTTGTTCTTGTACCCGTGTTATACTCCCATGGAATTATATGAATATCTTGAGGATGCATTACTTCTAATAAGTCTTTTACAAAACCTAAACATTCAATATTTGAATCGTTAAGCTTTTCTAACAAAGTATTTGATGCTTGTTTTAAGCTACCGATAACAATTAATTTAATGCTTGGGTGTTTCTTCTTAACTTTACCCCAACAAACGTCTAAAAAACGCTCTAAGCCTAAGCGATTTGCGGTTGTTCCCATACCACCTAAATGAATAATATTTGGAATTGAATTTGGTAAAAGTTTTGGCGTTACCTCTTTATAAGTTGTAGGAATATATAATGCTTTCTTTTTTGAAATTTGTATTATTTCTTTAGTTTCTGTAACTGACCCAGAGATACAACCTTCTACTCCTTTTACTAATTTAAATTCAACTCTTTTCTTTTGAAATGTGTGAAACCTACCAAAGAAAGTTCTTTTTGATCGAAGCTTAGCCAGTTTATATTCCCAATCGTGATGTGCATAAATAACAGGAATTTTTAATTTCGAATACCAAGCTAATAAGCCTGCCCATCTCCATTCAGACCACACAATGTCAACTGATTTTTTAAGAACTAATTCATTTAAAAAAAATGTGTTCTTTCGATTTATAAAATAATATTCAAAAATTTCTGGAGAAATAATAGCATCAATAATTCTAGCTATTCCTTTTTTGGGAAGTTCAACTTCTGGCTTAAATGGAATAATCGCATCAACCATATGTTGAATCTCAATATAATCTTCTTTTTTATATAATATAGAATTTGACCATTCTACAGCTAGCAATTGTATTTTAAAACCTGCTTTGTGTAAAATTTCTAAATGACTATAATATACAGAAGCACCTCCATTTTCATTAGATGAAATAGTTCCTGTATTTACTATAAAAAGAATGTTTTTAGACATCAGCTTCTATCTGTTTATATGCTTTCAAAACTTCTTTTTTAATTAAGTTATGATCGAGTTTTTTTGCTATTTCTTGGTTTATACTAAAAGCATTTTTTAACAACTCATCGTTGATTAGTGCTTTTTTTATCTGTTTTGCTATTTCTTTACTGTCTTCTGGGTTTTTTATTAACAGCCCGTTTTTATTGTGAACAATATAATCTTCTGATGCTCCTCCTGGGTTTGATTGGATTGGAAACGCTCCACAAATAATAGCTTCTAGTAATGTGTTAGGAACCCCATCTGAAATATTATTGCCTATAGCAATTTTTGCTTGCCCAAATTTCTCTAGTAATTCAGAATGTGTTAATTGATTATAACGAGAGGAGTATTCTATATTTAAGTTATATTTTTCATTAAACTCAAATATTTTTTCAATAACAATTTTATGAGCAGAATATATATATATATATCAATGCTTTTAATGTCATCAATTATAAACTCTAAGGCTTTTAAAACACTTAATGCTCTACCAAACTTATGTTCGTATCCTTTTATAATTATTAATTTCCTTTCCTTTAATGGTTTAGAATGTGTTTTATATTTATTGATTTTATAACCTCCTCCTCCAGGAAATTTAGTTCCAAGAACTTTTGTAGTATTATTTATCGATTTTATTAACTTTTTATCTCTCTCACATTCTAAAAAACAATAGTCCAAGAGGGCTATAACTTCATTAATTTTAAATTTATGAGCATCTAAATCCTTATAAAAAAAAACATCATTACCCCAACAAGAATATGCCCATTTAAAATGTATTTTCTTTCTAACTTTAATCAATGGGTAACTTTCAGATTGCATCTCTAAAGAATGCACTAAATCTGGTTTGATTTGTTTTATCAATTCTTTTAATTTTTCTGAAGCAGTTACTTTTAAAAATGGTTCAATTTTACTAAATAGAAAGGGGAAATTCTTTTCTAACCAAAATTCACCCTTTATATAGGTTAGTTTTCGCTGACTCCAATTATCTGTATATTTAGTCCATTTTAAATCTTCATGTATCGGCATATCTAAACAATCAAAAAGGAAGATTTCATGTTCAGAATCTTTTAATTGATTTATCCATCTGGCTGAATGAATATATTGCATACAGACGAAGAGTATTTTCATAATTCTAATTTGAAAGAAATTTATATCCTTTTTTAATAGTTTTGTAAGTAAGAAAACCAATTAATGTTCTAATTTTAAACAAAAGAATATCTTTATCATTTCTAACCTTTAAAATATCTATTAAAATTTTATTAGATCTTGAATCATTTTTTAACAGCAATGCTCTCAACAAAAAAAACAAGTCTTTTGCAATACCATAAATTTAATTCTTTATTTACAAGGTTTTTCGATTTAAATATTTCAAACATCTTACACCTAATTTGATACTCTTGAAAAATATAACTTTCATTATAAGATGCTAGCTTACCAGAAATTGATTTTTCATGTTTTCTATAAAAAGTTAAAACTTCCTTAATTAAGTAATACTTAGGGTTTGTAAAAAGAACATTGATATTAAATACCCAATCTACAAGTAATTTGTTATCCTCGTTAAATACAAATGAGTTTTTATCTAAAAAAGATTTTTTCCACAAACTACAAATTGAGTAAAAAGAAATAGAACCTTTAAAATAATTTTGAAAAATATTACTCATATCATAATCATTCTCAATTTTTTCATATTTATCTATGGAATCATTAAAATAAGCTATTTCACAGCTCACAAAATCTAATTTTTTTTCAAGTATTACGTTCATTTTTTTTTCTAAACACTCAGGATGCATTATATCATCGTCATCAAACCAGTTAACATATTGCCCATTAGATAATGTATACCCATAATTTCTGGAACTTGACATCCCTTTAGATTTTGAATTTGGTCTTGAATATAATGTAAACCTATTATCGGACTTAATAAAGTCGCTAATAACATTAAACGTATTATCTGTAGATTGATCATTAACAATAATGCACTCAAAATCTTTATAGGTTTGATTCTTGATAGAGTTTAAAGTTTGAATAACCAAATTTTCTCTATTGTATGTTGCAATAATTACTGACAAAGTAGGACTCATAAAAGTTTGATTTAAATATTAGTTACTAATAAATATTGATTTCAATATTATAGCACATCATAAAACATAAGCTTTATTTTTCAATAACAGATATCCATGTTGACTTCTTCTAGGTAAATTGCCCGAATTAAAAAAATCAGTCTCTAAAACATCAAAGTTAATTTGGTTTTGCAAATTATCAAATACGGAATCATGTTTAAACTTACCCCACAAAGTAATATTATAACTCATTGCTCTTAAATTAAATGAATCAATTTCATAACGAATAGTTGTTTCTTTATCAGTTAATAATAATTTATCTTTTGTAAATTCATTGCTTATATTACAAACTGGTATATTTCTTGAATCACTTATACCAATTGCCAAATCTATTTCTCTTCCGAAATTATTATCACTGCAAATTGTAATGTCAATGAAAAATTTTGAACATCCAGATTTAACACTCTTAACTTTTTCATACAGTTTTTCGTTCATAATGTAGGATAAAGAAATTGACTTAAACATAGCTTTTCTGTTACCATTACGTTGTTTAATTGATAATAAATTAAAATTTTGATTTTTAATGGAATCCTCTAGGTATAAATCTATTCCCTCTTCAACATCGCCTTTATATTCATCTTTACCCATTCCTAACACAAGTAACCTACTACACAAATTTTTCACCGCAGCCATATCATGACTCACAAACAAAACAGTTCTTCCTCCTTGGCTAGAAATATCTTGCATCTTCCCAATGGCCTTTTTTTGAAACTCAGCATCTCCAACTGCCAGCACTTCATCTACAACTAAAATATCTGGTTCTAAAAATGCGGCTACAGCAAAAGCTAGTCGTACTTTCATACCGCTAGAATAGCGTTTTACAGGGGTTTCTACATAACGTTCACAGCCAGAAAATTCAATGATTTCATCTAGTTTACTAGAAATTTCTTTTTTGGTCATTCCTAGAATAGCACCGTTTAAAAAGATGTTTTCTTTACCTGTCATTTCTGGGTGAAACCCGGTACCAACTTCTAATAAAGAAGCTATTCTTCCTTTAGATTTTATAGCACCAGTTGTGGGGCCAGTTACTTTAGAAAGTATCTTTAATAAGGTAGATTTACCAGCACCATTTTTACCAATAATACCTAGTATTTCTCCTCGTTTTACTTCAAAATTAATATCCTTTAAAGCCCACACATATTCTGAAGTTCCTTTAGTTGAACGATCATTTGATTCTCCAATTTTTAAATACGGATCTTCTTTTCCTCTAATTCTAGCTAGAAATCTATTAAAATCATGACTAATAGTACCAGTACCAACTAGGCCTAAACGATATTGTTTGGATAGGTTTTCTACTTTTAATATAACATCATCTTTCATCATTATATGGTATCTATAAATGTTTTTTCTGTCTTATTAAAAATAACAATCCCAAATAGTAATGCCAGAATTGAAGAAACAATAGTGTATATAACTCCAAATTGAGAGATATTTCCTTCGTTTAATAAAAGAAAACGGGCCATTTCTATGATATATCCCATAGGGTTGTACATCACCAACCACTCAACTCCTTTTTCTTGAAATAAAGAGAGTGGTATGACCACCAAAGAGATATACATGAGTAATTGTATTCCAAAACTTACTAAGAATGTTAAATCTCTATATTTTGTAACCATAGACGAAATAATCATCCCTAGACCTAAACCTAACATACCCATGCATAGTACTAATACAGGAAATAAAAATAAGTATTCACTAGGTCTAATAGCCGCACCAGCATACAATGCATAATAAAGATAAAAGGCAATTAAAATAAGTAATTGTATTCCAAATTTTAACAAATTGGAGAGAACTATAGACATTGGCATAATAATTCTAGGAAAGTATACTTTTCCAAAAATTTGTTCATTTTTCTTAAAGGTATCCGAAGTTGCTGTGAGGCATTCTTTAAAATAATTCCAGGTAGTAATTCCCGCTAAATTAAATAAGAAAGGAGGAATAACTCCTGTTTGTATACCTGCTACATTATTAAAAACCAAGGTAAAAATTACAGAGGTAAACAAAGGTTGAATTAAATACCAAAGTGGTCCTAAAATTGTTTGTTTATACAAGGTAATAACATCTCTTTTTACAAAGAGCATGAGTAAATCTCGGTACTGCCAAACTTCTTTTAAGTTTAAATCTATAAGTTTGGTTTTAGGAGTAATGACAAAGAGCCATTTCTGTTGCATAAATAAATTTATTTTAGGGTAAAGCAAATATAATTTATTTTAAAAGATATCATATGTTTTTTCGTTTAATCGTACTATTTTTACGTTGAAGTAAAAAAATAACTCTTATGAAACAGCAAATTATTGAATGTGTTCCAAATATTAGTGAAGGAAGAGATCTAAAAAAAATTAATACAATTGCTCATGTTGTTACGGAGGTTGAAGGAGTTAAGTTATTAGACATAGACCCAGGAAAAGCAACTAATAGAACCGTTATTACCTTTGTTGGTGAACCAGCACAAGTTATAGAAGCTGCCTTTAGACTAATTAAAAAAGCTAGTGAACTAATAGACATGAGTAAGCAAACTGGAGAACACCCTAGGTTTGGTGCTACAGATGTTTGTCCTTTAATTCCTATTGCTAATATTTCTATGGATGAAACTGCTAATTATGCCCACCTGTTAGGAAAAAGAGTTGGAGAAGAATTGGGGATATCAGGTTATTATTATGAAAACGCTGCTACTAAAGAAGACCGTAAGAATTTAGCTACTGTTCGCTCTGGTGAATACGAGGGCTTAGAAAATAAATTATCAGATACCAACTGGACACCAGACTTTGGGCCAGCTATATACAATTCAAATACAAAAAGCACAGGAGTAACTGCCATCTCTGCAAGAGATTTTTTAATTGCTTATAATATAAATTTAAACACTACCTCTACTAGACGAGCCAATGCTATAGCTTTTGATATTAGAGAAGCAGGAAGAGTAAAACGGGAAGGAAACCCTGTTACAGGAAAAAAAGTATTAGATGCTAATGGAGAGCCTGTAAGGATTCCTGGAAAATTAAAGGCCGTAAAAGGTATTGGTTGGTATATAGAAGAATATGGCATCGCTCAAATCTCATACAATTTAACCAATATTTCTATTACCTCTATGCATGAAGCATTTGATGAAACATTAAAAGCTGCAGACAAAAGAGGTATTAGAGTCACAGGATCCGAATTGGTTGGTTTGGTTCCGTTACAGGCCATGTTAGATGCTGCAGATTACTTTTTATTAAAGCAAGAACGATCTCTAGGAATTAGTGAGGCTGATAAAATAAATATTGCTATTAAATCTCTTGGTCTAGATGATTTAAAACCATTTAATCCAGAAGAAAGAATCATAGAATATGTAATGAATGCCAATGGTAACAATAAATTAGTGGATTTTACTGTAAAAGAGTTTGCAGATGAAACAGCCTCTGAATCTATGGCCCCTGGTGGTGGTTCTATTGCCGCTTATGTTGGTGCATTAGGTGTTTCTTTAGGGACTATGGTTGCTAATTTATCTGCACACAAACCAGGTTGGGATGAGAAGTGGGAGTTTTATTCTCAGTGGGCTGTAAAAGGCCAGCGTTATAAAAACGAGTTACTTTTCTTAGTTGATGAAGATACCAATGCTTTTAATAAAATAATTGAAGGATTTAGACTCCCAAAATCTAATGAAACTGAAACAACACTTAGAAAAGAAGCTATTGAAAATGCTACCAAATATGCAACCGAAATACCTTTTAAAGTGATGGAAACTGCATACAGCTCTATGGAAGTAATGATGGCTATGGCAAAAGAAGGTTTGCAAAACTCATTATCTGACGCTGGTGTTGGAGCATTGTGCGCAAGAACCGCTGTAGTTGGTGCCTATTTTAATGTTAGAATTAATGCAAAAGATATAAAAGATAGAAGTTTTGCTGAACAAATACTTTCTGATGCAAAAAATATCTATGATAAAACCAACCTACTAGAAAATGAAATGATTCAACTTATTGATACTAAAATATAATTGAAAACTTCTATAGAAATTATTAATTTTCATTCAGATTATTCAACAATATTTGGTGATCTAAATATTGAATGGCTAGAAAAATATTTTTATGTAGAACCTTACGATAAAAAGGTGTTAACCAAACCAAAAGAACATATTATAGATTTGGGAGGTTTTATTTTTTTCGCTAAACATAAGCATCAAATTGTTGGAACTGTTGCCTTAATTAAGCAAAAAGAAGGGTTTGAATTGAGTAAAATGGCGGTAGCTCCAGAGTTTCGAGGATTAAAAATTGGCCAACAACTCATGAATCATTGTATTGGGTTTGCCAAAGATAAAAACTGGGCAGAATTAATGTTATACTCTCATACAAAACTTGTTCCTGCTATTAACTTGTATAAAAAAAATGGGTTTGTAGAAGTTGAACTAGAAAAGGAATCGCATTATGAGAGGTCAGACATTAAAATGGTTTTAAAGCTCTAAAAAGCTTTGGACTGCCAATTCATAACTTTTTAAACCAAAACCAACAATAACTCCTTTTGCGTTTGCAGCTATAAAACTTTGGTGTCTAAATTCTTCTCTGGCATGTACATTTGAGATATGTACTTCTACTACAGGAGTTTCTATACCTTTTACAGCATCACCAATACCTACAGAGGTATGTGTATAGGCAGCCGCATTGAGAATAATGCCATCATAATTAAAACCAACTTCATGTAGTTTATCAATAATCTCTCCTTCAATATTCGATTGAAAATAGGAGAAATCTATTGTTGAGTACATATGTTGCAAACTTTCAAAATAGTCATCAAAAGAATGTGCACCATATATTTCTGGTTCTCTTTTACCTAATAAATTTAAGTTGGGTCCGTTTATAATAATTATTTTCATGAAACAAAAATACAATTAATTTAAGATAAAAAAAGTGGGCCAAATAGCCCACTTAGATTTAAAATATTGATATCAAACATTAAAAACTATAGCTCAATCCAATTTGAAAAATATTTATCTTAAAAGATGCGTCCCCAACATCTTCCCCCTCATCATCAAGTCTATCAAAACCAATAGAATATCTAGCACCTAAAGATATATTATCTGAAATATCATATCCAAGCCCAAAACCTAAACCCATGCCAAATTTCTTTATACCTTCTGCATCATCTTCTGTAATATAATCAAATTGTGGACCAGCCATAAAATTAAATTTATCTGTCAAATGAAATTTAAGCATTACTGGAATTATTATATCACCTATAGATTCTCCATCATCAGAAACTGAAGAATAAAGAAGCTCTGGTTGAATACTAAAAGTTTCTGATACTGAAAATTGCGCAAAAAATCCTACGAAATAACCAGAAGCATCTGTTGATATATCTAAACCTGCTCCAGATACTTTAAAACTTGATGATTGATAACCCGCGGTTACACCAAATTTAGATTCTTGTGCATTTACAGTAAAGCAAAAAGATATTAATGCAGTAAATAATAATAATTTTTTCATAATAAGTAGTGTTTAGTTATTTAATAGTTAGTTAATTACGTTTTAAATATACTAATAAAAATATTAATTTCAAATAAGAACTAATTAAAGATTATTATTTAAAACTATAATTTGAATAAAATTAAGTAAATCACTACCTTCATAGAGTGAAATGGAAGCAAGCAATTTTAGATTATAATCACTATTTGAATATTGAAAGAGGGCTCTCTGAAAATACAATAGATAATTATTTAAGAGACATTAAAAAGTTTGTTATGTTCCTAGAAAAAAATGGTATATCTAGTTCTCCTATAAATATAACAGAAGAATTCATTCAAGAATTTGTATATGAAATTGCAAAAAAAATAAGTCCTAGAAGTCAGGCTAGAATAATTTCTGGTTTAAGAAGTTTTTTTGAATACTTAATTTTTGAAAACTATAGAGAATCTAACCCAACAGATTTAATAGAAGCTCCAAAAACTGGTCGTAAACTACCAGACACATTATCAGAAGAAGAAATAAATAGCTTAATTACTGCTATAGATCTTAGCAAAACTGAAGGAGAAAGAAATAGAGCGATGCTTGAAACTATGTATAGCTGTGGATTAAGAGTTAGTGAATTAATTCACTTAAAAATATCTGATTTATTTTTTGAAGAAGGTTTTATTAAAATTATAGGAAAAGGAAATAAAGAACGCTTTGTTCCTATTCATTTTAGAGCTCAAAAGTATATTATTCTGTATATGAATGAGATTAGAGCTCATCTATTGGTAGTAAAGGGGTTTGAAGATACCTTATTTTTAAATAGACGTGGGAAATCATTATCAAGACAAATGGTATTTATGATTTTAAAAGAACTTGCCATTAAAATAAATCTTCAAAAAAAAATAAGCCCACATACCTTCAGACATTCTTTTGCAACTCATCTTTTAAAAAATGGAGCAGATTTAAGAGCTATCCAACAAATGCTAGGGCATGAAAGCATTACCACAACAGAGGTTTATGTTCACCTAGATACTAGTTTCTTAAAAAAAGTGGTAGAAAAATACCATCCCAGAAGATCTTAAAATTTCTCATAAAAAAAATTCCACCTATAGTTTTTTTCACAAACTAATTAATGAAATTTTTATTTAATTTTCTTTCTTACTTGGCTACGTTTACTGCTCTAGTTTCTCTAATAACGGTAACTTTTACTTGACCTGGATACGTCATATCGTTTTGTATTTTTTGACTAATACTAAAAGACAATTCAGCAGCTTTGGTGTCGTTTACTTTACCACTTTCTACCATAACACGTAATTCTCGCCCGGCTTGAATAGCATAAGCTTTCTGAACACCTGAAAAGCCAAAAGCAATGTCTTCCAAGTCTTTCAATCTTTGTATGTACGAATCTAAAACCTGTCTTCTTGCACCAGGTCTAGCTCCAGAAATAGCATCACAAACTTGCACAATTGGAGCAAATAATGTTTTCATTTCTATTTCATCATGGTGAGCTCCAATAGCATTACAAACATCTTTTTTCTCTCCATATTTTTCAGCCCATTCCATTCCTAACAATGCATGAGGTAATTCACTTTCTGCGTCTGGTACTTTACCTATATCATGAAGTAATCCGGCTCTTTTAGCTATTTTAGGATTTAAACCTAATTCAGATGCCATAATTCCACAAAGATTAGCAACTTCTCTAGAGTGTTGTAAAAGGTTCTGACCATAGGAAGACCTGTATTTCATTCTCCCAACAGTTTTTATAAGTTCTGGATGTAATCCATGTATGCCTAAATCTATAACTGTACGCTTTCCAACTTCTATAATTTCTTGAGTAATTTGTTTTTCTGTTTTAGCAACAACCTCTTCTATTCTTGCAGGGTGAATTCTACCATCTGTAACCAATTTATGCATAGATAATCTGGCAACCTCTCTTCTTACAGGATCAAAACATGAAAGGATAATTGCCTCTGGGGTATCATCAACAATAATTTCTACACCCGTTGCAGCTTCTAGAGCTCTAATATTTCTTCCTTCTCTACCAATAATTCTTCCTTTTACATCATCAGACTCTAAATTAAAAACTGAGACACAGTTTTCTACAGCCTGCTCAACTCCTACTCTTTGTATAGTGCTTAGTACAACTTTTCTAGCTTCTTGTTCTGCTGTAAGTTTAGCTTCCTCTAAAGTGTTTTGAACAAACCCCATGGCGTCAGATTTTGCTTCATCTTTTAAAGAATTAACCAATTCTTTTTTTGCTTCTTCTGCAGAAAAACCAGATATCTGCTCTAAAAGATCTATATGTCTTTTATGTTGTTTTGAAACTTCGTCTTCTTTTTTATCTAAGTATTCTAGTTTATTATTGTAATCATTTTCTTTTTGTTCAAGAGATGTATTTAATCTTTTTGTTTTATCAACTTCAGATTGTATCTGAGACTCTTTATCTCTTGTTCTTTTCTCAACATCTGAAATTTTCTTTTCTCTACTAAATATGACTTTTTCATGTTCAGATTTTAATTCGATAAATTTCTCTTTTGCTTGTAATATTTTATCTTTTTTTAGCGCTTCTGCTTCAACTTTAGCTTCCTTAATAAGAGCATTTGACTCTTTCTTTGTAGCATCTAAAATTTTATTAGCTTTAGATTTTTCTGAAAATCTTGCAATTATTAATCCGACAATTACACCTACTAATCCTGCTAAGGCAGGAAATATCATTTCATTCATAATTTTGGTTTGTTTGTATAAAAAAACCTACACTAGTAAGGTTTATATAAACTCCATTATGACATGTTTAGAACTAACTAGCTGATCAAGGATCCTCTTGATAAAGAAATAAATTCAATACCTAAGGCTTTCTTTAGCAACTAAGACTTGTCCTTCATAATAGATTCGTGTTGAGTTTATCAAACAAATAACTAATGTAGGCAGTATATTATTGTATTGTAAGAGTACTTATTCTAAAAGATCACTAACCAACTGAGTTAGTTCATGAATCTTATCCAATGCTTCGGTGTTTGTTTCTTTACTATCTAAAGTGGAGATTTCTAGTTTAGATGCAAATTGTAATGCACACATCGCTAAAACATCTTGTTTGTCACTCACAGCATAGTTTTTTTCATACTTACTAATGAGTTGATTAATATTGGCTGCAGCTTTTCTCATACCTTCTTCTTCTTTTGTGCTATTCACACTTAAGGGATATGTTCTTCCTGCTATTACTAAATTAATCTTTAATTTTCCCACAATACTAATAAACATTATTACTCGTTCAATTGAACGATACATTTATCGATTTCTCGAATTAAAGCATTTATTTTGAATTTTGTATCTCTTGTACTATTGTTACTGCCCTCTATAGTTTTAGCAATTTTCAACAAGTTAAATTGTTTTTCTTGTTGTTCTAATAATTGCTTATTTTCTAAAAGCTGATGTTGTAATTTTGATGAATTTTGAAGTAGTAACTCATTTTCTTTTAATAGAAAATCGTAATTAGAAAGTAAGCTCTTTAACTTAACTTCCAATAAATGAACTGCTTCAATAGTATTACTCATTAAGCTCTTAAATATAAAACTATAGTCACAAAGTTAACATTCTGTTTTATAACTAACAACTATTTGTAGCTTAAATAACTTTTCATTAAAATATTATACAACTAGTTGGCTTAATGATTTAAATAGTTTTCTTAATTTGGTATAAAAATTACTGAAAAATTTGAAAAATATTATTTTAATACTGCTTTTCGCAAGTTTTACATCTTCTGCTCAAAATAAGTACCCGACAAACTATTTTAGAAGTCCTTTAGACATTTCTTTACATCTCTCAGGAACATTTGGAGAACTAAGAAACAATCATTTTCATGCAGGAGTAGATATTAAAACCAAGCGAAGAACTGGTTTCCCTGTGTATGCTACCGCAGATGGTTATGTATCAAGAATTAAAGTGGCTATTTGGGGATATGGTAAAGTTATTTATATCTCTCACCCAAATGGATATACTTCTGTTTATGCCCACTTAAGTAAGTTTGGTGATGGAATTCAAGAATATGTGAAAAACATTCAATACCAAAAAGAAAGCTACGAAACAGGTAATATATATCCAGCAGAAAATGAAATTACAGTTAAAAAGGGGCAAGTCATTGCCTTCACAGGAAGAACTGGTGGTTTTGTTGCTCCTCATTTACATTATGAAATAAGAGATACAAAAACAGAACACATCATTAATCCATTATTATTTGGTTTAAAAATTAAAGACTCCATTGCTCCAAGAATCAATAAATTAATAGCCTACCCAATTGGAGAGGGTTCAAGAATTAATAGAAGTGTAAAAAAACAAACTTTAGCCATAAAGAAAGATTCTCTAAACAACTACAGAACTAATAGAATAAGTGCTTCAGGCAGCATTGGTTTTGGGGTAAATGTATATGATTTACTAGGGAAAGAATTAAATAAAAATGGTGTTTACAGCATAGAAATGAAGGTAAACGGAAAGCGGCATTACTACCATGATGTAGAAACATTTTCTTTTGCAGAGAGTAAGTATATAAATCTTTTAATAGATTACCCCTATTTTGCTACCTATAAAAATAGAATACAAAAAACTTTTAGAGAAAAAGAAACTAAACTTAGTATTTATGAAGATTTGGTTAAAGATGGGTTTGTTGATGTAAAAGAAGAATTCAGTTATAAAGTAGAAATTATTGCTAAAGATTTTAAAGGAAATAGATCTTCTGTTAAAATTCCAATAATTGGAGTTAAAAGTGAATCTATACTACTACAAGAAAAAGACACTACTAATTATAAAATTTTAAAAAATAAATTTCAAAAATTTACTGAAGGCGGAGTAACAGTAGCTTTTCCAAAAAACACTTTTTATAAAGATATTTTTATTGACTTTTCTGTAAACGGAAAGCTTGCTACCATACATAAGCCTACTATACCTTTAAACAAAAGTTTTACAATTACTTTTGACAGTACAATGTATAGGAAATCTGAAGTAAATAATATCTATATTGCTAATATAAACAACAAAAAATATCCATATTATCAGAATACTAGGAAAAGAGAAGATAAGTTATTTACTACAACTAAAACTTTAGGTAAATACACCTTATTAATTGACAATGAGTTACCTAAAATATATAATTTAAATTTTAAAAATAATAATTGGATAAGTAAATTAAACTACCTAACAATTAAAATATCAGATACACAATCTGGTATAAAGTCTTATGAAGCATTTATAGATGATGAATGGATCTTGATGGAATACGATGTGAAAAAGAAAAAATTATCTTACAATTTTAGTGATAAAAAATTGGTAGGAAGCAAACATATCTTTAAACTTGTAGTCTCTGACAACGTTGGAAATACGAATACCTATAATGCTACGTTTTATAGGAAATAAGGACAAACAACACGTGAAAAATATAGTACTCTTTTTATTTTTGTTTCCAGCGATGATTTGGGGGCAAAAAACATCAATTATTAAAGGATTTGTAAAGGATTCTAAAAATAGGTCTATTGAAGATGTTTCTGTGAAATTTAATAACATAGGTACCACCACAAATAAAAAGGGATATTATGAAATACGAATTCCTGTAGATGTAAAAGTTACTCTTACATTTAGCCATGTAGGTTTTAAATCAATTTCTAAAGAATTCTTTAGCAACAGAAGAAGTATTATTCGCTTCTCTCCTATTTTAAAATCAGAAAATGAAATATTAGAAGAAGTTGTTATAAAAAATGACACAAAAGATGCACAAGGAATCACAACTTTAAAAGCTGAGAAAATTGAAAGAATTCCTGGAGCAAATTCTGGAATAGAGACGCTATTAATGACACTTCCTGGAGTTAGCAACAATAACGAGTTAAGCACCCAATACAATGTTCGTGGGGGTAATTTTGATGAAAACCTCGTATATGTCAATGGAATAGAAATTTATCGTCCTTTCTTAGTTCGTTCTGGCCAACAAGAAGGTCTTAGTTTTGTAAATTCTACCATGGTTCAAAATATTAATTTTTCTGCTGGTGGATTTCAGGCTAAATATGGAGATAAGCTTTCTTCTGTATTAGACATCACCTATAGAAAACCGGTAGAGTTTGCCGCAACCATTAAAGCTAGTTTACTAGGTGGTAGTATTACGGTTGAGGATGTGTTTTTAGATAAAAAATTAAGTGCTATAGTTGGAGTTAGATATAGAGATAACAGTTTGTTTGTAAATTCTAAACAAATAGAAACTAATTTTAAACCTCGTTTTACAGACGTACAAGCTTTTTTATCTTACAAACAAAATGAAAAACTTACCTTAAATTTTTTAGGAAATTTCTCTTTAAACAACTACGATTACCAACCCGTAACAAGAAGAACTCGATTTGGAACTGTTACAGATCCGTTAGAGTTAATTGTTTTTTATGACGGACAGGAAAAAGACACATATCTTACCAGCTTTGGCGCATTAAGTGCAGATTATCAAGCAAATGATGATCTTAAACTAACTGCTACGGTTACTGCATTTAATACTCAAGAAGAAGAATACTTTGATATTGCTGCATCCTATAATTTAGGTGAAGTAGATGCTAATATTGGATCACAAACATTTGGAGATGTTACCTTTTCTGAAGGAATTGGTTCACAATTAAATCACTCCAGAAATGATTTAGATGCTTTAATTACCAACGTTCAAATAAGAGGAACTTATAAAAAAGATGAAAATCAGATAGATTTTGGTATTAAATATCAATCAGAAAATATTAAAGACCGTATTAGAGAATGGGAAATTATAGACTCTGTTGGTTTTTCTATTAGACCTTTAAATTTGGGGTTTATTAATGATCAACCCTACAATCCGTTTACTGGACCAATTCAACCATTTCAAAATATCAGAGCGCAAAATACCTTAAACATCAGTAGATTTTCTGGTTTTTTCCAATACAGCAAAAAAGGATTTATTGGTGAGCACAAGGTTTGGTGGAACATTGGAATTCGTGGACATCACTGGTCTGTTGAAGCTAATAATAACCCAATTGTACATCAATTCATAGTGAGTCCAAGAGCTCAATTTGCCATGAAGCCTAGTTGGGAAAAAGACATCTTATTTAGAATTTCTGGAGGCGTGTATTCTCAACCACCATTCTATAAAGAATTACGTGATTTTGAAGGGAAAATTCTTTCGAACATTAAAGCGCAAAAATCTGTTCATATGGTTTTAGGAAGTGATTATAGTTTTACCATCTGGAATAGACCTTTTAAGCTAACCACTGAAGTTTACTATAAAAACTTATCTAATATTAACCCATATAGCGTAGATAACGTTCGTATTCGATATCAGGCCAACAATAATGCAAAAGGATATGCAACAGGCATGGATATTAGACTTAATGGTGAATTTGTACCTGGAAATGAAAGTTGGATTAGTTTGGGTATTTTAAAAACTGAAGAAAATATAGATAATCGAGGTTATATTGCTAGGCCTTCAGATCAACGATTTAAATTGGGGATTTTGTTCCAAGATTATGTGCCTAATTTGCCTGATCTAAAAGCCTATTTAAATTTAGTCTATAATTCTGGTGTTCCTGGAGGTGCTCCTTCCTATGCAGACCCCTATAACTTTCAGAATAGATTGCGAGATTACAGGCGTGCAGATTTAGGGGTACTATATGTATTTACTGATGCAAGTAAAAGATTTTCAACTGGTTTTTTAAGTCAGTTTAAAGAATTAACAGCTGGTCTAGAACTATTTAATATGTTTGATATTCAAAACTCCATCACCAATACCTGGGTAAGAGATGCGGCTACTAAGAATCAGTTTGGAGTGCCTAATTACCTCTCTGGAAGAATCTTAAACCTTAGAATTGGAATGAAGTTTTAATTGTACGAATAAGTGGTTTTTTGTAGTTAGAAAATCAAAATTATAGTATTTGTGCTGCGTGATCTTTTGTTTTTACTTTAGAAATCACATTTTCTATGACTCCATTAGCATCAATTACAAAAGTAGTTCTATGAATTCCATCGTACTCACGTCCCATAAATTTTTTTGGCCCCCAAACCCCAAAACCATTAATAACGTTGTGGTCTTCGTCTGCTAATAAAGGAAATGGTAATTCATGTTTCAATACAAAATTTTGCTGTCTTTTTTCTGAATCTGCACTTACTCCTATAATTTCATAGCCTTGCGCTTTAAATGTTTGGTAATGATCTCTTAGATTACAAGCTTCTGCAGTACACCCCGGAGTACTCGCTTTAGGGTAAAAGAAGATCACTAATTTCTTACCGCTATAATCACTTAATTTTCTCACAATTCCTTGATTGTCTTTTGCTTCAAAATTTGGAGCTTTATCTCCTACTGTTAATGTATTCATGTATTTTTATTTTAGGATCTCAAAGATACAAAAGTGTTAGAAGATTCTAAAAGCTAGTTTGTAACTTTGTATCTAATAAATTTTGTAAAACAAAAAATATGACCAAAGCTGAAAAGGTTCAATTTGTGATAGACGTACTACAAAAAACGTATCCTAAAATTCCAATTCCATTAGATCATAAAGACCCATATACCTTATTAATTGCGGTGTTACTTTCAGCTCAATGTACGGATGTTCGTGTAAATAAGATTACACCTTTGTTATTTGCAAAAGCAGACAATCCGTTTGATATGGTAAAAATGACTGTAGAAGAAATTAAACAAATTATAAGGCCTTGTGGATTATCTCCAATGAAATCTAAAGGAATCTATGGCTTATCAAAAATTTTAATTGATAAATACAATGGTGAAGTACCTCAATCTTTTGAAGGTTTAGAGGAATTACCTGCAGTTGGTCATAAGACAGCCAGTGTAGTTATGAGTCAGGCATTTGGAGTTCCAGCTTTTCCTGTAGATACACATATACATCGATTGTTATATCGTTGGAATTTAACCAATGGTAAAAATGTTGTTCAAACAGAAAAAGATGCTAAAAGATTATTTCCAAGAGAACTGTGGAATGAATTGCATCTTCAGATTATTTGGTATGGAAGAGAATATTCACCTGCGAGAGGTTGGGATTTAGATAAAGATATTATTACCAGCAAAATAGGCAGAAAAACAGTTTTAAATAAATATTACAAAAAGAATTAAGCGCTAAAAAAACCCCGACTCGTGTCAAGGTTTTTTCGAACTTAATTCAAATTCAATTCAATTTTGAAATTTGATTTGGTTTTTACAACTGATAGTGATTTGGAAAAATTAATCAAATATTGAACTGTTTCTTGTGTTGGTTGCTCCTGAAATTCAGAAGACTTTTCAGAGTAAAGTTGCTTCATACTGTATGTTAATTATTGTGTTTAATCTTAATAACGGAAGCATTTTACTTTTATTGTTAATCAACTAAAATTATTTTATTTTCTTCTATAATTTTTCTTAAATTAATTAAAGCATATCGCATTCTACCTAGAGCAGTATTGATGCTTACGCCTGTATTTTCACTAATTTCTTTAAAACTCATATCCTTGTAAATTCGCATAACAAGAACTTCTTTTTGTTCGCTTGGAAGTTCTTTTATTAACTCTCTAACATCAGATAAAATTTGATCTTTAATTAATTGTTTCTCAGCATTTAAACTACCATCACTAATCACAGAAAAAATATCAAATTCATCTGTGTTTTTAAATGAACGCATTCTGTTTGACTTTCTGAAATGATCAATAATTAAATTATGTGAAATACGCATTACCCAAGGTAGAAACTTTCCTTGTTCATTATAATTTCCAAGCTTTAGGGTTCTAATTACTTTAATAAAAGTATCTTGAAAAACATCTTCAGTAATATCTTTATCTAGAACTTTACTGTAAATAAAACTATAAAGGCGTTGTTTGTGTTTTTTAATTAAGGTTTCCAAGCTTGCTTCACAACCTTGAATATAATTATTCACTAAAATACTGTCGGGAATTGGATTCTTATACATTATATCATTACTTTATAGAAAAGCTTAATGCTTTTCTGTTATTTTTTAAATAAACTAAAAGTAATTTTTATGCTATAAATGTATGTTTATAAGATTAATACTTCAAATATAAAAAATATTTACTTTTAATTACATCTTTTTTAAATTATAATTGAATTCATTTCAAGAAAAGTTAAAAATTGATTATTTTTATAGCTTGCTTTCAAAACATATGAACAAAGATTTATCAAGTGTAAGTCCAAAAGAAAACATCATTATTAAAGGGGCCAGACTCCATAATTTAAAAAATATTGATGTTGTTATTCCTAGAAATAAGTTAGTAGTTATTACTGGATTATCTGGTTCAGGAAAATCTACACTAGCCTTTGATACGTTATACGCTGAAGGTCAGAGAAGGTATGTAGAAAGCTTATCTTCTTATGCTCGTCAATTTTTAGGCAAACTTCACAAGCCCAAGGTAGATTATATCAAAGGAATTGCCCCGGCAATTGCTATAGAGCAAAAGGTTAATTCTACCAACCCGCGCTCTACTGTTGGAACTTCCACTGAAATTTATGATTATATAAAACT
The DNA here is from genome assembly GCA_000383355.1 of Flavobacterium sp. SCGC AAA160-P02. GTDB lineage: Bacteria > Bacteroidota > Bacteroidia > Flavobacteriales > Flavobacteriaceae > Polaribacter. The sequence goes on along the minus strand of KB911146.1, from coordinate 65,707 downwards.
ATTATTTGCTAGAATTGGTAAAACCCACTCTCCTATTTCAGGTGAATTAGTTAAAAAACATACAGTTACAGATGTAACAAGTTTTGTAAAAAGTTTTAAAGAAGACACAAAACTACTATTACTATGCCCAATTGCTATTAATGAAGATCGAGATCTTAAGACAGTTTTAAAAGTTTTATCTCAACAAGGGTATGCACGTATTAAATATGAAGATCAAATCTATCGAATAGATGAGCTACCAACCAATCAAAAAAACTACAGTGACTTAAAACTAGTCGTTGATAGAGTTATAGTTAAAGATGACGAAGATTTTTACAATCGTTTGTCTGATGCTATACAAACAGCTTTTTTTGAAGGTAATGGAGTTTGTGTCATTCAAAATATAACAGATAATACCACCACAGAATTTAATAACAAGTTTGAATTAGATGGTATATTATTTTATGAACCAAATACACATTTCTTCAGTTTCAATAACCCTTATGGAGCGTGTCCTACATGTGAAGGTTATGGTAATGTTATTGGAGTTGATGAAGATTTAGTAATTCCAAATACTGGAATTTCTATATATGATGATGCCATTTATCCTTTCAGAACAGACTCTTACAGACATTACAAAGAAGAATTAATTACGCATGCTTACAAATTTGATATTCCTATCCATAAACCATGGTTTGAGCTTACAGAAGAGCAAAAAAACTTAGTTTGGGAAGGTAACAAAGACTTTTATGGGATCAATCATTTTTTTACAGCACTAGAAGAAAAAAGTTATAAAATACAAAACAGAGTAATGCTTTCTCGTTACAGAGGTAAAACCACCTGTATAGAATGTAATGGTAAAAGATTGCGAAAAGAAGCTAATTATGTAAAGGTTGGAAACAAGACTATTTCAGATTTAGTTACCCTACCATTAGATGAATTATCTGATTTCTTCAAGCTATTAAAATTAAATAAATACGAACAAAAAATAGGAAAGCGTTTATTAACTGAGATTAATAATCGGTTAGAGTTTTTACAAAATGTTGGCTTAAACTACCTAACATTAAACAGAACCTCTAATACACTTTCTGGAGGTGAAAGTCAACGTATAAATCTGGCTACTTCTTTAGGTAGTAGTTTAGTAGGCTCTATGTATATCTTAGACGAACCAAGTATTGGGTTGCACCCAAAAGATACAGAAAGACTCATAAACGTGTTGCAAGATTTACGAGATTTAGGAAATACTGTTATCGTTGTAGAACACGATGAAGATATTATGAAAGCTGCAGATTATATTATAGATATTGGACCCGAGGCTGGAACTTTTGGAGGTCATATCGTTGCAGAAGGAAGCTATGATGATATTTTAAAGTCTGATTCATTAACTGCGAAATATTTAACAGAAGAATTTGAAATAGAAACTCCAAAGACAAGAAGAAATTCTAAAAACTTCATACAAATTGTAGGAGCAAGAGAAAATAACTTGCAAAATATTGATGCAAAGTTTCCTTTAAATAGCCTAACCGTAATTACGGGAGTATCCGGTAGTGGAAAAAGCACCTTGGTTAAGAAAATTTTATATCCTGCTATGCAGAAAAAAATGATTGGATATGGAGAGAAAATTGGCCAACATACAGAGGTTACAGGAAGTTATGATCAAATAAAATATATTGAATTTATTGACCAAAACCCTATTGGTCGTTCTTCTAGATCAAATCCTGTTACCTACATTAAGGCATACGATGATATTAGGGCGTTGTTATCTTCACAGAAAATTTCAAAAATTAGAAACTATAAGCCCAAACATTTCTCATTTAATGTAGATGGAGGAAGATGTGAGGTTTGTAAGGGTGAAGGCGTGGTAACTATTGAAATGCAGTTTATGGCTGATGTTCACCTGCAATGCGATAACTGTAACGGGAAACGATTCAAAAAAGAAGTTCTTGAGGTTAATTTTGAAGGAAAAAATATTGATGATATTCTAAATTCTACCATCGATGATGCTGTTGCCTTTTTTATCAAACACCAACAAACAAAAATTGCAAATAAATTAAAACCGCTTCAAGATGTTGGATTGGGCTATGTTCAATTAGGACAGTCTTCTTCTACTTTATCTGGTGGTGAAGCTCAAAGAATAAAATTAGCCTCTTTTTTAGTAAAAGGAAACACCAAAGACAAGGCGCTATTTATTTTTGACGAACCTACTACTGGTCTTCATTTTCATGATATTAAAAAACTATTAGCTTCTTTTAATGCTCTCATAGACAAAGGGCATTCTATTATAGTAATTGAGCATAATATTGAATTGATAAAATGTGCAGATTATATAATTGATCTTGGTTTAGATGGTGGTAAAAAAGGTGGTCAATTAATTTTTGAAGGAACTCCTGAAGAATTAATTAAAAACAAAAAATCATATACAGCACCTTATTTAAAAGAAAAGCTCTAAAAAAGCACTATTTTTTTATTGTACACTTTTAGATTAAACTAATTTACCACGAATTCTAGTTAAAAGGTGTAACTATATTAAAAAGGAAGATTCTCTAGGTCTACATTTCCTCCTGAAATGATGACTGCAACTTTTTTCCCTTTAAATAGCTTTTTATCTTTTAATACTGCAGCAATTGCAACTGCACTTGAGGGTTCTATGATAATTTTCATGCGTTCCCAAACAAATTTCATCGCAGCTATTATTTCTTTTTCAGTCACACGGATAATTTTAGTTACATGATGTAAAATAATGGGAAAATTATTACTCCCTAAATTAGTTCTCAATCCGTCAGCTATAGTATTGGTTGTGGTATTCATTTCAATTTTCTTACTAATTAATGAACGATAGGCATCATCAACTTCAAAAGGTTCAGCACCTATAATTTGTGTTTTTGGGGAAAATTGATTGGCAAACAAGCAAGTTCCAGCAATGAGCCCTCCCCCACCAATAGGACAAATAATATAATCAAAATTGGCTTCTTGTTGGAGTAACTCAAAGCAAGCTGTTCCTTGTCCGTAAATTACTTGAATATCGTTTGAAGGGTGTAAAAAAGTAGCTCCTGTCTTTTCTTGAATTCTTTTTGAAGCACCTTCTCTAGCTTCTATTGTTGGCTCACATTCAGTAACAAACCCACCGTAACTTAAGGTTCCTTCTTTTTTAATTTTAGGAGCATTACTAGGCATTACTATATAAGCCGGAACTCCTAAGTTTTTTGCTGCTAATGATACTGCTTGAGCAAAATTTCCAGATGAATGAGTTAGCACACCTTTGCTTCTTTCTTTTTCTGATAATTGTAAAATGGCATTAGTAGCACCTCTAATCTTGTAAGCTCCTGCTTTTTGAAAGTTTTCGCATTTTAAGAATACTTCACAACCAGCCAAATTATTTAATAATCTAGAACTAGATAATGGAGTTAAGTGGATGTGTGGTTTTATCCGATTATAAACTTCTTCTAAGTTGTTTTTATTCATGGAAAGGCTTTGTGTAAAAATAAGAAAACTTCTAAAAACCAAAAAAAGCCTTCTCATTTCTGAGAAGACCTTGTATTTTGGGTAGAAGATGGGGCTCGAACCCACGACCCTCGGTACCACAAACCGATGCTCTAACCAACTGAGCTACAACTACCATGTTGCTTTCACAATGTAAACATACATATGTTTTCTTTACTTAAGCGGGTGCAAATATAATTTTTTTTTTAACTCTATGAAAAGAAAAAATTATATTAATTTATCTAAAGACGTAATAGCAATAGAGCGTTCTACAGTAAAACCTTCTGCATGGTTTACTCCAATTAGCCTTCCTAATTCTTTTGCTCTGTATTGTATACTGTCTGTGAAGTTTTTTGAGGTAATAGGTGTTTCTGCTTCTTTACTGTTAGGATCATAAAACTGAGAACTATACGCTAAAACAGCATCCATTTTAACATCCATAAAACCACTTACATCAACAACAAAATCTGGCTCAGTATTTTTCCATTGCATGTAATGATACACCAGTTTTGGTCTCCACTTTTCTTGTAACTTTCCATCAAGTTTAGTTTCAATTTTTTCTAAACCACTTAAAAAACAAGCATCAGAAACTAACTTACTTCCTTTTCCATGATCAATATGTCTGTCATCTACCGCATTACATAATATAATTTCTGGTTTGTATTTTCGAATAGATTTTATAACTTCCAATTGATGTTCTTTATCGTTTATAAAAAAACCATCAGCAAATTTTAAATTTTCTCTTACAGTTACTCCCAAAATTGCAGCTGCATTGCTAGCCTCTACTTTTCTTAATTCTTTAGAACCCCTGGTACCCAATTCTCCTTGAGTTAAATCTATGATACCAACTTTTTTTCCTAAAGAAATTTCTTTAGCTATAGTGGCTGCAGCACCTAACTCAACATCATCTGGGTGGGCTCCAAAAGCCAATATGTCTAATTTCATAAGTCTCCTTTATTTGTTTGTAAAAGTGCTTGTTCTATATCAGCAATTAAATCTTCAGGTTCTTCTATACCAACAGAAAAACGAATTAATCTGTCTGTTATCCCTCGTTCTAGTCTTTCTTCTTCACTTAATAGAGCGTGAGTTGTTTGAGCCGGACTTAATGTTGTACTTTCTACTCCAGCCAAACTTAATGATGGCTTTATGAATTGTAATGCGTTCTGAAATTCCATAGCATCTATACCTTCTGCTAATTCAAAAGACATCATTGCTCCAAAGCCAATCATTTGTGAGGCAGCTGTTGCATGTTTTGGATGACTTTTTAATCCTGGATAATAAACTTTCTCAATCAACGAATTTCCTTCTAAATATTCCGCTAATTCCTGTGCATTTTTTGTTTGCTCTTTTACCCTTAAATTTAATGTTTTCATGCTTCTTTCTAACATCCATACAGTAAAATCGCTTAAATTTCCTCCTAAGTTAATTCCTGTTTCCCAAATTAATTCTATGTGTTCTTTTGAAGCTGCAACTGCACCTGCTGATATGTCTGAGTGCCCTCCCATGTATTTAGTTGCAGAATGAATAATGACATCTATTCCAAAATCGGCAGGAGTTTGATTTATTGGTGAAGCAAATGTATTGTCTATCATGGTAATAATTCCCTTCTCTTTTGCCAAACCAGAAATTGCTCTAATATCTGTAATTCCTAGTAAAGGATTTGATGGAGTTTCTATGTATAGAATTTTTGTGTTTTCTTTTAACAAAGGCTCAAAATCTTCAAACCTATCAGATTCTGTATAGGAATATTCTATTCCGTATTTTTCAAACTCTTTTGCAATAAAATTATAGGTACCTCCATAAATTACTTGCTGAATTACAACATGGTCTCCTTTTTTCAGAAAAGCTAGCAAAGTTGTACTAATAGCGGCCATTCCAGAACTAAAAATTAATGCATCTTCAGTATGTTCTAGTGCTGCAATTTTTCTTCGCAAGGCTTCTTGATTAGGAGTATTAAAATAACGGGGATATCTTTTAACATCTACCTGATCAAATGCGTATGAAGTAGACATATACATAGGAGAAATAGCTCCTTTAAATTGTTCATCTTTTACTTCACCAATATGAACACATACAGAGTTAATTCCTAGTTTTTTTGATTCTATCATTTTAAAATATATTAAAAAACGAATTTACAAAAGAAACCACTAAAAAAGAAACATATTTATAGATCGGTTTTCTAAACCAGAAGAATCAATCATAGCAATGAATAATTTCAATATCTTCGTAGCATGATTTCAGTAGTTATTTTAGGGAGTGGAAATGTTGCCACACATTTAATTCATGCTTTTTTAAAGATTGACAGCATCAATCTAAAACAAGTATATACAAGAAATTTGAAAGATGTAGCTAGCCTAAAAAGTACTGTTCCAACTACAAATGATTTATCATTATTAGAACAAGCAGATATTACAATTATTGCTGTGAGTGATGATGCTATTGCAGCTATTTCATCCAATATTAAAAACTCTCTTGTTGTTCATACTTCTGGAACTGTTGAAATGAATGCTTTAAATAATTCAGGAAATAAAGGTGTGTTTTATCTTCTTCAATCCTTTTCAAAAGAAAAGGAAGTAGATTTTACAAATATTCCTATTTGTTTGGAAGCAGAAAATAAAAACGACCTCATAAAATTAGAAAAATTAGCTTCTCTGTTGCAAGGTACTATTTATCATTTATCATCTATTCAAAGAAAAAAAATTCATGTTGCTGCTGTTTTTGTGAATAATTTCACCAATCATATGTATGCAATTGCACATGATATTTGTGAAGATCACGGTGTTCCATTTAATATTTTACAACCTTTAATTCAAGAAACATCTCAAAAAATTAAAAACTTAACTCCCAAAGAAGCACAAACTGGACCTGCAAAAAGAAATGATACAGAAACCATAGAAAATCATCTAAATTTGCTAACTAAAACACAACAAGAACTTTATTTAAAAATCACCCAATCTATTCAAGATCATGGAAAAAAGCTATAAACAATACCTGTCTCAAATTAATACACTCATTTTTGATGTTGATGGAGTATTAACTAATGGAATTGTTACCGTACTATCAAATGGTGAATTAATTCGTCAGATGAATATTAAAGATGGCTATGCACTTCGTGCTGCAGTTAATGCTGGATTAAGAGTCTGTATTATTACGGGGGGTAAAAACGAAGGAGTGAAAATTAGATTAGAAAATTTAGGAATTAAAGATGTGTATATGGGAGCACATAACAAAGTAGAACAATACAATGAATTGGTAGATATGTACAATTTGCAATCTCAAAATGTATTGTATATGGGAGACGATGTCCCAGATTACCCAGTAATGAAATTGGTTGGTTTAGCCTGCTGCCCTAATGATGCTGCAACAGAGATTCAACAAATAGCTAAATATATTTCTGATAAAAAAGGTGGAGAAGGTTGTGTGCGAGATATTATTGAGCAAATCTTGCGTGTACAAGGAAAATGGGATTCAAATTTTGATGCCACTTTTGATTAATCTTATTTAATTAAATCTATGATTAGATTTGAATATTTATGATATTCTTTTAATTCTTTTATTATTTTTATTTCCCAATTTATTTGAGCTTTTTTATCTACTGAATAAAAAGTTTCTTCATCATATTTTTTTTGATATGACAGGTAAGCTTCATAATTTTCTTTATAAACAACTTCAAACTGTGTTCTATCATTAAAAAAGATGTTTTTAGGAACAGAAAGAATCTTTTTTTTAAGTTTTCTTGCAAATAATTCACCTATTAAAAAATGAAATTGCTCATGATTTAGCACATCATCGTCATAAATTCCTGTTATTGATTTAGACATATCAAAATAAGCATAAATAGATAATTTAATTCTTTTTGTAGTACTAACTAGTGGTTTTAACTTAATTGCAATAGCACTATAGGCAACTTTTGCTCCTTTTTTTTCTTTAAAATCATTCCATGATAATAAAATATCTTTATCCCATTTAATAATGTTGCCTTGAGAAAAAACAGCATTATTTTGAAATAAAAAAAAGAAACTTATAAGTACAATCATGTTTTTTTTAATCATTCGAATATCAATAAAGTTTTCATATTTTTACTACTGCAAAAATACAAAAACACTTAGGTATGTTATCAAGAATTATATGCGTCTTTTTTATCACATTTTCTTTTTCAATGAACGCTCAAACTATTTTTGGTGCTTGGAATTCTTTTGATGAAGAAACCAATCGTCTGGAATCTGTAATTGAAGTTTATGAAAAAAATGACCAGGCATTTGCTAAAATCACTAAGATTACAAATTCAGAAAATCAAGGTGCTATTTGCATCAATTGTAGTGGTGAAAGAAAAAACGCACCTATTTTAGGAATGAATATTCTAACCGGTTTAAAAAAAGATGGTGATGAATGGTCTGGTGGAAAAATTTTAGATCCAAAAAATGGAAAAGAATACAAGTGTTATATTCAATTATTAGATGAAAACACTCTAAAAATTAGAGGATATATTGGTTTCTCTATGTTTGGAAGAACTGCTATTTGGAAAAGAGCTACAAAATAATAACTCTTGTTTGAAGCTATTTATTATGCTTTTTTTTGAAGCATAGGAACAAAAGCAAAATCTCCTAACTCTTGTTTATCAAATTCTTTTGGAGATTTTCTATGAAACAATGTCATAATTTGTTTTTTATCACCCACAGGAATTAATAACATCCCTCCCACTTTTAGTTGAGCTAATAATGGTTTAGGAACAAAAGGAGCACCTGCTGTTACTATTATTTTATCAAAAGGAGCTTTTTCTTTCAAACCTTTATAACCATCTCCAAAAATAAATTTCTTAGGGTTATATCCCAACTTTGGTAAAAATAAAGAGGTTTTTTTAAACAACTCATGTTGTCGTTCTATGGTATAAACTATAGCTCCTAATTCTAACAAAACTGCTGTCTGATAACCAGATCCTGTTCCTATTTCTAAGACACTATCTCCAGAACTTACTGCTAAGGTTTGAGATTGAAAAGCAACTGTATAAGGCTGAGAGATGGTTTGTTCTGCTGCTATAGGAAATGCTTTGTCTTGATAAGCATGATCTGCAAAAGAAGAATCAATAAACAAATGTCTTGGAATTTTTTTAACGGCATTTAACACATTCTCGTTGGTAATCCCTTTCTTTTTTAGCACGTTTGCTAACTGATTTCTAAGGCCTTGATGTTTGGAAGTATCTTTCAATTTATAACTTTATAGAGAAGCCTAAAAATAGAATAATTGATTTTAAATTCCTATAAAATTGTATCTTTGTTATCGGTTTAAAAACAACATCAAAAAAATCAAATTTTATGCTAAAAGCGGGAGTATTAGGTGCGGGTCATTTAGGAAAGATTCACCTAAAATTACTACAACAATCTAATAAATACGAATTGGTAGGTTTTTATGATCCTTCTAAAGAAAATGCTCAAAAAGTTTCTAAAGAGTTCGGGTATCATGCATTTAATTCTATTGAAGAATTAATTGAAGCTGTTGATGTTGTAGATATTGTAACCCCTACTCTTTCTCATTTTGACTGTGCAAAACAGGCAATAGAAAAAGGGTGTCATATTTTTATAGAAAAACCAATTACCAAAACAGTTGTAGAAGCTGAAGCCATTAGAACTTTGGCGAGCCAAAAGCACGTAAAAGGTCAGGTTGGTCATGTAGAGCGCTTTAATCCTGCTTTTACTGCAGTACAAGACATGATTGTTTCTCCAATGTTTATAGAGTGTCATCGTTTGGCTGAGTTTAATCCTAGAGGTACTGATGTTCCAGTAGTATTAGATTTAATGATTCATGATATAGATATCATTTTAAGTGTCGTTAATTCACCTGTAAAGAATATTCATGCAAGTGGAGTTACTGTTATTTCTGAAACTCCAGACATTGCAAATGCTAGAATAGAATTTGAGAACGGATGTGTAGCCAATTTAACGGCCAGTAGAATATCTATGAAGAACATGCGTAAATCTCGCTTCTTTCAGAAAGATGCCTATATTTCTGTAGACTTCTTAGAAAAAAAATCTGAGGTTGTTAGAATGAAAGATGTTCCTGAAAACCCAGATGAATTTGCCATGATTCTCCAAAATGCAGAAGGTGTTAAGAAACAAATATATTTTGACAATCCTGAGGTAACTCCTAACAATGCTATCTTAGATGAATTAGAGTCTTTTGCTACAGCTATTGAAAATAATACAAAACCTGTGGTTTCTTTGCAACAAGGTACTAATGCCTTAAGAGTAGCACAGCAGATTATTGATTGTTTTTAGAAGCAACGTTATCTTCTAAAATTTTAGAATACAGGCGCGTTAGGGATTGAAGTAGAAATCCTTTATATGAAGAATGAATAAAAAGATTGGCACAAAAAGCCCGTTTAAACGCCCACAAAAGAATCATCACAAAATAGTAAATCATTAAATACAATACATATGAAAAATATAGCTGTAATTGGAGCTGGAACCATGGGAAATGGAATTGCCCACACCTTTGCTCAATATAATTATAATGTACAATTGATTGATATTTCTCAGAAATCTCTTGACAAAGGTATTGCTGCAATCTCCAAAAACTTAGATAGGATGGTTTCTAAGGAGAAAATAACTGCTATAGATAAAGATAGAACACTTGCAAATATTACTACCTATACTTCTATTAAAGAAGGAACACAATATGCAAGTTTAGTAATAGAGGCTGCAACTGAAAATTTAGATTTAAAATTAAAAATCTTTAAAGAATTAGATGAGGTTTGCCCAGAAGACACCATTTTAGCTACAAACACCTCTTCTATTTCTATTACTCAAATAGCAGGAATAACAAGCAGACCAGACCAAGTTATTGGTATGCATTTTATGAATCCAGTTCCTATTATGAAATTGGTTGAAATAATTAGAGGCTATAATACTTCTGATGAAGTAACAAAATTTATAGTTGATCTATCTAAAAAAGTGAATAAAATACCTGTAGAAGTAAATGACTATCCTGGTTTTGTAGCTAATAGAATCTTACTACCTATGATTAATGAATCTATTGAAACACTCTACAACGGTGTTGCTGGAGTTACAGCAATAGATACCGTTATGAAATTAGGAATGGCTCACCCAATGGGGCCATTACAATTAGCTGATTTTATAGGTTTAGATGTTTGTTTGTCTATTTTAGAGGTGATGTATAACGGTTTTAAAAACCCAAAATATGCACCATGCCCACTATTGGTAAATATGGTAAGAGCTGGTAAATTAGGAGTGAAATCTGGGGAAGGTTTTTATGATTATTCTGAGAGTAGAAAAGCTGAAAAAATAGCCAAGCAGTTTGAATAAACCTATTCTTATCTTATTATTATTTCTTAGTTCTTTAGCTACTAGTCAAGAAAAAAAAAAGCAGCAACTTTCATTAAAAAAAGTTGGAATTCTTTTTAGTAGTGCAAAACAAAATAATATCTTATTTTTTGATAAAGATTACGATTACAAGACCAATGTGTATAAATTTCAGTTGTTTTATACCTTACGAACAGGAATTAATTGGGATATAAACCTCATTATTCAGCCACAGTTTCAAATGGCACAACATCAATTATTAAATGAACAATTTATAACTCCAGACGAACCTGATTATGAATTTCTACGTGAAAAGTTTACCCAAAAGAAAGACATCTCTTTGTATGCATTTGAACTAGGTTTTCAATTGAGGAAATCTTTAACTAAAAATATCTCTTTTGAGGCAACCTTAGGTTTGGGAGCTGCTTTTATAGATTTGGAGTCTGAACGATTAGCTAAGGGCTTTACTTTTATCGAAAATGTATCTTTAGGGCTAGTATATACAAATAAGAAATCAGAATTTTATCTTGGAACTACTGTTGGCCATGTTTCTAATTTTAATATTCAGAAACCTAATAGTGGTTATAATATTTTAGGGTTTGAATTGGGATATAGAATACTTATTAACTAAAAAAAGAACTCAACTTTGAGTTCTTTTTTTAGTTAAGAAAAATAATCATGTTTTTTATTATCTAGGATCTTCATCACTTTTTTTATCTTTTTTTGCTTTATTCCAGATTTTTAATTCGTCTGTAGCGGTAATTCCAGACTTCACCATGATGTTAACACCATCAGATATTCCTAGCACTAATTCTCTTTTCTCAAACTCATTATCTCCAATTTTTACCTCAACATAGGGTTTTTCAGTCTTTTTATCAAAACGTAATAAAGCTTCTTTAATAGCCAGAACACTATCTTGTTGTTCTAAAACAATTTCTGCATTAGCGCTATAGTTAGCTCTTACAAAATAGTTGTCATCTAGGGTAATATTTGCTTTTATTGTAAATTGAACAGCACCACCTTCTTCTGTTCCTTTTGGGGCAATAAAATTCAATTTAGCTGGAAATTTTTTTTCTTCTATAGCACCTAGAGATATTTCAATTGCTGTTCCTTTTACTAATTTACTAACTTCAGATTCATCTACTTTTCCTTCAAAGATCATTTTACTCATATCTGCAATTGAAGCAATAGTTGTACCAGCGTTAAAGTTGTTACTTTGTATTACCTGATCTCCTTCTTTAACAGGAATTTCTAAGATAGTTCCAGAAATTTGAGCTCTAATATCTGTATTAGCAACACCAACTCCAGAAGAACCACTTTTAATAATTTTATAATCATTTTGAGCATTAATTAGATCTTGTTTAGCTTGGTCAAAGGTAAGCTCAACTTGTTCAAATGAAGAGGCAGCTAACACACCCTTGTCAAACAACTGCTTATTTCTATCAAAAGAAATTTTAGCATTTTCTACTCGCAGCTTAATATTATCTACTCTTCCTTTAGCACTTATTAATGATTGTTCATTTGGAACAACTCTTACAGTGGCCAATAAATCTCCTTTTTTCACTTTAGTACCTTCAAGTAAAATAATTTTATCTATAATACCCGTAATCTGTGGCTTTATATCAATTTCTTCTAAAGGAATTACCTTACCCGTTGCAACTGTTTTCTTTACAATTGTGGCTTTAAAAGCTGTTTCTGTTTGGAATGTTTGGATGTCCTGTTTGTTTTTGCTTCCTAACCATAGAAGAACACCTGCAAATGCAATGACTACTATTACTAATATAATTTTTGCTCTTTTACTCATCTTAATTATCTATATAAGTTTTGATTAATTTATTTTTATTCGTCTCTTAATGCGTCTATTGGTTTTACTAATGTTGCCATATAGGCGGGTATTAATCCTATTAAAGTTCCTAACACTACAAGAATTAAAAATGCAACTAATATAACTGGAATATCTACAGTAGGATTAATTAATGTAGGATCTGGACCAGAACCTAAAAAATAATCTAAGAGAAATAAAACAAATCCTCCAAAAATAATTCCTAGCATTCCTGCAACAGTTGTTAAAAATACAGATTCTAATACTACTTGTCTTCTTACCTCTATGGGAGTTGCACCAATAGCTCTTCGTATTCCTATTTCTTTAGTTCGTTCTTTAACTGTTATCAAAAGTATATTACCTATGGCAAAAACCCCTGCAATTAATGTGGCGATGCCTACAAACCAAGTGAGAAATTGCATTCCTGTTAAAAACCCAGTTATTTTACCTATTTCTACTGCTAAATTTGCACTACCAAAAGCTCTTTGGTCTTCTGGGTCTACTTTATGAATATTTTTGAGCGTGAGCAAAATATCTTGTTCCATCTGAAGAATATCTACTCCTTCATTTGCTGTAATCATCATCCAACTAATTCTGTTGGCTCTATTATAAACTTGCTGAAAGGTTGTAAAAGGAATATAAGCTGCAGCACCATCAAAAGATATGTTGCCGTTTTTATACACACCAATTACTTTATAAGATATATTTCCAATATTAACCATTTCTCCAACAGGTTGTTCGTCTTTCTCAAACAATTGTTCATATATTTCTTGTTCAATTACACAAACTTTAGACTTTAACTTAATATCATTTTCATTTAGAAATCTTCCGTAAATTAAATCTTTCTTCTGAACCTTATCTAATACTGGAAGGTCTCCTGAAACATTAAAACTACCTGTTTTAAAACTTCTTGTTATGGCACTGTTTGTCTGACTTCTTGGGGCAATAAATTTAATTTCTTTATATTCTCTTTTTAAAATTTCTACATCGTTGGTTGTTAGACGAACCCTTCTTCCTTTTTGAAAACCTTTAAAAGGCAATTCTGTTCTTTGAGACCAAACAAAAACACTATTAGTAGCAAAATCCCCAAAAATAGTTTTAAAATTATTTTCTAATCCTCTTGATGCACCCAGAAGAGTTACCAGTAAGAAAATTCCCCAAAGAACTCCAATTATAGTAATAATAGTTCTTGTTTTATTTTTACGGATTCCTCCATAAATTTCTTGCCAAGTATCTGAATCAAATAAAAACTTCATATTAATCTGCTCTTAAGGCTACTACTGGTTTAATTTGTGACGCTTTTCTAGCAGGTACTAAGGCAGCAATTAAACCTGATATAATTAAAACAAAAGTTGCTCCAACTACCAACCCTTGACTTACGCTTGGGTCTTTAATAAAATAATCTTTTTCTAAACTATTTCCAATTAAACTTAAAACATAGGTGCCTAAGGTTAATCCTAAATATCCTGCAATGGTGGTTATTAAAACAGATTCTTGTACAACCATTCCTACAATAGAAGAAGGTTTAGCTCCTAGTGCCTTACGAATTCCAAATTCTTTGGTTCTTTCTTTAATAACAAATATCATGATATTACTAATTCCAATAATTCCTGCAATTAAAGTTCCTGATCCTATAAATATTACAATAAAAAAGAGTGCTATCATAAAAACATCGACGCCTTTACTTACTTCTGCCATATTTCTCACAGACAGGGCGCTTTGGTCATCTGGATGAATATCCAATTTACTGCGCATATCTCTTTCAACTAGTTTTCCAAAAGCAATAGCTTCATCTAAGTTTAAATCTTCGTTATATCCAATTCTAATTTGATTTAAATAATCATTGTTTCCATATAATTTTTGAGCTGTAGTAACAGGTATATAAGAAATTCTTTCTTCATTATCTCCTCCGTCATCAGAGAAAATACCTATTACTTTATAAGAAATACCACCTACATTGACTCTTTTTCCAAGTGCTGGTTTTTGTCCAAACAAGTCGGATTTAACCAATCTACCAATTACAATTACTTTAGAAGATTCGTTAATATCTAATTGATTTATATACCTACCTTCAGTAATTATTGTTTTTTCTAAGAATTGATGATCTGGATGAACAGCAGTTATACTGTAATTATCTTGTTTATTTTTGTACGAAATGCTAAAGTTTTTAAAGATTCTAGCTGTCATCAAATCAATTTTAGAATCGTATTTTTCAGCTATATAATTATAATCAGGATTCTTTAATTGAATTCTTCTTCCAGATTGCAAACCATTGAATGGCTTTGTAGTTTTCCAAACTCTTACCATCATAGAATTTACAGCATTATCTACAAAAGCACCTTCAAAAGTATTTTTAAGACCGCTTACAACTCCAAATAATAATGTAAATAATAGAATAGCAAAAGCAACGGTAAAGCCAGACATTATAGACCGTAACTTATTTTTATTAATACTCTGAAAAATTTCTCTCCAACGATCTAAATCGAACATAGTTAAACAGTTTTAACTGGATTTCTTTGTGTATTGATGGTGTCACTAATAATGATTCCATCCTTTAAACGAACAATTCGTTTGGTTTGGTCTGCCACTTCTTCTTCGTGAGTAATCACAAAAACAGTCATTCCCTCGTTGTTAATGTCTTTTAACAAATCCATCACAGAATCTGTAGTAGTAGAATCTAGAGCTCCTGTTGGTTCATCGGCTAAGACTACCTTGGGTTGAGTTACCAATGCTCTAGCAATCGCTACTCGTTGTTTTTGTCCTCCAGATAATTCGTTAGGTAAATGAGATGCCCAATCTTTAAGACCTACTTTGTCTAAATAATCTAGGGCTATTTTTTGACGCTCTTTTCTGGACACACCTTTATAATAAAGTGGTAATGAAACGTTTTCTAAGGCAGTTTTGTATGAGATAAGGTTAAAAGATTGAAATACAAATCCTAAAAATTTATTTCTTAAGACAGCACCCTTTTTTTCATTTAAATTTTTAATTTCTTGCCCATTTAAAAAGTAATCTCCTTCGTCATGTTCGTCTAATAAACCAACAATATTTAGTAAGGTAGATTTTCCTGATCCAGAAGACCCCATAATTGAAACAAATTCACCTTCTTTAATGTGTAAGTCTATTCCTTTTAAAACATGTAAAGAATCTTTACCAATAGGATATGACTTATGGAGGTTATTTATACGAATCATTTGCGTTTGTTAATTTTTGTATAAAAGTAGCTAATGAGCATGATTGCTGCTACTAATTTTATGTTAAAACAAAATACTACAGACTAGTTTTTACTAGCATCTCACATAAGACGTCTCTAAAATTAAATTGTTACACTAATTTTTAAGTTTTTAAGCATTATTTTTGTTGTTGACATGATGAAACTTATAGATACCATTCCAAAAAACAAAAAACTCATTTTATTTGATGGTGTTTGTAACTTATGCAATGATGCTGTTTTGAGAGTTATTAAGTATGATAAAAAGAATGTTTTTTTATTTGCAGCAATACAATCAAAAACTGGTAAAGAAATTACAAAAGAATTGGGCATAGACATCTCAAAATTAGATTCTATTCTATTGTATGTGCCTGAAGAAGCATATTATTCAAAATCTAATGCTGCTCTAAAGATTGCAAAGGAATTTTTAGGATACTGGAAGCTCCTTCAAATATGTTCACTTTTACCTGATTTTTTTAATGATTTTTTATATGATTATATAGCTAGAAATAGATATAAATGGTTTGGTAAACAAGAAAATTGTATGATCCCTACACCATCACTAAAAGCTAAATTTTTAGAATAAATGAAACTACCAAAAAATATACGATGTGTTATTTTTGATATGGACGGAGTAATCATAGATTCTGAAGAAATTCATAAAAAAGCATACTATGAAACCTTCAATGATATTGGTGTTGATGTTTCAGACAAACTATACAAAACCATTACTGGCTCTTCTACTATTAATGCCTTTCAAAAATTAGTAGCTCATTTTAATTTAGAGGCAACTCCTGAAGATTTGGTCCTAGAAAAAAGAAAAAGATATGTAGATTTTTTTGAAAATGATTCAACATTACATTTAGTAACTGGAGTAGAAGAATTCATTCAGTTTTGTTACGTGCAAAAACAAACCCTGGTTTTAGCTTCTTCTTCTGCAATGGTTAATATAGAACGAGTTTTTTCTCGCTTTCATTTACATCAGTATTTTACTGCAAAAATTAGTGGTGCAGATTTGACTGCCTCCAAACCTCATCCAGAAATTTTTGAAAAAGCTGCTATATTAGGAAGCACTTCTAAAGAAAACTGTATTGTAATAGAAGATTCAGACAATGGAATAAAAGCAGCCAACGATGCTGGAATTTTTGTTATTGGTTACAAGAACCCATTTTCAGCTGATCAAACTTTAAAAAATGCTGATCTAATAATTGAAGATTTTAGTGAACTAAAAAAACTATTACACTTCAGTTAACACATAACTCAATGAAGACATATTGTAACAACTCTAAATTCTAAACTACCTAATAATGAATATCTATAATAGTCAAATTGAAGATATAGATCGCATATTCGAACTTTACGAAATAGCAACTAATTTTCAAAATAAGAAATCTATGGTTGCCTGGCCAAAATTTAAAAGAGAACTAGTTCAAAAAGAAATAAGCGAGAATAGACAATGGAAACTTATCATAGATCAACAAATTGCTTGTGTTTGGGCAACTACTGATTCTGATCCTCAAATTTGGGGAGCTAAAAATGAGGCCCCTTCAATTTATATTCATAGAATCTCTACAAACCCTAATTTTAGAGGTAGAAATTTAGTGAAAGAGATTGTAACATGGTCTAAAAAATATGCACAAGGAAGAAATAAAAAATACATTAGAATGGACACTGTTGGTGAGAATATTGGACTCATAACTCACTATAAGAAATGTGGTTTTGATTTTATAGGCCTATCAAAATTACAGCATACTTCAGAACTCCCATTACACTACCAAAATGCAACAGTTAGTTTATTTCAACTAGCTGTCTAGAGTAATTAATTAAACTCATTTCAGAACTTAAAAAAAATACAAAAAGCTCAAGTTTTACTTAAGCTTTTTGTAATATAATTATAATTTAAATTTTATGGTCTAAATGTAATTTTACGCATACGTAAGCTTTCTGGAGTTACTTCTAAATACTCATCTCCTTTAATGTACTCCATACATTCTTCTAATGAAAAATCTACTTTAGGAGCAATTTTCATTGCCTCATCTGTACCAGATTTTCTCATGTTTGTTAGTTGTTTCCCTTTAATTAAATTCACACCCATATCAGAATCTTTGCTGTTTTCTCCAACAACCTGACCAATATAAATTTCTTGATTAATATCTATAAAGAAACGTCCTCTATCTTGCAATCTATCTATTGCATATGCTGTAGCTTTACCAGCTGCAGAAGATACAATAGCTCCTTTAATGTCTTCAGAGAAATCACCTTTATAAGCTCCGTATTCGCTAAATCTATGGTTAATAATTGCCGTACCAGCTGTTGCAGTTAAAATTTTATTACGCAAACCAATTAATCCTCTAGATGGAATGGTAAATTCTAAATGTTGTAAATCTCCCTTTGGCTCCATCACTAATAAATCTCCTTTTCTTAAAGAAACTAAATTAATTGCTTTAGAGGCAACTTCTTCAGGTACATCTATAGATAAAGTTTCATAAGGTTCTGATTTTACACCATCTATATCTTTAATAATTACTTGAGGTCTACCCACTTGTAATTCATACCCCTCTCTACGCATGGTTTCTATCAGTACAGATAAATGTAAGATTCCACGGCCAAAAACGTTAAACTTATCTTCTGTATCAGTTTCATCTACACGTAAGGCCAAATTCTTCTCCATCTCTTTAAACAAACGATCACGTAAGTGACGAGAGGTTACATACTTACCTTCTTTTCCAAAAAATGGTGAATTGTTAATGGTAAACAACATACTCATGGTAGGTTGATCTACCTCTATTCTTGGCAATGCTTCAGGGTTTTCAATATCTGCAATGGTATCACCAATTTCAAAACCTTCTAATCCTGTTATTGCGCAAATATCTCCACTTCTTACTTTTGAAGTTTTGGCTTTCCCCATTCCTTCAAAAACGTGTAATTCTTTAATTCTAACTTTTTTAGTAGAACCATCTCTTTTACACAACATATAATCTTTATTCTCTTCTAAATCACCTCTAAAAACACGTCCGATAGCTATTCTTCCTGTAAAAGAAGAAAAATCTAAAGAAGTAATTTGCATTTGAGGAGATCCTTCTCTGTAAGGAGCTTCAGGTATAGATTCTATTACAGCATCTAATAAATCTAAAATATTATCTTTTGGATCTTGCCAGTCTGTACTCATCCAACCATTCTTAGCAGAACCATAGATAGTTGCAAAGTCTAATTGATCTTCTGTAGCTTCTAAAGCAAACATTAAATCAAATACTTTTTCATGAACTAAGTCTGGAGTACAATTTTCTTTGTCTACTTTGTTAACGACAACTATAGGTGTTAAGCCTAATTCTAAGGCTTTTCCTAATACAAATCTAGTTTGTGGCATTGGTCCTTCAAAAGCATCTACCAATAATAATACACCATCTGCCATTTTTAATACTCGCTCTACTTCACCACCAAAATCTGCGTGACCGGGAGTATCTATTACATTAATTTTTACTCCTTTGTAGTTAACAGATACGTTTTTAGATAAAATAGTAATTCCTCTTTCTCTTTCAAGGTCATTATTATCTAACAATAAATCTTTTCGTTCCTTACGATCGTCTAAAATTTTTGCTTGATCTATAATTTTATCTACTAGCGTTGTCTTACCATGATCTACGTGAGCTATAATGGCAATATTTCTTATTGATTGCATACTTGCTTTTTTTGAAGTTGCAAAAGTAGTGTTTTACTTTAAGAGAAAAGAAGATTTTGTATTAATTTATTGGTTCATCATCCTCCCTAAAAGCACTAGGTAAAATATCAGGTATTAACTTGATTAACAGTGGTAATAACAAAGCGCCTCCAGGTAGCATAAAAACAGTAAATGCTGGTATGGCTTTGCAAATATCTAATAGTTGAATTCTAACTTTCTCTTTTTCATCTTCAGAGAGTGAAGAATGCGTAGATTTTTTAATTAAAAAAACAGCTTCTTTGCTCTGCTGAAGTTCTTTAACTAAGCGCTTTTTGTTTTTTTGAAGGAGTTCTTTTATTTCGTCTACTGAATTCATTATAATTTTCTTCTAAGCCTCTCTTCTTTAATTAAATTAAGCTCTCTGCTTGTTTGGCCTGCTACGGAAGTGTTTTCTTCTGCCCTTCTTATAAGATAAGGCATTACATCTCTAACTGGCCCAAAAGGCACATATTTAGCAGTATTATAACCTTCTTTTGCTAAATTGAAACTTATATGATCACTCATTCCATAAAGTTGCCCAAACCATAATCTATTATCAGAAGGATCTATTTTGTACTGTTTTGCTAACTCTAGTAACAAATAAGAACTCTCTTCATTATGAGTTCCTGCAAATACTGCCATTTTTTCATGATTCATCATATAGTTGATGGCCTCATTATAGTTGTCATCAGTAGCTTTCTTATCTATACATATTGGCGAAGGATAGCCTTTTTCTTCAGCCCTATCTCTTTCTTTTTCCATGTAGGCACCACGTACAATTTTTAATCCAATATGATACTTTTTTTGATCTGCGTTGTGATGTAATTTTCGTAAATAATTCATTCTATCATGTCGGTACATTTGTAATGTATTAAATACAATCGCTTTTTCTGTGTTGTATTTTTCCATCAACTCTTCAACCAGCATATCTGCAGCATCTTGCATCCAACTTTCTTCTGCATCAATTAAAATAGGTACATCATAAGCTAAAGCTTTATCACATATTTCGTGAAAACGATTTACCACAGTAATCCATTCACTTTTCTCATCATTAGAAAGCGGCTCTTTCTCTGTAATTTTTTGATATAATGAAAAACGACCAACTCCTGTTGGTTTAAAAACAACAAAAGGGATTGCTTCTTTTTCTTTGGCAAATTCTATATTCTTTAAGGTTTTTGCTTTTACCAACTCAAACTGTTCTTCTGTTTCTTTTCCTTCTACTGAATAATCAAGCACAGAACAAACTCCATTTGTGTGCATTTGTTCAATGTTAGAAATACAATCTTCCTCTGTTACACCTCCACAAAAATGATCAAATACTGTAGAGCGTATTAATCCTTCAACAGGTAAATGAGCCTTTAAGGCAAAGTTAGTAACCGCAGTACCAATTTTAACCATTGGCTGGCTTTGGATTAATTTAAATAGGAAAAAAGCTCTTTCTAACTCAGAATCAGATTTAAGTGAGAACGCTATTTTAGTATTATTAAAGAGTTTCATTAATTTTTTATATACAAACAAAGATAGTCAGCTGACTTAAATTATTCAATATTTTGTAGTTTATTTGTATTTGAAATTTAAGGAATATGAAATCTATTAAAGCAGCTACTTATTATGTGCATTTTAAACATAAAGGATATAAAGAATTAAACTCTTTACTTATAAAAAAAGACTATTCTTCAATTTTTATTTTAGTAGACGATAACTCGCTTGAACTTTGTTACCCTGTATTCATTCCATTACTTGAAACAGATAAACGGATTGAAATTATAGAAATAGAATCTGGAGAAATCAATAAGAACTTAGATACTTGTGGCGGAGTTTGGAATGCTCTTACTGAGTTAAGTGCAGATAGAAATAGTTTGTTAATTACCCTGGGAGGTGGTGTTATCACAGATTTAGGCGGTTTTGTTGCTTCAACTTATAAAAGAGGTATAGATTTTGTAAATATTCCTACCACGTTACTTAGCATGGTTGATGCTTCTGTTGGTGGAAAAACTGGGGTAGATTTAGGTGTTTTAAAAAATCAAATCGGCTTGTTTGCAAATCCTCAAATTGTACTTATAGATGGGAACTATTTAGCTACATTAAATGAAAGAGAATCACGTTCAGGAATTGCTGAAATTATTAAATATGGACTTACATATGATGTTAAACTATTAGACTTAATAAAAAACTTTAATTCATTAAATATCAATGAATTAATTCATAGATCTATAGAGATAAAAAATGAAATAGTTTTACAAGACCCTAAAGAAAACGGATTGCGAAAAGTTTTAAACTTTGGTCATACATTAGGACATGCAATAGAGTCTTATTTTTTGGAGTCTAAAAATAAAAAAAACTTAACTCATGGAGAAGCAATAGCTATTGGTATGGTTTGTGAATCCTATTTATCTCACAAGGTTTTGCAACTTTCCAAAGAGAAAGTTATGATCGTTAAAAACATGATCGATGTTATGTACGAGAAAGTAGTTATTGATGTTTCAGATTACGATCCTATATTTGACTTATTAAAACACGATAAGAAAAACAGCAATGGGCAAGTAAATTTTGTGTTGCTTAATGATTTTGAAGATTTTAAACTAGATTGTAAAATAAGTAATGAATTGCTTATAGAAAGCATTGAGTTTTATAACTCTTAAAGTACTTTTTCTAATACAGAACTGTAAATCTCTTCGTAAACAGGTAATATATTTTCTAAACAAAATTGTTTTGTATGCTTTTTGGCATTCGCTTTAAAACGTAATAAAATTGCATCATCTTTTAAAATACTTACAGCATTTTTAGACATATCTTCTACATCACCTAAATTACTTAAATAGCCCGTTACACCATGAACGTTTACCTCTGGTAAACCTCCTGTATTTGTAGATATGACAGCAGTTTCTGCTGCCATTGCTTCAAGAGCAGACAAGCCAAAACTTTCACTTTTAGAGGGTAATAAAAAGACATCTGTATAACATAATATTTTTGCTATTTCATGACTATTACCTAAGAAAATTACGCTGTCAGAAATTCCTAACTTTTTTACCAATAACTCTGCATTTCTTTTTTCTGGACCTTCACCTACCATTAAAAGTTTGGCCGGAATCTCTTTTTGTACATTATAAAATATTTTCACAACATCTTCTATTCGTTTTACAGGCCTAAAATTTGAAATATGTGTTAAAATCCGTTCTTCTGGTTTTGCTACAGCTATTCGTTGACATTCGTTTTGTGATTCTCGATCATACTTTTCTGTATCAATAAAATTATGAACTACTTTAATTTCATTAGTAATTGTAAACAATCGTAAAGTATCTTGTTTTAAGCTTTCAGAAACTGAAGTAACCACATCAGAATTATTGATACTAAACTCTACAGCTGTCTTATAACTTGGATGGCTTCCAACCAAAGTAATATCTGTTCCGTGAAGAGTTGTCACTACTTTTATATCTATCCCTTTCTCTTTTAACATCATCTTTGCCATATAAGCTGCATAAGCATGAGGAATTGCATAATGAACATGTAAGATTTCTAAGTTGTATTTAGAAACAACTTCTACTAATTTGGTAGACAATGCAAGCTCATAAGGTTGGTATTGAAACAATGGATACTCTTCCATTAAAACTTCATGAAAATGCAAGTCATGAGAGATGAAATCTAACCGAACAGGTTGATTATAGGTTACAAAATGAACCTCATGCCCTTTATCTGCCAAGGCCATCCCTAATTCTGTAGCTACAACACCACTACCTCCAAAAGTTGGATAACATACAATTCCTATTCGCATTTTATAAATTTAATTCTACAGACGTAAAGATACTTTTTTACTTACGTTGAATTCTAAATAAAAACATAAAAAAAACCTATTATTTAATATATATAATCATGTAATTAATAAAAAGAAAAGCTGGTAATAACAAAAAAAACCTACTGAATGAACAGTAGGATTTAACATATCTAATACTTAGTATTATTAATAGTCACCAAGTGTGACAGGGTTTTGCTCTAATGCATTTGCCAATTGCTCATCATTAGGAGCTTTACCATGCCAAGCATGGGTATGCATCATAAAATCTATACCGTTACCCATTTCTGTATGTAACAAAATACAAACTGGTTTTCCTTTTCCAGTTCTAGATTTTGCTTCTGCTAGACCAGCTATAATAGCTTCAATATCATTTCCTTTTTTTACATCTAGAACATCCCAGCCAAACGCTTCAAATTTTGCCCTAATACTTCCCATAGGTAAAACATCATCTGTAGCTCCATCTATTTGCTTTCCATTAACATCTATTGTAGAAATTAAATTATCTATTTTTTTTCCTGAGGCATACATTGCAGATTCCCATACCTGACCTTCTTGCAATTCACCGTCACCGTGTAAAGTATAAATAATCTTGCTGTCTCCATTTAATTTCTTTGCTTCTGCTGCACCTATTGCCACAGACATTCCTTGCCCTAAAGAACCAGATGCAATTCTAATACCTGGCAATCCCTCGTGAGTTGTTGGATGCCCCTGTAAACGGGTATTCATTTTTCTAAAAGTAGCCAACTCTTCCACTGGAAAGAAACCACTTCTAGCTAAAACACTGTAAAAAACAGGTGAAATATGTCCGTTAGACAAGAAGAAAAGGTTTTCGTTTTCTCCGTCCATTGAAAAATCTGTTGAATACTCTAGCACTTCTTGGTATAAGACAGTAAAGAACTCTGCACAGCCTAATGAACCTCCTGGATGACCAGAATTTACAGCGTGAACCATTCTTAAAATATCTCTTCTTACTTGTTGTGTAAAATCTTGTAATTGTTGCGTTGTAGCCATGAATTCATATTTGTTGTGCAAAAGTAATTTTTTAAAAAACAATTGACAAGGTTTATTTAGATACGAAATTAACAAGGTTATTAACTATGTCTTCTGCTTCTTCTTTTTTGCTGCTGGAAATAAAACATTATTTAAAATTAAACGATATCCTGGAGATGTTGGATGTAAATCTAATTCTGTTTTAGGATCACCTACTCTGTGGGTATAATCTTCAGGATCATGCCCGCCATAAAAAGTAAACATTCCTTTTCCTTTTGTGCCATGAATATATCTTGCTTCTCTGTTTGTTCTATTCTCTCCCATTACTAATACATTAGATTTTATAGTAGCTCTATTATAAGAGGTAGTTTGTCCCATGAAACCTTTGACTAATTGAGTGTGATTTTGAGTTAGCATAGTGGGCACCGGATCCCATTTTGCAGAAAACTCAATCAATGAAAAGTAATCGGATGTTTTTGGGATAGAACGCTTACGAGTCATATCTATGGAAGAAAATTCATAGGTAGTAGGGTTTCGAATTAAGTTAAAGTCTTTGAAAGCAAATGTTCTATTAAAGTTTATTTTAGATTGATAATTAGATTCTGAAGGGTCTCCATCAAACATAGATTCTGCAATATCTACTCCTTCTGCCGCTAAAGCAATATCAAAACTATCGGTTGCAGAACACATTGCAAACATAAATCCACCACCTATTACAAAATCTCTTAGTTTTTTACTAACAGCTAACTTTAGTTGTGAAACCTTATTAAAGCCTAAACTTTTTGCAGATTTTTGTGCTCGTATTTTTCCGTCTACATACCAAGGTACTGTTCTAAAAGCTCCATAAAAACGCCCATATTGTCCGGTAAAATCTTCATGATGCAGATGTACCCATTCATATAATAATAATTGATCATTTAATACCTCTTGGTCATAAATAACGTCAAACGGTATTTCTGCGTAGCTTAAAACCATGGTAACTGCATCATCCCAAGGCATTTTATCTTTTGGTGAATACACAGCTATTTTAGGTGCTTTTTCTAAAGTAACTGCTTCTTGATTTTTGGAAGGTGATGAAATATCTTGTAATATAAGTTGTGCTTTTGCATCAGAAATTACTTGATAAGAAACACCACGAATTTTACATTCATTCTCTACAAGCGTATTATTTTCGATTAAAAACGCTCCTCCATCGTAGTTTAGCAACCATTTGGCTTTTAATTCGGCTTGTAATGCGAAATAAACAATACCGTAGGCTTTCAAATGGTTTTTTTGGGTATCGTTATTCATTGGAACATAAATAAAAGAAGCCCAAATTGAGTTTGATGTTAGCAGAAAGATTAAAGCTATGACAAGTTTTTTCAATATAAAATTATCTATTAAGGGCTAAGGATTGTATTTCTTTAACCATGCTAAAGTATGTGCTACTTTGCTTATTAAATTACTAGGTTTTTTTGCAATACCATGAGAAGCTCCAGGAATTTCAACTAATACTGTTTCAATTTTTCTCAATTTTAAAGCATGGTATAATTGCTTTGCTTCGCTGGGAGGTGTTCTTAAATCATCCATACCCACCATCACCATGGTTGGTGTCTCTATGTTACCTACCAAAGATAATGGAGAAAACTTCCAGTAGTTGTCAAAATTTTCCCAAGGTTGGCCTGGATATCTTGAATTTGCATACCCAAAATAATTATCAGCAACTAATGTTTTGCTAATCCAATTCATCACAGGTTTTACAACAACAGCAGCTTTGAAGCGATTACTTTTACCAATCATCCAAGCAGTCATAATACCGCCTGCACTCCCTCCTGTTACAAATAATTTTTGAGTATCAACAATTCCTTTTTTCACTAAATAATCAACTCCATCCATGACATCATTATAATCTTGTCCTGGATAATTATTGTATAATAAGTTTGCAAACTCTTCTCCATAACTAGTACTTCCTCTTGGGTTTGGGTAGAACACCACATATCCTTCTGCTGCATATAATTGAATCTCTGCTGTAAAGCGATCACCATAATTTAAAATTGGTCCTCCATGATTTTCTACTAAAAGTGGATATTTTTTTGAAGCATCATAAAAAGGTGGCTTTACAATCCAGCCTTGTACCTGTCTCCCATCAAAAGAAGAGGTATACCAAACTTCCTCTGTTTCTCCTAGGATCTTGTGGGCTAGAACATCTTCATTTAAATTGGTAATTAGCCTTGGTGGTTTTTTGTCTTGAATTACTGCTAGTTCCGATGGGTATTCTGGTCTTGTTTGTGTAAAAACTAGCGTTCCATTATTGGCAACAGAATACGAGCCAGATGCATACGGTCTTCCAATGGTAGTACCTCCTAAATTATCAGCTAGTTTCGTTATTTTACCGTTTGTATTGATGTAGGCTACTTTTGAATTTCCTTTTTCATCATAAGTACAATACAGCCCTTTTCCTGATGTGTCCCATGAAATATTTGAAATACTATTATCAAAATTTTCAGAAACCACCTTTCTATTCTTACCATTAGAATCCATTAAATACAACACCCTGTTTTGATGAGCTTGTACTTTATCTTTAAATCCTACAAAAGCTATTTTTTTTCCATTAGGAGAAACTTTCGGTGAAAAGTCTGGTCCTTTTTGAGAGGTTAAAACTGTAATATCTTTGGTGTAAACATCTACTTTATATACTTCACTATTTCTAAAATCATACTCCCAATCTTCAACACGATTGGCAGAAAAATAAATTGAGTTATTATCTGGTGAAAAAGATAAGGTACCAGAATGATTAAAATTACCACTTGTTATTTGTCTAGGTGTACCTCCTTGTGCGGGAATTATGTAGACATGTGTAAAACCAGGTTTCATATATCCTCTTCCGTCAGCCTCATGTTTTAACCTATCTGTAATTCTTGCAGGTTTTGCCCAATTAGCTCCTGTTGGTTTTGTTGGCATTTTTATGATAACTGGTGGCTTTTCTGCTTTAAACATTGTAAAAGCAATCTGTTTCCCATCTGGAGACCAGGTTATATTTCCTGGAGACATTTCTAATTGCGATAATTTTGCAATTTGCCCTGTTAAAACCCAATACATATAAAGTTCTGAACCTTCATCTGTTGAACTTACAAAGGCAATACGCTTACCATCTGGAGACCATCTTGCGTTAGATTCATTTACTTCTCTTGAGGTTAATTTTCTGTGCGAAGAGCCGTCTGTATTAAGAATCCAAAGATTTCCTCTAGATCTATCTTTCATAATATCAAAGCCGTTTCTTCTGTAGATTACCTGAGAAGCATCTGGAGATATTTGAGGGTTTGAAGCCCATTCTAAAGAAAACACATCTAAAGATTGAAAAGGTGTTTTTTGCTCTTGCGATACTAGCAAATGAGCACTATTAAAAAAAAGTATTAAAATTAAAATGCGTTTCATGTAAGAAATATTAAATTAATAAGAACTCTCCTAATTTTTAAGACTAAAAAGGCACATCGTCTTCACCCATTCCAAAAGCATCTTTTGGTTCTATTCTAGTATCTGGAAAAACATCTTCTGCAAAATCTGTATTCATACTAGATTGAAACTCACTACTAAAGCCTTCCTCTAAATCTGAGAATTTTGCTAAATGCCCTGTAAACTTTAAACGAATATTATCCAATCCACCATTTCTATGTTTTGCAATAATAAATTCACCTTGGCCTTCACAGGGTGTATGGTCATCGTCATCCCATTCTGTCATTCCATAATATTCTGGTCTAAAAATAAAAGATACAATATCTGCATCTTGTTCAATTGCTCCAGATTCACGTAAATCTGACAATAAGGGTCTTTTACTACCACCTCTTGTTTCTACTGCTCTAGACAACTGAGAAAGTGCAATTACCGGAACCTCTAACTCTTTTGCTAAAGCTTTTAAGTTTCTAGAAATCATTGAAATTTCTTGCTCTCGATTTCCACCCCCTTTATTGTTATTTCCAGCAGTCATTAATTGTAAATAATCAATCACTATAATTCTAACATTATGTTGAGACACTAATCTTCGTGCTTTTGCACGTAAATCAAAAATTGATAATGATGGTGTATCATCTATGAAAATAGGTGCATCAGATAAACGTTTTACTTTTACATTTAACTGTTCCCATTCATGAGGTTCTAAATTTCCTTTACGAAGCTTTTCTGAGGTTAAGCCGGTTTCGGAAGAAATCATTCTAGTAATTAACTGAACAGAAGACATCTCTAAAGAGAAAACAGCTACAGCATGATTAAAATCTATTGCCATATTTTTTGCCATAGAAATAACAAAGGCTGTTTTTCCCATACCAGGACGAGCTGCAATAATAATTAAATCTGAAGGTTGCCAACCAGAAGTAATAGCGTCTAATTTTGTAAAGCCAGTAGCTAAACCACTCATTCCTTCTTTATTGGAAATTTCCTGAATCTTTGTCAATGCTTGTTTAACAAGATCACTGGCTCCTTCTGAACTTTTCTTTAAATTTCCTTGTGTTACCTCAAATAATTTTGCTTCTGCATTGTCTAATAAATCAAATACATCTGCTGTTTCATCATAAGCATTCTCAATAATATCACTTGAAATACTAATTAGCCTACGTTGAATATATTTTTGAAGAATAATTCTTGCATGATATTCTATATGTGCAGATGAAGCTACTTTTTGTGTTAACCTGATTAAATGAAAATCACCACCAACTAAATCTAGTTTTGCGTTTTTTCTCAAGGCATTAGAAACAGTCAGTAAATCTATAGGTTTAGATTCTTGAAAGAGATCATAAATGACTCTGTAAATCTCTTGATGCTTTATTTCGTAAAATGCATCTGGATGTAAGATATCAATTACATCATCTATACCTTTTTTATCAATCATCATAGCTCCAAGCACAGCCTCTTCTAAATCAACTGCTTGAGGTGGTATTTTACCTTTTTCAAGACTAATAATTCTAGTTTTCTCTATCTTTTGACCACTAAATGATTGCGTTTTCTCCATGGTAACAAATGTATATTTTTACTTGGGATTGAAGATTCTCTTATCACTATTTATTTGTACACAAGATTTGTTAACCAAATTGTTATTATCATGTTAACAAAGTACAAAGTTGTAAAATTCTTGTGTATTTTTACAACAATGAAAGTACAAAAAAGAAATCTTTATCTCACACTTTTTTTGGGAATTCAAGTGCTATTGATGAAATGGATAGAACACAATCCTTCTTTTGTAGAGGTCTATTATTCTATGGGTATATATCCCTACATCAGCTCTCTTCTTAGAATTTTATTTGGGTGGATCTCTGTTTCTATTGGAGATCTTTTCATTTTCTTTGCTGTTTTTTATAGCATATACTTTATCTATAAATTAGTATTGACAAGATTTAAAAATTTCTTTTCTAAACTTTTAGGAATTACTTCTTTTATCTCTGTTATTTATTTCTTCTTTTATTTTTTGTGGGGATTAAACTATTACAGAGAGCCTTTATCTAAAAATTTAGGGTATCAAACTACTTCTTACAGTAATAAAGAATTAATTGATGTCTCTGAGTATTTAATTTCTAAACTAAACAATGCCCATTTTGTAATTACAAAATCTGATTCTATAATGATAAAGATTCCTTATTCTCATCAAGAAATCTACTCACTTGCAAAGAACGGATACAATGAACTGGCAAAAGAAATGCCTCAGTTTACTCATAAATATGGGGTTGCTAAAAATTCTTTAATGAGTCTTTTTCAGTCTTACAATGGTACTTCGGGTTATTTTAACCCATTTACTGGTGAAGCACAGGTAAATAGTAAAATTCCGACAACAAGCTTACCAACAACTACCTGTCATGAAATGGCACATCAAATTGGTTTTGCAGCAGAAAATGAGGCGAATTTTGTGGGGTTTCTGGCAGCTTTATCTAATGAAGACCTCTATTTTAAGTATGGTGCCTATAGAATGGCTACAAGGTATATGTTGTTTGAATTGTACAAAAGAGACCCAGAACAATACTGGGTGCTTTACAAAACAATACATACAGGAATTATTAAAGACTTTACTGCATCTTCTAAGTTCTGGAATGGCTATAAGAACCCTTTTGAACCTATTGTAAAAAAAGGATACAATGCATATCTTAAATCTAATAAACAACAAAAAGGAGTAGATTCCTATAATTACGTAGTTGATTTATTAATTAGTTACTTTAGAAAATCTGTAGATAATTAGAAAGGTGTTATGTTGCCTTTTGTTGAAAATTTCTAACATTCTGAAAAAGAATATTACTATTCACCAATGAAAACTATAGAGGTATTACTCTCATAAAGTTTTGTTAAAAAAAAATAAAAAACTCTCTGTGAGTTTAGTTCTCAATAAATTTATGAAAAATCAAACAACTATAATAATGAGAAAACTATTTCTAGTACTCATGCTTTTGTCTATATCTTTTTTACAAGCGCAAGACTACTTTCCAATCAACACTAGTGTAAAGACAACTAAAAATACAACAGTTGCTTTTATCAACGCAAAAATATACACGACACCTACTTCAATTATCAAAAAAGGAACACTGCTTGTTAGAGATGGTAAAGTTGTGAGCGTTGGGAAATCTGTTTCAGTACCAGTTGGAGCAAGAACAATAGATTTAAAAGGAAAAACAATATATCCGTCTTTTATTGATATATATTCAGATTTTGGTGTTAAAAAGCCAAAAAGAAAAGGAGGTAGAAGTAGAACTCCTCAGTATGATGCCACCAGAACTGGTCATTATTGGAATGATCATATTAGACCAGAAGTAGATGCATCTCAACTGTTTTCTTTTGATGATAAAAAAGCAAAAGAATTGGTGAATGCTGGTTTTGGTGTTGTAAATACGCACATGCAAGATGGTATTGTAAGAGGTAATGGAATGTTAGTTGCGCTAAATACCAAATCATCTGATGGGTATAGAATTTTAGATAAAAAATCTGCTCAGTATTTATCATTTGCAAAAAGTTTATTATCTACACAAAACTACCCTACCTCTAGAATGGGAGCCATGGCTTTATTACGTCAGATGTATTTAGATGCAGACTGGTATGCTAGTGGAAACATAAAAAATACAGATGCTTCTTTAGCTTCTTTAAACAACAATAAAAATCTGATTCAAATATTTGATGCTGGAAATCAATTAGATGTTTTTAGAGCAGACAAAGTTGGAGACGAGTTTGGTATTCAATACACCATTGTTGGTGGTGGAGATGAATTTGAAAAAATAAATGATATCAAAGCAACGGGAGCAAACATGATTATCCCTATTAATTTCAGAAAACCATATGATGTAAGCAATCCACTAATTGCAAATAAAATTTCTCTTCATGATATGAGAAGTTGGAATCAAGAACCTTCTAATTTGGCAGTGTTAGCAGACAACAACATAACCTTTGCCCTTACTACACATGATTTAAAATCTGTAAAATCTTTTCATAAAAATCTACAAAAAGCAATTAGCTATGGTTTTGATAAAACTAAAGCATTAGAGGCTCTCACAACAATCCCTGCTAGTATGATTGGAAAATCTGATATTGGGAATTTAAACTCAGGAAGTCAGGCTAATTTTATCATCACCAATGGAGATGTCTTTGATAAAGGAACAACTATCTATGAAAACTGGGTTCAAGGAGATCAACATGTTATTAATGACATGAATATTAAAGATATTAATGGAAAATATAGTTTTTCTATTGAAGGAACATCTTTTCAATTAAAAGTTTCTGGAAAGGAGGCTAAACAACGTGGAAGTCTAACTTCTGATGAAAAAAAAATAACTTCTAAATTTTCTTTTTCTGACGGATGGGTTTCCATGACAATGAACAACAATGGTGATTTTTCTAGAATATTGGCCCAACCTTCATCTACTGGATTAAGTGGTACATATTTTAGTATAGATGGAACCGAGTCTTTATGGTCTGCCACCAAAGATAGTGAAGACACAAAAGACTCAAAGAAAAAAGATAGGAAAGAAAAGACTTCTGACACTCCTACCTTGCTCTCTGTAAGTTATCCTAATATTGGTCTAGGAAACTTCTCTCAACCAACACAACAGACTCTTTTAATTAAAAATACGACCGTTTGGACTAGTGAAGCAGCAGGTGTTTTAAAAAACACCGATGTACTGCTTAAAAATGGGAAAATTACCCAGATTGGCAAGAGCCTTTCAGATAAAAGAGCTACTGTTATAGACGGAACAGGAAAGCATTTAACTGCAGGAATAATTGATGAGCATTCTCATATTGGAGCTTCAGCCATAAACGAAGGTGGTCATAACTCTACTGCAGAAGTTACTATAGAAGATGTTGTAAACCCCAATGATATTAATATCTACAGAAATTTAGCAGGTGGAGTAACTTCTATTCAAATTCTTCATGGTTCTGCAAACCCTATTGGGGGTCGTTCTGCCATTATAAAATTGAAATGGGGAGAGAATGCAAAAAACTTGATTTATGAAAACTCACCTAAATTTATAAAATTTGCTCTGGGTGAAAACGTAAAACAATCTCGTTCTAATTCTAGTTATAGATTTCCACAAACACGTATGGGAGTTGAACAAGTTTTTGTAGATTATTTCCAAAGAGCTAAAGAATATGATGCTTTAAAGAAAAGTGGAAAAGCCTATCGTAAAGATTTAGAGCTAGAAACTTTAGCAGAAATCTTACATAAAGAACGTTTTATTTCTTGTCATTCTTATGTACAAAGTGAAATTAATATGTTAATTAAAGTTGCCGAAAAATTCAATTTTACGATCAACACATTCACACATATTTTAGAAGGCTATAAAGTAGCAGATAAGATGAAAGAACATGGAGTTGGAGGTTCTACCTTCTCAGATTGGTGGGGATATAAATACGAAGTAAATGATGCTATTCCATACAATGCTGCAATTATGCATAATGCAGGGGTTACTGTAGCTATTAATTCTGATGATAGAGAAATGTCTAGAAGATTAAACCAAGAAGCTGCAAAAACAATAAAATATGGCGGAATGACAGAACTTGACGCCTGGAATATGGTGACTATCAATCCTGCAAAACTTCTTCATATAGACGAAAAAGTTGGAAGTATTAAAGTTGGAAAAGATGCTGATGTTGTATTATGGAGTCACAATCCACTTTCTATCTATGCCATTGCTGAGAAAACAATTATTGAAGGAAAAGTTTTCTTTGATCTTGAAGAAGATAAGAAAAAACGCATGGCAATTAAAAAAGAAAAAAGCAAGCTAATTAGCATGATGTTACAGGAGAAAATGAAAGGCACTAAAACACAAGCTCCTAGTAAAAAAATCTTAAAAAACTTTACCTGTGATACAGAATAATATAACAATGAGAGACATGAAAAAATACATAATATTTAATATGATATTTTGCTTCTTAGCAGGATCTATCATCGCACAACAAACACCTGCTTCTAAACAAGTAAATGCCTTTTCTATAGAAGGAGCAACTGCTCATTTAGGCAACGGAGACGTTATAGAAAACTCTTTGATAATGTTTAACAACGGAAAAATTACTTTTGTTGGTAGCACGTTAGTAAAAATTGCTAGACAAGGAACTGTCGTAAATGCGAAGGGCAAGCATATTTACCCTGGTTTTATAGCTGTTAATGCCTCTTTAGGATTGGCAGAAGTTGATGCAGTAAAAGCATCTGTAGATACAGATGAAATTGGTCTTATGTTACCTCATGTTAGAAGTTTAATAGCCTACAATGCAGAAAGCAAAGTGGTTGAATCTATGAGGCCAAATGGGGTTTTAATGGCACAAATTACACCAAGAGGTGGTGTTATTTCTGGAACTTCTTCAATAATGCAACTAGATGCATGGAATTGGGAAGATGCTGCGGTAAAAGTTGACGATGCTATACATATTAATTGGCCAGAAACATTTACTAGAGGAAGATGGTGGCTGGGTGAAGATTCAGGTTTAAAGTTAGACAAAAAATACTCCAAAAATACGCAGCGTATTCAAGATTATTTTGCTGCAGCAAAACGTTATATAACTGAAAACAATCAAAAAATAAATTTAACTTACGAAGCAACAAAAGGATTGTTTAATGGATCTCAAAAAATATTTATTCATGTTAGTGGTCATAAAGAAATTACAGATGCAGTAACCATGTTTAAAGATCTAGGAATTACAGATATGGTAGTAGTTCATGGAGATGGAGCTGAAAAAGTAGCCAGTTTGTTAATTAAACACAATATTCCTGTTGTTGTAGAAAGAGCGCATCGAATTCCAGAAAATGAAGATGATGATTATGATTTGTCATACAGAAATGCTGCAATTTTAATAGATGCTGGGCTTACAGTTGCTATTGGTATGGAGGGGCAAATGGAACGTATGAATACGAGAAACTTACCTTTTTATGCAGGAACTTATGCCGCACATGGCGTAGACAAGGAAGCAGCTGTAGCAATGATTACTGGGAATGCTGCTAAAATATTAGGGATCGAAAAAACTACTGGAACATTAGAGGTAGGTAAAGATGCAACATTGTTTATATCTGAAGGCGATGCTTTAGATATGAGAGGAAATATTCTAAATCATGCCTTTATTCAAGGCAGAAAAATAAGTTTAGAATCACATCATACTACTCTATGGAAAAGGTATGATTCAAAAATAAATGGAAAGAAATAATCTTAAAAAAAGCGCCAATTTGGCGCTTTTTTTATTCTAACTAATTAAGAAAATCAGAACTCTTTAACTAGATCATTTTATTGTCTTTTGGCTTACCTTTAATGATCTCAAAATTTCCTACTTTTGCTTTGATGAAACAAATTCATAGCCTTCAAAACATTCAGATTAAAAATATTCTTAAACTTCAAGAAAAATCTCGCGAACGAAGAAAGCAAGGATTGTTTGTAATAGAAGGAAAAAGAGAGATAGAATTAGCCATCAAAGGAAATTACTGTATTACTTCACTCCTATTTGTTTCTCATAAAGTATCTTCTGAATTTATTACACAATTTAAAGAAATTGAACTGATTGAAATCTCTCAGGAAGTCTATCAAAAAATTGCCTACAGAGAATCTACAGAAGGTGTTATAGCTATTGCTGAGTCTAAAAACATCAATTTAGAATCGCTACAATTTAAAAACAAAAAACCATTACTATTAGTAATTCAAGGCATTGAAAAACCAGGAAATATTGGCGCCATGCTTAGAACTGCAGATGCGGCAAATATTGATGCTATTATTTTAGCAGATGCTAAAACTGATATTTACAATCCAAATGTAATTAGATCAAGTGTTGGTTGTATTTTTACAAATCAATTAGTAATTGCATCTTCTGAGGAGATCATTAGATTCTTTAAAGATCAAAATATTAAAACCTTTGCTGCAACATTGCAAAACTCAAACTCATATACTGAACAAGATTACAGGGAAGCCTCAGCAATTATTGTTGGGACAGAAGCTACTGGATTAACACAAATTTGGAGAGATACAGCAACTAAAAATATTAACATTCCAATGCAAGGAGAAATAGATTCTATGAATGTTTCCGTTGCTGCTGCAGTATTACTTTTTGAAGCAAAAAGACAACGAAAATTTAAATAACATTTTTCATGAAAGTATTAGGTATGGATATTGGTGGCTCTGGAATTAAAGCTGCTATTGTAGATACAAAGTCTGGAGAATTACTATCTGAAAGACACAGAATAGCTACTCCAAAACCTGCAACACCAGAAGCTATTGCTAAAGTAGTTCAGGAAATGGTTACGCATTTTAATTGGAAAAAAGCAATAGGTTGTAGTTTCCCAACAACAATTATTGACGGAAAGTGCATCCATTCTGGAAATTTAAGTCCATTATGGAAAAATATACAAGTTGATGATTTTTTTAAAAACACCTGTAATATTCCATTTTATGTTAGTAATGATGCAGATTTGGCAGGAATTGCTGAAGTAAGCTTAGGCGCAGGAAAAGGAAAAAAAGGATTGGTAATTGTAGTTACTATTGGTACAGGTATTGGCTCAGGTTTATTTTATAATGGTAAATTGATACCTAATTTAGAACTTGGTAAGTTGTTACATGAAGACGGAAATATAATAGAGTTTTTTTGTGCAGATTCTATCAGAAAAAAAGAGAAGTTAACCTTAAAAGAATGGTCTTTACGTCTAGATATATTATTACATCAAATTAACACTATATTTTCTCCTAATCTTATTATTTTAGGTGGCGGTATCAGTAAAAAACATGATGAGTTTAAACATTACTTAAGCTCAGACGTTAAGATAAAAATTGCGAAATTTAAGAATAATGCTGGTATTATTGGAGCAGCTATGTATGCAAGAAAAAAACTAAACGAATAATGCAACCACCTACTTTATTTTATGTTTTCATTGCTATTTTAGTACTAAAGTTTTTAGTTGATCAACTCTTAGACTCTCTGAATGCATCTCATTTTGAGGATGTAATTCCTGAAGAAGTCTCTGATGTCTATGATCGAAAAGAATATAAAAAATCTCAGAGCTATAAAAAAACAAACTATCGTTTTGGTATTGTAACTTCTCTATTTTCAATAGTATTAACACTTAGTTTTTTCTTTTTAGACGGATTTTCTTTGGTTGATAGTTTTGCCAGAGCTTATTCAGAAAATACCATTATAATAGGTTTAATTTTCTTTGGTATTATTATCATTGGCAGTGATCTTTTAACCACCCCTTTTTCATACTATAAAACCTTTGTTATTGAAGAAAAATTTGGCTTTAATAAAACTAGTAAAAAAACTTTTATTATAGACAAACTAAAAGGTCTGTTAATGTCTATTATATTAGGTGGCTTTATTTTAGCTTTAATTATTTGGTTTTATGAATTTACAGGAACCTATTTTTGGCTCTATTCTTGGAGTTTAGTTACCGTTTTCTCCTTGTTTATGAATATGTTTTATTCTAAAATTATAGTTCCGTTATTTAATAAGCAAACAGCCTTAGAAGAGGGGAATCTTAAAGATGCTATTACAAAATATGCAAATTCTGTTGGGTTTACATTAAATAATATTTTTGTGATTAATGGCTCTAAACGTTCTACAAAAGCTAACGCCTATTTTTCTGGCTTTGGAAATCAAAAACGAATTACATTATATGATACACTTATAAACGATCTAACTATCGATGAAATAGTTGCTGTGTTAGCTCATGAAGTTGGTCATTACAAAAGAAAGCATATAGTTTTTAATTTAATTGCCTCTATTGTGCTTACTGGTCTTACTTTATTTCTTTTATCATTATTTATTCATTCGCCAATATTATCAATAGCTTTGGGTGTTTCTGTGCCAAGCTTTCATATTGGACTCATTGCATTTGGTATTTTATATTCGCCAATATCTGAAGTTACAGGGATGTTTATGAATTATATGTCTAGAAAATTTGAATATCAAGCAGATAATTATGCTAAAAAAACATTTGCTAGCGAACCGTTAATTAGCTCATTAAAAAAATTATCTAAAAATAGTTTAAGTAATCTTACACCACATTTTCTGTACGTATTTATTCATTACTCACATCCAACATTATTTGAAAGAGTTAAAAATTTAAAGCAATAAACTCAGCTTAAAAATTTGCTCAGACACATTTTTTGTACTACATTCATTATCTATTGAATGGGTCTAAATATTCAAGGATTATCCACACAATATTTTATGAAATACGTATAGTTTATAACTAATTATTGGAATACAAAGCAACCATAGAAGAAGAAAATAAAGAGATAGCTAAACGCTATAAAAACCTCTTAAAAGAAACCTATCAAACATTATCAAGATCCGATAAGTTAATGATACGGAAAGCATTTAACTTATCTGTTGAAGCTCATTCTACTCAAAGAAGAAAAACTGGCGAGCCCTATATTTTTCATCCAATATCAGTAGCTAAAATTGTAGCAAATGAAATTGGATTAGGTGCTACATCTATTGCCGCCGCCCTATTACATGATGTGGTTGAAGACACCAAATACACAGTAAATGACATAGAGCGTTTGTTTGGTGATACTGTTGCCAGAATTGTAAGTGGTTTAACAAAAATTTCTAGTTTAAAGAAAGACAAAGATCATTCTATACAAGCTGAAAATTTCAGAAAAATGTTACTCACTCTTCATGATGATGTACGTGTAATTTTAATAAAGATAGCAGATAGATTGCATAATATGCAAACAATGGATGCCATGCCTGCCGACAAACAGGTTAAAATTGCTTCAGAAACTTTATATATTTATGCGCCTCTTGCTCATCGTCTTGGATTGTATAATATAAAAACTGAATTAGAAGATTTAGGGCTAAAATATACAGAACCAGAGGTATACAATGACATTGTTAGTAAAATTAGTGAAAGTAAAGAAGATCAAGAAAACTATATAAAATCATTTGAAAACACTTTAAATAGTGGTTTAAGTAAAGAAAGTTTCAAGTACCAAATTAGAGGAAGGTTTAAATCAATCTTTTCTATTCGAAGAAAGATGCGCAAACAAAATGTTTCTTTTGATGAAGTTTATGACAAATTTGCAATCAGAATTATTTATGAACCAACGTCTGAAGATGAAAAATTTGATGCTTGGAAAATTTATTCAATAGTTACTGATTATTTTAAACCAAACCCCTCTCGATTACGTGATTGGATTTCTCAACCAAAATCTACAGGTTATGAAGCATTGCATATAACAGTTGTAGGACCCGAAGCTAAATGGGTTGAAGTACAAATTCGTTCTAACAGAATGGATGAAATTGCAGAAAAAGGATACGCAGCACATTTTAAATACAAACAAAGTGAAGAGAATGATAATGGTTTAGATGGTTGGTTAAATCGTTTGAAAGAAACTCTAGAGAATCAAAGCATTAATGCTGTAGATTTTGTAGAAGATTTTAAATTAAACCTTTACGCCAAAGAAATTTATGTATTTACGCCCATAGGTGATTTAAAATCACTTCCAAAGGGTGCTTCAGCTTTAGATTTTGCTTTTTCAATACATACAGATATTGGTTTAAAGTGTAGAGGTGTAAAAGTAAATGGGAAATTGGTTCCATTAAGTCATGAATTAGCAAGTGGAGATCAAATTGAAGTATATACCACATCAAATAACAAACCCAATGCACGTTGGTTAGACTTTGTAATTACTGCTAGAGCTAGAACTAAAATTAAAACAGCATTAAAAGATCAAGAGAAAAAAATAGCTGAAGAAGGAAAAGCAATTCTTGCTAGAAAATTGCGGCACTTAAAAATTAATTTTAATGAAAAGTCTTTAAACGAACTGGTTGTTTTTTTTAAACTAAAAACTAGCTTTGATTTATTCTTTAGAATTGGGAATGGCGCTATAGACAATACTCAACTTAAAAACTTTGTGAGCCAGCGAAACAATATGATCATGAACTTCTTTAAGAAGCGCTTAACAAGAGCTCCTTCTAAAGAACTCATTAATAAAGAAGAAGTTTCTGCAAAATATGATGATCTTGTTTTTGGACTAGAGGAAGAGAAATTAGAGTATACATCTTCTAAATGTTGCAAACCAATTCCAGGAGATAGAGTGTTTGGATTTATAACAATAACCGAAGGAATTAAAATTCACAAAAAAGATTGTCCAAATGCAATCTCATTACAATCTAACTATGCTTACAGAGTCATTAAAGCAAAATGGATAGATTCTTCAAACCAAGAATTTAAAGCAATCTTAAAAGTAAGTGGTGAAGATAATAAAGGAATCGTAAATAATTTAACCATGATTATTTCTAGTAATATGGATGTATTTATTCACAGCATTAATATTGCTGGAAATGAAGGAATATTTGATGGTAAATTATCTATTAGCGTTAAAAATAGAACACAATTAAATAAGTTAATAGAAAGTATAAAAAAGGTGGATGGCGTTAAAAAAGTAGAACGTGTTAATACAATGTAAATAACCTTCTGTAAAAACACTTATTTATATGAATAATAACATTAAATTTGTTTACTTATAAAGTGATACTATGGTCTCAAAAAACAATCAAGAAGTTGTAAAAAGAGTATTTACTACTTTTTTAGAAGAGAACAAGCACAGAAAAACTCCGGAAAGATTTGCTATTCTACAAGAAATATATGATGTAGATGAACATTTTGATATAGAATCTTTGTATATCAATATGAAAAACAAAAACTATCGGGTAAGCAGAGCAACATTGTACAATACGATAGATTTACTGCTAGATTGTGGTCTTGTTCGAAAACATCAATTTGATGGTCAATCAATGGCTCGTTATGAAAAGAGTTATTTTGATAAGCAGCATGATCATGTTATTCTTACCGATACTGGAGAAGTTAAAGAATTTTGTGATCCAAGAATTCAAGTTATCAAAAAAACAATAGAAGAGGTTTTTGATATAGATATTCACAATCATTCACTTTACTTTTACGGAACAAAAAAACAATCAAACAACTAATTTTTAGAATTATATTACATGGCGGTAGATTTATTACTAGGACTACAATGGGGAGATGAAGGGAAAGGTAAAATTGTAGATGTTCTTACAAAGAACTATGATATTATAGCTAGATTTCAGGGAGGACCTAATGCTGGTCATACACTAATTTTTGATGGACACAAACACGTTTTGCACACTATTCCTTCTGGGATTTTTCATAAAACAGCTTTAAATGTTGTTGGAAATGGGGTTGTAATAGATCCTGTTATTTTTAAGAAAGAATTAGAAAACCTTGATAAGCATGATATAGATTATGAAACAAAATTACTCATCTCTAGAAAGGCACATTTAATTTTACCTACGCACAGATTGTTAGACGCTGCGTCAGAAACTTCAAAAGGAAAGGCTAAAATTGGCTCTACTCTTAAAGGTATTGGTCCAACATATATGGACAAAACTGGAAGAAACGGAATGCGAGTTGGGGATCTAGAATTAGAAAACTGGAAAGATAAATATCAAGCATTGACAACCAAGCATATTAAAATGTTAGATTTCTTTAATGTAGACATCCAATATGATCTTAAAGAATTGGAAGAAGAATTCTCTAAAGGAGTTGATAAATTAAGAAGATTACAATTTATAGATAGTGAAGAGTTTTTAAACAATGCAGTTAAAGAAAAGAAAACCATTCTAGCGGAAGGTGCTCAGGGTTCTTTATTAGATATTGATTTTGGAACCTATCCGTATGTAACCTCTTCCAATACCACAGCCGCTGGTGCTTGTACAGGTTTAGGTGTTGCACCAAACAGAATTGGTGAAGTCTTTGGTATTTTCAAAGCCTACACAACTCGTGTTGGCTCTGGTCCTTTTCCTACAGAATTATTTGATGAAGACGGAGCTACAATGGCTAAAGTAGGTCATGAATTTGGAGCTACAACTGGCAGACCAAGACGTTGTGGTTGGTTAGATTTAGTTGCTTTAAAATATGCTGTAGATATAAATGGTGTTACTCAATTAATGATGATGAAAGGAGATGTACTATCTGGATTTAAGACATTAAAAGTATGTACCTCGTACAATTATAAAGGAAAAAAAATTAGTCATTTACCTTATAATATAGAGCCAGAAAATGTTTCTGTTAACTATTCTGAATTTAAAGGTTGGAATGAAGATTTAACAAAGATGACTTCGGCAGATCAATTGCCTCAAAATTTATTAGATTATGTTGCTTTTGTTGAAAAAGAAACAGGAGTTCCTGTTAAAATTGTATCTGTAGGACCAGATAGAAAACAAACCATTCTTCGATAGTTTTATAGTATAATTAAGAAGTTTAGCGTTGTCATTTCAGTATTTTAGCCAAAAGAAAGCATAAGTTTGAAAAAATTACTGATTATATTATTTGTATTCGTTTCTTCTGTAGGGGTTTCTCAACAAAAGAAAATTAAATTTGATGCCGATATTCAATTTGTAGACGAAGAGAAATATCCTGGAGCAACAGTACTTATTGGTAAAGTAAAAATGATTCATGCTGGAGCAATCTTAACTTCCAAAAAAGCGTACTATTATAAAAAAGATAATTTCTTTAAAGCAATAGGTGATGTTGTTATCAATCAGGGAGATACCGTTAAGCAATACAGTGATTATGTAGATTATGATGCGAACTTAAAAAAATCAGTCTCTTGGGGTAATGTAGTTTTAAAAGACCCAACAATGACACTCACTACAGACACTCTCTACTTTAATAGAGCTAGTCAACTCCTTTATTACAAAGATCATGCAGTTATAAAAGATGAAACCAATGTTCTAGAAAGTAAAAATGGAAACTATTATTTAGAACAGAAGAAATTTACCGCCACAACAAAAGTGACTATTACCAATCCTGATAATTTAATAGTATCTAATCATTTAGATTATTACACCAACTCAGGACATACCTTTTTATATGGCCCCTCTACCATAACAAATCAAAAAGATAATAATAAAATATATTCAGAAAGAGGCTTTTACAATACAAAAACAGATATTTCACATTTTGTAAAAAACGCCAAACTGTATTTAGACGAACGCACCATTGAAGGAGATAGTTTATACTATGATAAAATACGTGGTTTTGCCTCTGCTACCAATAATATTAAAGTAATTGATACTGCCGAAAATTTTATGGCCAAAGGAAATTATGCAGAATATTTTCAGAAAACAGATTCAATTTTTATGATTAAAAGAGCTGTTGCAATCTCTGTAGTAGAAAACGACTCTACCTTTATTCATGGGGATACATTACTTGTTACTGGTAAAAAAGATCATCGAATTATTCGGTCCTACAATAATGTGAAAATTTTCAAATTAGATCTTCAGGGAAAATGTGACTCATTGTATACAGATCAGTCAAAAGGTATTACAAAAATGTATGTAGACCCAATACTATGGTCAGACAAGAGTCAGATAACTGGAGATAGCATCAAATTGTTAAGCAATACAACCACAGAAAAACTAGATTCTTTAAAAATATTAGGCAACTCATTCATCATTCAAAAAGATTCTATAGATCCAGAGAATTTCAATCAAATTAAAGGTAGAAATATGTATGGTAAATTTATTGAAAACCAACTACGAACATTGCTAGTAAAAGGAAATGGTGAAGCTGTTAATTTTAATAGAAATGATGAAGGAGTTTTAGAAACTATTACAAAACAGTTCTGTAGTAACATAGAGTTTGAGTTAATAGACAGTGAAATTAATGAAATTAAATGCTTAAATATGTCTGATGGTAAAACCTATCCTCCCTCTATGTATCCAGAAAATGATAGGCGATTAAAAGGGTTTATTTGGAGAGAATCTGAACAGCCAAAAACCAAAGAAGATATTTTTAAAAAAAAGGTAAAAGCTTACAAAAACATCGATAAAAATACACTGCTGAAAGCAAAAGAAAACACTTTTGGTAAAAAAGAAATTAAATTGAACCCATAAACGTAATTGGTGAAAAATGATTTTCTAACATATCAGGCTCAAACAAGTCCATATCCTTTATCAATTGAGATAAAAAAAGCAAAAGGAAGTTATATCTATGATCGTAATGGAAAAAAATACTTAGATTTTGTTGCTGGAGTTTCTGCCAATAGCCTAGGACATCAGCATCCAAAAGTTACCAAAGCAATTAAAAAACAATTAAACAGCTATACTCATGTCATGGTTTATGGTGAATTCATACAAGAACAACCACTACAATTATGCAAACTTTTATCTCAAACCTTACCTAATACCTACAGCGTTTATCTCACAAACTCCGGAACAGAAGCTTGTGAAGGTGCTTTAAAACTTGCAAAACGTTTCACTAAAAGGTACGAGATTGTTGCCGCTCATCACTCATATCATGGTAATACACAAGGCTCTATGAGTGTTTCAGGTGCAGAAGTACAAAACAGAGCTTTTAGGCCCTTGGTACCAGGAACTAAATTTATTCATTACAACTTAGTCTCTGATTTAAAAAAAATCACTAAAAATACAGCCGCTGTAATTCTAGAAACCATACAAGGCGGTGCTGGATTTATTGTCCCAAAAGATGGGTATTTGAAAAAAGTTAAACAACGGTGTGAAGAAGTAGGTGCTATATTAATTGTAGATGAAATTCAAACTGGAATTGG
The DNA here is from genome assembly GCA_000383355.1 of Flavobacterium sp. SCGC AAA160-P02. Lineage (GTDB taxonomy): Bacteria > Bacteroidota > Bacteroidia > Flavobacteriales > Flavobacteriaceae > Polaribacter. The sequence goes on along the minus strand of KB911146.1, from coordinate 21,392 downwards.
AAGAACTGGAAAGTTTTGGGGTTTTGAACACTTTGAAATTATACCAGATATTATTATTTCAGGAAAAGGTCTAGGAGGCGGTATGCCAATTGGTGCATTCATAGCTCAAAAAAATTTGATGGATGTTTTAAAAGAGCACCCTACATTAGGCCATATTACCACTTTTGGCGGACATCCTGTAATTGCATCTGCTGGTGTTGCAACTGTAAATACCATTCAGAACTCAACATTAATTGAGGACACTTTGGAGAAAGAACAATTAATTAGAAGCCTTTTAAAGCATCCACTCATCAAAGAAATTAGAGGAAAAGGTTTAATGTTAGCTGCCCTTGTTGAATCTCCAGAGATCGCTGCAAAAATTATTCACAGATGCTTAGCTAATGGATTAATTTTATTCTTTCTTCTTTTTGAAGGAAGAGCAATTAGAATTACACCTCCGCTAACTATTTCAAAAAAAGAAATTAGTAAGGGTTGTAAAATTTTACTGGAAATTCTAGACGAGCTCTCTTAGTTACAACATAATATTTTAAGATATTATTTCTTTATTCTTCCAAAAGTAAGTTGTCTAATAATTTTTTAACAGAAGTACTATTCCAATTAGCGGCTCCTATCTTTTCAACAACTATAAAACCTTTTTTATCTATGATATAAGTAGCAGGTATACTATTACTTGCAATTTCTTTTGGGATGGAACTTAACGGGTAATAACTTGGAATTGATAGTTTTTTTCTCTTTAAAAAAGCAGTCACTTTTTCTTGGTTTTCATTAGAAACAAATAAAAAAACTACCCGATCACCATAGGCATCATATATCTTTTGCATGCTTGGCATTTCTGCAATGCAAGGAGGACACCATGTGGCCCAGAGATTCACAAAAATAACCTTTCCTTTAGCTTGTTCTAAAGTAGAAGTTGTATTGTTTGAATCTAATAGCCGCCAATCATAATTAGATAATAATACTTGATCTTCTTTATCAATGATCAAAGGACTAAACAATGCTACAATAGAATGAAGCCCTACTTGAATTGGCTTTCTGGTTTGAGGAATAATCATTAAAACAATAACAATTACAAAGAGTATATTGGAGATATGTGATTTTTTAAATGTCATATAATTCTAAAAAATACTTTACTAAAGTTAAACTTATTATTAGTAAGAGTGATGACTTCTTTTGATAAAAAAACTCCTGAATTTCTTCAGGAGTTTTGTGTTATAAATACTTACTAAAACTTAAGCATTTTCTTTTTTAATTAAATTTAATGCAGAACCTTCATGATACCATTCTATTTGTCCGGTATTGTAAGTATGGTTGGTTTCTATGAGATCCTTACTTCCATCTGCATGAACTGCTTCAAGCATTAATGATTTCCCTGGAGAAAACTCATGTAAGTCTACAAAATTAAAGGTATCGTCTTCCTGAATTAGATCATAATCTGCTTCATTAGCAAATGTTAAGCCTAACATTCCTTGTTTTTTTAGATTGGTTTCATGAATTCTAGCAAAAGATTTAACAATCACTGCAACAACTCCTAGATGACGTGGTTGCATTGCTGCATGTTCTCTAGAAGAACCCTCTCCATAATTATGATCTCCTATAACAATAGAATGAACACCTGCCTTTTTGTATGCACGTTGAACATCTGGTACACCAGCAAATTCTCCGGTTAATTGGTTTTTTACAAAGTTAGTTTTCTTTCCAAAAGCATTGACAGCTCCAATTAAAGTATTGTTCGCAATATTATCTAAATGACCTCTAAAACGTAACCATGGGCCTGCCATAGAAATATGATCTGTAGTACATTTACTAAATGCTTTTATTAATAATTTAGCTCCTTTAATTTCACTTCCAATAGGAGTAAATGGTGTTAATAATTGTAAACGTTCAGACTCGGTACTAACAACTACCTCTACATGACTGCCATCTTCTTCTGGTGCTAAATATCCATTGTCTTTTACCTCAAAACCTTTTGGTGGCAATTCCCAACCAGTAGGCTCATCAAACATTACCTCTTCTCCATTAGAGTTTATCAATGAATCTGTAAGCGGATTGAAGTCTAAACGACCTGCAATTGCAATAGCTGCTGTTAATTCTGGAGAGGCAACAAAAGCATGGGTGTTTGGGTTACCATCGGCTCTTTTGGCAAAATTTCTATTAAAAGAATGAACAATGCTATTTTTTGGTGCATTTTTAGGATCACTATACCTTGCCCATTGTCCAATACAAGGTCCGCAAGCATTTGTGAAAATTTTAGCATCTAATTTTTCAAAAATAGATAGAATTCCATCTCTTTCTGCAGTGTAGCGTACTTTTTCAGAACCAGGGTTAATACCAAGTTCAGCTTTCATTTCAAGACCTTTATCTAATGCTTGTTGAGCAATAGAAGATGCTCTAGATAAATCTTCGTATGATGAGTTTGTACATGAGCCTATTAAACCCCACTCTACTTGAAGTGGCCAATTATTAGACGTTGCTTTAGTATGCATGTTTTTACCAACCTCTGTAGATAAATCTGGAGTAAAAGGCCCGTTTAATAAAGGACCTAATTCTGATAAATTAATTTCTATAACTTGGTCAAAATAATTTTCTGGATCTGCATACACCTCAGGGTCTGCAGTAAGATATTCTTTTACATTATTTGCAGCATCTGCCACATCTGCTCTATCTGTAGCACGAAGATATCGTTCCATAGACTCATCATATCCAAAAGTTGATGTTGTTGCACCAATCTCTGCTCCCATATTACAAATTGTTCCTTTTCCTGTACATGACATTGCAGTAGCTCCAGGCCCAAAATATTCTACAATAGCTCCGGTACCTCCTTTTACTGTTAAAATTTGAGCAACTTTTAAGATCACATCTTTTGGTGCAGTCCATCCAGATAGTTGCCCTGTTAACTTTATACCAATTAATTTAGGGAATTTTAATTCCCAAGCCATTCCTGCCATTACGTCTACCGCATCAGCACCACCAACACCAATAGCAATCATTCCTAATCCTCCTGCATTTACAGTATGAGAATCTGTACCAATCATCATTCCTCCTGGAAATGCATAATTTTCTAAAACAACTTGATGTATAATTCCTGCACCTGGTTTCCAAAATCCTAAACCATATTTATTTGATACCGATTCTAAAAAGTTAAACACTTCACTACTTACAGTGTTTGCGTGTTTAAGATCATTAGAGGCTCCTTCCTTAGCTTGAATTAAATGATCACAGTGAGTTGTAGTTGGAACTGCAACTTTAGTTTTACCCGCTTGCATAAATTGTAATAAAGCCATTTGAGCGGTGGCATCTTGCAAAGCTATTCTATCTGGAGCAAAATCTACATAATCTTCTCCTCTTGTAAATGCTTTATTTGGATTGCCGTCCCATAAGTGAGAATACAATATTTTCTCTGCAAGTGTTAAAGGTTTACCAGTTATTTCTCTAGCTGCATCAACACGATCAGAAATAGTGTTATAAACCTTTTTGATCATCTCTATATCAAAAGCCATATACGTATCTTATTTATTATTTTTTAGTAAAGCAAAACTAAGGTTTTTGAATGATATTTAAAAAATAAACAATAGATAGCTTTCATTAATAAATAAATAAAAATTATTGCTAATTATATTAGATATAATGCAAGAAAAAAGCACTTTCTTGTTTTTTCTTTGAAGATTTCATAAAAAAAATAAAAAAGCAGACCAATAAGCCGGATTCTGTTCCCTTAAAAAGGGTCTTATCATTTATCTAGTTCTAAAATTACTCTTAGAATCCATCTGCCTACCCCTTAGAATCGGGCGAGTTACCCTCAAACTCTAATGTACATGACATTGCACCGCATAGAGTTTACCTGGTTTCACTACAGCCGAACTGTACTTGCTTTCTGTTGCACTTGTCCTCGATTTACATCGGACGGATGTTATCCGCTATGCTACTCTTTGGTGTCCGGACTTTCCTCTTTCTCTAAAACTTGATTAAAAGTTCTTATAACGAAATAAAAATATTAATACTAGTTCTATAAAAAAGCGATAAGATAGATCTGCTTTAAGAGCTCAAAAGTACAATCTTTATTTATAAAAAAACCCACTCAACGTAAATTGAGTGGGAAAAAATTGCTATGAAAAAGAATTTTGTTGTTTTAGAAAACAACAAAAAACAAAACTAGTTATTATTATTTATAATAACAAAAAGATTCTACTATAAAATTTACGAAAACATATCCTTCACTTTCTCAAAAAAGGATTTATCAGATTTTTTTGGTGATGGAGTAAAGTTCTCATCATCTTTCATTTTTTCAAAAAACTGACGTTGTTCCTTGGTTAACTCTTGTGGTGTCCAAACATTAATATGAATTAAAAAGTCTCCAGTACCATAGCGTTCAATGCTAGGTAGGCCTTTACCTTTAAGTCGTAAAATTTTACCAGACTGAGTACCTGACTCAATTTTAATTTTAACTTTCCCCGTAAGCGTTTCAATTTCTTTGCTTTCACCCAAAGCAGCTTCAGATAAATTTATATACAAATCAAAATGAATATTTGTTCCTTCTCTTTTTAGTGTTTCGTGCTGAATTTCTTCAATTAACACTAATAAATCACCAGAAATTGAGTTTTTACCGGGTGCTTCATTCCCTTTTCCTCCTACTTTTAATTGAACTCCTTCTGTAACACCAGCCGGAATATTTATAGAAACAGTTTCTTCCTTTACAACCAATCCTTGCGCATCTGCACCATTGGGTTTACTTGAAATAATTTCACCAGATCCCTGACAGGTAGTACAAGTAGTAGCTGTTTGCATTCTACCTAATATGGTATTGGTTACTCGCATCTGCTGCCCAGAACCATTACAAGTAGTACATGTTTTATAGGAAACTCCGTCTGCTTGAATTTTTCTTCGAACTTTTACTTTCTTCTCAACTCCTTTGGCTATTTCTTCTAAAGTTAGTTTTACACGAATTCGCATATTACTTCCCTTTACTCTTGCCTGACGTTGACCTCCACCGCCAAAGCCTCCAAAACCGCCGCCAAAACCGCCGCCTCCAAAAATATCTCCAAATTGACTAAAAATATCATCCATATTCATACCGCCACCTCCAAAACCGCCTCCACCTTGAGCTCCTTCAAATGCTGCATGACCATACTGATCATAACGCGCTTTCTTATTGTCGTCACTAAGAACTTCATAAGCTTCTGCTGCTTCTTTAAATTTCCCTTCAGCTGAAGCATCGTCTGGGTTTTTATCAGGATGGTATTTAATAGCCATCTTACGATATCCCTTTTTTATTTCAGCTGCACTAGCAGATTTGCTAATTCCTAATGTGTCGTAATAATCTTGTTTTGCCATATTCTTTATTTGTTATTCCTGAAAAGGAATAGTAATCTTTGTTTTTTTGACATCTCTAAAAAGAGCGCAATAATTTATGATTGTCCTATAACCACTTTAGGATAACGAATAATTTTATCTCCTAGCTTATAGCCTTTCTCAACAGCATCAATTACTTTTCCTTTTAATTTATCTGAAGGTGCAGGTATTTGCGTGATGGCTTCATGAATTTCGGCATCAAATACGTCTCCTTTTTTAACTTCAATTTCAGTTAAACCTTTCAGAGTTAACGTATTTTTAAACTTGTCATTAATTAATTGCATCCCTTTTAAAAGCTCCTTGTCTTTCACTTTTTTTATTTCAGTTAAGCCTCTGTCAAAATCATCCATGATTGGCAGTAAAGATGTCATAAGTTCTTGACTGGCAGTTTTAAATAATTCTATTCGTTCTTTAGAAGTTCTTTTTTTATAATTTTCAAACTCGGCAAACAGGCGTAAATATTTATCTTTTTCTTGCTGAATTAATTCCTCAGCAGTTGGTTCGTCTACAACAACTTCCTGACTTTCTTCAACTTGGGCCTCTTGTTCGGTATTTTTTATTTCTTCTTCTTGTGTGTTTTCTTTATTACTCATTTTATAATATCGTTAAAATGTTTACATTTTATTCTCAATAATTTTGCCAATAAAAAAAATAGTGTCAAACTGACACTATTTGTAGTAAAAGATCCAAATTAGCAAATACTAATCTTCTATTCTTTCTATTTTTGCTCCCAAAGATCGCAAACGATTTTCAATATCTTCATATCCTCTATCTATCTGCTCTATATTATTAATAATGCTTGTACCTTTCGCTGACAGAGCTGCTATTAATAAAGATATTCCAGCTCTAATATCTGGAGAGGTCATCTTAGTTGCTTTTAATTGTGATTGACGGTTATGACCAATAACTGTTGCTCTATGCGGATCACATAAAATAACTTTGGCTCCCATGTCTATAAGCTTGTCTACAAAGAACAAACGACTTTCAAACATTTTTTGATGTATTAAAACGGTTCCTTTTGCTTGGGTTGCTATTACTAAAACAATACTTAATAGATCTGGCGTAAACCCTGGCCAAGGTGCATCTGAAACTGTTAAAACAGAGCCATCTATATAGTTTTGTATTTCATAATTTTCTTGAAAAGGAATATAAATATCATCACCTTTTTTTTCTAACTGAATGCCTAGTTTTCTAAAAACAGTTGGAATCTGACCCAGGTTTTCCCAACTAACATCTTTTATAGTTAGCTCAGATTGTGTCATCGCAGCAACGCCTATCCAACTACCAATCTCAATCATGTCTGGTAGTACTCTGTGAGTGCATCCTCCTAGAGAAGTTACTCCTTCTATTACTAACAAATTAGAACCTACACCACTAATATTGGCTCCCATACTATTTAGCATCTTAGACAATTGCTGAATATAGGGTTCACAGGCTGCGTTGTATATTTTGGTGGTTCCTTTGGCTAATACTGACGCCATAATAATATTTGCAGTTCCTGTAACAGATGCTTCGTCTAGTAACATTTCTGTTCCTATTAATCCTTCAGGGGCTTCAACTCCGTAAAAATAATCTTCTCTATTATATCTAAAGGTAGCTCCTAAACGAATAAAACCCTCAAAATGAGTGTCTAATCTTCTTCTTCCAATTTTATCTCCTCCTGGTCTAGGAATATATCCTTTCCCAAAACGTGCCAATAATGGACCAACAATCATAATAGAGCCACGTAAAGAACTTCCATCTTTTTTAAATTCTGGAGATTCTAAATACTCTAAATGTATCTTATCTGCTTGAAAAGTGTATGAGTTTTTACCAAGTTTGTGAATGCTAACCCCTAATTCTCCTAGAATAAAAATTAATTTATTAATATCTATAATATCAGGAATATTATGGATGGTCACTTTTTCTGGAGTTAATAAAACGGCACATAAGATTTGAAGTGCTTCATTTTTTGCTCCTTGTGGTGTAATGGTTCCATTTAATTTATGCCCACCTTCTATCTTAAACGAAGCCATCTTATCTTTTTCTATTTTTGTGTTGGAAATTTTTACCTTTATTATTCTTGTGGTTTGTACTACCTTGTCCTTGAGAATTTCTTTTTCTTAGTAAGTTTTTACTTTCAGACAGTACTTCTTCAGAATTTCTAATGTCTATTTTACCGTAAGAGAGTTCAAATAAATGAGAGAAAATAACATCATCTTCTACAGTATCTTTGTTCCAATTTAAGAAACATTTTTTCATATGATTAGCTATAGAATATACCAATGCTTCTTTCATGTCTCCTTCTTCCCACGTTAATGCCAAATCTATCATGATCTGAATATTGTTTCCGTAAAAACGATATTTATTAGCAGATTTTGGATACGCCAGTGAAGTTGGTTTCTCTTGAAGCTCTTCTTTTGAAGGTCTCGGGTAAGGAGATTCTGCATCTAGTTTAAAATCAGACATAATATATAACTGATCCCAAAGCTTGTGCTTAAAATCTGGCACATCTCTTAAATGAGGCTGTAAGTTTCCCATTACATCTATAATGGCCAATGCCATAGTATTGCGTTCTTCTTTTGTTTCTAGGGCGATACAGTGGTCAACTAATTTTTGAATATGTCTTCCATATTCTGGAATAATTAAATGAGGTCTTTCTGCATTGTATTCTAAATCGTAGTCTATCATATCATTTGAAGTATTGTAATCTAAGTATTCTGCAAATTAAGTATTTATTTTTGGTTTGACTTCAAAAATCATTAACCAATCACCTTCAATTTAGCAAATTGAAGCAATAGTTTCTTCTTTCCTACAGTACCGAACTGAATTTCTGCTTTTTTATTGGCTCCTGTGCCTTCTAAGTTTAACACTTCTCCTCTACCAAAACGATTGTGTTCTATAATATTACCAACCACAATTTTATCATCAAATAAATTTGCTTTTGGTTGCGTATGTGAAACTTTCTTTAAATTTTTAGGAGGTGTAAAAATAACTTTATTTTCTTGTTCTTTTTCTATTTTTCTACGTTGAATAGGTTTTTGAAATCTAATTTTCTTGGGTGCATCACCAAAAATATCCTCATTTATAAATCTATTGGTAGCAGACTCTACTCTTTTTGGTGTAATATATTCTAAGAATTGCTCGTCTATTTCTTCTAAAAATCTACTGGGCTCACAATCTATTAGTTTACCCCATCTATATCTTGTTTTTGTATAGGTTAAATAGGCTACTTTTTCTGCTCTTGTAAGCGCTACATAAAACAACCTTCGTTCTTCTTCTAGTTCAGACCTAGTATTCATACTCATGGCAGAAGGAAATAGGTTTTCTTCTAAACCAACTATATACACATACGGATATTCTAAACCTTTAGATTGGTGAATGCTCATTAAAGATACTTTAGGTTTGTCATCATTTTTATCTGAATCTAGATCGGTTGCCAACGCAACTTCTTCTAAAAACACTGGCAATGAAGCTTCTTCTCCAGTTTCAATTTTATCTGTAATAAAATCTTTTACTCCGTTTAATAATTCTTGAACATTTTCTACCTTACTTACAGCTTCTGGAGTTCCTTCCTTTTCTAAGTCTTTAATAAGTTGTGTTTGCTTAATTACCAACTCAGTAATTTCAAAAGCATTCATTTTCTGAGCGTCTATCTGCAAACGGAGTACCATGTTTAAGAAATTCTGAAGTTTGGTTTTTGTTCCAGAATTTAATTTTAAATCTATTTTATCTAAGTGTTTTAACACCTCAAAAATAGATTTCTTGTAATGATTTGCCGCTATGGTTAGCTTGTCTATGGTTGTAGCTCCAATACCTCTTGCAGGATAATTAATAATTCTTTTTAAAGCTTCTTCATCATTGGGGTTAATTAACATTCTTAAATAAGACAGTAAATCTTTAATTTCTTTTCTGCCATAAAAAGAAATTCCTCCGTAAATTTTATAGTCAATGCTCTTTTTTCTCAGAGCATCTTCCATGGCTCTAGATTGAGAATTAGTTCTGTACAATACAGCAAACTCATTATTATGTAGTTGTGAATTCATTTTATGATCAAAGATAGATTGGGCTACAAAACGCCCCTCTTCTCCATCAGAAATGGTACACATCACTTTAATTTGTTCACCAGTAGGATTAGACGTCCAAACTTCTTTGTCTAGTTTGGTCTTGTTTTTTTCAATGACAGAATTTGCCGCATTCACAATATTTTGTGTAGAACGATAATTCTGCTCTAACTTAAACATTTTTGTGTCTGGGTAGTCTTTTTGAAAGCTCAAGATATTCTGAATATTGGCACCTCTAAAACTATAGATACTTTGAGAATCGTCACCTACCACACAAATGTTCTGAAAACGATCTGCTAAGGCTTTTACAATAATATATTGCGAGTGGTTGGTATCTTGGTACTCATCTACCATAATGTATCTAAACCTGTCTTGGTATTTTGCTAAAGATTCTGGAAAACGAGCCAATAATTCATTGGTTCTAAGCAGTAGATCATCAAAATCCATAGCGCCAGACTTAAAACAACGCTCTACGTATTCTCTGTAAACATCACCTACTTTTGGTCTGCTAGCCATTAAATCTGCTTCTTGCAAATCTGAATTATTAAAATAGGCACGAACAGTTATTAAACTATTTTTAAAAGAAGAGATTCTATTGAGAATCTGTTTTGATTTGTATCGCTCTTTATCTAGTCCCATCTCTTTGATAATGGAGCCTATTAAACGAACAGAATCTTGAGTATCATAAATGGTGAAATTGGAAGGATATCCTAATTTATCTGCTTCAGAACGTAAGATTCTTGCAAATACAGAGTGAAAGGTTCCCATCCATAGATTCTTAGATTCACTAGGGCCAACAACTGCTGCAATACGCTCTTTCATTTCGCGGGCAGCTTTGTTAGTAAATGTAAGTGACAAAATATTAAAAGCATCTACTCCTTGCTGCATTAAATGAGCTATCCTATAAGTAAGCACACGTGTTTTGCCAGAACCAGCACCTGCAATGATAATCATAGGGCCGTTTTTCTGTAAAACTGCTTCTTTTTGAGCCGGATTTAAGGAATCTAAATAGTTTGCCAAAGTAAGTATTAGTGTTTATCAAAAATACCATTCTAAGAGGAGTATGACAAGAAAATTTGTTGTGAATTTTTTAGTATTTTTGATTTAATATTCTATGTTAAAAAAATCCCCACTATAAAAATTTTATACAGTAAAAAACAGCGAAAGTATCACTTCTTTTATGCTTTATTTTGGTTATTGCTAGTTATAACAGGTCTCTTTTTTAGTGAAAGAAAGCTTTCTTTAATTTATTTGCTGCATATATTCTTGTCAATAAGTTATTTTTATAAATACTTAAAAGGCACCAACTATTTAATCACAGAAAATGGTGTGCTTAAACAGAATTATATTTTTGGTAAAAAAATGAATTTGGCTAAGATTAAAACCATTAAACATTTTGCTGGAGAATATATTTTAAGAACTGAAAAAAGAAAAATGACAATTACTATAGATGTAATTGATAAAAGCTCACTCTTAGATTTAACCACTGAACTAAAAAAATTAGATGTAAAATGGATTTAACTTCTTTTGAGAAAAAAAATATTCTCCTACTTTTTGTCTAGTGAATTCAAATCTTCTATTTTTGGTTTATGGAAGAAACTATTTTAGAAGGTATTGGATATGCAATTCCTGCACTAGTTACTGGAGCAGTGGCATATTTTGTGATGAGCGGTTTAAGAAACCAAGAAACCAATGAAAAAAAACTAGATCTTTTAGCACAAAAAAAAGAGAGTCATTACCAATCCGTTTGCAAGCTTATGAACGTATGTTGGTGTTTTGTGAACGAATTAACCCTGTTAAAATGTTGGTTCGTATAAAGCCAATAGGAGATTCTTCTGAGGCTTATTTGCAATTATTACTAGCTAGTATAGAGCAAGAGTTTCAACATAATATGGTGCAACAGCTATATATATCAGATGAGTGCTGGAATGTGGTTATTGCCTCTAAAGCAGCTGTAATTAATAAACTGAAACTGGTATCTACTTCTTCAACTTTGGCCAATGAATTCCGCGAAGAGATATTTTTAGAGTATGCTAAAAAAGCACCACAAACAGACACAGCAATTGCTTTCTTAAAAAATGAAGTCAAGAGAATTATTTAAAAGGTATCATTCCTATCATCAATAGGAATGATACTTATTTAAATTGCTAGATACAGTTGAGCTACTAAAAATAAATAGTGGTTTTCTTCTACTTTTTAGAAAATTTAAAATTGAATTCGTATTCCAATTTTAAAATTTCTACCTCTAGTATTAAAGCCTATTGTTTCTTCATAGTCTTCATTTAATAGGTTTGTAATAGAACCAAAAAATAACACTTTACCTTCTAGAACCTTGTAATTGACATTCATATCTAATACACTATAACTCGGCAAAATAACATCTTTTCCAGCTTCTCCAAAGCTTCCAAAAGCGTCAAATAAAGACCTTTTCCCTACATTTTTAAACATAGTAGAAATCGCTAAATTTTTAATAGGATTTGCCACAAAACTAGCTGTTAGTTTATTTTTGGGAATATAATCTATATCGCTTGTTTTATCTACAAAAGCATAACCAACTGTAGTTGTTAGTTCTTTAGAAATAGTAAAAGTTACATCAGCTTCAATACCAGAAACATCTATAGTTTCAAGTGCATTTGCATAGATTCCATATGGTGGTGTTGGTAAATTCAGAAAAATAACTTTGTTTTCTTCTACTCTGTTATAATAGACAGCACTAAGAGCCCATTGTTGCCCTAGCTTACTTTCAAATCCGAATTCAAAAGTTCTATTGGTTTCTGGAGCTAGGTTAGTGGCTCCATAATCAGAAAATAATTGATATAAACTTGGTGCAATAAATGCTGTACTGTAAGAAGAGATTAATTTTAGATTAATCGTTTCGTTTTTTACAATTCCAAAAGCAAGATTTGTGTCATAAACAAAGTTATTTCCATAATTACTATGGATGTTTAAACGACCACCTGCATTAATACTTAGTCCGAAATCTGTAATATAAACAGCAGACACATACGGATCTACAACATTAAAATTTGCCAAGTCTGGATCTATATTTCCAAAATCAGAAATGGATTCGTTTTCATGTTTTTGATAGTTAATTCCTGTAATTAATTGAAAATTCTCAGTGAATTCATATTTATTAACCAAGTCTAAATTGACACTAGTCCCTTTATAAACAAAGACATTGGTTCCTCCTGAAAATGAATTAAAACTTTCAAAGCTTCGATCTAAAGAATTGACAGATGCATTTAGAAATACTTCCCCTTTTTTATATTTTAACTGAGGTCTAATGCCTATTCTAAATTGCTCTTGATTTCCTAGATTTATATCAGAATCATTAAAAGCTCCAGCATCAAAAGTATAATCAAATGCATCAAAGTTTAGAAAAGTTTCAATTTTAAATTGCGTATTAAATTCGTATCCTAACTTTAAAAAACCATTGTTACTAGTATACGTATCCTCTTCAAATGGTATCGTTAGAGTACTCTTAGCAGAAGAAAAACCACTAGTTCCTGTTATATTAAAAAATGCATTGTACTTAAATTTATCAAGAGTTCCATTAATGGAAATATTCTGATTTTTATCATTTAAACTTGAATTGCTTTTTTTAGAAGTTGAATTGGTTCCAAGACTTACCTCATAGACCCCAGAAACAGTATTTTCAGAAGCTTTCTTAAGGATAATGTTAATAACACCAGTACCTGCTCCTGAACCGTATAATGTACTTGAAGCACCTTTTAAAACCTCAATAGATTCAATTTGATTAAGAGAAAGTAATCGAAGATCAAATGATTGTTCAATACCTGTTGGATCCGACAACGGAACACCATCAATTAAAACCAATGCCTGTCTGCTTCTTCCTCCACGTATATAAGTGCTTCGTGGTTCTCCAGGATTAGAGTTTGCACCTCTAATTTCTACTCCAAGAACATTGTTTAGAAGTTCAATAACAGATTTACCGGCATTTCTTTGGATGTCTTTTTGACTGATTTTGTAGATTACTTTTCCAGTATTCTCTTTTTTTAATTCAAATTTCGTAGCCGAGATAACAATCTCTTCTAAGTTTTCTGTTTTTCCTTTTGATTTTTTTTCTTGCGAAAAGACGTCAGTACTTAATAGGCATAAAGCCACAGCACCAATGATTACACATTGTTTATTCATTTTTTATAATTTAATTTTTTACAAATAAATCAGGTAAAATTTTGGCGCAAAAATGCTAATAATAGTACACAAACCTTTGTCCCGAAAGTTTTTAACTCGTGATTTTCGGCAGGTCTCCTGACTTGTATTTTGTTATGAGCCTTCCCAACCTTATCAAATAAAATTTTGATAAATTATCAGTGGCTTAAAGCATAACATCTCATAGTTAATGAGGTCCTGAATTTCACTCAGGAAATACTTACAGTTGCGGGAACAGTTTCGGATTTACACCGAATTCCCTTTTAATTTGCTATAAACGAAGTTGACAGCAAAACCGAAAATCTGTGTAAATCTAGCGTTTATTTTTAATTGACAAATCTTTTTAAAAAGTATTTTTGTAATCTTGTACTTCTCAATTTCATATGAATGAAAATACGATTACTGCACATTTCTATTACTGTTGTTTTTTTAACTTTATATAATTCTTGTAAAAAAGAGACATCTATAAACTCAACTAACGGTCTGCGTAAGAATCCAAGTAAAATTACCTATGCAAAAGGGTTTGATATTCAGTATTTTACCACTTATAAAAAACTAATTATTAAAAAGCCATATCCGGATGCTTCAAAAAATTTAGAATTTATTTTAAGTTTATCACCTTCAGTAATAGAGGGTACTTCATCACTAAAAACTATTCAAGTTCCTGTTAAAAATATTGTTGTAACCTCTACTACGCATATTCCAATGTTAGAATTATTAGGGGAAGAAAAAAGTTTGGTTGGTTTTCAAGATACTAACTATATTTCTTCTGAGAAAACACGCAAGAGAATAGATAGTGGGCTTGTAAGAGAACTAGGAAATGAAGCTGCCATGAATACTGAGGTACTCTTCGAATTGCAACCAGATGTTGTAATTGGTTTTGCGATGAATTCTGTAAACAAAACCTATAATTTAATTGAAAAATATGGTATTCCTGTAATTATTAATGGTGATTGGCTAGAAGAAACTCCGCTTGGAAGAGCAGAATGGATTAAGTTTTTTGGAGTACTATTTGATAAAGAAAAAGAAGCCGATAGCCTTTTTAGAAAAATAGAGCAAGAATACCTTGCAGCAATTATCATCGCTAAAAAAGCAAGAAATAAACCCTCTATTCTTTCTGGAGCTATTATGAGAAATGATATTTGGAGTTTGCCTGCGGGAGAAAGTTTTGTCGCCCAATTTTTAGAAGATGCCAATGTAAATTATTTATGGAAAGATTCTAAAGGGAAAGGAAGTTTACAATTAAGCTTTGAAAGTGTCTTAGACAAAGCTCAGAAAGCAGATTATTGGATTGCTCCAGGATATTTTTCTAGCAAGGCTCAACTTATTGAAAACAATCCTCATTATAAAAACTTTGCTGCTTTTAAAACGAATAATATTTATACGGCTTCCACTAAAAAAGGGGCGACAGGCGGTATTATTTATTACGAGTTAGGACCAACTAGACCCGATTTAATTTTAAAAGATCTTATTAAAATTACAAATCCTACTATATTACCAAACTATAAGCTTAGCTTCTTTGAACAAATGAAATAAGAACTTTTATGCTTTTTTTTCTAAAGTTCTTTCTCTTAAATATAAATAAAAAGGAAAAGAAAAGGCCACAGCAATTAAAAAAGTGAGCGGAATGATTACCCACCAAGCCTTTATTTTTAATTTCCTAGCATCTGGTATAAACCAGACAAAAAATGTAAGTACTACAACACTTAAGTCTGCACCAAAAGATTTGCCTGCAAAATTAGATTGAGCTAATTCAAAGAAATGAACAAGCGAAGCATCTTCATAACTCATAAAATACTGAATATTGTAAAACCAAGTATAACATATTCCAATAATGGAAATAAGAAGAAAGATGTGTGAGCGTTTCATTTATTTTTATATTTCTTAAAACTAAACTTTTTTTAATTAACAATTAATTTTTTAATAATTAACTTATCTTTCTTTTTGATATGAATAAAATAAACTCCTGAATCATATCTACTTACATCAATAATTATTTTTTCACTTATGTCATTTACTTTAAAATTATTAATTTTCTGACCTATTAAGTTATATAAAGAAACCTCTTGTACATTCAGGTTTTCTATGGTTACTTTATCACTTGTTGGATTAGGGTACATACTAATATTATTCAATGCGATAGCGTCTAATCCTAGTGTAGATGATTCTAAATTATTCATTTCTATAGTTCCCAAACCATTTGTTGCTTCCCAAAAATTATACAAAGTAGAAAAACCATCATCACTATTTCTAGAATATAATTCAGCTTGAAAATCTAGTAAATCCCATTCATCTGTTGTTAAAGGGGCATCAGTAATCACTATAACTAATGCTTTAAAATCTTTTTGAGCTGTTGTAGAAGAAGGTACTCTATTCTCTAACAAAGTATTTAAAGATGCTGGCGTATAATTTGTTTTTGTAGCTTCTAATGTCCAAGTATCATTTCCATTATCAGCTATAGAAGTAATTGTTGTAAAACCATCAAAAGCGGCAACTTCAGAAAGAGGAATCATCCCCATTAAATATAATTCTATATCATTATAAGGAACAGAATTTCCGCCATTTGCATTTAGTCCAAATGAGTCTAAAGTATAAGAACCGTTTCCGTTGTCTACCAAAGTATTTTGATCAAATCCTCCAAGTTGTCCTTTTGTATTACCTCCAGTAAATCCCCAATGCCCTCCCAATGGAAAAGAAGTAAGATTTGTACCAAAATCAGAAACTGCTTCAGAAGGTATTACAAAATTTCCCCAATTATGTAATATTTCATGTGAAGTGGGTCCGTATAATAAAAAATTTATTTGAGTTAATTGCATCAGAGATTTTAATTTACCTGCCGATCCAAAATTAGAACTATCATCAAAAACAGGTACACCAGTACCTTCAATAGTATTTGAAACTCTATTCAACTGCCCTGCGTAATTAAGGTTTGAAGGTTGCGTTGCTTCGTTTAATATTAAAAAGATAAAATCAAAATCATCCTCAAATTTTTGATAAATATCAGATATTAATGGTTCACTAATTGTTGAATTATTAAAATCGTCGTTAGAGATCCAGCTGTTATATTCTGCAGGAGTCATTAAAATTGAAGCGACTCTTCCATTAGGATGTATTTCAATAGTATGAGTTTGTGAGAAAGAGTTAATTGATAATAATAAAAATAAATTTAAAAATAGTTTTGATTTCATAAGGAGGGTTTTATCTAATCAAAATTACAAAAAATAATTAATGTTTCAGGAGTTAAAAATTAAAATAGTGTAATCTGTCCGTCTTCACTGGTATTTTCATCTTCTTTTGAAGGAGTTTTTTCATCGTCAGTTTCTTGTATTATTTCTGAATGCTTAATTACTTCTTCCTCTACAACTTCTACCTCCTCTACTTCTGGCTCTTCTGGCTCCTCATAAGGTAATGATGCTAATAAATTAACTTGCTTAATTTTATCTGCTGTTAATTGATTGCCTTGTGCCTTAATCCCTTTAATCGCAATAAATTCTTCAAAATTAACTTCCTTATTCTCTAAAGATCGCTTAGAAAAAACAACTTCAGCCATAGGTCTATAATCAACTACAATAATCTCTAATTGAGATTTTGAATGATCGGAAATAAAAACCTCTTCTTTGTCTTCAGTTTCAATCAGAAAACGCTTTATATAATAGCGCTCTTTTTCTCCATCATAATAAAGAACAGCAATTGGCTTATTGGGCTTCCATTTTTCTAAGACAATCATATCGTCTTCAAAATGCATTTGCAAGTCTGGTGTTACTGCTTTAATTTTTCCAGATTGATTGGCTATTAAAATTTTATCTTCAGCTCTAAACTCTCCTAATAACTCTCCTCTTGCATCAACATTTAATCTCTGTACAGCATCATCAAACCAAATTTTACGAGGTTTTAGTGTAGAAACTCCAGACGATTTAAACTCTACCTTACGAATTGCAAATTTAGTAATGGTATTTCCTCTAACACCTCTGCCCTTTACTGCTAAATCAGAAAAATCTATGTCCCATTTTAACTTTTTAATACTCCCAACTGCACGCAATAAAACAGTAACAGCTTCTGCTTCACCATTGGGGTTTGCTGTAAAATAATGAACAAGAGAATTAGATTTTCCTGTGGTTAAATCATACTCTTTATCTCTGGTAACTCCTGTAACAGCAAAACGTTTCATAAAACTTGCACCACTCTTACCGTCTCTATACATCATATTGTATACCGTACGAGTGTCTTTCTTTTTAAAAATAGCAATGTGAATGATATCTTTTCCTACAAATGTTTTAGAGGCTACTTTAGACACAATCATTTTACCATCTTTTCTAAAAACAATAATATCATCTATGTCTGAACAATCTGTAATGTATTCATCTTTACGTAATGATGTACCTATAAAACCTTCTTCTCTATTTACATATAATTTTGTGTTTCTAATCACAACTTTAGTCGCTACAATATCATGGAAACTTCTAATTTCTGTTTTACGCTCTTTATCTTTTCCGTACGTGCTTTTTAATCGTTTAAAATAGTCTATTGCATAGGTAATTAGGTTTTCTAAATATTCTTTTACCTGTGCTATTTTATCTTCTAAGCCTTCTATAAACTGAGTTGCTTTATCAAGATCAAACTTAGAAATCTTTTTAATTCTAATCTCTGTTAAACGAACAATATCTTCTTCGGTAATAGCTCTTTTTAAATGTTTAATATGAGGTTGTAACCCTATATCAATAGCTTTTATAACACCCTTCCACGTTTCTTGTTCTTCTATATCTCGATAGATTCTATTTTCAATAAAAATTCTTTCTAAAGAAGCAAAATGCCATTGTTCTTCTAATTCATACAATTGAATTTCTAATTCTCTTTTTAAAAGATGTATGGTATAATCTGTAGATGTTTTAAGCATTTCTGTGACTCCAATAAAACGCGGCTTATTATCATCTATAATACAGCACAAAGGAGAAATAGAGTTTTCACAGTTGGTAAATGCAAACAAGGCATCTATGGTTTTATCTGGAGAAATATTTGGAGGTAAATGCACTAGTATTTCTACATTAGCAGCAGTATTATCTTCAATTTTTTTGATTTTTATTTTCCCTTTTTCATTGGCCTTAACAATACTATCTATTAAGGTTGAAGTAGTGGTTCCAAAAGGAATTTCAGTAATAACCAAGGTTTTCTTATCTAGTTGAGAAATCTTAGCTCGTACACGAACTTTACCACCTCTTTTTCCATCATTATAATTAGAAAAATCTGCAATCCCGCCTGTTAAAAAATCTGGAAGTATAGAGAAACTTCTTCCTTTTAAGTATTTAATAGAGGCATCTATTAGCTCTATAAAATTATGAGGTAGTATTTTAGTAGACAGTCCAACAGCAATACCTTCTGCTCCTTGAGCTAGCAATAATGGAAATTTTACAGGAAGGTTAACGGGTTCTTTTTTACGACCATCATAAGACGCTTGCCATTCTGTTGTTTTTGGATTAAAAACAACATCTAATGCAAATTTAGATAAGCGTGCTTCTATATAACGTGAAGCTGCTGCACGGTCTCCAGTTAGGGTATTTCCCCAGTTACCTTGCATATCAATTAACAATTCTTTTTGACCTAATTGTACCATTGCATCCGCAATGGAAGCATCTCCGTGAGGATGATACTGCATGGTATGACCTACAATATTTGCAACTTTATTATAACGACCATCATCTAAGTCTTTCATAGAATGCATGATACGTCTCTGCACAGGTTTAAACCCATCATTAATTCCAGGAACTGCTCTTTCTAAAATTACATAGGAAGCATATTCCAAGAACCAATCTTTATACATTCCTGTAACCCTAGTAATGGTTTCAGTAGTTTCAACCACCTCTGGCTGATCCTCTGACTGATCCTCTGACTGATCCTCTGACTGATTCTCTGAAGGATTCTCTAATGCTTCTTTGTCTTCTTCGTGGTCGTTAATTTCTTCGCTCATCTTTTATACTTCCTCAACGATATCTAATTCAACTTTCAAATTTTCAATGATAAACTTCTGTCTATCAGGCGTATTTTTTCCCATATAAAATTGCAGCATTTGATCAATAGACATTTCTTTGTCTAGCATTACTGGGTCTAAACGAATATCATCTCCAATAAAATGTACAAACTCATTTGGTGAAATCTCACCCAATCCTTTAAATCTGGTAATCTCTGGTTTTCCTTTTAATTTGGTAATAGCAGTTCTCTTTTCTTCTTCTGAATAACAGTAAAAAGTTTCTTTTTTATTTCTTACTCTAAACAATGGGGTATCTAAAATGTATAAATGTCCTTCTTTAATTAATTCTGGGAAAAACTGTAAAAAGAAAGTAATCAAGAGCAACCTAATATGCATGCCATCAACATCGGCATCTGTTGCAATAACAATATTATTGTATCGCAGATCTTCTAAGCCGTCTTCAATATTTAAGGCTGCTTGCAATAAATTAAATTCTTCATTTTCATAGACAATCTTTTTAGATAATCCGTAAGAATTTAAAGGCTTCCCTTTTAAACTAAATACCGCCTGAGTATTTACATTCCTAGATTTTGTAATGGATCCAGAGGCAGAATCTCCCTCAGTAATAAATAAGGTTGTTTCTAAATGAGTTTCTTTTTTAATGTCTCCTAGATGAACTCTACAATCACGTAATTTCTTATTGTGTAAACTTGCTTTTTTTGCTCTATCTCTAGCTAATTTCCGAATACCTGATAATTCTTTTCGCTCTTTCTCTGCTTGTTGAATTTTTTTCTGAATACTTTCTGCAACTGTTGAGTTTTTGTGTAAATAATTATCTAATTGTGTTTTCAGAAAATCATTGATATATGTTCTTACCGTTGGCAGCCCTCCTCCCATCTCTGTAGAACCTAATTTTGTTTTGGTCTGACTCTCAAATATTGGCTCCATTACTTTAATAGCAATAGCAGAAATAATAGATTTTCTGATATCTGAAGCTTCAAAGTTCTTACCATAAAACTCTCTAATAGTTCTTACTAAGGCTTCTCTAAATGCAGATTGATGTGTTCCTCCTTGAGTAGTGTGCTGGCCGTTTACAAATGAATGGTATTCTTCAGAATATTGTGTTCTACTGTGAGTAATAGCAACCTCTATGTCGTTTCCTTTTAAATGAATAATTGGATACAACATGTCTTCTTTATTATTGTTATCTTCCAATAAATCTTTTAATCCATTTTCTGAAAAGAATTTTTCGCCATTAAAAAGAATCGTCAATCCTGGGTTAAGATAGACGTAGTTTTTTAACATTTTTGCTACATACTCATTTCTGTATTTGTACTTTTTAAAAATAGCCTCGTCGGGTATAAAAGAAACCTTCGTTCCTTTTCTTCTAGAAGACTCTTCTAAAAGCTCTTTGTTAATTAAATTACCTTGCTCAAATTCTGCTGAAGCAGATTTATTGTCTCTATTAGATTCTACTCTAAAAAAAGATGACAAGGCGTTTACCGCTTTTGTACCTACCCCATTTAAACCAACAGACTTTTTAAAGGCCTTAGAATCATACTTTCCTCCAGTGTTCATTTTAGAAACAACATCCACTACTTTACCTAAAGGAATTCCTCGTCCATAATCTCTAACAGAAACTTTATTTCCCTGAATAGAAATTTCAATGGTCTTACCAGCTCCCATTACATACTCATCTATAGAATTGTCTAGGACTTCTTTAACTAAAATATATATCCCGTCATCTGCAGAAGAGCCATCTCCTAATTTCCCAATATACATACCAGGTCGCATTCTTATATGCTCTTTCCAATCTAGTGAGCGGATATTATCTTCTGTATACTTCGTCTCTTGGGCCATAAATTCTT
>KB911145.1 GCA_000383355.1 Flavobacterium sp. SCGC AAA160-P02 | reverse complement strand
GAGACCATTACGGTAACGGCATCTTATACAGATGGTGGAAACGAAGAAGAAAGTGTAGCATCTTCAGCTACTTCAGCAGTTGCGAACGTTAATGACTTACCAACCATTACGGGAGCCCCATCGACTTCGGTTGATGAAGATTCGTCGTATTCATTTACTCCAACGGGATCAGATGTTGATGCAAACACGACTCTTACATACTCAATTACAGGAAAACCTGAATGGGCTGCTTTTGCTACAGACACAGGAGCGTTAACAGGAACCCCAGACAACGGTGATGTTGGAACATATAATGATATTGTAATTACAGTTAGTGATGACGAAGCCACTGCAAGTTTATCCTCGTTTAGTATCACAGTAAACAATGTTAATGATGCTCCAATAATTACATCTGAAGCAGTATTTACAGTGGAAGAGAATCAAACATCTGTTGGAACAGCTGAGGCAAGTGATCCTGAAGATGATACTTTAACTTACAGTATCTCAGGAAATGAATTACAAATTGATTCATCAACGGGAGTAATTACTTTCGTGTCAGCGCCTGATTTTGAAACTAAAGATGAATATACAGCAACAGTAACAGTAAGTGATGCTAGTTTAAATGATTCGCAGGAAATCATTGTGAATATAACAGATGTTGATGATACCCCTCCAGTTATAACTACTAGTTCTATTGAATCGAGTATAGAAGAAGGAGATACTGCTTTAGGAAGTGTTAGTGTAAATGAAACAGTAACTTGGTCTGTTGGAGGAACAGATGCTAGCTATTTATCAATAACAGCTAACGGAATTTTAACGTTGGATACAGAAGCTGACTATGAAACTAAAACTAGTTATAATTTTACTGTTTCTGCAATTGATGCTGTAGGTAATATAACTACAATTTCTGCATTGGTAATTTCTGTAAACGATGATGGAAAAGTAATTATATGTCATGTAACAGGACGTGGAAATAATGGAAAAACAAATACTATTGAAGTTTCACCAAACTCCGTGAATTATCAGGCTCATTTAGGTCACGGTGATTCAATAGGGGCTTGTGATTCAGATGTAGATATTATATCACCAGAAATAACTTCAGGAACAACAGGCATAGATTTAGATGAAAACTCGGGATCTGGTCAAACTATTTATACAATAATAGCAAATGATGATGTTGCAGTTACAAGCTATGCTATTGCAGGTACGGACGCTTCTTTATTAACTTTAACAGGAAACGTTGTAAGCTTAGATGCCGATCCTGATTATGAAACTAAAAATAGTTATAGTTTTACAGTTACGGCGAGTGATGCAGCAGGTAATACAAGTGATCCTACAACGGTAACATTCTCGATTAATGATCTTGATGATACCGTTCCAGTAATCACTTTAACAGGTGCTGATGTAAGCCAAGAAGTTGGTGGTAGTTATTCAGATGCAGGAGCGACAGCTTTAGATAATATAGATGGTGACATTACCTCAACTATAGCGACGGTTAATCCAGTAGATCCGAGTGCAGTAGGAGTTTATACAGTAACCTATAACGTATCAGATGCCGCAACAAACAATGCAACACAAGTTACCAGAACAGTAAC
>KB911144.1 GCA_000383355.1 Flavobacterium sp. SCGC AAA160-P02 | reverse complement strand
ATTTTTTATATACTTTGTTGTAAATAGTACTTTAATCTAATCCCAAACAAAAGTAGCTGCTGCACCTGCTGGTAGTGTAACTGTTATAGGCTCTGATTGTACATTTATATTTATAGAATTTTCAGCTCCAGAATCATTTAATACGATAACTACAATTTTCCCTTCAGGGGTTTTATAAGCAACATTTGGAAAGTCAGAAAGAGTATTAGATTCTATTCTGACTGAACCAGATGGAACGAATTTGGAAGAATGCCCAATAATATAATAACCTACATTTCTTGCCACAGAGTTTCCGTTAATAGTTAGGCCTCCTAAGCATTGAGTGCATCCGCCTGGTGTATGTGGTTCTAGTTGAGGGTTTGATGTAAGATTCCATTGTAATACATTCTTACACCAATTTCTAGTAGCTCCAACCATCAAATTCTTGATGTGCCAAGCGAGGTCACCTCCAAAATTTCCTGTTGAACTTACCCATTGTTCAGTAAAATATAAGTTTTTGTCAGGGTGCGAATTATGCACTTGACTTAAATTATTTATTGAACCTGCATAGAGGTGAAAAGCTGAACCGTCTATGTATTGATTGGCTGCAACATCATTAAAAATACTTATAGGGTAATTAACATTATCTGCATTATGATCCCATACAATAATTTTAGTTTGGATATTAGCTGAAGCAAATGCAGGCCCTAAATCGTTTTTTACAAAGGTAGCCATTTCGTTTGCTTCCATTCTCATACTTGGATTATTGCTGTCGTGATGAGGCTCATTTTGTACAGATAAGGCATCAATAGTAATTCCCTCTGCTTGATACGCCTGAATATACTTTACAAAATAATTAGCATAAACCGAATAGTATTCTGGTTTTAAGCTACCACCAATGGTACTATTGCTCGTTTTCATCCAAGATGGCGCAGACCAAGGTGATCCTAAAATTTTAATATCTGGATTGATGGCTAATATTTCTTGTAAAACAGGAATAAGATTTTCCTCATCTTTAGCAATAGAAAAATGATCTAAATTAAGATCTTCGGTCTGTCCAGCTGGAAGATCATCATACGAAAAAGGTTCTGCGTTTAAATCAGAAGCCGCAACACTAACTCTTAAATAACTTATTCCAATACCATTTGGACTAAAAAGTTCATTTAACAAATCAGCTCTTTGACTGCTCCCCATACTATTTAAATGAAAGGCACTTCCACCAGTTAAAGCAAAACCAAACCCATCCATTTCTTGATAAGTGGTTTGATCTGAAACGGTAATGGTAGAGTTACTATTGTTAGTCATTGGCAAAATACCATCTGTGGTTAATTCCAATAAACTAGAACGATTAGGTGTGGTGAGATAAAAATCCACTGTCGAAGGCAAGTCTACATCAACATCTTCGACGTTTACCATTAATGTTGTTGCATCATAATCATTGGCACTATTATAGGCTCTTAACTCTACTTGATATTGTCCTCCTTCTTCATAAAAATGTACAGGGTTAACTAATGTAGAAATGGTATTATCTCCAAAATCCCAAGTATAATTAACCGCATTTTCAGAAAGATTAGTAAAATTTACTTCACCTGTTCCATCAGTACTTATAAAAGTAAAGTCAGCCCTTGGAAATGCC
>KB911143.1 GCA_000383355.1 Flavobacterium sp. SCGC AAA160-P02 | reverse complement strand
CCAGCAATAAATTATGCACGTTGTTGGCATTTCGTTTTTAATGATAGTTTTGTGGTTGTATCTTTGAATAATCATACCATTTAACAAATTTTCCAGTTTCGCTCTTCCAAAAGTTTTCAATTAGCGAGAAATTTTTATTCGGAATAAATACTTTCTTTTTTCCGTCAGCAAACTTCAAACTTGTTCCATAAATTCCATACTCGCAAAAAATTCCTTTTATTGGTGTAGCATAAATTTTTACTGTTTTTTTTAGTTTGTTTTCAGTCCAATTTAGTCTTATTTTTTGAACTAAAGTTTTGTTTTCATTCACGATTTTTAATAAAGTTTTCTGTTCCTTTTCGTGCTTTTCCTCAAAGTCATATTTTGTTTTAGATATTTTATTGACAATCATCTATAATATTTTAACGGACTTTATTTTTATAGGTTTTTATTAGCAAACTCAGAGCCATATTGTAGTTAGAAAGGTGTTTTACTTTCCCATTATACTCTTTAGTGTTTTTCCATTTGTTTCCATTAAAAGTGGTTTTTATATAAGTTGTAGACGAAATATTATTTTTCTTCTTATCTGTGAATTTAAAAGTCGGTAAAATCATTTCGTTTTTCTCCGAAAGCAATATTTCTCCTTTAACATCTAGCATACCAATCATTTCTATACCAACAAAAACCCCTTCTTTTGGAAGGTTTATAATGTCTTTAGAAATATCTATTTCAAGAATGTTTGGAGAATTTTGATTACATTCAATTATTAAGGGCTTATTTAATAACCTAATACCAGGTTTCCCTTCTTCATTAGAATAAATATTGAATCTAAAAAGACTGCTAAAATTAGGGTAAGATTCTATTACTTTACCATTGTTAGAGCGAAGATGCATTTTATTAATTGGAATAAGGATTTTTTTTATTATTGTTCTTCTTTTGTTTTTTTTATATTTAATGAGAGTTGCTAATTCTGTTTTCTCTTTAAGACTCCAAAATAAAGAAACTCTTTTTTTATAATAACCAATTAATTTTTCTTTTGATTTAACTGAAAATATTTTAATCTCATCTAATATTTCAATTTTCTTTTTAAAAAAAATAGTATCCCTAACTAAAGAGCATTTGATTATAGTATCATTATATCCAATATGATAAATTTTTATGTGTTCACTTTTGCTTTTTAATAAATGAAACCGCCCTCTATTATTAGTATAGACTCCAATATTTTTAGTGTATTGAATTGCGACGTAAGGTATTTCTTCTTTTGTAGTAGAATTTACAATAACCACTTCTTGTGCGGAAAGTGAACTAAAATATAAAAAGAAGAAGAGTTTAAAAAAGTTTTTTTTGATAATCATAAATAAAAAATATTATGTTGTTAAAAAGGAAAGAGTGTAATTTCAATCTTTCCTAATATTTAGTCAAGTATTTAACAGGAAGTTATTGAAACCCTCCACAAGTACCTGAAAGCTCTTGCCAAGATTTTACTTCTACCCAAAAAACACTATAGCTACAGGTTCTTACAAAACATCTACCTCCAAGAGATCCTCAACTATCACAGTCTTTTACCCAAAATATACCTCCTACAAGGTTTTCTAATTTGTTTACTGATAATTAGTTTGGCAATTGAAGCATTTAAAATCTTTGTACCCTTTCCAAAAAGATTTATATACTAATTTAGATGAGAAAGGGTTTTTACATTT
>KB911142.1 GCA_000383355.1 Flavobacterium sp. SCGC AAA160-P02 | reverse complement strand
TTGTTTAAAATCAATCAGTCAATTTTGTATTTCGCAATTTTTAAAATCCGCCCGAGTGAGAAAATCCGCCCGAGTATTTTCGGCACACAGTTTTTTTATTTTTTTCAAATCCGCAAACAAGCTAAAAAATCCGCCATAATTTTTCAATAGCAAAGTCAAATTTCAATCCGTTTTATTTTAGATTTCACCTATTTAAAAATCCACATTTCAGTTCCCAAATCAATTCCGTCTGAGTGATTTCCGCTATAGTGGGCAACGTGTTTGTATATGATTTGTTGCGTGTTTTAAGCACCTAATTTAGCAAATACAAACCAAATAGAAAACCGCGAGGATTTTCGTAAGTAGGCTAGAACTAGCAATAAATTATATACGGTGTTGGTGGTAGTTTTTACTTGCTTAAAAATTCATTTCCTTTATACCATTCAATCAAATCTTCAATTTTATAATTCCCTTTAATTATTGAATTTGCATTATCATAAATTTTTTGAACGTGCTTTTTGATTTCTTTTTCAGTAAACTTTTTATCTGGTAGATGTTTTTCAAATGAACTTCTAGAATATTGCAACATTGCTTTATATTTATCTCTTTCATAAGTGATTTCAGGGTCTTCTAAATTCAGATGTTCTAAAATAGAATTCAATTTCCACGCAACATTAATTATGTTTTTATCTACTTCTTTTAGTTTGTATTTAGTATCATATGTGATTTCTAAATCTTGTTTCAATTCAGAAGTCTCTTCTTTTATTTCGTCTACTAAACTCTGTAAGTCGGATTGTGAATCCTCTATTTGAAGATGCACGTCATCGAGCATTGTACCTATTCCACTAACAGCTTCTTGAATATTATCTTGAGTTTCGAATGTACTATTCCACATATTTTGAATTAGATTCTTATGTTGAGATTGTAATTCATTCCTCATTTCAATAGTTGCTTTTGAATAATTTTTCAAGAAGTTATCTGATTCAGAGTCTAAATATATTCTTAATAATTCTTGTGGAAGTAAAGGTTTATTAGCTCCATCACCTCTTGTTTTATAAATTCCTTTTTGAGTACAATGAGGTTTATTCTTACTTGATGGAATTTCAATTCGGTAGAATGGTTTTGCATTTAAGTTTTCAATGTGAATAGATATATTAATATGCGGAATACATTGGTTAGCTTTATTCACAATAGCCATTTTTGAACCATCACTAACGTCACAGCCAATTACCAAACCATTTTGAGTACCATCCTTATTTTCTTTTTCATCTACACCTAGTAAAATTGTTCCTCCATTTTTTGAGTTTGCAAAAGCAACTAAATCTTCACCACTTAAGTTTGTGTTTTTTTTAAAGTCAACGTCAAAACCTTCCTCTTGGTTTAAAAGGATTTTTGCTCTTGTTGAAATTCGTTTATACTTTTTCTTTCCGTACATTCTTTAAATTACCACCAACGTGTTTGTGTAAGATTAGTTGCGTGTTTTAAGCACTAAAGTTAGCAAATAAATCACGGATAGAAAGTCCGCGAGGACTTTCGTAAGTAGGCGAGAACAAGCAATTAATTTTACACGGTGTTGTACAACGTAATTCTATTTTTCCGCTGTTATTATTTTTCCAAAGTTGCTTTCCATTGTTCCAGAAATACAAGAACTAGTCAAAATCACAGTTTTTGTTTTAGACAATTCATTCCATTTTTTGATATTCATTTCAATGTTTCTTATATAAAACTTGTTTTTTTT
>KB911141.1 GCA_000383355.1 Flavobacterium sp. SCGC AAA160-P02 | reverse complement strand
CTAGGGTCTAAAACAGTTTCAAATTCAATTAGATCTTCTAAGTCGATCTTTAGTGAATCCGAGATTTTTTTTATAACGTCTTCTCTAACATTTTTTATTATCGTATCCCAATCTTGGCCTGTATTACTTGGAACATTTACCATAACAAACCAATTTTCACAGTCTTTAGGTGCATCAGATTTATTTTCTTTTGATGAAATATTTACATACACCGTAGGATCTTTATAAACTTCTTGTTTGGTAAAAATATAGTCAAATTCTTGTTTATAATTATCAGAAAAAAATATATTGTGTAAATCTAATGTAGGAAACTCCTTTTTAATTCCCCAATAAAATATTAAAGCAGAACTAGACCTTGGCTGTTGTAAGGTTTTTTCTGGTGATTTTTGATCTTTTAATAATGTTCTATAAGTTGGAACAACATCACTGTTAGAAATAACGTACTCAGCAAAATAATCTTTAGTATCTGTAGAAATTCCAATTGCTTTTTTATTTTCGACAAGAATTTTATCAACCTTAGAATTAAAATTAAACTCTACACCCAAATCAATTGCTAATTGATAGATACTCTGTGTTATTGAGTGCATACCTCCTTTTGGGAAAAAAGTGCCGTAATACTGCTCTAAATGAGGAATCATAGACATAATTCCAGGTGTTTGATAAGGAGATGAACCATTATAAGTGGCATATCTATCAAATAACTGAACTAATCTTGAATCCTTAAAGCAGTCAGCATTGTAATCATGTAAGGTTGTATTAATATCTAAACTATTTACATTGAATACTGCCGTAAGAGTATCTTTTGAAAAATAGGTAGATAATTTATGTAAAGATTTTTCTAAAAATAATGAGGATGTTAATTCGTACTTTTTTTTACTTTTCTGAAAGTAATTCACAAGTTCATCTTCATCAACATCAAAAGTTTTTGCTGCAGACCTAGCAAATTTATTGACATCTGACAAAGCTTTAAAAGTGGTTCCATCTTTATAGAAATAATGGCAAACAGTTTCTTTTTTTTTATAGGAGAAATAATCTTTTATGTTTTTTTTTGAAATAGTAAACAATTCCTCTACAAATTGTGGCATTGTAAATAGAGAAGGTCCCATATCAAACCTATAGCCATCTTTTGAAAAATCTGTTAACTTACCTCCTGGATACTCATTGGTCTCAAAAACAGCAACTTGAAAGCCCTCATTTTGAAGTCTAATTGCTACAGATAATCCAGCAATTCCAGCACCAATTACGATTGCTTTCTTTGGGGTTTTTTCATTCAAACTTATTTTCTTTTGAGTTTTCTAAAATATTTAAAAGGAACAAATAGCATTCCAAAGCATTCACCATCTTGTTTCATTAATTTTTTATGATGAATTTTATGTGCTTTTCTTAGACCTAATAAATACCTGTTTTTTGTGTGTTTAAACCACTTAAATCTTTGGTGAATTAAAACATCATGAACCAAGAAATAGGCAGCACCATAGAACATAATACCAAAACCTACGGCTGCCAAAAAATACTGCTGTTGTTCTAATCCAAAATAAATAGATAATGAGCTTGGCAGGGCAAAAATGATAAAAAACAAGTCGTTTTTCTCAAATAAATTTTTATACTTTGGTTGGTGATGATCTTCATGTAAATACCATAGAAATCCATGCATCACAAATTTGTGAGTACACCAAGTTATTCCTTCCATTAATAAAAAAGTAACAAACGATGTTAAGATTAATAGCAGCATTAAATCATGTTTAATTTGTACTTCACATAACTTCTAGCCAGTAAATTTATTTTCATTGGATCAGATATCCTAACCCTTGTTTCAATAATTTCTGAAGAAGGAACGCTGTTTAATTTCTTTAAAAGCCTTCTATAATATCTGTAAGCCATATAAACTCCAAACTTAGCTTCTACTGGTAATTTGAGAATACCGTGGTTAAAAGCAAAATCAAAATCGTCTTCTATTTCTTGAATAATCAGGTGTTTAGATTCTGTGTCTAAAGAAGTTAAATCTACATTTGGAAAATAAGAACGATTTAGTAATTCAAAATCATCTTT
>KB911140.1 GCA_000383355.1 Flavobacterium sp. SCGC AAA160-P02 | reverse complement strand
TGAAAATAACGGAATTCCTCTAAAAATAGAAAAAGACAATCGTGTTTTTCCTGAATCTAATACATCGCAAACCATTATAGATTGTTTTCTAGGAAAAACTAAGGCATTAGGAATACCTGTGTTAAAAAACCATGGAGTCAATTCTATCAAAAAACAAGGAGATTCTTGGCTGGTAACTACCAAAGAACAGCAATTTGTTTGTGATGCAGTGGTAATGGCAGCAGGAAGTAGTAAAAAAGTATGGGATTTGTCACAATCTCTTGGTCATGCTGTTATATCTCCTGTACCCTCATTGTTTACCTTTAATATTAAGGATATTAGAATTAAAGACTTGTTAGGAATATCGGTATCTAATGCTACTGTAAAATTAATAGATACTAACTTGGAAGCTACTGGGCCATTGTTAATTACCCATTGGGGCATGAGCGGTCCTGCAATTTTAAAACTTTCTGCATTTGGAGCACGAGTTTTGGCAGCTAAAAATTATGAATACAAAGTGCAGGTAGATTGGCTGTCTAGACCTACTAATAAAATTGTAAATGTGTTGTTGAACTTAAAAAAGAAACAACCAAAAAAACAAGTAATTGTTCGTTCTCCCTTTGAGGAAATTCCAAAAAGACTCTGGGAGCGTTTTGTAATCGCCTCTCAAATTCCTAGTACATTTAATTGGGCAGATTTAAGTCATGTACAAATAGATTCTTTGGCTAATCAACTTACTAAAAGTGTCTTTACTGCCAAAGGGAAAAGTACTTTTAAGGAAGAGTTTGTAACAGCTGGTGGAGTAGATTTAAAAGAAATTAACTTTAAAAACTTTGAAAGTAAATTACAAGACAACGTGTTTTTTGTAGGTGAGGTTTTAAATATAGATGCTGTTACAGGTGGCTTTAATTTTCAGAATGCCTGGACTGGTGGTTGGTTGTGTGCTAAAGGCTTGGCAAACTTGTAACTATTATTATTATTATTATCGCTCTTGTTCAGAAGCATAACTCTACAATGGGTTAAACTTTTTATTTAGTTGTTTTTAACTGATCTAGTAGCTGGTCTAATTGAGTTCTATCAAAATAGTTGCCTTGCTTTATCACTGCGTTAATCTTCTTAGTATTATTAATATCAACTAAAGGGTTGGCATCTAGAATCACTAAATCTGCCCAATTGTTTTTTGCTATGCTCCCTAGTTCGTTTTCTAAATTAAAGTACTCTGCAGGATTTTTAGTCGCAGCTTTTATAGCCTCTAAAGGAGATAAGCCAGCTTCAACTAAAACAGCTAATTCTTCATGTAAGCTTCGTCCGGGAGTTAAAAAGTAGATTGGAGTATCTGTGCCAGCCATAATTTTAATGCCTTTATCATGAACTCTTTTAGTCATATCAAACATCCATTTGGAGTATTTTTCATTAAATGGAGTTACCTCTGTTTTCTTCAAATTATTAATATAATTCAACCACTGCTCTTGAACATTTTTTGGTAAATAGGTAAAACTTTCTTGCCATTCTTTAGTGGCAAAAGGTCTTCGTTTAGAGGCTGTATTTAGTGTTAGAGTTGGAATTTGCCAAGTATCATTTTTTGCCAACACATCTAAGACTTTATTAGCTTTGTCTAGATCAAAATTCTCAATAGCTATCTGCCTTTGTTCTTTATGAATTCTAGAGCGCAAAACACCCCCTTTATCATCTTTTCCAGAAGCTAAGAGTTGTTGTCTTTGTAGTAATAATTCATCTGAATTAGAGGCACAAGACAGTTCTAAGTTTCTAAAATGTTCCATGCTGTTTAATCCTGCATTGGAGGCGCCAATTACATCCATACTTAATGGTACATGACCAGTTACTTTTAGTCCTTTTTCTTTGGCAAGTTTTGTTACTTCCTTAAATTGTTCTGGAGTTAACATTTCGTAGGCTTTAAGAAAATCTACTTCTAAGCTGTCTAATTCGTTAATTTTATTTTTTACATCATCAACAGTTTTTAGACCAACTGAAAGTGGCGGATGGCTAAGATCGCTTCCATCATACACATTAGGTGTTCCGTCTAAAAGAGGCCCAGCTACCATTACTCTTGGAGCACTGGTTGGGTTGGCTAAAGATTTTTCTTTCCATGTATTTACAAAATTAATATCACCTCCTGTATCTCTGACGCTTGTAATACCATAAGCTAAAAATAAATCTAGCATGTTAGGAGCCATTTCTTTGATAAAAGAAAAGTGAATATGAGCATCCCATAACCCAGGAATCATAAATTTCCCT
>KB911139.1 GCA_000383355.1 Flavobacterium sp. SCGC AAA160-P02 | reverse complement strand
ATAGATTGGAGTCCGTTTTTTAGAAGTTGGGATTTACATGGAAAGTATCCGGATATTCTAACAGACAAAGTAGTTGGTGAACAAGCAACGGTGATGTATGCTGAAGCACAAGCAATGATTAAAGAAATTACTGCAAAGCAATTATTAAAACCAAAAGCAATTTTTGGTTTGTTTGAGGCGAATACTATTAATGAAGATGATATTTCTATTCAGAAAAAAGGAAAAGAAATAGGGGTTTTTAGAACGTTGCGGCAGCAATTAAAGAAGCGAGAAGGAATTCCGAACATTGCATTAGCAGATTTTATAGCGCCAAAAGAAACCAATAAAATCGATTATATGGGTGCTTTTTGCGTGGCTATTTATGGTGCACAAGAATTAGCAGACAGTTACAAGGTAAAAGAAGACGATTACAATGCAATTATGGCACAAGCAATTGCAGACCGTTTTGCAGAAGCATTGGCAGAATATTTACACAAACAAGTGAGAACGAGGCATTGGGGTTATGATAGCGATGAAGGTTTAACAAATGACGATTTAATTAAAGAAAGCTATAAAGGCATTCGTCCTGCGCCAGGATATCCTGCGTGTCCGGATCATTTAGAAAAGGAAACCATTTGGGAAGTTTTAAAAGTTGAAGAAAATATTGGTGTTACGCTTACAGAAAGTTTAGCCATGTGGCCAGCAGCAGCAGTTTCTGGATATTATTTTGCAAATAAAGAAGCAAAATATTTTGGTTTAGGAAAAATCACGGATGATCAGGTAACCGATTTTGCGATACGAAAAGGAATTACAAAAGAGAAAGCTGAAAAATGGTTACATCCAAATTTAGCGGAAGAGTAAGGTTTAACAAAAACGATATTTCATAAAAAGTATTTTACAATATGAAAAAAGAAAAAAAACCAGATTTAGTGGTTTTTAATGAAGATACGCAACAATATGATGCTGCGTTAAAACCATACGGAACTTCGGCAAGTTCTCCTGTAATTAAACCATTAAATACAGCAACTTGGCGTAATGATGGAGTGCAGCGAGTAAACAAACAATTTAAATCTAAGTTTGAAGAAGTAAGAAAAGAATATGAAGAATTAATACAAAAATTTCAGTACAATGATTTGGTATATAATTCAAAATTTAGCTTTGAACCAAATATAGGTGAAGTGTATCATTTGTATAATAATAGAAAAGAAGAGTCTTTTTTATCTATTATTTCTCCTGATCAATGTAGTTTTTATCATCTAGGATCTTTTAGATTGAATACTGATAAAATGTGGGAAAAATTAGAATCCTTTTCAACAACACCCATAATATAGAATAGGAATAATAAAAGTGAATACAACACTGATAAATATTCAGTATATATGAAGATAACAGAACACATAAAAAAGGCAAATAATAAAACATTATTTTCTTTTGAAATTATTCCTCCCAAAAAAGGAAATAACATCCAAGAATTATATGATAATATAGATTCTTTAATGGAATTTAAACCTCCTTTTATAGATGTTACAACTTCCAGAGAAGAGTTGATTTATGTAGATAAAGGGAATGGTTTATTAGATCGAAGAACAACCAGAACGCGTCCGGGGACGTTGGGCATTTGTGCAGCTATTAAGCATAAATATGATGTAGACACTGTGCCGCATGTATTGTGTGGAGGTTTTACAAAAGAAGAAACTGAATACTTACTGGTTGATTGTGATTATTTGGGGATTCAAAATGTCATGGCTTTAAGAGGAGATGCCATGGGGCATCAAAAGTATTTTGAAGCAACAAAAGGGGGGCATCCATTCGCTAAAGATTTAGTTTCTCAGATTAATGATTTAAATTCGGGTAAGTATTTACATGATGTAATTGAAACAAATCATAAATCAGATTTTTGTATTGGGGTAGCTGGATATCCAGAAAAACACTTAGAGTCGCCCTCTCTTCAGACAGATTTAAAACATCTGAAAGAAAAAGTAGATGCGGGTGCAGATTATGTGGTTACACAAATGTTTTTTGATAATCAAAAATATTTTGAGTTTGTTAAAGCTGCAAAAGAGGCAGGAATAAATGTACCTATTATACCAGGAATTAAGCCAATTGCTGTAAAACGTCACTTACAGTTACTGCCTCAAGTATTTAGAATAGATTTACCAGAAACACTAATTTCTTCAGTAAAAAGTTGTAAAACAAACAAAGATGTTCGCCAAGTAGGAGTTGAATGGGCAATACAACAGTCTAAGGAGTTGTTAGCAGCTGGTGTTCCTGTATTACATTATTACTCAATGGGAAAATCAGATAATATAGGAAAAATAGCATCAGCTATATTTTAGTATAATAACAAGTACATAATAATAATAATAATAATAATATGAGTTACTTATTCACCTCAGAAAGTGTTTCTGAAGGACACCCAGACAAGGTTGCAGATCAGATTTCTGATGCATTAATTGATAATTTTTT
>KB911138.1 GCA_000383355.1 Flavobacterium sp. SCGC AAA160-P02 | reverse complement strand
CTTGCACACCACTTCAAATACATTAAGTACTAATGATCTAGAAATAAGCAATAATGTGAGTATCTATGCATCAAGTAGAAAAAATTTACACATTGCAGGAATACACAAAGGAACAACTAAGCTTCAATTATACAATATCTTAGGAAAAGAAATATTAAAAACTTCATTTGAAGGAAATAGTCTAAATACTATTGAATTACCTAATCTTAGCAATGGTCTATATATTGCAAAGCTTTCTTCAGCAGTTGGAACAATAAGTAGGAAAATAATTATTCAATAGTAGACAAACCTTATCATTATGAAAAATCAAAAAAAAGAAGATATTTCTAGAAAAGAGGCTTTAAAAAAGATTGGGAATTATGGAAAATATGCAGCTTTAACAGCCGTAGGAACTTATATGTTTTTAAACCCTAAAAAAGCACAGGCAATGAGCCCTGTAGATCCAGGAAGTGGATTTTAACTAACCATAAAACCCTTGAAAATTCCAAGGGTTTTTTATTAGAGTTAAATCGTCTATTTTTGTGTACTCGTAAAAAAATAATTAGTGGATTTAGCGCTTATAAAACAACTAGACGATAAAGCAGTTGTATGGTTTAAAAACTCCAATCAATATATTGTTGTAGAAAAACTTACAGCTAGTATTATTGAACAACTTCTTTGCAAAGAATCCATACAAAAAATAGCAAAAAGTTTAGTTGATGAGCTAGATATTCCTCTAATAGAGGTACTTAATTTTGTTACTGATCTTAACAAACAGCTTGTCATTCCTAATACAATAAAACACCCTGAAGAAAACAGTGTTGTTTTAGAATATGAAGTTCCTTTGTCCTTTGCATTTGAGAACTACTACCTGATAAATTCTAAAATTATAAAAGTTGTTTTCTCTACAGAATTTGAGCTTTCGTTGATTCATCCAAAATTTGCACATTTAGAAACTACAGCAACAACTGATGTTGATTTTTTGTTTCAGGTTTTTAATAATTCTAAGGATACTTTTTTAATAGTAGATGGAATCTTTGTTGGCGCTTGGACTCATGAAAATATTCATTATTTTCAAGGGAAATTTTGCATGAAAATAATTGAATCTATTTATCAAAAAAAAGAAAATGAATGGATGGGTGTATTTCATGCGTCTGCTATTAACTACAAAGAAGATGCTCTTTTAATTTTGGGTGACTCTGGAAATGGAAAAAGTACTTCTCTAGCACTTTTACAAGCACAGGGTTTTCATTGTATTGCAGATGATTTTGTTCCTATAGATACCAATCATAAAGTAGTTGCTTTTCCGGCAGGAATCTCTATAAAACCAAAAGCTGTTGATGTTTTAATCTCTGAATATCCATCATTAAAAATGGCTGCTGAATATTATTATGAGAGACTAAATAAAACCGTACGATATTTGCCTCCCAAGAATATAAACTACAAAAAGAAATTTCCTTGTAAAGCACTCGTTTTTATAAAATATGATACTAGTGTAGAACTTAAGGTTTCTAAAATTTCAAACCTAGAAGCTTTTGAAAGTTTGGTGCCAGATTCTTGGATTTCTAAGGTTTCAGAAAATGCTGCTAGCTTTTTAACTTGGTTTTCTAATCTTCCGTGTTACCAACTCACCTACTCTAACAACGAAATGATGTATGCTACTATAAAAAGTATTTTTGAGGAAGAATTGTAAAAACTAAATCAATTCTTTTACTTCTTCAAAATCTAAACCTCCGTAATTTCCTGAACTCATTAAAACTACAGCTGTTTTCTCTATATTTTGACTGAATAAAAAAGTTTTAAATTCTTCAGGGTTGGTGTAAATAATTAAATCATCTCGTCCAAAAGCTTTCCCTATTTGTTCTTTAGAAACCTCTTCAAGTTGTTTTATTTTAACAGCATGAGGTGAATAAAATACCACCGCTTTATCTGCTTTATTTAGAGCTCCTTTATATTCTTGTAAAAACTCAGTATTTAAACTACTGTAGGTATGCAGTTCTAAACAAGCGATAAGATCTCTTTGTGGATACTGTCTTTTAACTGCTTCTGTAGTTGCTTTCACTTTACTTGGGCTGTGAGCAAAGTCTTTAAAAATTACAGTCTCTTGGCTTTCTGCAATTTTCTCTAAGCGTTTACTAGCTCCTTTAAAAGATGCGATTGCCTCGTAAAAATCTTCTTCGTCTATTCCCATGTGCTGGCAAATCCACTTGGCTCCAGCTAAATTCTGCAAATTATGATCTCCAAAAATCTCTAAAGGCATTTGACCGTCTGGTGTATCTATAAACGTAATCCCATTTTCAATAATATGACTAGGAGTTGAATAAGCGTATTTTTTTATGGTATGTTCAGAACTTTCTACCACTTCCTTCAAAATAGTATCTTCTTCATTATAGACCATAATTCCTCCATTGGTTAAAGAATCTGTGAAAATTCTAAACTGCTCTATATACCCATCAAAAGTTGGAAACACATTAATATGATCCCAAGCAATACCGCTTAACAAAGCAAT
>KB911137.1 GCA_000383355.1 Flavobacterium sp. SCGC AAA160-P02 | reverse complement strand
ATCTTTTTCCTTTTGACGCTAATTTGTATCCGTGTGTTTGTTCTTTGTTCATTCTTTTCCTTTTTAATAATTTTTTCGTTAATGTGCTACAACGTCTCGGCTATGGTTAGTACGGGAATTAAAATTACTGAATTTCCGATTAAGCACTTAGCCAAAACTTTTTATTTTGTTTTATCTTTTTCTTTATAAAGCCAAATCAAAAAGATTTGGCGGACTTGGTTAAAAGCTTTAAACTTTGGGTTAAGCACCAAAACCCGTATTAATTATAGCCATTGTTGTGCTTTCGTGTTTTTTCATTTACTTAGTTGAATATAATTCAGCAGAACTTGACTTTCCATTATCATTAAACACAATTTTTATAAAGGTCATTTTTTTTGGGTCAATATCCCAACCATATACTTCCTGTACAGCAAAATATTTTGTGTTTTCAACTTCTTTTCCGTGCAATCTAGTAGACGAGTCAAGCAATTCAATTATTTCTATTTCGTTCTTATTAATCAAGATTTCACTTTCAATTAAATCATTAGTCATATTCAATCTAGTATCAAGCATAATATTTTCTCCGCCAGCATTTTTCCACTTTCCACTATCAAACCTTATCTCCGTATTACAGGAAAATATTGTCAAACTTACAAGTATTAAAAGTCCAATTTTATTATTCATTTATCATTCTGGTTTTCATGAAGCACAACGGTCTTGTATATGGCTCGTAGCGTTTAAATTATAAAATTATTTTCGGATTAAGCACGAGCCGAATTTTTAAATTTTTCTTATTACCTTTTTTTATCAATAAGCCAAATTTAAAAATTTGGCGGACTCGCAAATACGCCTTAACTTCGATTAATCAACTACCTAGCTATGAGCTATATACGTTGTTACCCACAGTTTTTTTAATAGTTCAGCTGATAATTATACATTGATTCAAATTTAGCTTTTATAGGTCTAAATTGATGTCCAATTCGCTCAAATTTAGGTTCAATTACAAGTTTTCCTTTTTCATTTATAAAACCCCATTTATTATTAATTTTGACTTTTGCAAGTCCGTATTTAAATCCACCCGCATCTTCAAATTTAAATTCAATGATTACTTCTCCTTTCTCATTGATAAAACCATATTTTCCATCTTTTTGAGCTCTTGCAAGACCATTATCGCTAAAATATGAAAGGTCTTCATAAAGTGGTTTAATCAAAATATTACCGATAGTGTCAGCAATGCCGAATTTGCTATTTTCTTTAAACCAAAATTTATCTTTTTGAACATATCCAAAAGAGCTGTATTTATTTGGCATTATTGTATCACCTTTTAAATTAATCTTACCTAATGTTCCATTATCCGAATTGCCAGTTACTCTGTAATTTTTATAAGTCAATCCGGGACTAACGACTGTATCAATTACTTTTCCATTTTTATCTATCAATAATTCCAAATCGCCAAAGTCAACTAATCCATTACCATTTTCAAAAGTGTCTGCATAATCGTAAAGAGTGTCGATTTGTTTTTCTCCTATATTATTTATGTAACCCCATTTACCATCTTCATTGTATTGTACCGCTACTAAATTCTCTGAAAAATCTCCAACATCATAAAAGTCAGATTTTGATATCAAATTGCCTTTCAAATCAGAGAAATTGTAGTAATCATTTATCTCTACTAACGCCAAATCGTTTTCAACGTTGCCAATAAAGTCATATTTCGCTGGAATTATAATATTACCATTTGGGCTAATTAATCCACTTTTTCCATTACTATAAAAATCGGCATAGCCATTATAAAATATTCCAACAGAGTCAAATTTTGGTTCTATAAACCATTTTCCATTTGTTTCAATATATCCATACTTTCCATTGAATTTCGCAGGCGAAACCAACTTCTCATTGTTAGCGCAACCTAAAATTGATAGAAGGATTATGATATAAATTACGGATTTCATAAATTGTGGGTAACGTGTTTGTATAAGATTAGTTGCGTGTTTTAAGCATTAAAGTTAGCAAATAAATCACAGATAGAAAGTCCGCAAGGACTTTCGTAAATTGGCTAAAACCAGCAATTAATTTTACACGGTGTTGTAAGTAGTTTTTTATTATCTCACGAATGTAATTAATGGTCCATCTGATTCAGGATTATCAGCTAGATATAATTCTCCGTTTTCAAAATAATAATCGTATTCTATAGTTTGAATTGTAACTTTATTAGTTGTCACACTAATATTATAAGTTCCTGTTTCTAATATTGTATGTAATGATTCCGTTACGTTATTCACAACATTTAATTCATTATTATCAATATCAAAATTCCAGATATGTTCTCCAGTCTCTAAATCAACAGGTTCACATAGACAAGAAACATAAATTAAATTCCATTGTCCATTCAATTCATTAGTTACTTCATTATTGTCATCATTTTTATTGCACGAAAATAAAATCCCGCTAACGATAAAAAGATAAATTAGTTTTTTCATTGTTTAGTTTTTCTATTAGTATCTTATTTCTTTTTTTGTTACAGTTTCTCTCAAATTACTTACAACGTGTTTGTGTAAGGAAAGTTGCGTGGTTTAAGCAATGAATTTAGTAAATAAAACACAAACCAAGAAAATCTGCAAGGATTTTCGTAAGTAGGCTTTTACCAGCAATTTTTTTTTCACGGTGTTGTAACCAGTACTTACTTCGTGTATTTTAATTTATTCTCTTTTTTGTTTTTCCAGAAGAAAACTAATGATGTTGTCAATATTATTAAGCCA
>KB911136.1 GCA_000383355.1 Flavobacterium sp. SCGC AAA160-P02 | reverse complement strand
GATGATTACTGGTTCTCTATAATTCTTGTTGATAGAAATGGAAGAACTAGAAATAGAAAAGGAAATTTCTCCTTGTTGAGGAGGTAACAATTAAAGTAAATTCAAATTAAATGAATTGTTTTCGGTAAAAAAAACGAAATAACAAATTTAAATTTTACTTTTTTTATATCTTGACAAAAATTAAATATAAGCCCCCATGTATAAAAAATTTTTACTACTCATTTTCTTACTTTTTTTCTTTACCAAAAATAATTATGGTCAAGAAATTGATTCTAGAAAACATATTAATAAAATTTATAAAAAAGTAGAACTTTACAATGAGAGCTTTAAAAGTAGTTTTGTATATTCTATTTCATCAAAAACTAAATCTAACTTTACAATTAGTATAAGTTCAAAGAGGAATAAAGAAAAAATAATTACCAAAACTCACAAAAACATAATTGGGAAAAAGTTTTTTAAGGTTGATGTATCTACATTAAAAAAAGGAAGCTATTATTTTAAAATTTTTAAGAATGAATTAAAGGTTGTTTTTGAAAAAAAAATTAAAAAATTATAACCTTGAACAATAAAAAAAAATATTTTCTAATAATACTTTTTATTGTTTTGCTCAGTCAAATGTCTGAAGGTCAGGTATGTGATGTTGTCATAAATGTCTGTAGTAATGAGCTTATTAGTTCTAACCCAAATGATGAAGATGATTTCCCTGATCTAGTGGGCACATGTGTTACAATTAACGGTGCTAGAAGCGTATGGTACAAAATAAAAATTGAAAGTGGTACAGAACTTACATTTGATATTATACCAACGGTACGCAGCACAGATTATGATTTTGTTGTTTATGGGCCCAACCCAGATTGTGAAAATGTAACGGA
The DNA here is from genome assembly GCA_000383355.1 of Flavobacterium sp. SCGC AAA160-P02. Lineage (GTDB taxonomy): Bacteria > Bacteroidota > Bacteroidia > Flavobacteriales > Flavobacteriaceae > Polaribacter. The sequence goes on along the minus strand of KB911136.1, from coordinate 1,938 downwards.
TGATATTGCTCTTAGAGCAAACTATTCAGGTGTTACTGGTCCTACAGGATTATCCTCATCTACAATAAATGATTGTCAAGATGGGGGTGAAACGCCATATTCTAGTGCCATTAATGTTCAAGCTGGTGAAGAGTATCTTGTTGTTGTAGATAGATTTTCAGGTACTGCTTCAACATTTGATTTAATATGGGGTGGTGATGCTGTATTAGACTGTTCTATTGTTGTTGGAGATTTGGGTGAAGATCAAGAAGTCTGTGAAGGAACTATAGTAACTTTAGATGGTACTACCTCTTCCCCAACCGCAAGTAATTACCAATGGTTCTTAGATACAGGTTCAGGATTTTCGGAATTAACAGGAGAAACGAATTCAATATTAATTATAAATAATGATGTATCTGGAATTTATAAAGTACAGGTAACAGATCTAGATGGTAGTACTGATGATGATGAGGTTGAAATTAATTTTTATACTGTGCCAGTTATTGTAACGCCACCATCAGACATCAATCGTTGTGATGAGGATAGAGATGGTTTTCTAGATTTTGATTTAATTACAGATCAAACACCTGAAATTCTAAATGGTCTAGACCCTTCTTTAGATAGTACTGACTTTGAAGTATTATATTTTGATAATCCTTCAGATGCAAATTTGAATACTACTACTGCTATCATCGTTAATCCATATCGTGTAAATACCTCTGAAAATCCTACTATTTATGCTAGAATTCATAATGTTGATAATACTTCGTGTTATACTACTGTTCAATTTAAACTTAAAGTAACAGATATACCTACACCCTCTCAACCAACAGAGTATAGAGTATGTGACGATACTACTTCAGCCGGAGGAAATACTGATGGGGTTTCAGGTTTTCTTTTAAATACAAAAGATGCTGAAATTTTAACAGGAATTACAAACCCAGGAGATTATAACATATCTTATCACACAGATCCTTTAGATGCCCAAACTAGTAGCACTGCTAATGCTATTCCAAAAGATATAGATTATGAGGTTACTGGCTCCCAAACAGTGTTTGTAAGAGTAGAAAATATTGCCAATACTGATTGTTATGCAATTTCTGACGATACTACTGGTAGCACCTTTACTTCTTTTGAATTAATTGTTGATGCTACTCCAGTTATTGTAACACCTCCATCTGATATTAATCGTTGTGATGAGGATAGAGTTGGTTTTCTAAATTTTGATTTAATTATAGATCAAACACCTGAAATTCTAAATGGTCTAGATCTTTCTTTAGATAGTACTGACTTTGAAGTATTATATTTTGATAATCCTTCAGATGCAGATTTGAATACTACTGTTGCTATTATCGTTAATCCATATCGTGTAAATACCTCTGATAATCCTACTATTTATGCTAGAATTCATAATGTTGATAATATTTCGTGTTATACTATTGTTCAATTTAAACTAAAAGTAACTGATACTCCTACTCCTACTCAACCAACGGTTTATAGGTTGTGTGATGATACGGCTTCTGGATCAGATACTGATGGGATGTCTAGTTTCCTTTTAAACACAAAAGATGCTGAAATTTTAACAGGTGTTACCAATCCGGGTGAGTATACCATATCTTATCATACAGATATTTTAGATGCGCAAACTAGCAGCACTACTAATGCTATTCCTAAAGATACAGATTATCAGGTTACTACCTCTAAAAGAGTGTATGTTAGAATTGAAAATAACAATGATCCTACACAGTGTTACATTGTCTCTGAGGACTCTGCTTCTAGTACCTTTGCTTCTTTTGAATTAATTGTAGACCCTTTACCTGTTATTTCATCTCCTGTAGAACTTAAACAATGTGATGATGATACCGATGGTTTTTCATTTTTTAATTTAAATGAAGCTGCTTCAGATATCTCTACCAATTATCTTAATGAAACATTTGTTTTTTATCCAAGGCTTTTAGA
>KB911135.1 GCA_000383355.1 Flavobacterium sp. SCGC AAA160-P02 | reverse complement strand
CAAGAGCCGTAGTTGTTCGTACAAAGAAAGAAGTTCGTCGTAAAGATGGATCATACATTAGATTTGATGACAATGCGTGTGTACTTTTAAGTCCTACAGAGGAAATGAGAGGAACTCGTGTTTTCGGTCCAGTTGGGCGTGAATTACGTGAGAAACAATTTATGAAGATCGTATCATTAGCACCTGAAGTGCTTTAAACCAGAAACAAGATGAAGAAGTTTAAAATAAAATCAGGAGATACTGTAAGAGTAATTGCAGGAGATCATAAAGGATCTGAAGGAAAGATTTTACAAATCATTAAGGACAAAGATAGAGCCATTGTAGAAGGTGTGAATATGGTTTCAAAACACACAAAACCAAGTGCTCAAAGTCCTCAAGGTGGTATTGTAAAAAAAGAAGCTTCACTTCATGTCTCTAACTTATTGTTAGTAGAAGAAGGAGTTGTAGTAAGAGTTGGTTATAAAGTTGATGGAGGTACTAAAACTAGAATCTCTAAAAAAACTAAAAAATAAGTATAATCATGAGTTATATACCAAGATTAAAAGAAGAGTATAAGGGTAGAGTTGTAAAAGCTCTAACAGAAGAGTTTAGCTATAGCAATGTTATGCAAGTGCCAAAACTACAGAAAATTGTAGTAAGCAAAGGTGTAGGAGCTGCGATTGCTGACAAGAAATTAATTGATTACGCTTTGGAAGAGTTGGCAACAATTACTGGTCAAAAAGCAATATCAACGATTTCTAAAAAGGATGTTGCATCTTTTAAGTTACGTAAAGGAATGCCAATTGGCGTTAAAGTTACCTTACGTGGAGATAAGATGTATGAATTTTTAGATCGTTTAGTTACTGCTTCTTTACCACGTGTAAGAGACTTTAACGGAATAAAAGCGAACGGATTTGACGGAAGAGGTAATTACAATTTGGGAATTAAAGAACAAATCATTTACCCAGAAATCAATATTGACCAAGTTAAAAAAATCAACGGAATGGATATTACATTTGTAACATCTGCCAATACTGATAAAGAAGCGAAGTCATTATTAGGAGAACTAGGTTTACCATTCAAAAAAAATTAAGAGATGGCTAAAGAATCAATGAAAGCTCGTGAACGTAAAAGAGCAAAAATAGTTGCAAAATATGCTGAAAAAAGGAAAGCTTTAAAAGAAGCCGGAGATTATGATGCATTGCAAAAATTACCAAAAAATGCGTCACCAGTAAGAATGCACAATAGATGTAAAATAACTGGGCGTCCAAAAGGGTATATGCGTCAGTTCGGTTTGTCTCGTGTGACTTTCCGTGAAATGGCAAATCAAGGGTTAATACCAGGTGTTAGAAAAGCTAGCTGGTAGAAATCTAAGATAAATCTCAAAAATAGAAATAGAATGTGTACTTTTGCATGCTCTTAATTTTTGAGTAAAAATAAAATTAACTGATTATAGGTTCAGTTATCACAGAGAAATCTGTAGGTAAATAAGGTAATTGAAAACCGTAATCGAAATTTAAATAAATATGTATACAGATCCAATCGCAGATTATCTAACGAGAGTTAGAAATGCAATTTCTGCAGGACACAGAGTAGTAGAAATTCCAGCTTCAAACTTGAAGAAGGAAATGACAAAAATTTTGTTTGATCAAGGGTATGTTTTAAGTTATCAATTTAATGATAGTTCTGTTCAAGGAACCATTAAAATAGCTCTAAAATATGACAAAGACACAAAAGAGTCGGTAATCAGAAAAATTCAACGAATTAGTACACCAGGTTTACGTAAATACGTTGGCGCCAATGAGATGCCAAGAGTATTAAACGGACTTGGAATTGCTATTGTTTCAACTTCAAAAGGTGTAATGACAAATAAAAAAGCCATTGCAGAGAATGTTGGAGGAGAAGTTTTATGTTACGTTCATTAAACCTAAGAGATGAGTAGAATAGGAAAAAATCCGGTTAGCATTCCACAAGGTGTAGATGTAAACATAAACGAAAATATTATTACAGTAAAAGGAAAATTAGGAGAGTTGTCACAAACAATTTCTGATGGAATTTCTGTAAAAATTGAAGACGCTACTATCTTTTTAGATAGAGCATCAGAAAGCAAAAATCATAAGGCCCAACACGGTTTAATGAGAGCGTTGTTTTCTAATATGATTGATGGTGTAAGTAAAGGATGGACTAAAGAATTAGAATTAGTCGGTGTAGGTTACAGAGCTTCAAATCAAGGTCAAAAACTAGATTTAGCATTGGGTTACTCTCACAATATTGTTTTAGAATTAGCTCCAGAAGTTAAGATTGAAACTATTTCAGAGAAAGGAAAAAATCCAATTATTAAATTAACTTCTTACGATAAGCAATTGGTTGGACAAGTTGCTGCGAAAATTCGCGGTTTCCGTAGACCAGAGCCTTACAAAGGTAAAGGAGTTAAATTTGTAGGTGAAGTATTAAGAAGAAAAGCAGGTAAATCTGCATAATTTATAAGAGTTATGGCATTATCAAAGCTTCAAAGAAGAACTAGAATTAAGTATAGAATTAGAAAAATTATTTCTGGAACAGCAACAAAACCAAGATTGTCTGTCTATAGAAGTAATAAAGAAATTTATGCTCAATTAGTTAACGATGTAGACGGGGCAACAATTGCTTCAGTTTCATCAAGAAATAAAGATATTAAAGCAAGTACTAAACAAGAAGCTGCTGCTGCTGTTGGAAAATCAATAGCAGAATTAGCAACTAAAGCTGGAGTAGAAACTGTTGCTTTTGACAGAAACGGATATTTATATCACGGTAGAGTAAAAGTATTAGCAGAGGCTGCAAGAGAAGCTGGTTTAAAATTTTAATAAGTCTATAGTATGTATCATAAATATAAAAACGTAGAAAGAGTTAAACCAAGCGGATTAGAGCTTGTTGATAGACTTGTAGGAGTACAACGTGTAACTAAAGTAACAAAAGGAGGTAGAGCATTTGGTTTTTCTGCTATTGTTGTTGTTGGTGACGGAAACGGAGTTGTTGGTCACGGTTTAGGGAAATCTAAAGACGTAGCATCAGCTATTGCAAAAGCAATTGAAGACGCAAAGAAAAATTTGGTAAGAATTCCTATTTTAAATGGAACTGTACCTCACGAACAAAAAGGGAAGTTTGGTGGAGCTAAAGTTTTTATCAAGCCAGCTTCAAATGGTACCGGAGTTATCGCTGGTGGTGCTGTTCGTGCTGTATTAGAGTCTGTTGGTGTGCATGATGTATTATCAAAATCTCAAGGTTCTTCAAACCCACACAACGTTGTAAAAGCATCTTTTGATGCATTGTTACAATTGCGTAGTGCTGCAGCAATTGCAAAACAAAGAGGAATTTCTTTAGAGAAAGTATTTAACGGATAAACCTAAGATGATGACAAGAATTAAAGTTACACAAGTAAAAAGTCAAATCGGACGCCTTCAAAATCAAAAAAGAACTTTAGAGGCATTAGGTTTACGAAAAATGAACCAAACTGTAGAACATGAGGCAACTCCTTCTATTATCGGTATGGTTAATACAATTAAACATTTAGTTTCTGTAACGGAAATTTAATATAAGATATATTATGAGTTTACATAACTTAAAACCAGCAGAAGGATCTGTAAAAAGCGGAAAAAGAATTGCTAGAGGTGAAGGATCTGGAAAAGGTGGAACATCTACCAGAGGTCACAACGGAGCAAAATCTCGTTCAGGTTATTCTAGAAAGATTGGTTTTGAAGGTGGTCAGATGCCACTTCAAAGACGTGTGCCTAAATTTGGTTTCACAAACATAAACCGCAAGGAATATGCAGGTGTCAATTTAGACAAACTTCAAGAATTAGTTGATAATAAAAAGATAACTGATACAGTTAGTTTAGAAATTTTAGTAGCAAATGGTGTTGTAGGGAAAAACGACTTAGTGAAAATTTTGGGTCGTGGTGAGTTAAAAGCTACATTAAATGTTACTGTACATAAATTTACTGCTACTGCTAAAGCTGCTATTGAAGCTGCTGGTGGAGAAGTAGTTACTTTATAAGAACCTATTAAATGAAGAATTTTATAACCACATTAAAAGATATCTGGAAAATAGAAGAGTTAAAGAATAAAATTATTCTAACTCTTGGTTTAATTGCTGTTTACCGTTTTATGGCTGGTGTTCCATTACCTGGAATAGATCCATTACAATTATCAGCGTTAAAAGAGGGTACTTCTTCAGGTCTTTTAGGATTATTAAACGCATTTACAGGTGGTGCATTTTCTAGAGCTTCAATTATGGCGTTAGGAATTATGCCCTATATATCTGCTTCTATTGTAGTGCAACTAATGGGAATAGCAGTTCCTTATTTGCAAAAATTACAAAAAGACGGAGAAAGTGGTAGAAAGAAAATTACACAAATAACTAGATGGTTAACCATTTTAATTACAATGGTTCAAGGTCCTACATACATAGCAGCTATTCAGAATACATTTGGTTTACCGCCAGAAGCATTTTTAGTAACTGGTCCTACGTTTTGGATTTCATCGATGATATTATTAACGGCAGGAACAATTTTTGCTATGTGGTTAGGAGAGCGTATTACAGATAAAGGTGTTGGTAATGGTATTTCATTATTAATTACTGTTGGTATTATTGCAAATTTCCCAGCATCTTTCTTACAAGAGTATGTTGCAAAAACTACCAATGCTGGAGCAGGTGGTGTTATGATGATTTTAATAGAAGTTATCGTTTGGTTTGTTGTTATACTGTTAAGTGTTTATTTAGTAACAGCTGTTCGTAAAATAGCAGTTCAGTACGCAAGAAGAACTGTTGCTGGAAATATTCAGAACACAGCAGGATCTAGAGATTACATTCCATTAAAATTAAATGCTGCAGGTGTAATGCCTATTATTTTTGCTCAAGCAATTATGTTTTTACCAATGGCTTTGGCAAGAAAATTCCCAGTATTATCAGAATTACAAGATCCATTTGGATTGTGGTACAATGTTATATTTGCACTTCTAATTGTAATTTTTAGTTTCTTTTATACAGCCATCACTATTCCAACGAATAAAATGGCCGATGATTTAAAGAAAAGTGGAGGTTTTATTCCAGGAATTAGACCAGGAAAAGACACTGCTGAAAGATTAGATTCTGTATTATCTAGAATAACTTTTCCAGGATCGTTATTTCTTGCAGGTTTATCTATACTTCCAGCTATTGTGGTTCAATTTGGAGTTCAGCAAGGTTGGGCTTTATTTTATGGAGGGACCTCATTAATCATTATGGTTGGTGTTGCGATAGATACTATTCAGCAAATCAATTCATATTTATTGAACAGTCATTATGATGGTTTAATGAAATCAGGAAATAGTAATAGAAAATCATTGAAGTAAATTATGGCTAAACAAGCAGCAATAGAACAAGATGGAACTATTACAGAAGCATTATCAAATGCAATGTTTCGTGTAGAATTAGAAAACGGGCATATTGTAACGGCTCATATCTCAGGTAAAATGAGAATGCATTATATTAAATTATTACCAGGAGATAAAGTAAAATTAGAAATGAGTCCTTATGATTTATCTAAGGCTAGAATAACTTATAGATATTAAAAAACAGAACTAATGAAAGTTAGAGCATCAGTAAAGAAAAGAAGTGCCGACTGCAAAATAGTGCGCAGAAAAGGTAGATTATATGTGATTAATAAACAAAATCCTAGATTTAAACAAAGACAAGGGTAATGGCAAGAATAGCAGGTATAGACATTCCAAAGAATAAAAGAGGAGTTATTGCTTTAACTTACATCTTTGGTATAGGAAACAGTAGAGCTAAAGAAGTTTTAGCAAACGCAAAAGTAGACGAGAGTGTTAAAGTTCAAGATTGGACTGATGATCAAATCGCTGCAATTAGAGAACAAGTTGGAACTTTTACCATAGAAGGTGAATTGCGTTCTGAGGTACAATTAAGTATCAAACGTCTAATGGATATTGGATGTCAGAGAGGTATTCGTCATAGAGTAGGTCTTCCTTTAAGAGGTCAGAGAACTAAAAACAACTCTAGAACAAGAAAAGGTAAGAGAAAAACAGTAGCTAACAAGAAAAAATAAGTTACAAATAGCTTTAATTAACTAGTGTGCCGTGTACCAAACACAATTTACTAGAGCATTATAGCTAAACACCAAATTATTATGGCAAAAACAAGTTCAAAAAAACGTAAAGTAATTATTGAGTCTATCGGAGAAGCTCATGTTACAGCATCTTTTAATAATATCATTATTTCTTTGACAAATAAGAAAGGTGATGTTATTTCGTGGTCATCAGCTGGTAAAATGGGATTTAGAGGTTCTAAAAAGAACACACCTTATGCAGCTCAATTAGCCGCAGAAGATTGTTCTAAAGTAGCTCATGAAGCTGGTTTACGTAAAGTAAAAGTATATGTGAAAGGACCTGGAAATGGTAGAGAATCTGCTATTAGAGCCATTCACAATTCAGGAATTGAAGTAACTGAAATTATTGATGTTACTCCTACTCCTCACAATGGTTGTCGTCCACCAAAAAGAAGACGAGTATAATTAAATTTTTAATATATAGGAAACAGATTATCGAAGGATTAAGCCTTAATTCATAATCCCTATTGTAACAAAAACAGAAATGGCAAGATATACAGGACCAAAAACTAAAATTGCTCGTAAATTTGGCGAAGCAATATTTGGAGCAGACAAGAGCTTCGAAAAAAGAAATTACCCTCCAGGACAGCATGGAAATGCTAAAAGAAGAGGTAAAAAATCTGAATATGCTGTCCAGCTAATGGAAAAGCAAAAAGCTAAATATTCTTATGGAATATTAGAACGTCAGTTCAGTAATTTATTTAAAAAAGCATCTTCTTCCAAAGGAATTACAGGAGAGGTTTTATTACAATTATGTGAAGCTCGTTTAGACAACGTTGTGTACCGTTTTGGTATTGCAAAATCTAGAAGAGGAGCTCGTCAATTAGTTTCTCACAGACACATAACAGTAAATGGAGAGATCGTAAATATACCTTCATATTCTTTAAAAGAAGGTGATGTAGTTGCAGTTAGAGAGAAGTCAAAATCTTTATTAGCTGTAGAAAATGCATTGGCATCTAGTAGCGCTGTTTATGAATGGTTAAGCTGGAATTCTGATAAAAAAGAAGGAACTTATGTTAAAACTCCACAGAGATTACAAATTCCTGAAAATATTAAAGAGCAATTAATCGTAGAATTATATTCTAAATAATAAATTAATCACATTGGTATTTGGCCAAAGGGAATGTTTGCAATTCTTCACGCTTACAAACCGCGCAACCAACTAACAATTAAAACGAAGAAAAACATATGGCAATTTTAAATTTTCAAAAACCCGATAAGGTAATAATGATAGAATCTACAGATTTTTCTGGTAGATTTGAGTTTAGACCATTAGAACAAGGTTTTGGTTTAACTGTAGGAAATGCTTTAAGAAGAGTATTATTATCTTCTTTAGAAGGATTTGCTATTACTTCATTAAGAGTTGATGGTGTAGAACATGAATTTTCAACAATTAAAGGTATTGTTGAAGATGTAACTGAGATTATTCTTAACCTTAAACAAGTTCGTTTTAAGAAACAAATTGAAGAGTCAGATAGAGAAACAGTTTCTGTTGCTACTTCAGGACAAGATCAATTAACAGCTGGTGATTTACAGAAGTATATTTCTGGTTTTCAGGTTTTAAATCCAGATTTAGTAATCTGTAATATGGACAAGTCTGTGAAATTAAACATGGAACTTACCATAGAAAAAGGAAGAGGTTTTGTTCCTGCTGAAGAAAATAAAAAATCTGGAGCACCTATAGGGACTATTTTTACAGATTCTATTTACACTCCAATTAAGAATGTCAAATACGCAATTGAAAACTTTCGTGTTGAGCAAAAAACAGATTACGAAAAATTAATCTTTGATATAGAAACAGACGGTTCAATAAATCCTAAAGATGCATTAACCGAAGCTGCTAAAATATTAATACATCACTTCATGTTGTTCTCTGATGAGAGAATTACTCTTGAGGCAGATGAGATTGCACAAACTGAAACTTATGATGAAGAATCATTACATATGCGTCAGTTATTAAAGACTAGATTAATAGATATGGATCTTTCTGTTAGAGCTTTAAATTGTTTAAAAGCTGCAGAAGTAGATACTTTAGGAGATTTAGTTTCTTTTAATAAAAGTGATTTAATGAAATTCAGAAATTTTGGTAAAAAATCATTAACAGAACTAGAAGAATTAGTAAATGTTAAAGGATTAAATTTTGGAATGGATTTAGTAAAATATAAATTAGATAGAGATTAACCTTTCATAATTTGCCCCTCAATAGTGAGTTGAGCAAGATGAAAGTATAAAACAAACGTCATGAGACACGGAAAAAAATTCAATCATTTAGGAAGACAAACAGCGCATAGAAAAGCAATGTTAGCTAATATGGCATGTTCTTTAATAGAACACAAACGTATTAACACAACAGTTGCAAAAGCAAAAGCGTTACGAGTATTTGTTGAGCCATTAATCACAAAATCTAAGTCAGATACAACTCACAATAGAAGAACAGTTTTTAGTTACCTTAGAGATAAGTATGCAGTTACAGAATTATTTAAAGAAATTTCTGTAAAAATAGCTGATAGACCAGGAGGTTATGTTCGTATTATAAAACTAGGAAACCGTCAGGGAGATAATGCTCCTATGGCAATGGTTGAATTAGTTGATTATAATGAAATATATAATCCTAAAGGACAAAAAGCCAAGAAAACTACTCGTAGAGGAAGAAGAAAGAAGACAGATGATGTTGCTCCAGCTGAAACTGTTGAAACAACTAAAGAAGAAAAATCTGAAGAATAAAGAATAGTTTTTAAATAAATGTTAAAAAGAGCAGGCAAATTTTAGCCTGCTCTTTTTTTTTAATACTTTTGTTGGGTGTTATTTAAATAAAATAGACACAATCTTTTTGTTTTATTCTCATCTAAACAAAAAATAAATAAAAATAAAAAAAATGAAAATTAAATTTGTCTTATCAGTATTATTATTATTATCAATTAGTTATTCTTACTCCCAAGATGCCAACCAACGAAATGAAACTAATGAAACAGCCAACCAAGGAGTTCTAAATAATGGACAAACACTTGTTGGTGCTGCTAATTTTACTCAAAGTTCTTACGGTGCCTCTACTAGATTCGTAAACCCACCAACAAGAATCGAGGGATCAATATATTTATACGATAAATGGACAAATTATGCCATAGTAGAAACAAAAGACAGGAAAAGATTCTCCATTAATAATGTTAATCTGAACTTGAGAAGGAATAGAATCATATCTAAAATTGGTCAAGACTCTTTATTTATTTTCAATATGGAGAAAGTAAATAAAATTATCATAGATGGGAAGTCCTTTAAAAGGATAGATTCAGAAGTTGGAGGTCGTATTTTTGAACTAGTTTATGAGTCAAAAGACGTATCTATTTTAAAATTCCATAGTGTAAAATTAGTTGAATCTTCTGCAAACCCAATGGTTAATAGAAAAACAGATAAGTTTGTAAAAAAAGAAAATTTTTTTGCATATCGTGATGGCAAAGTTTTTGATTTTAAATACAGAAAAAAAGACATCTTAAAATTACTAGCTTCAAATGAAAGAGAAGAAAATAAGTTGATTGATTATTATAATAAAAATAAGCTTTCCTACAAAAGCATCAAAGATTTAAGCCAAGTTTTGTCTACTATAGATAACATTCTATAACAAAAAAACGGAACCATAAAAAAAGACAACTTTTAAGTTGTCTTTTTTTTATTTTAAACTCAATCTAATAGATGTCTTTTATTATTACTAAATATTTTTAATTATTGTGTGTTAATAATTAATGTCCAATTTTTTTCGAATTATTTTTTATCATAAGCAACCTTTTTACTCAAATTGCACCTATTAAGTAATTATGTACTATTATAACCTCATTTTATGAAAAAATTTATTTTATCACTTTCGTTTTTATTTATTATGTCCACAACCTTTTCACAAGGTTGGGTTGAAACTCTTCAGCTTTTTCAAAAAGATTTCATACAGAACCTAAATGGCTCTTTAGTTTCTGAACAGAATACCATGGTTGGTAATCCAAATGAATGGTCAAAAGTAATGGGTGTTTTTTATCAATTTGATGACATTCGTTTTGAAAGTAGAGGCCTAGATGGATCAGTTTTTTTATTTGACAATCCAGAAACTCCAGGTTTAGTCTATCTTAAGGATAAAGTTTTAAAGATTGATAATATTAATTACAATATTGAGAATGATCAGTTTTTCACAAAAATTGAAAATGATTCTGTTTTTTTATATACTTTCGAAAATATAAAAAAAATATCTATAAAAATAGAGATTTTGTAGAAATATTAGACCCTTATGAAAATAAAAAAAGTGTATTTGAAATACTCCACAAAGGAAAAAAAATATCATTATTTAAAAAACATTCAGTAAGATTTATTCCAGGTTCTGATAATCCTATGGTTAACAGACCTAGAAGTGAATTCAAAAAAAAATATTGGTATTTTATCAAACAGGGAAATAAAATGAAAAAAATTAAACCTAAAAAGTCAATGATATTAAATTTAGTAGATACCAACGCCAGAAAAAAAGTTGTAAATTATATATCTGATAAAAAGTTATCCATAAAAAATGAAACTGATTTAAAAAAGTTGATTTATTATTGCAATACACTTTAAAAAAAAAGAGGTAATAAATTTATTAGCCTTTTTTTTTGACATAAAATTAAATTGAAAATAAATATCCCTATTTTTGCTTAAAACTTTTAAGATTAAATTAGAATACGAATTCAATGAAATATCAACAAAGAAAAAAAGCATTAGTTTTATTAGCAGATGGAACTATTTTTTACGGTAAATCTGTTGGAATTGAAGGAACCGTAACAGGAGAAATTTGCTTTAATACAGGTATGACTGGTTATCAGGAGATTTTTACAGATCCTTCCTATTTTGGTCAAATTATGGTAACGACCAATGCACACATTGGAAATTATGGAGTAAATGAATTAGAAGTAGAATCTAATAGTATAAAAATATCTGGTTTAATAGTAAGAAATTTTAGTTTTGAGCATTCTAGAGTAGATTCTAATGGTAATTTAAAAGATTGGTTTGTAGAACATAACCTAGTAGCCATATCAGATGTAGATACAAGAGCACTTGTGTCTTATATTAGAGATCATGGAGCAATGAATGCAATAATCTCTACTGATATTGATAATATAGACAATTTAAAAGCTCAATTATCTAAAGTTCCCTCTATGGAAGGTTTAGAGTTGGCCTCTAAAGTTTCCACTAAAGAACCTTATTTTGTAGGTGATGAAAATTCAGAATTTAAAATTGCAGCTCTAGATATAGGTATTAAGAAAAATATTTTAAGGAATTTTGTAAAACGTGGAGCTTACATAAAAGTATTTCCATATGATGCTTCTTTTGAGGATTTATATTCATGGAAACCCGATGGATATTTTATATCTAATGGACCTGGAGATCCAGAACCATTAATTGAAGCACAAAGATTAGCCAAAGAAATTATTCAAAGAGACCTGCCTTTATTTGGGATTTGTTTAGGACACCAAGTAATTGCATTAGCAAATTGAATATCTACCTATAAAATGCACAATGGACACAGAGGTATTAACCATCCGGTAAAAAACTTACTTACTGGTAAAGGTGAAATTACTTCTCAAAATCATGGCTTTGCTATCAATAGAGAAGAGACAGAGGCTCATTCAGATATAGAAATAACTCACGTTCATTTAAATGATCAAACAGTTGCAGGGATTCGATTAAAAAATAAAAATTGTTTTTCTGTTCAGTACCATCCAGAAGCAAGCCCAGGTCCACATGACGCAGAATACCTGTTCGATCAGTTCATAGAAAATATTAAATAATTAACATATATTTAGTAGTATTGCTATATATTTATTTTTAACGTATTGTTCTTGTTGATCTTACAAAAAAAAACAATTTTTTTTTCTTATTTTCTCTTGTTAATTTAATTATATGTATTACTTTTACATGAGTGATGTCTAACATCACTTTCTTTTTCATAGCAATTTTTCCCACTCTTAGGAGTGGGTTTTTTTTTACCCGTAGTTTTCAACTTAAATAGTCAATTTTTTATACCTGTAACCTATTTTAGATGAAATCGTTTTCGTAATAAATTGAGTATAATTTAAATATAACTACTCCATATTATGTAATTTAGCCATTAACGACACACAGTAATTTTTAAATTATAAATTTCAGTAAAATGAGTATTATCATAAACGTTCACGCAAGGCAAATTTTTGATTCTAGAGGAAATCCAACTATTGAAGTTGATGTTACAACAGAGAATGGAGTTTTAGGTAGAGCAGCAGTTCCTTCTGGAGCTTCTACAGGAGAACATGAAGCAGTAGAGTTAAGAGATGGAGGTAAAGATTACATGGGAAAAGGTGTTTTAAACGCTATAGATAATGTGAATACTTTAATAGCTCAGGAAATCCTTGGGTTTTCTGTTTTTGAGCAAAATAAAATAGATCAAATGATGATTGATCTAGACGGTACACCCAATAAATCAAAGCTAGGAGCAAATGCAATTTTAGGTGTTTCGCTAGCCGCTGCAAAAGCCGCTGCTAATGAATTAGGGATGCCATTGTACAGGTATATTGGAGGTGTTTCTGCTAACACTCTCCCTGTTCCTATGATGAATATTATCAATGGAGGATCTCATTCAGATGCACCAATAGCATTTCAAGAGTTTATGGTGATGCCAGTAAAAGCGGCTAACTTTTCTCAGGCGATGCAAATGGGATCTGAAATTTTTCACAATTTAAAGAAAGTACTGCATGATAGAAATTTATCTACTGCTGTTGGCGATGAAGGTGGTTTTGCTCCTACATTAGAAGGAACAGAAGATGCATTAGATACTATAGCCTTGGCCGTAAAAAATGCCGGATACACATTAGGTGATGAAATTATGATAGCATTAGATTGTGCAGCAGCAGAATTTTATGTTGATGGCAACTATGACTACTCAAAGTTTGAAGGAGCATCAGGGAAAATAAGATCAAGTCAAGAACAAGCAGATTATTTAGCTGAGTTAGCTGCAAACTATCCAATTATTTCAATTGAAGATGGGATGGATGAAAATGACTGGGAAGGTTGGAAATATCTGACGGAGAAGATAGGTCATAAAGTTCAGTTAGTAGGAGATGACTTATTTGTGACGAACGTAAAGCGTTTGTCTCGAGGAATTGAAAACAGAATAGCAAACTCTATTCTAATTAAGGTAAATCAGATAGGAACATTAACCGAAACTATAGATGCTGTTCATATGGCAAAAAATGCAGGTTATACCTCTGTAATGAGTCATCGTTCAGGAGAAACTGAAGACACAACAATTGCAGATTTAGCTGTAGCATTAAACTGTGGTCAAATTAAGACCGGATCAGCTTCGCGTTCAGACCGTATGGCTAAATACAATCAATTATTAAGAATTGAAGAAGAGTTAGGTAATATTGCATTTTTTCCTCAAGAAAAAGCATTCAATATCTAAACTAACATTCAAATATCTAATCAAAACCTCTTCATGTATATGTTGAGGTTTTTTTTGATCTTATAATTAGAGAACCTTATTTTTTCATATTCAAAAACTCTCCTAGCTTTTTTTAAAAATCCTTTAAAATAGCTATATTTGTAAGACTTCTTAACAAATAAAAATATACTGAACATGATAGATAAGGCGAAATTGCAGATTGGGGAAAATTCATATGAATTTCCATTGATAGAAGGTACTGAAAATGAGATTGCTATCGATATTAAAACATTAAGAAGTCTTTCTAATGGTGTAATTACAATAGACGCTGGATACAAAAACACCGGTGCTTGTAAAAGTGCTATTACGTTTTTAGATGGAGAAAAAGGAATATTACGTTACAGAGGATATTCTATCGAAGAATTAGCCGAAAAAGCAGACTTTTTAGAAGTTGCTTATTTATTGATTTTTGGAGAATTGCCTACAAAAGAAGAATTAGCTCAATTTCATCTAGATATTAAAGACAAAGCAATAGTAGATGATGATGTTAGAAAGATTATAGATGCATTCCCAAAGACAGCGCATCCAATGGGTATTTTATCATCATTAACAAGTGCTTTAACTGCTTTTAATCCTACGTCTGTTAATGTAGATTCTAAAGAAGAGATGTATGGTGCAATTGTAAAAATAATGGGAAAATTTCCAGTATTGGTAGCTTGGGCAATGCGTAAGATTAATGGTCTACCATTAAACTATGGATCAAATTCTTTAGGTTATGTAGAGAATGTAATGAGTATGATGTTTGCCAAGCCAAATGAAGAATATACAATCAATCCAATTGTAAAAGATGCGTTAAATAAATTATTAATCTTACATGCAGATCATGAGCAAAATTGTTCTACATCTACAGTAAGAATTGTAGGTTCATCTCATGCTGGTTTATTTGCATCTTTATCTGCTGGTATTTCTGCACTCTGGGGGCCTCTTCATGGCGGTGCAAACCAAGCAGTTTTAGAAATGCTAGAAGCTATTAAAGCAGACGGAGGAGATACTAAAAAGTATATGGCAAAAGCAAAGGATAAGAATGATCCTTTTAGATTAATGGGATTTGGTCATAGAGTTTACAAAAACTTTGATCCAAGAGCTAAAATTATTAAAGTTGCCGCTGATCAGGTTTTAAATGATTTAGGAATTAATGATCCTATTTTAGATGTTGCCAAAGCACTAGAACAAGAAGCATTAAATGATCCATACTTTGTGGATAGAAAACTTTATCCAAATGTAGATTTTTATTCTGGAATCATTTATAGAGCCATGGGAATACCGGTTGAAATGTTTACAGTGATGTTTGCATTAGGTCGTTTGCCAGGATGGATCGCTCAATGGAGAGAAATGAGATTAGGTAAAGAACCTATTGGTCGTCCTCGTCAAATTTACACAGGAGAAACTCACAGAGGGTTTAATAATATATCTCAAAGATAGGTTGTATAATCATTTAGTTAACTAAACTAAATATATCAAGTTTACTTGTTTTTGAGTTTTCTTTTTAGATTTACTATTTTTAATACTATCGTATGTTAGACTTAAATATTCAAAACGAAACATCTCGATTAAGAACTGTTGTTTTGGGAACGGCATTTCATAATGGCCCTATACCAACTATAGAAGAGTGTTACGATCCAAAAAGTAAAATACATGTCATAGCAGGTACATACCCTAAAGAACAAGATATGATCTTTGAAATGGAATCAGTTGTGAAGGTATTTGAAAAATATGGTATAAAAGTGTTTCGACCTAAAGTTATAGAAAATTACAATCAAATATTTTCAAGAGATATTGGTTTTGTGATAGAAGACAAATTTATTACAGCTAATATACTTCCAGACAGAGATCTAGAAATTTCAGCAATAGATCATGTCTTGGATCAAATACCAAAAGAAAATAGAATTTCTCTACCAGAAGACTGTCATGTAGAAGGTGGAGATGTAATGCCATGGAATAATTATATTTTTATAGGAACTTATTCAGGGAAGGATTATCCAGAGTATATTACTGCTAGAACAAATGTGAATGCTGTAAAAGCAATACAAGAGTTATTTCCAACTAAAATTGTAAAATCATTTGAACTAAGAAAATCTAACGACAATGCTAAAGAAAACGCACTGCATCTAGATTGTTGTTTTCAACCTATAGGAAAAGACAAAGCAATTCTTCATAAAAACGGATTTTTAGTTGAAAAAGAATTCAACTGGTTGGTAGATTTTTTTGGTAAAGAAAATGTTTTTGAAATATCTAAGGATGAAATGTATCAGATGAATAGCAACGTTTTTTCTATTTCTGAAAATATTATAGTTTCAGAACAGAGTTTTACAAGGTTAAATTTTTGGCTCGTAGAAAAAGGGTTTACAGTAGAAGAAGTACCTTATGCAGAAATAGCCAAACAAGAGGGCTTATTACGTTGCTCTACATTACCTTTAGTAAGAGATTAGTCAAATTTCTAATAATTTGATACTTGATAAGAATTAGACTGTCCTAATATATAATTAAATAAAAAAAGTCCATCATAAAATGATGGACTTTTAATTTGTTGTAAAATACCTAATTAGGGTAAAATCACTCTATTAATTGCGTGGATAACTCCATTATCTGCTTGTACGTTTGTAGCAATAATATCACTCACTCTTCCAGAACTGTCTGTTAAAGTAGCCCCACCAGTTACATTGGCAGTTATATCTCCACCTAAGGTGGAAACAGTTAAGTTGTCAGTTAAATCAGTATCAAATACATTTGCTCCTGCCACAACATGATTCTTGAGCACTGCGTCTAATGTTGGCTCGTCAATATCAGCTAACCCTGCAATGCCTAACTCACTTAATAGTGACCCAAACGCATCATTTGTTGGTGCAAATACCGTAAAAGGTGCTGGAGAAGTTCCTGTTGCTGTAGATAATACACCCACAAAATCAGTTGTTAGATCATCTCTTGTTAATGCAGCAACTAAGGTTGAAAAAGTTGGATCGGCTACAGCAAAAGTAACAACATTTGGTAACCCGATAACAGCATCAACTAAATGAACTATACCATTGTCAGCAGATATATCTGCCGCACTAACTGATGATACACCATTAAATTTGACTCCATTAGAAATGTCAATAAAGATAGACATAGATGCTTGTGAAGCAGAACTTATGGCAAAAGTTGTTGCATACCCTGTTGTTAAATCTGTAGATGCTAATCTACCTCCAACAACATGATTTAGAAGTATATTAGTTAAAATATCAACTGGTACATCCTCTAGATTGTTGAATCCATTATCGTTTAGAAAGGTGTTGAATGCCTCATTTGAAGGCGCTAAAACTGTAAAAGGTCCTTGACCTGATAAAGTAGAAATAAGATCGGATTTTTCCAATGCTGATACTAAAATTGAAAGGTTTTCTGCCCCTGAAGCAATATCAACTATAGTATTAGTTGCAGGTTCAACAGTTCCTCCATAGGGTAATCCGTCGTCAGTATCATCATTACAAGATTGTAAAGTTGAAAGTGAAATCAATAAGATTGGGATAATTTTAAATAAATTTTTCATGATAATAAATTTTTATATTGTTCAACAAAAATATTATATTGTTAAACAAAACATATATTAAATTTTGTTAAATTAGACCAAAAGACTTGTTAAAAATTTAAATTTCAACCTGACTTTTTTTGGAAGTAAAAAAGTAATAGTTTTGTTGAGGAAATAAACTACTATGCAACAAACTACAAATTCAATTCTTATGATTCGTCCTATTAATTTTAGGATGAATGAGCAAACAGCCGTTAATAATTATTATCAAAGAGTATTAGATGACCTTTTACCAGCTACTGTAAATGTTAATGCTCAAAAAGAGTTTGATGATTATGTAAAGAAGCTTGAATCTCATGGTGTTCATGTTATTGTAATTTCGGATATAGAAGGTTCAGACACTCCAGATGCTATCTTTCCAAATAATTGGATTTCTTTTCATGAAAATGGTACGGTAGCTTTGTACCCAATGTTTGCAGAAAACAGACGCTTTGAAAGAAGAGAAGATATTCTAGATGAACTAGAAGAAAAAGGTTTTGTTATTAAAAATACTATTGATTATTCTTCTGCAGAACAAGACAATGTTTTTTTAGAAGGTACTGGAAGTTTATTACTAGACAGAGTCAACAGAAAGGCATATTGTGCTTTATCACCAAGAGCAGATGAAGATCTATTTATTGAGTTTTGTGAAGATTTTGAATATACACCAGTGTTATTTTCCGCTAATCAGACTGTAAATACTAAAAGAGAAGCAATTTATCATACCAATGTAATGATGTGTTTGGCAGAAACCTTTGCGGTTATATGTTTGGCTAGTTTAGACGATAAGAAAGAGCGAAAGAATGTATTGAAACACCTGAAAGAAGATGGTAAAAAAGTTATTGAAATTTCTGAAGAGCAAGTAAATAACTTTGCTGGAAATATGTTACAAGTTCGAGGAGCTAATGATGAGTTATTTTTAGTAATGAGTAAAGCTGCACATGATTCATTAACTCAATCTCAATTAGCACAAATAGGAAATCATTGTAAAATTATTTCTAGCTCATTAGATACTATTGAAGCCTGTGGTGGTGGAAGTGCACGATGTATGATGGCAGAGGTTTTTTTGCCTAGAGGCTAGGCAATAATTTTGTGAATAATTATTTTTTAATAACTTTCTTAACAACGTTTCTATCATTTTTAAATTCAATCTTTAAAAGGTATACTCCTTTTGAAATATTTTTAAGATCAATTTCATCTTGTTTTTTTTTGAAAAAAATAGTTCTTCCATTTAAAGAAAATAAACTGAAGGATTGTATTTCTTGATATTTGTTTTTTTGGATAATTTTAAAAGAGTCTTCAATGGGGTTTGGAACTACATGTATTAAATTTGAGAACTCATTATCTGTTATTGATAGCAAATTATCTAGTGGATTGTAAAACTCATATAGCTTTTGAGGAAACTCAAAAGTAACAGCACCAATATTAGTTGAGAAAAATTCTCTTGAAATATAATATTTTGAATCTTCAAAAAAAGTAATTCCTTCTATTTGACTTCCTTGTTCTAAAAAAATAGAATCTATTAAGTCTATTTTTGTTGGGTTTCCTCCAAAAATATCTAGCGAAGATGGTCTGTCATGGCCTACATAAAGCAAAAAAGGTATAAGTGTATTATTATATCCACAAAATAAAAAACCATCAGTACTAGCATTGTAACTAACTCCTGTAATTAGGCCTTGTGAATCATAAGAACTTACTTTTTCTGCAGAATAGTTTCCAGTAGCGGTCGGAATAACATAAGCATTGGTTTTAAAATCTACCCAGTTTTTAGAAAAAATAAAAATATTTTCTTGATATACCGCAATAGCTTCAGCATCAAAATTTGAATTGTTTGGTTGAGATGTAAAATCTGTTTGATCTTCGTAAGAAAAAGTAATCTGTTCAGCTGTGACACTTGTAGAGGAAATAAAATCAGATTTTAAAATTTTATAAATTATTAAATTATCTCTATCTCCGTTATTGTTTCCGATATCAGCAATATAAATATAAGTATTATCCTGACTAATATCTTCCCAATCTATATGAGTTGCATTGGTGATATTAATTATTCTTAAGATAGTTCCACTAATAGTATCAATTTCATATAGATTTGGATCATCTCCGCTGTCGTTATGCGTGATTATTTTACCGTTTAAAAATATGAGTCCAGAAGTTTCCTCAACTTCAGATGGGAGCACAAATTTTTCCATAAGGCTATATTCTTGTCCTAAAGAACTTAGACTAAAAATAAAAAACAAAATATAAATAAACTTTTTCATCAGATTATTCCAAAACTTCTTCAATAACCTTTCCTGAGTTTCCATTTGGAAACTCTACTCCTAACAAGGTAGCCAGCGTTGGTGCAATATCTCTTACGTTATAATCTTTGTGAGAAAAACCATTTTTTATTCCAGCACCATAAAAGATAATGGGTACGTGTGTGTCATAGCTGTATGCAGAACCATGAGTTGTTCCTGTTTTTCCTCTAGAAATAGCGCCAGGCGTAGGAATTAGAATTACATCACCAGAAATTTTCTGATTATAGCTATGCTGTACCTTTTCTAAAACTCCGGAGGTAAATTGAGTAGTTTGTAATGTTTTTGAGGTAACAGTTTTATAGATTCCATCAAATAATAAGGCTTCTTCAGCAAAAATAGCAGCAACATCTTCTGTATTTAATTGTAACTTTTTTATTTTTTCTTTGTTTAAGAAAATTTGGTAATTAGAAACATTTTCAACAAGAGATTCATCTCCAAAATTGACCTTTGAAACTTTTGATAAATATTTTTTAAATTCTTTAGATTTAAAATAAGGTGCAGGAATTTCTAGAGATTGAAGGTATGCTGGTACTTGAGCTGCTCCATGATCTGCGGTAAGAAAAACAGTATATTTTCCAACACCTACTTCTGTATCTAAAAATTTAAATAAATCGGCTATGTTTTGATCAAACCTCAGATAGGTGTCTTCAATTTCAATAGCGTCTGTTCCGTATTGATGGCCTACATAATCTGTACTAGAAAAACTTACAGCTAAAAAATCAGTAGCATTACCTTTTCCTAAGCGCTCTCCTTTAATAGCTGCTTTTGTAAAATCTAAGGTTAGATCGTTTCCAAACGGAGTTCCCTTAATGAGATCATAATTTCCATTCTTTTCTCTAAGAGCTGGTAAATCATGTGGAAAGGTTGGAGTAGTTTCGCCTTTAAAAGTTCCTTCATAAGGATTGTCATCAGCTAGGCTTTGAGTGTAGCTATCTATTGCATGTAGCGTATTCCATGGCTTAGATAAATATTCATCTGCCTTATTAACAGTATTAAAATCTATTACCCAGTTAGGAAGTTTATCCATATAGTAAGAGCTGGTAATCCAATTGTTTTCATCTTTTCCCTCATACCAATAGGCGGCACTAGCAGTATGACCCGCAGGTAGAATAGAAGATCTGTCTTTTATGGCAATTCCAATGGTTTTTCCTTTCATGTTCTGACCTAAGCGTACTTGATCTGTAATAGTAGTAGTTACCATTCTTTTTGGTGATTTCTTACCAGAGTTACTTATTGTTCCTATAGAGTTGTAATTTGAATCATCTACACAATAGATAGATTTTTTCAAATACTTATCATACCAATTATTTCCAATAATTCCATGATCACTAGGAGTTGTTCCGGTATATGCAGAGGCATGTCCTACGGCAGTATAAGTTCCTAGATGATTAAAGTGAGCGTTGGTTAATGAAAACCCTTCATTTAAAAGCTTCTTGAATCCATGTTCACCATATCTATCGGCGTATTTTGTTAAATAATCATATCGCATTTGGTCTACCACGATACCAACAACTAAGGTTGGTTTCTGATTTTTTTTATCTCTCTTTTCACAACTGTAAATTAATATAGTAATGCTAAGAAGTAGCAATAAGTATTTTTTCATGAGGAAGATATTTTGATATACAGATCAAAAGTAATTATTTTTAGTTTCATCGCTGTTATTATTCGTAAGGTTAATGATATTTTAATACTTTAGCATAAAGAAAAAAAAGAATGGCTTACCTAAGACATGTTGGTAAATATTTTATGATGCTTGGACAGGTTTTTAAAAGACCTCAAAAAGGAAGAGTTTTTAAAGAAGCCCTCTTTAAAGAATTTGATGAACTAGGTGTAAAGTCTATAGGCATTGTTGTTTTTATTTCTTTTTTTATAGGAGGAGTTATTGCTCTTCAAACAGCCTTGAATATTGAAAATCCGCTCATCCCTAAATATCTAGTTGGTTTTGCAACAAAGCGATCTGTAATTTTAGAATTCGCACCTACGTTTTGTTCCATTATTTTAGCAGGAAAAGTAGGTTCTTATATTACTTCTAGTATTGGTAGTATGAGGGTAAGCGAACAAATAGATGCCCTAGAAGTTATGGGTATTAATTCTCTAAATTATCTAGTACTTCCTAAGGTATTAGCAACTGTTTTCTTTTACCCATTTTTAATTGTATTAGCCATGTTTCTTGGAATTTTTGGAGGTTGGGTAGCAGGTCTTTCTTCATCCATGTTTTCTGAAGTAGATTACATGCAAGGATTGCAATTAGATTTTAATCCTTTTTTAGTTCAATACGCACTCATCAAAACATTACTATTTGCATTTCTTATAGCAACAGTACCATCTTATCATGGGTATTATGTAAAAGGTGGTTCTATAGCAGTAGGAAAAGCAAGTACACAAGCTGTAGTTTGGACTATTATTTTGATTGTTATTACTAATTATTTTTTAACTCAAATGTTACTAACCTAATGATTATTGTAGACAAACTATACAAAGGTTTTGAAGGTACACAAGTTTTGAAAGGTATTTCAACAACTTTTGAGCCAGGAAAAACAAGTTTAATCATTGGGCAAAGTGGTTCTGGAAAGACGGTGTTTTTAAAATCATTGATTGGTTTACATACGCCTGAAAGTGGAACAATTTCTTTTGATGGTGGAATTAATACAGAATTTACTTCAGAACAAAAAAGACAATGGAGACAAGAAATTGGAATGGTTTTTCAAGGCAGTGCCTTATTTGATTCGCAAACCGTCCAAGACAATGTAATGTTTCCCTTAAAAATGTTTAAAAAGCAATCTGAAGAACAAATGCTAGAACGAGTAAATTTTGTTTTAGAGCGAGTAAATCTAGAAAATTCTAATTTTAAATTTCCTGCAGAGCTTTCTGGAGGTATGCAAAAAAGAGTTGCCATTGCTAGAGCTATTGTGATGAATCCAAAATACTTGTTTTGTGATGAGCCTAATTCTGGCCTAGATCCTAATACAGCTATTTTAATTGATAATTTAATTCAAGAAATTACTGATGAATATCAAATAACCACCGTTATTAATACTCACGACATGAACTCTGTGATGCAAATTGGTGATAAAATAGTCTTTTTAAAGGATGGAATAAAAGCTTGGGAAGGAACCAATAAAGAGATCTTTAAAACTGATAATGAAGCTGTTGTGAAATTTGTTTACAGCTCTGAATTATTTAAAAAAGTAAGACTTACCTATTTAAATGAAACTAAGTAAAAATTTAGTTTGAAAATTGATATTTTGCTTTTATATTTGCAGCCGCTAAGGAATAAGATGACCTGGTAGCTCAGTTGGTAGAGCATCTCCCTTTTAAGGAGAGGGTCCTGGGTTCGAGCCCCAGCCCGGTCACAAAACTAAAAACTCTAAACGAAGGTTTAGAGTTTTTTTATGGATAAATATGATGCATTAAAATGCTTTTTTCCGAGTCACTATAAAAGATGTTTTTTGATTGATATGCAACATAGATTTATTTTGAATATCTTGTGATAGAAGATATTTTTTCTTTTTTGTATATTTAAATTCTCAATCTATTTCCATGAACAACGATTCTATAAAAGATGAATTTTCAACAAAATCTAAGGATGCTGTTAAGAAAGATGCCAAAGGGCTGTTTCAAAGCATCAAATATTTTTTAATAGAATTATTAGATTTTAGAGAAGACACAGATCATACTGCAACCATTGATGCCATAAAAGCAGATATTCCTTTTAAAGGTGCTACTGCCTGGATTTTAATTTTTGCTGTATTTGTAGCCTCTATAGGATTAAATGCAAACTCAACCGCAGTAGTTATTGGTGCCATGCTAATATCTCCTTTAATGGGGCCTATTTTAGGAATAGGAATGTCTATTGCTATAAATGATATTGACACGCTTCGGAAGTCACTTTCCAATTTGGCTACCATGATCATTTTAAGTTTACTTACTGCTTTTTTATTCTTTTATATATTTCCATTAAGTGAAGACAATTCTGAATTATTAGGAAGAGTTCGTCCAGATATTAGAGATGTTCTAATTGCTTTTTTTGGAGGCTTAGCCTTAATGGTTGCCAGAACAAAAAAAGGAACAGTTGCTTCTGTAATTTTTGGAGTTGCCATAGCTACAGCATTGATGCCTCCACTTTGCACAGCTGGTTATGGTCTTGCACAAGGTAACTGGGATTACTTTTTTGGTGCTATGTATTTGTTTTTAATAAATACAATTTTTATAGCGTTGGCCACATTTTTAGTACTTAAACTTTTAAAGTTTCCAATGCTTCGGTATGTAAATTCGGTAAGAAGAAAGCGTACAGCGCAATTTGCTTCTTTAGTGGCCTTAGTAGTTATGATTCCTGCTATTTTTACCTTTGTTAAGGTGTATAACGAGAACCAAGTAACTACCCAAATTTCTCTTTTTATAAAGAATGAAATTAAGTCAAACAGATTGTATCAATTAATGGATCAAGAGTATAATGAAAAAGAAAAAACATTAAGTTTGAATTTTTTTAATGAAGTTAATGATGCTGAAAAAAACTCACTGCAAAATAGCTTGTCTACAGATCCTAGATATGCTGATTGTAAAGAGATTGTTATAGACATTAAAGGAAGCGATACTAAAAGTTTTAACCTCATTACTACGGCATACAAAGAAAAGAGAGAAGAACTTCAGCAGAGTAAAAATATTATTGATGGCTTGCATCAAAAAATCAAAGATTTAGAACTTATAATTTCTTCTTTAAATAACAGGATAGAACAAGATGCACTTAATGAAAATCAAAAAGCAATTGCTTTTAGTAGGATTTCTAAAGACGCTAAGATTCGCTACAATGAAATTCTATCAATAGGTTTTGCAAATGTATTGTCATCAAAAGATTTTATAAAAATAGATACAATACCTGTAGTAACTATTAAATGGAATTCTGATATAAATGACAGCATTGTTTCATTAAAAGAATTAGAATTAAGAGCCTGGTTGCAAACAGAAATGGAATTAGATACATTATTTGTAAAGAGAGAAAATTAGGCTTTATATTCTTTGCAGTCAACAATAAAAATGATTCTCAAGAAATACTACTAGGATGTTATTTGATCTTCTTTAAAAATCACTTCCGCGTTTTGACTGAAAAGATACATTCGTTTAGTTGCAAGCTGTAAGCATTCAATTCTAGTTTTCCTTTTGTTACCTTTTCTGTATACTTTATCTTTAAAAACAAAAGTACTGTTAAGAGGTAGTTCAAAAACAAAACTTTTTCCATTTTCTGCAGTATTTTCTTTTAATGCCAATGATAGTCTTACATCACTATCTGTGCTAGCCTTTGGTTTTTTTAAATAATGAGCTAAGGGTGTTAACATATAATTTGGGTAGATAGATGGGTGCAAGAAAGGCAACATTAAATGTTGAAACTGTTGTTTCCATTCTTTTCCATGAGGCTGAACCCTACCATATTTTTTAAAAGTTACATGATGCGCAATTTCATGAATTAAGGTCAGTAAAAACTGATACTGATTTAAATTATTATTAATTGTAATTTGAGATTTTCCTTTGGTAAGCTGTCTAAAATCACCATGTTTTGTCTGTCGCTGATTTACAATCTTTAGATTTATATCATGAAGCTCTACAAGAGATTGTGCTAAATTAATAGCGTTTTCTGGAATGTATTTATGAAAATTAGTTGTCACTATTTTTTAATTCTATGGATAAATAAATATGCTGCTAAGTTAAGGGGTTGTATTAGATACCTGTAGTACTTTCCCATTATAGAATTTGTTTCCAGTAGTTGCAAAATTATAAATATAATCTGCCATTTCATCTGCTTGTAAAGATGCTTGGTACTCTGGAAAAGCTTCCGCTAACATCTCTGTTTGAACAGCTCCTAATGCTAGTACATTGAAAGCAATTTCTTGGTTTTTGTATTCTTCGGCAAGTAATTCAGATAAGGTAATTACGGCACCTTTTGCAGAACTATACGCTGCCAATCCGGGAAATTTAAGACTTCCTTGAATTCCTCCCATGCTACTAATTGTTACTACATGACTCCCTTTTTTTAAAAACGGAATGCATATTCGGGTCAATTCAGCAACTCCAAAAACATTCACATCATAGACTCTTAAAAAATCATTTTTTGTTAAATTTTCAAAAGGTTTATTAATTAAAAAGCCAGCATTATGAATTAAAACATCTACCTCTTTCCAGTTTTTTTGAATAAAGTTAGATACTTTTTCTATGTCACCTTGGTCGCAAACATCTACAGATAGTGTTGTGATGTTTTTTAGTTTTAAATCGTCTAAAGGCTTTTTATTTCTGGAAAGGGCCAGTACTTGAAAATTATTTTTAGCAAATTGTTGTGCCAATTCAAAACCAATTCCTCTGCTTGTTCCTGTAATAATTACTTTTTTCATTTTATGATTATTTTTTTACATTAATAATTCTTTCCTATGAATTTTCTGTAAAATTTCTCTTTTAATTGATCTAAAAATCTATATGTTGATAGGCTCCAGCATCTGGGCTTATAGTTCTAGTAACTCCTAAGATATCTAAAGGGACAAGACCGGCTCCTGTAGAATTTCCAAAATTAATAGCTTGGCTATCTTGTCCTATTATAAAATCATTGCTAGATACATTCCTAAAATGTGAAACCCCATTTAAAAGAATGTTTTCATACAAACTAGTGTTATTAAAGTCTACCTCAGATACTCCAGCAAGTGAGTTATTGATATCTGTAAATTTCATCAAAGAGTTTGCGACCTTAAAATTGAAAAGACTACCATCGGCTCTGTCTGGGAGAAACTCAATATTATTGTTTCCATCAATGATACAGTTGGTGAAATTAGCTGCAATTAAATCTCTAGTTTCTATGACTTCTTGGCCACTGGCATTGGTATAGGTATAAAAATTATTTACTAAAACAGCTGGTAAAGAACGAATTCCATTGTTCCAGTAATTAGCAAAAGTACTGTGTGTGAAATTATATGAACCACCAATAACGCAGGCTAATGATGCTTCTCCTGCATTTCCAATAACAATATTTTCTCCAAGAATACTAGTTTCCCTTGCTAACACGCCAAAGTTTGAATGATTAAATATCTCCGTATTTTTTAATGTTAATGTTGGAGAGGTGGAGGAGGTTATAGAATCTACTAGAATTCCAATACTTCCGTTTTTTATTTGTGCATAATTAATTTCGTTTTCTTTACTGCCAGCTCTCAGCCAGATAGTTCCCCATTGTCCTGGTAAGGTGCTAAATGAATTTTCTAACCTGTCGCCCTCAAAAACGACTTTCTCATTTAGTGTGCCGTTTACCTTTAAGCTTGCGTCCTTATCAATAATTAATCCAGAATTGTCATGAAAATAAACTTTTGCACCGGATGAAATTGTTAATGTGTTATTGGATGAAACTGCTGCATATCCATAAATCACTGTAGGTTTTGTGTTGGTAAAAGTAAGCTCTTCATTTGTTAAAAAACGACCTTTAATTGTAGTAGCCTCACCATCCAATGTTAGCGAATCAATTTTCAAGGTAAAAGGATCTCTGCCAGGATAAATAAAATTAGCATCTTGTACTAATGTTATCAATTCTACTCTTTGTTGGTTCATTCCATTATCAAATAGAATTCTATCGGTATATAATGGACTTGAAACCGATGATATATCTACAGTAGTTTCAACAAAAACAAAGATGCTGTCCTTTGCTAGGATGTCTATATTTTGAAAATCTTTACCAGGTATTCCATCTACATTTAATCTGTAATTTGAACTAGCACCTCTTTCTAAAGCTATGGCAGGTATGGTAATATCTCTAGCACCTCTGTTGTATACTCTTAGATTGTAAGTTGCAGAACCAATATTAGTAAAAACGGTGTCTAAAAACACGGTATCTCTAGAAAATTCTAATTGACCAAAACTAGGGATGGTACTAAAGTCTTTACGACAAGATGAAATTGACAGTATTAGTACTAAGCACAGTAGTGAAAATACGTGGGATATTATATTTTTTTTTGTCACCTCGAGTGATTTTTTTTTGAAATTTATGTTGATTATTTTTCAACGTTTGCAACTGTTGTAAATTACAAACTCAATTTAGGTTTTATAAAAGTATAACTTTAAAATGAGTTGATTATTATTTTTTGATAAGTTCTATTTCGAAGAGTTTTTTCCAGTTTTTCCCCGTCACAAACATTCGATTGTTTTCTGCGTCAAATGCAATTCCGTTTAACACATCATTATCTTTCACTAATTTTTGAGTTTTCTTCATTTCTTCTACCAAACCTGTTAGATTAATGATTCCTTCAACAATTCCGTTGTCAGAATTAATAATTGCGATTAGAGGTTTTAGCCAATAGTTTGCATAAATTTTTCCATTAATAAACTCCAATTCATTTAATTTATCGAGGCTTTGTTTGTTTGTGTAAGCTTCAATATATCTTTTTTCTTGTTGTGTTGAAGGATCAAGAAACCAAATTTTACTAGTTCCATCAGATTTAATTAATTCAGTTTCTGAATGAGTTAAACCCCAGCCTTCTTTGCTTCGGCTATATGGGAATTCATTTTCAAGTTCAAATGTTTCTAGATTATAGATAAAACCTTTGTTTGCTTTCCAAGTCAAGAAAAATATTTTATCATCAACAATAGTCATTCCTTCACCAAAATATCTTTTGTCGAGGTCAATTTTTCGCACTACTTTCCCTGTTGTTAATTCAACTTTTCTCAGCGATGATTTTCCATTCTGACCTGTTGTTTCATACAAGAAACCATTATAATATTCTAGTCCTTGTGTGTAGGCATTTCCATCATGCGGATAGGTGTTTATGATTTTAAAATCATAGGATGTAAAAGGAATATTAGAGAATACTTCTACAGAATTATTAACTCTTTTACTTTTTTGATTTCCATATACTACCATTGCAGAGATAACAAGTTTTCCAGTTCCGTAATTTTTAGTGTCTAAAGTAAATGATGCATTGGTAGAGGAAACTTCTTTTCCATTTACAAAAAAGGTTACTTCTTCTATTGGATAATTGTTTTCTTCGGATAAACTAATTTTTATTTTGTCTTCAAGTACTGCTTTTTTAGGAGCTTTGATTGTAAGTTTATATTGAGGCTCACAAGAAGTTACTATAATGATTGTTAGCAATAAAATAGAAAATGTATGGATGGTTTTCATTCAGGTTATTTTTATACAAATAAAACAATTTATTTGTTTGTAAATTGAAAAATATGGTTAAATTTGCATCCTCAAAAGGATAAATATGTTTTTTTGACAAATTTAGGAGTAGGCTTTACCAACTTTACTCTTTGTAAAACAAAATAGTAGAATATTTAAAGATAGTAAACATGAGAAAAGGAATACATCCAGAAAATTACAGAATGGTAGCATTTAAAGATATGTCTAATGAAGATGTTTTTTTAACACGTTCTACTGCCAACACAAAAGAGACCTTAGAGGTTGATGGTGTTGAGTATCCTTTAATAAAATTAGAGATTTCTAGAACATCTCATCCATTTTATACTGGTAAATCTAAATTAGTAGATACTGCAGGACGTATTGATAAGTTCAAAACGAAATATGCAAAATTCAAGAAATAATTTTTGAAATACATTATTAAAAAAGCCTCGACATTGTCGAGGCTTTTTTAATACTTATAAACTACTATTATTTTAGACTTCCATATAATCTTCAATAGGATTGCAAGAACAAATTAAGTTTCTATCGCCAAATGCTTCATCAACTCTTCTAACTGTTGGCCAAAATTTATTATCATATACAAATTCTAGCGGAAATGCAGCTATTTGTCTTGAATATGGAAAGTCCCATTCATCGGCAGTAATCATTGCCATGGTATGTGGTGCATTTTTCAGCACATTATTTGGTTCATCTTTTAGGGCAAACGCTACCTCTTTTCTGATGGCAATCATGGCGTCACAAAAACGATCTAATTCTACAATGTTTTCAGATTCAGTTGGCTCAATCATCATGGTTCCAGCTACCGGGAAAGAAACAGTTGGAGCATGAAATCCATAATCCATTAAACGTTTTGCGATGTCTACAACTTCAATTCCATTTTCTTTAAAATCACGACAATCAATAATCATTTCGTGTGCTGCTCTCCCCATTTCGCCTTTGTATAAGGTCTTGTAATGCCCGTCTAAACGTTCTTTAATATAGTTTGCGTTTAAGATGGCTACTCTGGTAGCATCAGTAACACCCTGTGCGCCTAACATAGCTATGTATCCATATGAAATTAAGCATGCTAAGGCACTTCCCCAAGGAGCTGCGGAAATGGCTGTAATAGCTTTTTCTCCACCAGTTGGAATGATTGGGTTAGTTGGTAAAAAAGGAACCAACTGAGGGGCAACACAGATAGGGCCAACTCCTGGTCCACCGCCACCATGTGGAATGGCAAATGTTTTATGCAAGTTTAGATGACAAACATCTGCGCCAATGGTAGCAGGATTTGTTAACCCAACCTGAGCATTCATATTAGCACCGTCCATATAAACTTGTCCGCCATTATCATGAATAATTTGTGTAATTTCTTTAATAGCACTCTCAAAAACACCATGTGTAGAAGGATATGTGACCATTAAAGCAGCCAAGTTGTCTTTGTGTTTTAATGCTTTTTCTCTTAAATCATCTATATCAATATTTCCATTCTCTGCTGTTTTGGTCACAACCACTTTCATACCAGCCATTACAGCAGAAGCTGGGTTAGTTCCATGAGCAGAAGCGGGTATTAAACAGATATTTCTATGATGATCTTTATTGTTTATGTGATATGCTCTGATTGTCATTAAACCAGCAAATTCACCTTGAGCGCCAGAATTTGGTTGTAACGAAGTCCCTGCAAAACCAGTAATCTCATTGAGCTGTTCTTCTAGTTTTTTTAATACTTCTTGATATCCTTCTGCTTGATTTAATGGAACAAACGGATGAATATTTCCCCAATTAGCAAGGCTAAGAGGCAGCATTTCAGAAGCAGCATTTAATTTCATAGTACAAGACCCCAAAGAGATCATAGAATGATTTAAAGCCAAATCTTTTCGCTCTAATCGTTTGATGTAGCGCATCATTTCAGTTTCTGATTGAAATGAATTGAATATTTCATTCTCTAAAAAAGGAGTATTTCTTTTTGCTAAACCTGGTATGGTATCTATTTCTAGAAAATCAGTTACTGTTGTTTTAGCTAGATTAAAAGCTTCTGTAAAAGTTTTTAGAATGGCATTAATCTCTTTTAGCCCAACTGTTTCATTTATTGAGATAGATATGGTATTGTTATCTATATAATTAAAATTGATTTCATGAACTTCAGCAGTTGCTTTTAAAACAATAGCATCTACTTTAACCGTAATAGTATCAAAATAATGAGTATTGGTTTGTATAAAACCTATATTACTTAAAGCATTTGCTAAAGTAGTAGTGCTTCTGTGAACCGAGTCTGCTATATATTGAATTCCATCTTTTCCGTGATAGGTGGCATACATTCCTGCCATCACTGCTAGCAATACTTGAGCTGTACAAATATTAGAGGTTGCTTTTTCTCTTTTAATGTGTTGTTCTCTGGTTTGAAGAGCCATGCGCAATGCACGATTTTCATTTCTGTCTTTGGTGACGCCAATAATTCTTCCTGGAATACTTCTCTTGTAAGCAGATTTTGTTGCGAAGTATCCTGCATGAGGGCCTCCATAACCTAGT
This sequence comes from Flavobacterium sp. SCGC AAA160-P02, assembly GCA_000383355.1. GTDB lineage: Bacteria > Bacteroidota > Bacteroidia > Flavobacteriales > Flavobacteriaceae > Polaribacter. The sequence continues at coordinate 97,274 of KB911135.1, read as the reverse complement.
GGGATTCCAAAACGTTGTGTTGTTCCAACAACAACATCAGCTCCAAACTCTGCAGGTGCTTTTAATTTGACTAGAGATAAAATATCAGCAGCTACAGCAACTTTAATATTGTTAGCGTTCGCTTTTCCTATAAAATCAGTATAATCATAAACTTGGCCATGTTTTCCTGGATATTGAACAATAGCACCATAATATTCATCAGAAAAATTAAATTCTTGATGATTTCCAACCACTAATTCAACTCCAATAGGAATTGCTCTGGTTTTTAATACAGACAAGGTTTGAGGAAGTATTTCTTCTGAAACGAAGAACTTGTGTGTGTTTGCTTTTTTTTGTGCTCTTTCACGAACATCATACAATAACGCCATGGCTTCAGCAGCTGCAGTAGATTCATCTAGTAAAGATGCATTTGCTAATTCCATTCCAGTTAAATCGCAAATCATTGTTTGATAATTTAACAAGGCTTCTAATCTTCCTTGGGCTATTTCAGCCTGGTATGGAGTATACGCAGTATACCATCCTGGATTTTCAAGAACATTTCTTTTAATAACACTAGGAACAATTGCTTCATGATATCCTAAACCAATGTAACTTCTAAAAACTTTGTTCTTTTTAGAAAGCTCTTCAATATGGTTTAGATACTCATATTCACTCATTGGAGCGTCTAAATGCAATGCTCCTTGTAAACGAATATCTTCAGGGATTGTTTCATTAATTAATTGATCTAGACTGTCAACCCCAATGAAATCTAGCATTTGCTTTTGATCATTTTCACTAGGTCCAATATGTCTTCTTTGAAATGAAGTAGTGTTCATTAATGTGTTGTTTAATTTTATTACAAAAATAACAAAAAAAAGAGAGATTAATTTCTAATTAAATGCTAAAAAACAATCAATTCATTAACAAAAAATTGTTGATAAAAGAATTCTTATTTTTGCTACATGAGTTTCTTTAAATTAATCGTCAACTTCTATGTTAATTCTAGTATTCATGTGGCATTAGCAGTATATGCTTTTGTTCGAATAACCGAATTATATTTTAAGCTGCCCTATAATGAAAACTTAGATTATTTTATTTTTTATGCAACCATTACTGGGTATAACTTTGTCAAGTATGCAGGGGTGGCCAAATTTTATCATATGAGCCTGACAAAAAGCATGCGATTGATTCAGCTTTTTTCATTTTTTAGTTTTTGTATGTTGGTTTATTATGGGGTAAAGTTATCTACCAATACCTTACTTTATTTTATTCCTTTTGGATTGCTAACAATTGTGTATATAGTTCCTTTTTTAGGAGGTTTTCAGAAGAATTTACGAAAAGTTAGTTATCTGAAAATATTTATAGTTGCCGGGGTATGGTCTGGAGTTACTTCTACCATTCCGCTGCTTGTTGGTGAATATCAAATAGAGAATGATATACTATTACTCTTTATACAACGAATGCTTTTTATTCTAGTTTTAATTCTTCCATTTGAAATTAGAGATATGCATTTAGATTTTAAACATATAAAAACACTCCCTCAAAAAATAGGGATAGAAAAAACAAAAAAAGTAGGTTTTATTTTATTACTATTTTCTTTAACCATGGAGTTTTTGTTAACGGCATCCTTCACTAGTAAAAATATTTTTCTGGCAATCTGTTTTATATTATTGTTTTTCTTGATGCGTTCTTCTCAAAATCAATCTAAATTTTATAGTTCATTTTGGGTAGAATCCTTACCAATATTATGGTGGGTTTTACTCTTAATATTTTAAAATAAATAGGGAAAAATTACAGTTTTAACGCCAATTTTAATTTGTGAAAACGTTGTAGTAAAAAGTTAATTCAAAAATTAGATTATAGCGCTTCGTTTTGTAAATTTATAGCATCTAAAACACAAACATGATTCAGACAAAAAGAAATTTTGTATTTGATTTTGATAGTACGCTAACAAGCGTAGAAGCTTTAGATGTGTTGGCAGAAATTACGTTGGTAAATAATCCTGATAAAGATCAAATTATTGACGAGATTATTGACATCACCAATTTAGGAATTGATGGAAAGATTTCTTTTACAGAATCATTAGAGCGAAGAATAAAACTATTAAACGCAAAAAAATCTGATTTACCAATACTTATCAGTCAATTGCGCAAGAAGGTTTCTGTATCTATTGAAAGAAATAAAGAGTTTTTTGAAAAATTCTCTGATGATATTTATGTAATTTCATGTGGTTTCAAAGAATTTATAGATGATATTGTAAAAGATTACAACATCCCAACAGAAAGAGTCTATGCAAATACATTTGAGTTTGATGAAAATGAAGTGATTGTTGGTTTTGACGCCAACAATGTTTTGTCTACCCATAACGGAAAAATACAGTGTTTAAAAGATTTGTTACTAGAAGGGGAGATACAAGTTATAGGTGATGGCTATAGTGACTATGTTACAAGAGAGGCTGGTGTAGCAGATACCTTCTTTGCGTACACAGAAAATGTTTCTAGAGAGAAAACCATTGAAAATGCGGATCATATTACGCCAAATTTTGATGAATTTTTATATGTAAACAAACTGCCAAGAAATATTTCATATCCAAAAAATAGAATCAAAATTTTATTGTTAGAAAATGTACATCCAGATGCTTTTGAGAAATTATCTGGGGATGGTTTTACTGTGGAGACTGTAAAAACCAGTTTATCTGAGCAGGAGCTTATAAAAAAATTAGAAGGAGTTCATGTATTAGGAATTCGTTCTAAAACTCAAGTGACAAAAAAAGTAGTAGAATCTGCTACTAAATTAATGAGTATTGGAGCCTTTTGCATAGGAACCAAACAAATAGATTTAGAAGCTTGTAAAGAAAATGGCATCACTGTTTTTAATGCACCCTATAGCAATACACGTTCTGTAGTAGAGTTAGCTATTGGAGAAATTATCATGCTTATGCGTTCTGTTTTTCAAAGAAGCACAGAACTACATAATGGCCAATGGAATAAAACAGCACAGGGTTCTAGAGAAGTGAGAGGAAAGAAATTAGGGATAATTGGCTATGGTAACATAGGAAAACAACTATCTGTCTTGGCAGAAGCTTTAGGAATGGATGTGTATTATTATGATGTTGAAGATAAATTGGCATTAGGAAACGCAACTCGTATTCAAAACTTAGAAGACTTATTAGCAATCTCAGATGTAATTACATTGCATATAGATGACAATGCTGCTAATAAAGATTTTATAGGAAAAGAGGAGTTAGCTCAAATGAAAGATGGGGCTTATTTAGTAAATCTTTCTAGAGGATTTGTGGTAGATATTAAACCTCTTAAAGACGCATTAGAATCTGGAAAATTAGCTGGAGCAGCTGTAGATGTATATCCAGAAGAGCCTAGAGCTAATGGAGATTATTATACAGATTTAAAGGGGTTAGACAATGTTATATTAACACCGCATGTAGGTGGAAGTACAGAAGAAGCTCAACGAGATATTGCAGATTTTGTTCCTGGAAAAATTATGGCCTATATAAATTCAGGAAATACTGTAGATGCAGTGAATTTTCCAAATATTAGATTGCCTAGACAAACAAAAGCACATCGGTTTTTACACATTCACAAAAATGTGCCAGGAGTAATGGCCAATATTAATAGAGTTTTGGCAGAGTTTAAACTAAATATTACAGGCCAGTTTTTATCTACAGATGCTAAAGTTGGTTATGTAATTACAGACATTGATAAAGAATACAATAAGAAAGTAATTAAAGCCTTGAAAAATATTGATGGAACTATCAAGTTTCGAGTTTTATATTAAAAACGAGTCACTTTCAACTGGTTTTAGTGTTTCGTCAAAAAATATATAAAAATTATTTTCTAAAAAATGATTGTTCTATCTTTGAGAGCAATCGTTTTTTTATTAGATGACTTACCAAAATTCACTAGAGTTCGCCAAACAATTAGACAGAGATGATCCAATCTCTTACCTTAGAAAAGAATTTCATATTCCAACAGATAAAGAGGGAAATGAATGGCTGTATTTCACTGGAAACTCTTTAGGATTACAGCCTAAAATAACCAAAAAATATATTAAACAAGAGTTAGATGATTGGGCAAAATTTGGTGTAGAAGGGCATTTTGAAGCTAAAAATCCATGGATATCGTATCATGAGTTTTTAACCGATACAATGGCTAAAATTGTTGGCGCAAAACCCATAGAAGTAGTAGTAATGAATACCTTAACAACCAATCTTCATTTGTTAATGGTGTCTTTTTATCAGCCTACAAAAACTAAGTATAAAATAGTTATTGAAAGTGATGCTTTCCCCTCAGATAGATACGCAGTTCAGTCACAATTAGCTTTTCACGGATTTGACCCTGACCAAGCTTTAATAGAGTGGAAGCCTAGACAAGGAGAGGTCTTACTTCAACTAGAAGATTTAGAAGCTATATTGGACGCCCAAGGAGATGAGATTGCTTTGTTATTAATTGGCGGAGTAAATTATTATACAGGTCAGTATTTAGATATCAAAAAGATTGCTGATTTAGGTCATGCCAAAGATTGCATTGTTGGAATAGATTTAGCACATGGAGCAGGAAATATTCAACCAAATTTACACGACAGTTCAGTAGATTTTGCAGCTTGGTGTACGTATAAATATTTAAACTCAGGGCCGGGAAGTTTGTCTGGACTATTTGTGCACGAAAAACATGCATATAGAAAAGACCTACCAAGGTTTGCTGGCTGGTGGAACCATAACAAAGAAACACGATTTAACATGCGGCAGCCTTTTGACGTAATGTCAGGAGCAGAGGGTTGGCAATTGAGTAATCCACCTATTTTATCTATGGCGGCTATTAGAGCATCGTTAGATATGTTTGAGAAAGTAGGGATGGATGTATTGCTTGAAAAGTCTAAAAAACTGACTGGTTTTTTCGAGTATCTGGTCAATCAAATAGCATCAGATTCTATTAAAATAATAACACCAAGCAATCCAAATGAAAGAGGTTGTCAATTGTCTGTTCAGGTGGCAAATGCAGATAAGAATTTACATAAAAAATTAACAGAAAACAATATTATTACAGATTGGCGAGAACCAGATGTTATTAGATGTGCGCCAGTACCAATGTATACTAGTTTTGAAGATGTATATAGAATGGTAAATGTGTTAGAAAGCTTATTGTAAATGAATAAAAAAGAAAAAATACTCATAGTTGGAGCAGGTTTATGTGGCTCTTTATTAGCATTAAGAATGGCTCAAAGAGGCTATCAAGTAGAGGTCTACGAAAGTCGTTCAGACCTTCGGAATTCTGTTATTTCAGCAGGAAGATCTATTAATTTATCATTATCTGATAGAGGGTTAAAAGCTTTGCGGATGGCGGGTCTTGAGAAAAAGGCGAGAGCATTGTGCATTCCAATGAAAGGACGTTTAATGCATGATTCAGCATCAAATACTTTCGAGTCTAACTATTCTGGAAGACAGGGAGAATGTATTAATTCTATTTCTAGAGGAAATTTAAATGGCTTGTTACTTACTGAGGCCGAAAAATACCCTAATGTAAACATTCATTTTAATACTAAATGTTTAGAGATAGACATAGAATCTAAAATAGTTCATTTTCAATCATCTGATTCTAAAGAACAATTTACAGTGCAAGCTGATGTTATTTTTGGAACAGATGGGGCTGGGTCTTCATTAAGAAAAAGCTATGAAAAACAATTTCCAGCGTTTAAAGTTTCACAAGAATTTTTAACACACGGTTATAAAGAGTTGGAAATTCCTGCAGATAAAAACGGAGGTCATTTAATTAGCAAAGAGCATCTTCATATTTGGCCACGAGGCGACTATATGTTAATTGCTTTACCAAATATGGATGGTAGTTTTACCGTAACATTATTTTTAAGCTATTCAGAAGGTTCTTATAATTTTGACAATCTCATCACAAAAGAAAAAATTATAGAATTTTTTGAAAAAGATTTTCCAGATACCCTAGCATTAATTCCTGATGTGTTAAAAGAATTTGAAAACAACCCAACAGGTAAGTTAGGTACTGTAAAATGTTATCCTTGGGCTTACAAAGGAAATACCTTATTGTTAGGAGATTCATCACATGCAATTGTTCCTTTTTACGGACAAGGTATGAATGCTTCCTTTGAAGATGTTTTTGTTTTTGACAGCGTTTTAAACCAGTTTGAAGGTGATTGGGCTACAGTATTTTCAGAATTTCAAAAACAAAGAAAAATAGATGCAGATGCTATTGCAGATTTAGCCATTGATAATTATTATGAAATGCGAGATCATGTAGCAAATCCATTGTTTAAAGAGAAGAGAATTGTGGAGATGGGCTTAGAAAAGTTTTTTCCGACTGAATATTTTTCAAAATATTCTTTAGTAACCTTTAATGAACATATTGGATATCATGAAGCTATGACCAAAGGAAGAGCGCAAGACAAGGTTTTACTAAAAATGGTAGAAGAGTCTAAATTTTCTGCCTCACCAAAGACCACTAAAGAAGAGATGACAATTCTTTTAGAAAAGGTTCAAGAAGAGACCAATAAATTATTGAAATAAACCTGATTGTAAAACTATTTTGAGTAAAATTAATGTGGTAGTTTTCTGAAAAGAAATCTAAACTTTAGGAAGGCTACAGTTTTGAGTTTCTTTAATAGAGACATTTAAAGCAAAAATAATGATGATTGTTTTATAAACGAACTTGTGTATATTTATCTTTTTAGTGAAGTAAAAATAAGAATTAAAGTATTGTTGTAGTTGAAATAAATAAGATGTAAGACCAGCTAAAAAGGGTTTAAAACATTGTTGAACTAGTAAACGTTGATAAAAAAAATAAAAAAATGAGCACTAAAGTATCGCCAAGAGGAGCCTATCCTCATGTAAAAGTAGTGGGTGATTTTATTTTTGTTTCAGGAACCAGCTCTAGAAGAGCAGATAATAGTATTGCAGGTGTTGCAATTATTGATGAAATGGGAACCAAACAATTAAATATTGAAGAACAAACTAGAGAAGTTTTACAAAATATTGACAAAAACCTACAGACTGTTGGTGCTAGTTTAAAAGACGTGGTTGATGTTTCTTCATTTCTTGTAAACATGAATGATTTTGCAGGATATAATAAAGCATACGGAGAGTTTTTTGAAAAAGAAACAGGCCCAACCAGAACAACAGTAGCTGTTCATCAATTGCCACACCCAGATTTGGTAGTAGAAATTAAAGTAACAGCCTACAAAAAACAGTAATTAGAGACTTATGAAAAAACAACATACATTATTTATCTTCTTTTTTACCACAATTTCTTTGTTTGCTCAAGAAAATTGGAATCAACAAATAGACGCTAAATTACCTCAAGTAATCTCAAGTCATAGAACATTTGTGAGTATTCCAAACCTACCTTCAGACATTCAAAAAATGTACAGGAATGTTGCTTGGGTTAAGGAGCACTATAGTAAGGTTGGCTTTGAATTAAAATCGCTAGAATCTTCAACATTGCCAGTTTTATTTGCCGAACGAATAATTAATCCAGCATTTAAAACGATCTTGTTTTACTTTCATTTAGATGGTCAGGCGGTAAATCCAAAAAGTTGGGATCAAAAAGATCCTTTTCAGCCTGTATTAAAAGAGCAAAATGAAGCAGGGCAATGGGATGAAATTGCATGGTCTAGAGCAGATGAGAAAATGAAGGATGATTGGAGAATTTTTGGAAGAGCAGCAGCAGATGATAAAGCGCCTATTGTAATGTTTTTGTCAGCCTTAGAATTATTACAATCTGCAAAACAAACTCCAAAATTTAACATCAAAATTATTTTTGATTTAGAGGAAGAATATGGATCTAATGGCTTTTTATCTACGCTGCAAAAATACAAGAAGAATTATCTAGCTGATTATATGGTTATTATGGATGGTCCTGCTCATAATTCTAACCAGCCAACATTAACTTTTGGTTGTAGGGGAGTTGCTAATTGCAGTATTACCACCTATGGTTCTAAATTACCCCAGCATAGTGGCCATTATGGAAATTATGTGCCCAATCCTGTGTTTAGACTTTCTAGATTACTAAGCTCCATGAAATCAGAAACTGGAAAGGTGCTCATTGATGATTACTATAAAGGAATTACTATCAATGATGAGGTATCTACTATTTTAAAATCTGTACCAGACAATAAAGAGGAAATAAACAATGCTTTGATGATCTTCCAACAAGAAAGTGTTGGTGAGAATTACCAAGAATCATTACAATATCCATCATTAAATGTTCGGCAAATTGAAACTTCCTGGAAAGGAAAAGCATTAAAAACAATTATTCCAGAATATGCAACAGCCCATCTAGACATTCGTTTGGTGGAAGAAACAGATGGTAAAATACAGTTAGAGAAAATTAAAAACCACATAAAGGGGCAAGGATATTTAGTACTAGATAGAGCACCAACCGACAAAGAACGATTGTCTTATGACAAAATTGCTACTTTTAAAGCAAATTCTGGTGTCAATGCATTTAGAACAGCATTAAATGATCCTTTTGGAGAAAAACTACGAAGTGCTCTCACTAAATATTTTGGAAAAGAACCAGTAAGTATTAGAACAATGGGTGGAACTGTACCAATTATACCGGCTATTAATGAATTAGATATTCCTGCTATTATAGTTCCAATGGTAAATATGGATAACAATCAGCATAACCCGAATGAAAACATACGAATTGGAAATATCAGACAAGGCATTAAGATTTGTCTTGCGATATTGAATACCAGTTTTAACGAGTAGCTGTTTAAACCAACGAATAAATAAGATCTAGAATCCGCTAGACAAGAGATAGAATTTAGTATGAATATTAAAAACTATATTAATGGTGAATATGTAAACCCAGTTTCAGATAGTTGGATAGATAATTACAATCCATCTAACGGAGAAATTTATGGTCAGATTCCAGACTCTATAAATGAAGATGTAGAAACTGCTTATAAAGCAGCACAAACTGCCTTTCTAAGTTGGTCTGAGACAAGCTTAGAAGAAAGATCACAAATACTTTCTAAAATTGCTCAGCTAATTACCGAAAAATTACCAGAGTTAGCTGCGGCTGAAGCAAAAGACAATGGAAAACCACTGCATGTAGCTAAGTCAATTGATATTCCTAGAGCTGCTGCTAACTTTCAATTTTTCGCAAATGCAATTACTCAATTTGCTTCAGAAGCTCATGAAAGTGTTGGGCACAATGCGATTAATTTTACGCTTCGCCAGCCTATTGGGGTTGTGGGATGTATTTCGCCTTGGAATTTACCCTTGTATTTATTTACATGGAAAATTGCCCCAGCAATTGCTGCTGGAAACTGTGTAGTAGCAAAACCAAGCGAAATAACACCAATGACCGCTTATTTACTAGGTGAGATCCTTACAGAAGCAGGTCTTCCTAAAGGAGTTTTAAATATTGTTCACGGTTTAGGAGCAACCACAGGACAAGCCATTGTAGCTCATCCAGGCATTAAAGCAATTTCATTTACTGGAGGCACACAAACAGGTGCACATATTGCTAAAGTTGCTGCGCCAATGTTTAAGAAATTATCATTAGAGTTAGGAGGTAAAAATCCAGCTATTATTTTTGCAGATTGTGATTATGATGAGATGCTACAAACCACTGTTAGATCTTCATTTGCTAATCAAGGGCAGATTTGTTTATGCGGAAGTAGAATTTTTGTAGAAGCATCTATGTATCAAAAATTTAAAATAGATTTTATAGCTGCTGTGTCTAAATTAAAAGTAGGAAATCCTTTTGATACTAATACAGATATAGGTGCTTTGGTTTCAAGACCACACTTAGAGAAAGTAAAAATGTATATAGATAATGCGGCGAAATATGGTGGGAAAGTAATTTTTGGAGGCGCTACAGTTTCTGTAGATAATTCTGAAGATGGGTATTATCTAGAGCCAACAATTATAGAGGTACAAGACAATTCATGTATCTTAAATCAAGAAGAAATATTTGGACCTGTAGTTACCATCATGCCATTTAATGATGAAAATGAAGTAGTAGCCATGGCAAATGATGTTTCTTACGGATTGTCTGCAACTTTATGGACAAACGATTTAAAAAGAACTATGAGAGTTTCTAAACAAATTCAAGCAGGAATAGTTTGGGTAAATACTTGGTTGTTACGAGACCTAAGAACTCCGTTTGGAGGTGTGAAAAATTCTGGAGTAGGAAGAGAGGGTGGTTTTGAAGCATTGCGCTTTTTTACAGAACCTAAAAATATTTGTATTAAGTACAATTAATGAGCAATATAGATAGATATAAAAGATACATATGGAGTTAGGATTACAAAATAAAAACGCACTTGTTTGTGGCAGTACACAAGGTATTGGGAAAGCTACAGCAATTTCTTTGGCAAAGGAAGGAGTAAATATTACTTTAATTGCCAGAAATGAAACAGTTTTACAAGAAGTTTTAAAAGAACTTCCACAAAACGGGCAACAAAAACACGGATATTTAGTGGCAGATTTTTCTAAGCCTGACCAAGTGAAGAATATTGTTTCAACCAATAATAGTTTTCATATTCTAATTAATAATACAGGCGGGCCTAAAAGTGGTGCAATCATAGATGCAAGCGTAGAAGAGTTTTCTGCAGCCTTTCAAATGCATGTATTGGTTAATCAAATTTTAGTGCAAGCAGTTGTACCGTTCATGAAAAAACAATGTTTTGGTAGAATTATAAATATTATTTCAACCTCTGTAAAAGAACCAATCCCAGGTTTAGGTGTTAGTAATACCATAAGAAACGCAGTAGCTAATTGGTCTAAAACAATGGCAGGTGAACTGGCAGAATTTGGAATTACCATGAATAATGTATTGCCGGGGTTTACAGATACAGCGCGTTTAGATCAGATTATTAAAATAAAAGCAGCTGGTGCAAATACTTCTGAAGAGAAAATGGCTCAAATTATGAAAGATTATGTGCCAGCAAAACGATTTGCAAAACCAGAAGAAACTGCCAATGCAGTAACATTTCTAGCAAGTGATTCTGCAAGTTATATTACAGGAGTTAATTTACCAGTAGATGGTGGAAGAACAAAAAGTTTGTAAATTAGACAAAATCTTGCGTTAGGGATAGAAGCGGCATCCTTTTTATGTTTATGGATATGTGTTTTATTATCAGTTAGTTTGAAGTCAAATAAACAATAAAATGAATCGAAAATATAAAAAGATATAGCGGAAATCCCGACCTTTAGGGAACGCACAAAAACTATTAATATGAGCAATTTAGTACAGCCTTTAAATTTTCAAAAATGGATTAACGAACATAGACACCTGTTAAAACCGCCAGTTGGAAACAAATGTGTTTGGGATAATGGAGACTATATTGTGATGGTTGTTGGTGGTCCAAATTCAAGAAAAGATTATCATTATAATGAAACTCCAGAATTTTTTTACCAAGTTGAAGGAGATATGGTGTTAAAAATCATAGATAATGGAAAACAAGTTGATGTGGCTATTAATGAGGGAGATATTTACTTATTGCCAGCAAAAGTGCCTCATTCTCCTCAAAGGAAAGAGAATACTGTTGGCTTAGTCATAGAATATCCAAGAGCTGAAGGAATGATGGATGCCTTAGAATGGTATTGTGAGCAATGTAATTCTCAGCTATATAGAGAAGCGTTTGCACTTGATAATATTGAGACAGACATGCCAAAAATATTCGATGCCTATTATACAGATCATAAAAAATGTACCTGCTCTACTTGTGGAACAAAAATGGAAGCTCCAAAAAAAATAACATCATGAAGCGCAAATTAAGAATTAACGGGCATTCTCATTTGCTTCCATACCCAGAACAAATTCCTAGCTTTATGAAAGAAAAGGAAATTTTTTGGGTAGATGATGAACGGAAGCATATGCTACAAAAAGGATGGAGAAGACCTGTTACAGATTCTAGTTTCTTTTTAGATGAGAAATTATTGTGGATGGAAAAAAACAGCTTAGATCATGCAGTAGTCTTAAACCTTTCTCAGTTGTATGGCAACGGATTGCGATTAGAAGAGATGAAAAAAGCATTGCGTTTTCAAAATGATTTTAATGCTAAAGTACAGCAAGATTATCCATCTAAATTTACCTGTGGTTTTGTGGTGCATCCTGGTTTTATTCAAGGAGCATTATGGGAGATAGAGCGTTGTGTTGAGGAATTAGGATTAAAAGTTCTGTGTTTACCAACGCATTTTATGGATTCTATAGGGAAGTGGCGTTGTGTTTTTGATAAAGAAAACGATCCAATTTTTGAATTGGCAGACAAGTATAAGTTGGCTATTGAAATTCATCCATATGACGGCGATAAAATGATAAAATTAGAAAATACTTCTTGGCGCTTTCATTTAATTTGGATGTTGGCACAATGTGGAGATGCCTATCATTTTTATACCTTGAATGGTATGCAAGAACGTTTTCCGAATATTAGAACCTGTTTTGCTCATGGTGGTCAATTGGCGCAAATGAACTTAGGAAGAAGAATTCAAGGCTTTGACGGAAGACCGGATTTGTTTGAAGGAAAAACACACCCTAGAAAAGCAGTAGGGCACCCAAATATTTATTTTGACACCTTGGTACATGATACAGACTCCCTTAAGTTAATGATAGAGAGGCAAGGGTCTAATCAGGTAATTATGGGATTAGATGATCCGTATCCTTTAGGAGAAATGGAAAGTGATGCGCAATCATCATATCCAGGAAAGCTTTTAGATTTAGCCATGGAACGAGCAATTATTAATGAACAACAATACCATGAAATTTGGGAAGACAATACTTTACGTTGGTTGTTTGGAAATGATGAAAAAGCAAAGCAAGAATTGATTGTTAAGATTTTATCGTAAAGAATATTGCTGATAGAAGTTTTAAAATCCTCTTAGTTTTAATTCTTGACAAGAATATATGCCCTAGACAAATTGCTAAGGATTCCTAAATAATTATTTAACTAACCGATAATTAAATACTTATTCGATGCTTATTTTAAAAATGCTGCTTTTGTTCAATTTAAACGATACTTCCTTAAACTGAGGTGGTCCAAATCGTCCTTTTTTTTCATTAGAAAAACCGTAAGGCTCTTTAGGAATTCCCAAAAAATTGGTATCTAATTTTTTATTTTTATTTAAATCATGAAAAAATGTAAAAGCATACACTCCTTTTTTTAAAGCACTAAAAACAATTTGAGCTTTATTATCTCTTATAAATATTTCAGCACTTTTGTAGATTTCTTTCATATAACTTTCTTCAGAATCATACAAAGCTAAGAGGATACTTCCCTTGTTGTATTTAGTGGAAGATATTTCTAGGGTTAGCGTTATGGTTTCATTTTCTTGAGCAGCTATTGTTGAGAATGCACCTAAGATTACTATGAAGGAGATAAAGAATGTTTTCATTTTTTATATATGATATCTCAAATATCTCATGTTTTTTTTAATTTTTACGATAAAAAATTCCCAAATTTTAGGATTGAATCTTCATTTTTAGATTCTTTTTAATTCTGTCATCTTTTAAAGATGTAATCAAGCCTTTTTCATATTTAGCTTAATTTGCTGCAAGGTCATATCTGAATTTATTAGCTCTGAAATTATTTTAATCCTTAACTCTTCTATAGATTGATTAAAATATATTGCCCATTTCTCTTCTTTATATAGTTTTTTGATCTGTTTTTCTCTTTCTTGGGCACCACTTAAGGTAAATAAAAAAGCTGTTTCTTCGGCTTGTTTAGCCTTAATGATTGCTTTTTTTGTTTCAAAATTTACTAAAATATAAAAGATTTTTTCAGTTTCATTTAACGGATAAAAATCTTCCCATTTAGCAAAACCCAATACTGTTTGCTGATTTTTATATGTTGCATTAGGAATCAATTTCCACCTACAGGTAGCAACTCTTCCCCAATGATTCGATTTCCTGTAAACACCTTCTTTCGTAAAGTGGTAAAGGCTATTGTACTTGCTTTTAAAGTGAGTTTTTTCTGGAAGTATAACATCTTCAATTTGCCTAAATTGGCAGTAGGTATGTTTAAAAAACGTATTCTTGTGATAAGGAACCAATCGATTTTGATTTAAAAATAAAAACGCAACCAAATTAATGATTGCGTTTCTTTAATTTGAATTTTAACTATTTATTTAACTTCTTCGAAATCTACGTCTTCTACATTATCACCTTCTGCTGCAGCTTCTGGCTGGCCTTGGTCTGCTTCAGGATTTGCTCCAGATTCTTGTTCTGCTTTGTACATTTCTTCAGAGGCAACTTTCCAAGCTTCATTAATCTTTTCCATTGCAGCATCAATTTGCGTCAAGTCTTTAGATTCATGCGCAGCTTTTAATTCTACTAAAGCAGCTTCAATTGGACCTTTTTTATCATCAGATAACTTTTCGCCAAATTCTTTCAATTGCTTTTCTGTTTGGAAAATCATTCCATCTGCAGCATTTATTTTTTCAGCGGTTTCTTTTGCAACTTTATCAGAATCTGCATTTGCTTCTGCTTCTTGTTTCATTTTCTCAATATCTTCTTCTGATAAACCTGAAGAAGCTTCAATTCTAATTTCATGAGACTTGTTTGTTCCTTTATCTAAGGCTGAAACTTTAATAATCCCGTTGGCATCAATATCAAAAGTTACTTCAACTTGAGGGACTCCTCTTTGAGCTGGAGGTAAACCATCTAAATGAAATCTACCAATGGTGTTGTTATCTGCAGCCATAGCTCTTTCACCTTGTAATACGTGAATCTCAACAGATGGTTGGTTGTCTACAGCTGTAGAAAATACTTGTGATTTTTTTGTTGGAATGGTTGTATTTGCATCAATTAATTTAGTAAATACGTTCCCCATTGTCTCAATACCTAATGATAACGGCGTTACATCTAATAATAAAACGTCTTTTACCTCACCAGTTAAAACACCACCTTGAATTGCTGCTCCTAAAGAAACTACTTCATCAGGATTGACACCTTTACTTGGAGATTTTCCAAAGAACTTCTCTACAGCTTCTTGAATTGCAGGGATTCTTGTTGATCCTCCTACTAAAATAATTTCATCAATATCTGAGGTAGATAAATCAGCATTTTTTAATGCAGTCTGACAAGGTTTGATGGTTCTTTTTACTAAATCATCAATTAATTGCTCAAACTTAGCTTTAGATAAGGTTCTTACCAAGTGTTTTGGACCACTTGCGGTAGCTGTTACATAAGGTAAGTTAATTTCTGTAGAAGAAGTGCTAGATAATTCTATTTTAGCCTTCTCAGCAGCTTCTTTTAAGCGTTGTAGTGCCATTGGATCTTTTCTCAAATCCATGTTTTCTTCTGCTTTAAATTCTTCAGCTAGCCAGTTAATGATTTTTTCATCAACATCATCACCACCTAAATGAGTATCTCCGTCTGTTGCTAATACTTCAAAAACTCCATCTCCTAATTCAAGGATAGAAACATCGTGTGTACCACCACCAAAATCAAATACTACTATTTTTTTATCATCATTAGCTTTATCTAAACCATAAGCCAACGCAGCAGCTGTAGGTTCGTTTATGATCCTGCTTACTTTTAAACCAGCAATTTCTCCAGCCTCTTTAGTAGCTTGTCTTTGTGCATCATTAAAATATGCAGGAACAGTTACAACAGCTTCAGAAACATCATGTCCTAAATAATCTTCTGCAGTTTTTTTCATTTTCTGTAAAACCATGGCAGAAATTTCCTGCGGAGTATACAAACGACCATCAATGTCTACACGTGGAGTATCATTATCTCCTTTTACTACTTTATAAGGAACTCTTGTTGCTTCTTGGGTAGATTCAGAGAATTTATTACCCATAAAACGCTTAATAGAATACACTGTCTTTGTTGGGTTTGTAACTGCTTGACGTTTTGCTGGATCTCCAACTTTACGCTCTCCGCCTTCTACAAAAGCAACAATAGAAGGAGTGGTTCTTTTTCCTTCTGAATTAGGAATTACAACAGGTTCGTTTCCTTCCATCACTGAAACGCATGAGTTGGTTGTTCCTAAATCGATTCCTATAATCTTACTCATAATTGTTATTTATATAATTTATATTTTCTTTTTTTTAACTTCATATCTATTGACAATTTGTATGCCAACAGTTTTTCACTTAAAATTTGTCATATTTTTTTGTGTTCTTATACTTTTTTGATGACATATTGACAGAAATAACATATTTAAAGCCATTTATCTGCTATTATTAAAAGTAGTTTTTAGTTATATTTGAATCTTGAATAAATAAAAAAAAATTGAAAAAATATGAATAAGTTTGATGAAAAAATTAGTTTTTACAAAGAAAATATGGATTCTATGGGGTTGCCAT
This sequence comes from Flavobacterium sp. SCGC AAA160-P02, assembly GCA_000383355.1. Lineage (GTDB taxonomy): Bacteria > Bacteroidota > Bacteroidia > Flavobacteriales > Flavobacteriaceae > Polaribacter. The sequence continues at coordinate 80,986 of KB911135.1, read as the reverse complement.
ATGAAGATGAATTATTTGATAAAATCACCAGAGGGTTAGGTCCTTCGATCTTTAAAAGAGATGCAGCATCTGTATCTACCTCTGATGAAAAAGAAGTTTTTACGGTAAAGCATAATTTCTTAATACATAAATTAGGCCTCAAAGATGGTGAGTATCTAGATAATGCCATTACTAAAGTAGGTGTTTTGATGGGGAAAACAAATAGGGTAAAGTATAGAGCAATTTTTTATTATCTACTTGTGAAGGAGCTAGGTCAAGAGTCCAAAATTTTAAGCTAAAGTTCTATTATTCTATTATTCTTTAAAAGAAGATTATTAAGGGTGTTTTTTATTTTTTTTTTCACTAAAAAAACATTCCTTAAATAAATCTTGCATCCTCTATTTTGAAAACAAAATTTTTATTTTTTCTATTTTTGTGTAATTTCTTCAGAACTTTAAAAAATTAAATGACCCCCAGAAAGATCAAAAATTGAATAAAAAGTAATTTTTTAAAAATCTTATTTTTAATAAGTTATCAACATGGTTTTTTCTCTTTTTAAGAGAGTTAAATATGTGGCCTAGCTACTAAAAATGTTAATAAATTGACACCTTATTAAAATTTAATAATCAATTTTATATAATTGATAATTTTGTTGTTAAAAAGTTAATTTATTGTTAATTAATTAATTAATTGTATTATTGAAGTACTAACCAATAAATATTTATTAAAAAATGGAGAAAATTTTAAACAAATTACTTGACTTACCTCAGGTAGTCAATTCAAAATTACCAGGAAACACTTTTAATTCTTGGGTTCAAGATTCAGAGGGTAATATCCCAGCTTGGGTGGGTAAATTTTACACAGTTTCAGCCCTTGTAGTATTGTTAACATCACTAGTTGTGATTCTTTCACCTATTTGGTCTGGTGGAATGGGAGAGAAAATGGATATTTTAGCAAATGTTTTATCTATGCTTATATGGGTGTATGCTGCATTTCCTATTTCTCAGGTTATTAGATCTGCTGGAGATAGCTTAGCTGCCTCCAAAAGTGGAACTATTGATTTTATTTTTAAAGATTTAGCACTTGCAAATATTAAAGTACTAGGACATGTTGCTGCTATTGTAGCCTTGTTTGGTGCATTTGCAATGACATTATCATGGGCTACATCATTAAATGTTTCGGGAGATTTTGCTACAGGATGGATTGAAAATATAAATTATGCATATGCATTGCCAATGGCAGCTACTGCAGAATTAGCTAATCTTTTAAATCTTTCTTTTATAGGAGATATTTTAGCTAAAGATTGGACAAATTGGGATCCAACGATGGCTTCAGGATCTGCTTGGAGCTGGGATGGTCTAATGTCTGTGGCTTGGGAGTATGTTGGAGTTGCTGTAGTTTTGGCTAAATTGTATGTGGTTTTAGCGATCTATAAGTTTTTCTATAGTATTATTTCAAGTCTTGTGAATTTTATTAAGAGTCCTTATTTACCATTTAGATCTAAATAAGAATTTTAATTTACTATCAATTATTTCGATTTACCTAATTGAAATAAATAAAAAACCCAAGTAGTTATGTTAACTACTTGGGTTTTTTTAACTAACCGAAATATTTATTAGTCTTTGCTTACAGCTAACGTGTAAACAACTAAACCAAATCCAATTTTGTTAATTGCATCTCCAATGTTATAAATAACCTCCATAGAAGGAAGAACAGTTTCAATACCGTTGTACCATCCATCAGTACCAGCCATATATCCTAAAGGATAAATTGCCCAACCAACAAGAAGGAACCAACATAAAGTTTTGTGAGCTTTTAATACGTTTCCACCAGCTGCAACAGCTAATTTCTTTAGGCTTCCTAACCAAACTTCATATGCGATATAGAAGTAAGCAAGACCAGAAAGTAATCCCCACATAGAAGCATTTAATAATCCACCGTCCCATCCTGATTCACCAAAGAAACCAGTGACTAACATGATAGTTGAAAATCCAATTAATTTCCACATGTGTGATTTAGTTGCACCAGCTACTCTAAGTATCAAGTAAAATTCAACACACATTAGAGGTACTGTTAAAATCCAATCTACATATCTAAATACTGTAGTAGAGTCTCCAGCAGCATGAGCATCTCTCATGTACATGTAGTGAACTGCGGCAATAAATGTAATTAATCCTGAAACTAAAAGAGATGTTCTCCATTTAGCGTCAACACTGTTCATTGATAGGAAGAAAAACACAGATGCAGCCATCATAGCCATAGCTCCAAGCCAAAATGTAAATCCTGTACCGTCCGTAGGGACAGCCATTGCAATTAAGTTTAAATAATTCATAAAAAAAATGATTTGTTAGTAATTAGTTTTGTTTAAGGTTTTGTACTAAAACCCGAACGAAAATACAAAAAAAATATTAACTTTGAAAAAAAAACTATCTTTTGAGAGTACATTATCAAGATTTTATGATTTTTTTTACATTTTTACTATTTTGGATAAGCATTCAATTTGGTCAAATCATAGAGGATTCTATCGCATATATTATTGTGCTTTCTATTGGAATCATTCATGGTTCAAATGATTTTACAATCTTAAAAAAAACAGCAAAAAAACACTACTAGTTTTTTAAAATCTACGGCATTTTATTTATTTCTTATTATTTTATGTATTATGAGTTACTTAATACATCCTTTTATTTCTTTTTTATTTTTTATCATATTAAGTTCTTATCATTTTGGAGAACAGCATTTAGAAGATAAAATTAGCGGATCTAAGGTTCTTAAATCTATGCTATATACTGCCTATGGGATGCTTATTTTTTCTCTAATTTTTATAGAGAATCTTAAAGATGTTGAGGTTGTCATGCGAAATTTAACAGGTAAAATTATCCCAAATAGTTGGATTGAAACTATGTTAGTTACTTCTTCTTTGCTATTAATAACTCTAACTGCTTATCTTTTTACAAGAAAAGTAAAACCGAATATTCAAATTGTTAGGGAATTGTTTTATGTTTTATTATTGTATTTAGTTTTTAAAACAAGCTCTCTCATTTTTGGCTTTGCCATTTATTTTGTGTTATGGCATAGTATTCCATCTATTTTAGATCAAACAAAATTTTTATCAGGAGGATATACTTTCAAAACAATTTTGGAATACCTCAAAACAGCTTTTGTTTATTGGTTGATAAGTATTACTGGTTTGGTTGTGGCCTATTATTACTTAAGTGAAAGTCTTTTTAACTCTATTATATTTATTGTTCTATTTGCTGTAACAGCACCTCATGTATGGGTGATGAATAGAATGAAACAATAAGTGTTATCTGGTAAATACTAATTCTGTTTCTGTTGATAAAGACTCGGTAAAAGCATAGCCATCAGTATTAAATCCTTTTAATTCTTCTAGTGTGTTTATATCATTTTCAATTATATATCTCACCATTAAACCACGTGCTCTTTTAGCATAGGTCATCACAATTTTATAATCTCCATTTTTTAATTCTTTAAAAATTGGAGTAATCATTGAAGTTTTTAACGCTTTTTCTGGAACTGCTTTAAAGTATTCTGAGCTAGCTAGATTTATGAGTAAATCACCGCCTTTCATTTCATTATTTAACGCATCAGCTAAATTAGAATCCCAAAATTTGTAAAGATTGTCAGCTTTACCAACACTTATTCTTGTTCCCATCTCTAGACGATAGGGTTGAATTAAATCTAAAGGCTTCAACAGACCATAAAGTCCAGATAAAATTCGAAGACGGTCTTGTAAAAGGGGTATTTTTTCTTCAGCAAGTGATGTAATATCGATGCCTCTAAAAACTTCTCCTGTAAAAGCATAAATGGCTTGTTTAGAGTTTTTTAAAGAAAAAGGTTGATGCCAGTTCTGATTTCTGTCGTAATTTAAATCTGCTAGGGCTGGAGATATTTTCATTAAATCACTCAACTTTTTTTTTGATAAAACCTTTAGTTTTTTATTTAGTAGTGAAGATTCTTTTAAAAACGAAGGCTGCGTGTAAACACTGGTTTTTGCACTGCTTTCGAAATCTAGAGATTTTGCTGGAGAAATAATGATTTTCATTGATCGAATTTATTAACACGTAAAAATAAAGATACTAAAAGAATTTGTCAAGTTTTAAGTGATCAAAATTTTAATCAGTAGAATTTTAATAGCTAAAATTACTCCTTAGAATTGAGGGTATATGTTTTCCATTTCTCTAAACAATCGGTAATGTCTTCAGGAATTTCACAATCAAACTGCATCATTTCTTTTGTGATTGGGTGTCTAAAGCCAAGTGTTTTTGCATGCAAAGCCTGTCTTGGCAATACCTTAAAACAATTTTCTACAAATTGCTTGTATTTTGTAAAGGTGGTTCCTTTTAAAATATCATTTCCGCCATATCGTTCATCGTTAAATAAGGTATGACCAATGTATTTAAAATGTGCTCTAATTTGATGAGTTCTCCCTGTTTCTAATTTACATTCCACAAGTGTTACATAAGTAAAACGCTCTACTACTTTATAATGAGTAACTGCATGTTTACCATAGTCGCCTTCACGAAAAACATCCATTTGTAGACGGTTTTTAAAACTACGACCAATATTTCCTTCAATGGTTCCCTCATCATCTTCCATATTTCCCCAAACCAATGCAAGGTATTTACGATTTGTTGTTCTATCGAAAAATTGTTTTGACAAATGCGCCATGGCAAATTCTGTTTTAGCAACAACTAGTAAACCACTGGTGTCTTTATCTATTCTATGAACTAGACCTGGGCGTTCATTACTATTTGTAGGTAAATTCTCTACATGATGAATTAGCCCATTTACTAGGGTGCCAGAATAATTTCCATGACCAGGATGAACTACCATGCCAGCAGGTTTATTGACTACCATTAAGGTATCGTCTTCATATACGATATCTATAGGAATATCTTCGGCAACTAATAAATTTTCATGTGGCGGATGCGCTAGTACAATTCTAACAACATCTTTGGGCTTCACTTTATGATTAGATTTAACGGCAACATCATTCACTAAAATATTACCTGCTTTTGCGGCTTGTTGTAATTTATTTCTAGTGGCGTTTTCAATAAAGTTCATGAGAAATTTATCTACACGAAGCGGAACTTGGCCCTCGGTAGCAATAACTCTGTGATGTTCATATAATTCATCATTTTCTAATTCTGGAGTGAAATCTTCTGTCATAATTTATCGTCGCTTTCCATCACCTAATATTAGATCAATGATTGCATTTTTTGCAAGCTTTGCGCCTGGCCTTAATTTTTTTCCGTCAGATTTTAATCCACGAACCACATCTTTACCAATATCAGAGACGTACGAGAACTGCCCAATTTTAAATCCTACAGATTGTAATTGAGTTATAGCTTGGCGTTTTGAGCGTCCATTTAAATCAGGAATAGTAATATCTCTGTATTTTGAAGGATTTAGAGTAAGATAAACTTTACGTTTTTCTTTTACAAAACTTCCAGATTCAGGAGTTTGTTCAATTACAGATCTTTTTGGATATTTAGGGTTGTAACTTGCAGAATCTATGACTAAAAAATCTAAATTCAGTTCTTTTAATTTTGTTTCAACATTAGATAACGACATTTTATTTAAGTCAGGAACCTGTATTTTTTGATCGTGATTGGTTGTGAAACTCAGCCACCATTTTATACCCATTATCAATAGTGAAACGCTTACAATAGCTATTCCAATTTGAATAAAGAAGGACTTACTTTTTAAAAATCTAAAGAAATTCATTTTTTTCTTTTTTTAGATGAGACAAATGTAGTGTAAAAATAGAATTAATCGAATTGACAATTCTTTTATCTATCAACGAAATTTTAACTAAGTTTGTGTGTAAACCAATAGATAAATGCAAAAAAACATTGCCATTGTCATGGGAGGGTATTCCTCCGAAGTAGAAATTTCTTTAAAAAGCGGTGAGGTAGTCTTTAATTCATTAGATGCTAATAAATATGCTTTGTATAAAGTTTATATTTTAAAAGAGAAATGGGTTGTTATACATAACAAAAAAGAATACCAGATTATTAAGGATGATTTTTCAGTAATTATAGATGAAGAACACATACAATTTGATTGTGTCTTTAATGCAATCCATGGAGATCCAGGAGAAAACGGAGTGCTTATTGCTTATTTTGATTTGATAGGAATGAATCATACTTCGGCACCATTTTATCAAATGGCTCTTGCTTTTAATAAAAGAGACACTTTAAGTGTTGTAAAAGAATACGGGATACCAACAGCTACCTCTTTTTATATGCATCAAAGAGATGAAATAGTTACGGATAGAATTATTAAAAAAGTTGGATTACCATGTTTTGTGAAGCCAAATAGAGCAGGTTCTAGCTTTGGGATTTCTAAAGTATATGAAGAAGAAAATTTAAAAGCAGCCATAGAAAAAGCATGTCAAGAAGATGAAGAGATTTTGATTGAATCTTTTTTAGATGGTACAGAGGTTTCCGTTGGTGTTATTGAATATCAAGGAAAGTTAACCGTTTTGCCAATTACAGAAATTGTTTCTGAAAACGATTTCTTTGATTATGAAGCTAAATATGAAGGAAAGTCTCAAGAAATTACTCCAGCAAGAATATCAGCAGCTGAAAAAGAGAAAGTAGTTAGCTTGGCAACAAAAGTGTATCAAGTTTTAAATATGAAAGGATTTTCACGCTCCGAATTTATAATTGTTGATGGAGCACCTTATTTTTTAGAAATAAATACAGTACCTGGAATGACAGAGGAAAGCTTATTGCCCCAACAAGCAAAAGAAGCCTCCATTAGTCTTGCAGATTTATTTGATAATGCCATTCAAATGGCACTAAATTAAACCATATGAAAAAAGCAGTTTTTCCGGGTTCATTTGATCCAATTACACTGGGGCACGAAGATGTTATTACACGAGCAATTCCTTTGTTTGATGAAATCATTATAGCTATTGGAATTAATTCTAATAAGAAATATATGTTTTCTTTAGAGCAAAGAATTAAATTTATTGAAGAATGCTTTCAAGAATATGACAATGTAAAAGTTATTGCATACAAAGGCTTAACTGTAGATTTTTGCAAAATACACGCAATAGATTATATCATAAGAGGTCTACGAAATCCAGCAGATTTTGAATTTGAAAAAGCCATTGCCCATACCAACAGAGATTTGGCGCCCATAGAAACTATATTTTTATTAACTGCAGCAAAAACTTCTTATATGTCATCATCTATTGTAAGAGAGGTTTTAATTAATGGAGGAGATGTTTCTTCTTTAGTACCCAGTTCTGTTCCTTCTAAAATAGAGTCTTAAAAAATGAAAAAATTAGGGATTCTTTTATTAGCTCTTTCATGTTTAACATGTCAACAAAAAAACAGCAATAATAACTTCATCACTCAATTTGAAAAATCTGGAGGTACAGAAACATCAGAATACATAGATGTTATTAGTTATTACAAACAGCTTTCTAATTCATATCCAGAAATTTCCTTTTTTGAGATGGGTGAAACAGATGCTGGTTTACCATTACATATTGTAGTTTTTAATACTGATGGTAAAACACAATTAAATAGTATTAAGAACTCCTCTAAAAACAGCGTATTAATCAATAATGGTATTCATCCTGGAGAATCTGATGGAATAGATGCATCTATGTTATTACTTAGAGATATTGTACAGAATGATTCTTTGAAAAAAAGCTATCAAAATACACTCATTGTGGTCATCCCTATATACAATATTGGTGGTTCACTAAACCGTAATTCACATACCAGAGCTAACCAAAATGGACCAAAAGAATACGGGTTTCGTGGAAATACCAGAAACTACGATTTAAATAGAGATTTTGTAAAGCAAGACACTAAAAATGCAGCTGCTTTTGCAGAAATTTTCCATACTATAGAACCAGATGTATTTATAGATAATCATGTTAGTAATGGAGCAGATTACCAATATGCGATTTCTCATTTATTTACTCAGCACAACAAACTAGGTGGTGCTTTGGGGAAGTTTATAGAAACACAAATGAGACCTGCTTTAGAAAGTTCTATGATGCAAAAAAAGATACCAATAACACCTTATGTAAATGTTTGGGGCGGTACTCCAAAAGAAGGATGGTCACAATTTTATGACTCTCCTAGATATTCTACAGGATACACAACCTTGTTTAATACTTTAGGAATGATGGTTGAGACACATATGTTAAAGCCCTATAAAATTCGTGTAGAGCAAACCTATGAGTTGCTTTTATCTATGTTAGATTTTACTGAAGAACGTTCTGTAGATATAAAAATAGTTCGTAAAAATGCGATTGATAAAATTTTAAAAAAGAAGATCTATCCAATTACATTTGAAATTAACCCAAAAAAAGATCCTTCTGTTATTCAATTTAGAGGTTATGAAGGAGAAATAATTGATAGTAAAGTAACTAACGGAAAACGTTTGTTATATGATGCTTCAAAACCATATTTAGAGCCTGTAGATTATTTCAATGAATATAGACCAACAAAAGAAATTACTATTCCAAAAGCGTATATTTTAAAACAAGGATGGCATCGTGTAGTAGAGCGTTTAAAAAACAATCAGATTTTTTATACTCAGTTTAAAAAAGACACCACTTTAGTTGTTGAAACACTTCATATAGATGATTATAAAACAAGAACAAGTGCATACGAGGGGCATTATTTACATTATAATACATCAGTAAAAATTGATTCGAATGCTGTTCATTTTTCAAAAGGAGATCTATATATACCCGTTCATCAGAAAGGAGCAAGATATATAATGGAAACCTTAGAACCAGAAGCTACTGATTCTTTTTTTAATTGGAACTTTTTTGATAGTGTTTTACAGCAAAAAGAAGGCTATTCTGGTTATGTTTTTGAAGATGTTGCCGAACAAATTTTAAAAGAAAATACCACTATTAAAGACGCCTTTGAAGCTAAGATGGTTACAGATAAAGATTTTGAGAAAAACCCAAGAGCTCAGTTAAACTTTATTTACAAAAGAAGTTTACATTACGAAAAAGCACACTTATTACTACCTATTTATAAAGCCTATGAATAGGCAAAACAAGTTTTTATAAAGCATTATTTTCACTAACTTGTTCATCTAATAAAACCTACCATGCAAACACTTACAATAAACGGACAAGACTATCAAGTTAATGCCCCAGAAAGCATGCCTTTATTATGGGCAATAAGAGATTTAATAGGGCTTACAGGAACCAAGTTTGGTTGTGGGGTTGCACAATGTGGAGCCTGTTCTATTATGATAGATGGAACAGTTGTTCGTTCATGTAGCACTATGGTTAGCCAAGGTGTTGGTAAAAATATTACAACCATTGAAGGCACTTCAGATAGTCTTATAGCTTTACGACAAGCCTGGCGAGACAATAGCGTACCACAATGTGGTTATTGTCAATCTGGTCAGTTAATATCTGCAGCTGAATTATTAGACACCAATGAAAACCCAACAGATGATGATATAGACAATGCTATGAGTGGAAATATTTGTAGATGCGGAACCTATGTTAGAATTAAAAAGGCAATAAAAGAAGCAGTTGAACTTAAAAAACAAGTCTAATGGAAAAGATAGAAATGAAACGTAGAGATTTTGTAAAAATATTTGGTTTAGCAACTGGAGGTCTACTTCTTGGATGTAATGTTTCTGCAGATAAAGTAGTTGTGAATACTTTAGAGGATGGAATTTCTTTTGTTCCAAATCTTTTTATTCAATTGCAGAAAGATGGTACAGTAACAATTGTTGTTGCGCGTTCAGAAATGGGACAAGGCATAAGAACTTCTATGGCTTCAGCTATTGCTGAAGATTTGGAGGCAGATTGGAAATATGTTACCGTGCAACAAGCAACAGGTGATGCAAAATTTGGAAATCAAAATACAGACGGCTCAAGAAGTATTAGAACACTGTTAAAACCCATGCGAAAAATGGGAGCAATGGCTCGTTCTATCTTAGAACAAGCAGCTGCTAAAAAATGGAACATAGCCGCTTCAGATTGTAAAGCAGAAAATCATTTTGTAGTAAATAATACAACAGGAGAAAAAGTATTTTTTGGTGATTTGGTAGAAGAAGCAAAAACAATTGCTATTCCTTCTGATGAAAACATCATATTAAAAGACAAAAAGGATTTTAAATATATAGGAAAAAAAGTAGTTCGTGGAATAGATATGGAAGATTTCCTTCATGGAAAAGCCAACTACGGATTAGACGCTCGATTACCAAACATGAAATTTGCAGCGATAGCTAGAAGCCCCGTTACTTTTGGATCTGTAAAAAGTTTTGACACTTCTGAAGCAACAGAAATTACTGGAGTAGAACAGGTGGTTCAATTAGATAGATTAATACCTCCGGCAGGACAGTTTTTTGGTATGTTGGGTGGTGTAGCTGTAATTGCAAACAATACATGGTCTGCTTTTCAAGGAAAAAATAATTTGAATGTTGAGTGGGAGTCTGGTATAAATGAATCGTATGATACAGAGAAGTTTAAAGAAAAATTAATCAGTAGAATTCACAATAAAGCAAAAGTAGTTCCGCCTTTCAAAGGAAGTATAGAGAAGGCTTTTAAGAATGCTGATAAAGTAATTGAAGCAACTTATACAATGCCTCATTTAGCTCACGCACCAATGGAAGTGCCAAATGCTTTGGCTTGGGTTCATGATGGACAATGTGATGTTTGGGCGCCAGTTCAAGATCCACAAACAGTACAAGCTGAAATTGCTCATTTCTTTGGGTTTGCAATAGAAGATATTACCATTAATGTAATGATGTTAGGAGGTGCCTTTGGGCGAAAATCAAAATCAGATTTTGTAGTGGAGGCTGTTGCATTGTCTCAAAAAATAAAAGCACCTGTACAAGTAGTTTGGACTCGTGAAGATGATATTCAACATAGTTTTTACCATGCTCAAAATGCGCAATATTTAAAAGGATCATTAGATGAAAAGGGGAAAGTAACAGGGTGGTTGCACCGCGTTGCATTTCCATCTATTACTTCTAGTTTTAAGCCAATGTCTAATTATATAGCTGGTTTTGAGTTAGGAATGGGGTTTACCAACAATCCATACGAAATAGAAAATATACAAATAGAAAATGCCAAAGCAGCATCTCATTTACGAATTGGTTGGTTGCGTTCGGTTTCTAATATTATTAGTGGATTTGGAGTCAATTCTTTTGTGGATGAATTAGCAATCGCTTCAGGAAAAGACGCTATTGAGTTCCGATTAGATTTGTTAGGGAAAGATAAAGTTTCAACGGCAGCATCTCCTCATCCATTCAATGTAGCACGATTAAAAAATGTTTTGATAGAAGCAAAAAAGTTATCAAATTGGGAAAGAAAATTACCAGAGGGTCATGGTATGGGAGTTGCCATTCATTATAGTTTCTATAGTTATGTAGCAACTGTAGTAGAGGTTTCTGTAAAAAGCGAAAAAGTGAAAGTAGAAAATATCTATTCTGTATTAGATTGTGGAATGTATGTTAATAGAGATGCTGTAATCAACCAAATGGAAGGCGCAGCAATTTTTGGAATGTCTCTCACTATGTTTGGAAAAATATCTACCAAAAATGGTGCTGTAGAACAAAGTAATTTTCACGATTATCAAATGACACGAATGATAGATGCGCCAAATATTCATGTTCACTTAGTTGATAATGACGAAGATCCAACAGGAGTTGGAGAGCCCGGAGTACCGCCAGTTTCAGCTGCTATTACCAATGCTGTTTTTAATGCTTCAGGGAAACGAGTAAGATCTTTACCGTTGTCTGATCATGGAATGGTTTAGTAATTTAAGACTTAAGAAAACCTTCTACAAAAAGCTTATTTGTTAAAACTTATATTCAGAAAGTGATTTTGGAAATTTTTCTGGATTTGCCACCAAATGATACCGAGGATCATCAATATCTTCTTCAATTATTTGATGAAAAATAGGGCTTGCTTTGTATAATAATATCTTACAATCTGCACTCAGATGTTTTAGCGTGATTTTTTTTCCAGCAGCTTGGTATTTTTCAACGAGTACGAAAATTGCTTCCAAAGCAGAATGATCAGAGACTCTAGATTCTACAAAATCAATTTCTACTGAGTCTGGATCATTTTTCACATCAAATTTATCATTAAAAGCAGTAATGCTTCCAAAGAACAATGGCCCCCATATTTCATATACTTTTGTTCCGTCTTCTCTAATGCGTTTTCTAGCTCTAATACGTCTTGCATTTTCCCAAGAGAAAACCAAGGCACTTACAATTACTCCTGCAATTACAGCAATTGCTAGATCAAAAACAACAGTCAGTCCAGAAACTAAAATCAAAACAATGAGATCTGAAATAGGAATCTTGTTCATAATCCTAAAACTAGACCAAGCAAAGGTGCCAATAACAACCATAAACATTACTCCTACTAATGCGGCAATTGGAACTTGTTCTATGTAGGAAGAAGCAAATAATATAAAGATTAATAACATTACTGCAGCGGTAATTCCAGACAAACGTCCTCTACCACCGCCTTTAATATTGATGATAGATTGCCCAATCATAGCACAACCACCCATTCCTCCGAAGAAGCCTGTAACAATATTTGCACTACCCTGTGCAATACACTCACGATTAGAATTACCACGTGTTTCTGTTAAATCATCTACCAAATTAAGAGTCATTAAAGATTCTATTAATCCAATAGCAGCAAGTATCCCTGCGTACGGAAGAATAAATAAGAAAGTCTCTAAATTCATTGGAATTTTAGAAAAGGTATCTAATACTGGAACTGGAAGCCCACCTTTTAAACCGTCTCCACCACCATCACTTATAAAAGATCCAACAGTTGCAACATCTAGATTAGAAAAGATCACAATACCGGCTACCACCAAAATAGCAATTAATGCTTCAGGTAATTTTTTTGTTGCTTTTATTTTTGGCAATCCCCACATAATCAACATCGTTAGCCCAACTAGACCAATCATCATATAAAGGTTCTGACCTTCTAGCCAAACTTTTTCACCACCAACGGTAGTTTTAAACATGCCAAGTTGAGATAAGAAAATAACAATAGCCAATCCGTTCACAAAGCCCATCATTACTGGGTGTGGAATTAAACGAACAAATTTCCCGAGTTTTAAAACCCCAGCCAATACCTGAATAATACCCATTAAAATTACTGTAAGAAAAAGATAGTACAAACCTAAATTTTCACTTGCTTCTCCCATGGCATTTCCTTCGCTCACTAAACTCACCATTACAACAGCCAATGCGCCTGTTGCTCCAGAAATCATACCAGGTCTTCCACCAAAAACAGCAGTAATTAACCCTACCATAAATGCTGCGTACAAACCAACCAGAGGATCTACACCAGCAACAAATGCAAAAGCTACTGCTTCTGGAACCAGTGCTAAAGCTACTGTGATTCCCGAAAGAATATCATTTTGTGCGTTTTTTACTCTTTTTCTAACGAATGCATTCATGTTTGTTGGTTTTTTTTAGAAGTCGGCAAAGATAATAGAATAAATGAAACACTCATAGAGTGCCATATGAAATTACAGTATTGAAAGAACTAATAATTAGAATGTTACTTTTGATAATACGCTTTAAAAACCAAATGAATATTTCCATAGCTATTGTCTAATGCTCTTACAGAATCTTCTTTGTTTTTAAATATGGCAATGGTAATTCCTTCTTCTAGTTGAGGTATTAAAACTTCTTTGGTTGTTGTTTCCATTTGAAACCAATGAGTTTCTTTTAATCTATTTTGATTGTTTTGAAAGAAAATATGGTAGGTGGTAATTAAAAATTCCCCTAATTTAAGTTTAGAAATGCCACATTCTTCTTTAACTTCTCTTAGAGCTGCTTCTTTAATTTGTTCTCCTTTTTCAATTCTTCCCTTGGGGAGATCCCATTTACCGCCTCTAAAAATAAATAAAAATTCTAGTTGTTTATTAATAACTAAACCACCCGATGCGCTAATCACTTTAAAATGACTTTTAAAATCTCCCCAAGCTTCTTGAAGATCAGCACACAGCAATATGATACCTTTAGTGTTTCCTTCTGTTAAATTATGAATGATTTCTGAGATGATGGTATTTTTGTAGTTTAGTAGATCAAAATCACTTTCTACAAACAAAGAATCTGTTAAAATAATAGGTCTTTCATTAATAAAAACTTTATACATTTGCCTATATGATTTTACACAAAGATACAGCAAAAAAAACAGCAGAAGTTTTACTTAAAGTGAAAGCTATAAAGCTAAGCCCATCAGAGCCATTTACATGGGCTTCGGGTTGGAAGTCTCCAATCTATTGCGATAATAGAGTCACATTATCTTACCCTCCTGTTCGTGTGTTTTTAAAGGAAGAAATTGCAAAAATAGTAGAGTTACAATACGGCAAGCCAGATGTAATTGCAGGAGTAGCCACAGGAGCCATTGCTATTGGTATTTTAGTAGCTCAAGAATTAGGTGTTCCATTCATTTATGTAAGACCAGAACCTAAAAATCATGGTCGTAAAAATCAAATAGAAGGTCATTTAGAAAGCGGCCAAAATGTAGTAGTAATTGAAGATTTAATAAGTACAGGAAAAAGCAGTTTAAATGCTGTGAAAGCTTTAAAAGAAGCTGGAGCTGTAGTAAAAGGAATGGTTGCTATTTTCTCTTATGGATTTGATATTGCTTCAGATAATTTTAAAAATAGCAATGTAGCTTTAACTACTTTGAGTAATTATTCTCATTTGTTAGAACAAGCTATGGATAGCAAATATATTACTGAAAAAGAATTAGAAACACTGTCTGAGTGGAGAAAAGACCCTGGAAACTGGAAATCATAAGCATATGAATATTGAAGGAAAAAAAGTAGAGATAGCGAAATCATCAAAAGAAGCCTATGAGTTTTTTATGACGCTAGAAAATTTTGAATTACTTATGCCTTCTAGTACTCAAAAATTTGAAGTCGATGGGGATTCATTTTTATTTGCATTAAAAGGAATGCCAGAAATAAGACTTGTTTTAGGTAACAGTGTTGAATATTCTAAAGTAAGTTTAGGTGCTGCTAGCAGTAAATTAGCGTTTACATTAGAAGCTAACATTTCGCCTATTTCTGATAATTCTAGTGATGTTCAATTACAATTTGAAGGAGATTTTAATCCAATGATGGCAATGATGGTTAAAAAACCATTAACCAGTTTTATAGATACTCTTACAGAGAATATTGCTAAACTTTAGCAAATGAAATTTCTTTAAGTCCATATTTAACAATCGTATCGTCTTCTAGTTGTATTTGTAAATTTCCAATAGATGAAACTCCTGTAATGATACCCATAAAAAGTAGTTTCGTCTTTTTATCTATAAAAGCAGTTGGAATTCCTCTTTTGTATAAAGCTTCATGATACTCCTCATGGGTTTTACTAAATTTCCCTAATTCAATAGAAGAGACTCTATATTTAATTTTTTCTACTATTATGTTCATCAGAGGCTCAAGGTCTATTTCTTTTTTTAAAATATTTTTTAAAGAGCTAGCGTTAAAAAGTTTTTTAGGAAATTTTTCCTGATTTACATTTAACCCAATTCCAATAATAGTATTTTTAATTTCTAGATGTGAAAACGTAGTTTCAATTAGAATTCCACAGATTTTTTTTTCAGCTGACATAATGTCGTTTGGCCACTTAATGCTTAATTTTGGTACATTATATGATAAAAGAGTATCATAGATAGCCAGTGAAACAGCAAAGTTTAGATACGCTTGGTGTTTTATTTTGAGTTTTGTTAAAGGAGTGAATATGCTGAATGTTAGGTTTTTATACGGTTCAGATATCCAAGAGTTACTCATCTGTCCTCGTCCAGAAGTTTGAGTGTTTGCAACAGCAATAGTGTACTCTTCAAGCGAAGAATTTTGAGCCAATTCTTTTAAAAAAGAATTGGTGGAGTTAGTGGCATTAATTTTGATTAATCTCAAGTGTTAAAGAAAGTGTAAACTAATTAAATACTACGCAATATACTCGCAAAAAAATAATAACTTTGTTTTAAATATAAAAAAATTAATGGTAAAAAAACCAGTTAGTACAGATGAGCTAATATCTGTAATCATAAAGGGTATTGATGATGTAAAGGGAGATGACATTCAATTGTTAGACTTAAGAGAATTAGAAAACACTGTATGCGATTATTTTATTATTTGTTCAGGAAATTCAAATACTCAAGTAAATGCAATAACTGGATCTATTCAAAAATTAGTTAGTAAAGAATTAAAAGACAAACCCTGGCATATTGAAGGTCAAAATAATTCAGAATGGATTTTGATGGATTATGTTAATGTAGTAGTACATGTTTTCCAAAAGCAAATAAGAGAATTCTATGATATAGAAAGCCTTTGGGGAGATGCAAAAATAACTGAAATCAACCCTGTTTAAAAATAGATAGATGAGCGAAAAGAATAAAAACTCAACACCAAATGTGCCTAAATTTAAGTTCAATATGTACTGGGTTTATGGTGCAATATTTGTTGTTTTAATAGGAGTTAGTTTTATAAATGATGCTTCTTTTTCTACGAAGAAAATTTCTACTAACAAATTTTTTAAAATTTTAGAATCTAATGATGTAAGTAAAGTTATCATCATAAATAAAAATATAGCTGAGGTTTACATCAAAAAAGAAGTTGAAACGAAAGAGAAATACAAACAACAAGCGACATCGCCTCTGTTTAGAAAAGGATCTCCTTTATTTCAATATGACTTTGGAGATTTACAGAATTTTGAAAATAAACTAAATCAATACAGAGTATCAAAAAATTTAGATTTTGATGTAGATTCAGATTCTAGAGGTAGCTTTTTTGAGTCTATCATTGGTTTTTTGCCTTTCATCTTATTAATTGCTATTTGGATTTTCTTCATGAAAAGAATGTCTGGAGGTGCAGGTAGTGGCGGAGGAGGTGGCCAGATTTTTAATATTGGAAAATCTAAAGCTAAATTATTTGATAAAGACACAAAAGTAAAAACAACTTTTGAAAATGTTGCAGGTTTAGAAGGTGCTAAAGAGGAAGTGCAAGAAATTGTAGATTTCTTAAAAAATCCAGGAAAATATACAGCTTTAGGAGGTAAAATACCTAAAGGGGCATTATTAGTTGGACCTCCAGGAACAGGTAAAACATTACTGGCAAAAGCAGTAGCAGGTGAAGCAGAAGTTCCATTTTTCTCATTATCAGGATCAGATTTTGTAGAAATGTTTGTTGGAGTAGGAGCCTCTAGAGTTCGAGATTTATTTAAACAAGCAGCCCAAAAGTCACCTTCAATTATTTTTATTGATGAAATAGATGCTATTGGAAGAGCTCGTGGTAAAAACAGTATGACTGGTGGTAATGATGAACGAGAAAATACATTAAATCAACTATTAACCGAAATGGATGGTTTTGGTACAGATGTAAATGTTATTGTATTAGCAGCAACCAATAGAGCAGATGTATTAGACTCAGCTTTAATGAGAGCAGGACGTTTTGATAGACAAATCTATGTAGATTTACCAGATATTAAAGAAAGAAAAGAAATTTTTGAAGTACACATAAAACCATTAAAATTATCTGATGATGTTAAGATTAAATTTTTAGCACAACAAACTCCTGGTTTTTCTGGTGCTGATATCGCAAATATGTGTAACGAAGCAGCTTTAATTGCAGCAAGAGGTAATAAAAAAGCCATACACCATCAAGATTTCTTAGATGCTGTAGATAGAATTGTTGGAGGTTTAGAAAAGAAAAATAAAGTAATTACTCCAAAAGAGAAAAAGACAATAGCATTTCATGAGGCAGGACATGCAACCGTAAGTTGGATGTTAGAACATGCTGCACCATTAGTGAAGGTTACAATAGTACCAAGAGGACAAAGCTTAGGAGCCGCCTGGTATTTACCAGCAGAAAGGATGATTGTTCAGACCGAGCAAATGCTAGATGAAATGTGTGCTACACTAGGAGGTAGAGCAGCTGAAAAAATAATTTTCAATAAAATTTCAACAGGAGCCTTAAGTGATCTTGAAAAAGTAACAAAACAAGCTAGAGCTATGGTAACTGTCTATGGCTTGAATGAAAAAGTTGGAAATATAACCTACTATGATTCTTCTGGAAATGATGCTTTTATAAAACCTTATAGTGAAAATACAGCTAAAACTATTGACGAAGAAATTTCTAAAATGATAGAATTAGAATACCAAAGAGCTATCGAGATTCTTGACAAGAATAAAGAAAAATTAACAGTCTTGGCAGAGCTATTACTAGAAAAAGAAGTTATTTTCAAAGATGATTTAACAAAGATTTTTGGGAAAAGACCTTTTGATGATGAACTTCCGGACATAGAAACTGAAGAAACTGAAGAAACTGAAGAAACTGAAGTTCAAAAAAAAGAGACTAAAGAAGAAGATAAAAAAGAAATAACAGAAGAAAATAAAAATTAATTTTTTAAATGAGTTTTTTAAAAAAATTATTTAAAAGTAAAGAACCCTCAAATGAAAATGTTGCCAAAAAACTAAAGGTCAATTTATCTTTAGACGACGCATTTGTTCATCATTTTATTTCTAAGGGAGGGAAGTTTCTTTATTGCATTTCTGAAAAGGAGATTATAAATAATTTAGATCAGATTATTTCTGAAAACAATTGGGACATTATAACTTGTTTTGATAAAAGTCTTAAAAATTTCCTTAAAAAATCACATGTTAATGTTCAGGAAGAAGTAGATGATAAAAAACCTTTTTTTACTTCCTGTGAACATTTAATATCTGATAACGGAGATATTCTTTTTTCATCCAATCAATTGAGTACTCATAAACTAGCATCTCTAACAAATGATTTTATTGTATTTGCAAAGACAAGTCAATTTGTAAAAGACACTGGAGAAGGTTTAACAGGTATTAAAACCAATTGTAAAGATGGTAGTATTCCAACAAACATTAGTGCTATTAAAAAATATAGTTTAAATATAGACGATGATAATTTTTTAAATTACGGTAATAACAACTCCAAAAACTTATATTTGTTGCTTTTAGAAGATTTATAATATGACTAACCTTCTCAAGAGAGCTACTTCTGGATTTATTTATGCAGTGCTTTTTATTACTGCAATACTGTATTCAAAAGAATCATATATAGTCCTTATTTCTCTTTTCGGTTTTATTTCTATAAGAGAGTTTCTCAATTTGTTGAAGTTTAACAATATTATTATTTATATGTTGTTTATTGGGCTCATTTACTTACCATTTTCTTCATTAGACTCTTCAGTATTAATAGACGTATTATTGGTATTATCAATATCAGGATCAATTCAGTTATTGGTAAATCTTTTTATCAAAAAAAAGAATTATCCATCAAACACAATACAGAAATTAGATATCTCCATTCGATATTTACTACTTTCTTTTACTTTTTTAATACTACTTCCATTCATTAATGGAGGCTATGAAGCATCAGTTATTTTATCATTAATTATTTTTATTTGGGTTAATGATAGCTTTGCGTTTTTTGTTGGTAAGAACTTAGGGAAAAGGAAATTATTTGAAAGTGTTTCACCAAAAAAAACAATTGAAGGTTTTTTGGGAGGTGTATTTTTTACATTAATCACTGCATTTTTAGTCTCATATTTCTGTGATTTTTTATCTCTAACCAATTTACTAGTAATTTCATTAATTGCATCTATTTTAGGCACTATAGGTGATCTTGTTGAATCTAAATTTAAAAGACAGGCCAATACAAAAGATAGCGGAACCATTATGCCTGGTCATGGTGGTATATTAGATAGGTTAGATAGCTTGTTGTTTGTAGCTCCCTTTGTATATTTGTATATCCATTATTTAATTTAAAAAAATGCTAAGTTTTCACAGAGAAGGTTATAAAATTATTGTTTTTACATTTCTAATAGTTTTATCAGGGATTTTATTATCAGAGAGGCTTATTGAATTATACTGGTTTCAAAAAGTAATTCAAACAATACTGTTGTTTTTTTTAATTATTGTGTTACAATTTTTTAGAAATCCGAAAAGAGTTACAGAAATAAATGACACTCAGATTATAGCTCCCGTTGATGGTAAGGTAGTTGTAGTTGAAGAAGTAGAAGAGCCAGAATATTTTAAAGGTAAAAGGCTTCAGGTTTCTATTTTCATGTCGCCAATTAATGTTCATGTTACTAGATATGCTCTAAATGGAACGGTTAAATACAGTAAGTATCATCCTGGTAAATATTTAGTAGCATGGCATCCAAAAGCATCAACTGAAAATGAAAGAACAACAATTGTAGTTGAAAATAAGGTTTTTGGAGAAGTATTATACCGCCAAATTGCAGGAGCATTAGCGAAAAGAATTGTAAATTATGCAGAAGAAGGTGAAGAGGTAATTCAAGGATCAGATGCGGGTTTTATAAAGTTTGGTAGTAGAGTTGATATTTTTTTACCACTAAACACAAAATTAACTGTAAAAATTGGAGATAAAGTTAAAGGAGGAGTACAAGTAATAGCAGAAAAGTAATGGCTGTAAATTTAGATTTAAAGTTTACTGAAGCTTTTAATAAACTGTCTGAATTAGAAGAAGTTTTAGCACCGGATATCATGCTTAAATTATATGCTTTTTACAAGCAAGCAGTAATAGGTGACACTTTTTCATATGATGGTGAAATTGATGTGAGAGATGCTTTTAAATTTAATGCTTGGACCCAGTTAAACGGTATGAACCAAGAAGATGCAAAAAAACAATATATAAAACTCGTAAAAAATATTTTAAAAAACCAACCCAAATAATTCAGATGAAAAATATAACAAACTTAGCGTTCACTCTTTTAATAGTATTTCAATTTACATCTTGTAATTCTGATAAAAAAGAAGAACTAAAAACAACGAAACTAGAAAAGGAATCTACAGCTGCATTTGTGTTAAATGATGCAAATAATTCTGTTGAATGGACTGCATATAAAACTACAGAGAAAGTTCCTGTGAAAGGAAAATTCACAAAAGTAGATGTAACTTCAGGAGGTGAAGGAAATTCTGTTAAAGAAGCAATTAATAATGCAGAGTTTTCGATACCTATTAGTAGTATTTTTACATCTGACAGTAGTAGAGATTATAAGATCAGAAAATTCTTTTTTGGGGTTATGGAAAATACAAAACTATTATCAGGGAAATTAGTAATAGAGAATGATTCTTTGGGTTATGCAGATATTACTATGAATGGAATTAAAGAAAAACTACCTTTTTCTTATTTAATAAAAGATAAAAAATTCTCTATGACTACAAAAATGGATGTATTGAATTGGAATGCTAAATCGTCTTTAGATTCTTTAAATTTGATTTGTAAAGAATTACACAAAGGATTAGATGGTATTAGTAAAACTTGGTCTGAGGTAGCAATTAATATTTCTTCAACTTTTTAAATCACTTCAGAAAAAAATTATTATTATAAAAATCCACCAATTGGTGGATTTTTTTATTTGAATTTTATATAGTCTATTTCAAATTCAAAATCTCCATATTTTTTTTCATTAGTAATAAAACCAATTCTAATGATTTCTTTTAAAGTTTCTTTTTTAAGTTTTTCGTTCATGGCTTTACCTATATAGTACTTTCTTAGATCTGTAAGTTTAATGGTTACAGTTTTCCATTTAGAGGAAGTTTCATCAAGGCTTACTTTATAATTAGGCACATACCATCGCCTACTTACAGCAAATGTTAGCGCTAAAGAAATACCAGAAGATCGGTATTTAATTTCAACGTATTCAAAATTAGAGATATCAAACTCAGAAAAAGAACGACGTAAAGATGAAAATCCACCATTATTGTCTAGTGAAACGTTGCCTTTAAACAGCAAACTGTTTTTTGTTAGTTTTTTTCTTCCTCTAGAGAGTCCACCCATAACACCATCGTTAACAACGCTCCAATAAAGCCCTTTTTTTTCTTCTCCAAAGTCTATTTGATAGTTGTTTTGCTGCTGCATTAAAAAAGGAAATAATAGAATTATAAGGTATGTTTTCATCGTAAATTTTTTAAAGCCTTTTCTAAGTTTTCAAACTTAAATTTAAAACCAGCTTGTTTTATTTTATTTGCAGAAATTCTACTTCCATTCAAAATAATTGTAGACATTTCTCCAAAAACAATTTGTAAAATAAGGCTTGGAGCACCTAAAGCTAAAAATGGGTAATTAAATATTTTTGAGATCTTTTTTGAAAAAGAAAGATTAGATATATGTTCAGGTGACACTGCATTAAAAGCTCCTTTAAATTGTTCATCTTCAATTGCTTTTATATATAATTCACACAAATCATCTATATGAATCCATGGCATGTATTGTTTTCCATTTCCTAATGAAGTAATAATTGGAGTTTTCATCTTTTTTAAAGCACCTCCGTCTTTAGATAATACAATACCTGTTCGCAATGCTACTGTTCTAATTTTTATTTCATTAAATTGGAAAATAGAATCTTCCCATAAACTACAAACTTTTCCAAGAAAATCTTTTGCGGGTTTGTCTTTTTCCTCAAAAATAGTTTCTGAAGTAACAGCTCCATAATAGCCAGTTGCAGAGGCAGAGATAAAACTATTTAGAGGAGTTTTTAATCTTTTTACTGAATTGTAAAGTAAATTAGTTGAGGCAACTCTACTAGCTATAATTTCTTTTTTTCTTTTTTCAGACCATCTTTTATCTGCAATTCCAGCTCCTGCAAGATGAATAATATGGTTAAGACCTTCAAAAGCACTGTCATTTATGTATTGTTCTGAAACATTCCATACAAATGTTTTATAGTTGTTTTTTGGATTATTACTTCTACTTAAAATGCGAACTTCATACCCCCTAGATTTTAACAAGAATGATAATCGTCTTCCTATTAAGCCTGAGCCGCCGGTAATCAATACTTTCTCCATCTTGTAAAAATACATAAACCGATATCAAATTTGATATCGGTTTTTTAAAAATTAGTTAAAAACAATCTTATTTAATTTCTTTCATAGTATTGTTAATTAGTGTCTTTAAATGGTTTTTATGTGCTTTTGTTGATATATTTCCAGTACCGTTAGATACCCAAGTTTTAATGTTCTTTAAATTATAGATCGCCATAGATTGAGAAGTAGGAGAGAACCTATTAGCTGCCTTACCAACAACCATACTAATTAACCGTTTTGTGTAAACAGCTTGTAGATTCTGACGAAATGTATTGATACTCCCATACACATCTGGTTTAAACATAGCATTGTTTAAGTCTGTCATAAAAGAAGATAGCTTGTATTTGTTCCCGTATATTTCAGAATCAGTTAGTCTTTGTAAAGTATTTGGGTGCATTATGTGTGCCAACACTCTAGTTTGATATCCTATAATTTGCGCATGAATTTTTGGATCTTCTGGTCCTCCAAAAAAGTTATATCCTCTTCTTTGCTTAGCAAGATAATTATAAATTTCTTTTGGAGCATTAAAAGCATCGGGAGCAAATATGTATTTTTTTAATGCATTGAAAGCTCTCTTTTGATCTTCAAGACTTACTGGTGTAAAGGGTTGACTTCCTCCCTTTTGTCCATAAGTTGCCCTGTCTACATATACACCTCCTATAAATCTTGAGATAACACCACCTGCAATAGCTGATTGATTATTTAAGGTGTAAAACGCTCTTCTAAGATTCATATATGTTTCACCTTCTTTGGTAAATTTTGACTTTAAATCTTTCATCATTGTATTGACCAACTCAAATCTATTAATGGAGTAGGTGATTTGATCATTCGATAAATCTCCAATCATTACTCTTGGGTCTATAGCTTTTCCAGGAGAGCGCATATCATCTGCATCATTACCAAAAATTAATGCTGGTTCTGTTGACCTCTCCAACAATGAAATTCTTTCTGAGTCTTTTTCAAAAGGTGTATATCCAAATTGAATGGCCCAAATATCATAGGGCCCAACATTCATGTCATAATATTGTCCTTGTTTGCTTCTGTCATTAGTAAGATTAATTCCAGCATAATCCATCACAGAGCCAGTTAATGCTTTTCCTTCAATAAAACTAGCATCAGCTAGTTGTTCGGGAGAAAATAATTGACTTGCTTTCATGTTGTGATTTAGACCTAAGGTATGCCCAACTTCATGCATTATTAAAGATTTCATTCCTTCTTTTTTCATTCTTTCCATATCCAAACTAGAAGCGTTACTTGCTTCTAAAACAGTACTTCCAAGTTGCATGTTTTCATGTAATATATGTCCTGCAGAACAAAACATAAAGTTGTTTTGTTCTTTAAATTTTTTAATTTTCAATTCCTGAATAGTCTCTAATTTCATATTTGAGGCCGCATCGTCATATAATTTATCTCCAAATACTCTGTTTGTAAAATGAACAAATTCTAACATAATATCAGCTCCTAAAATTTCTCCTGTTCTTGGGTTTACAAAACTTGGACCATAGCCACCAAAAGGTGGATTTGGAGAGGAGGTCCAACGTAATACATTGTAACGAACATCACCAGCATCCCAATCAGCATCATCTGGTTGTATTTTTACAACCATAGCATTTTTAAAACCAGCTTTTTCAAAAGCTTCATTCCATGCTAAAACACCTTCTTTAATAGTTTCTCTCCATGTTTCTGGAGTTGTATTTTCAATCCACCAAGTAATTGGAGTTATAGGTTCAGATATAGCAGCACTAGAATCTTTTTTCACCAATTTCCATCTGTGTACCATATCACGATAATTAACTGTCTCTGTAGTTGTCATATCGTTTGTTTGAGTTAAAAAGTAGCCAACTCTAGCATCATCCATTCTAGCTTCATAATCATCTTCTGGCATATTCATAAATGTGTGGAATACTTTGATAGAAACACTTCTACCGTCTGTTACTGCCTCGGAACCCCCATTTAATACAGTGGGGTTGCTGTAAACATATTCTGTTTTTACATTTGTGTTTTCTGGATAGTTTTTAATCTCATTTATTTTTGATTTTGTTTTATCAAAGCGCCCTAAGCTAAATGCAAAAGGAGATTGTCCAGGAAACCTAGGTCCTTTAATTCTCGTAAAAGCTTCAGACAAGAACAAACCGTCTGAGTCTATTAAAAATTCTCCAGTTTTTTTATCATGTGCTAAGACTTTTCCACTTGCAATGGTTGCTACTGAAGTATTTGCTTCTGAGGCTCTAGAAAGTGGGTTGTTTTTGTCGAAATAAAAATTTGTATTAGGAGCAGTAAATTCAATTTTATTAAAGTATTTTTTGAGATGAAAAACTGCTGAAGGTCTATATGCCCCTCTGAAACTTCCAGCTTCGGTGACACCATCAGCTATTTGAGCAAAATAAATATAGTCTTTATTAAATTGCTCTTCTTTAACTAATAATTTTGTAGCACCAGTAACAGTATCTTGAAAAATTGTAAATAATCCTTCTATTTTTTTACTGCTTTTAGTTAGGTCAGCAATAGATTTTTCTTTCTTTTTAGGTTTGGGTTTTGGGGCAACAACTTGCGATGTTTTATTATTCTTTTTTTTGCGTTTTTTTCTTTGTGCATCTGTATCTTGAATTCCAATAACTAAAAGAATTAGGATGAAAGATAAAAGATTACGTAGATGTGTAGAATTAATTATTTTCATAAATATGATTTTATTTTTATAATTTTTGAGGCATAAATTTACTTATTAATTATTTTTTTGATGTTAATAATAGTATAAAATATTCTTTCCTCAGCTCATTCTTTTTTTTTTGAATATATAAATTTTGTGAAAGGATTGTTAATCTTTAGAATCAAACTCCATAAAGTCTTATTTTTGTATGAGTATGAAAGAAAAGAAAAAAAAGGGATTTATTTTTAAAACCTTTGAATCTCCTCATTTGACTCCATTTGAAAAATTGTTTGATATTTTTAAAGAAATTATTACGCATACTTCTGGAGATTTTGATGAAGCTATTGATTGGTTACGTCAGTTAGATGTTGAATATAAACTAACAGACGAGAACTATACAATAGATGATTTTATTGAGGACCTAAAGGCAAAAGGATATATTAAAGAAGAAATTGATCCAGATGAAAATGGAGGGAATATTTCTATCACAGCTAAGACAGAAAGAGCCATTCGTCAACAAGCACTAAACCAAATATTTGGAAAAATTAAAAGACGAGGTTCTGGAAATCATAAAAGTAAAGGTCAGGGTTTAGGAGACGAGCATACCGGTGATTTTAGAAACTATCAGTTTGGAGATTCTTTAGACAAAGTTTCCATGACAGAAAGTTTACGAAACGCACAAATTAACCATGGAATTGGTAGTTTTAATTTAACGGAAGATGATCTTGTAGTTGAAGAAACCATGCACAAGGCTCAAATGAGTACTGTTTTAATGATAGACATTAGTCATTCTATGATTCTATATGGAGAAGATAGGATTACACCAGCAAAAAAGGTTGCCATGGCGTTGGCAGAACTAATTACCACCAGATACCCTAAAGACACCTTAGACATCTTAGTTTTTGGAAATGATTCCTGGACTATAGACATTAAGGACTTACCCTATTTAAAAGTTGGTCCCTATCACACAAACACTGTTGCAGGTCTTCAATTAGCAATGGATTTATTGCGAAGAAAAAGAAACACTAACAAACAGATTTTTATGATTACCGATGGAAAACCAAGTTGTCTTAAAATGCCAGACGGCCAGTATTATAAAAACAGTAATGGATTAGATTCTTTTATCACCAATAAATGTTATGCAATGGCTCAACAAGCAAGAAGGTTACACATCCCTATCACAACATTTATGATTGCTCAAGATAATTATTTGATGCAATTTGTAAGAGAATTTACCAAAGCAAATCAAGGAAAAGCATTTTATACAGGAATTAAAGGATTGGGAGAAATGATTTTTGAAGATTACGAAACTAATAGAAAAAAAAGAATTAAAGGTTAATATGAATATAATATCTATACAAACACTAGGAGCATTAAAAGAATCAGGATATCAATCGAAATCTATTAAAGATGAATTGAGAGATAATTTAATAGCTAAAATTAAAAATAAAGAAACAGTATTTACAGGTGTTCATGGGTATGAAAATACGGTAATACCAGAATTAGAAAGAGCTATTTTATCTAGACATAATATTAATTTACTAGGACTGCGCGGACAAGCTAAAACACGATTAGCTAGGTTGATGGTGAATTTATTAGACGAATATATTCCAGTAGTAGAAGGCTCAGAAATTAATGATGATCCGCTAGCACCAATTTCTCGTTTTGCAATAGAGTTGATACAACAAAACCAAGATGAAACACCAATTATCTGGTTACATAGAAGTGATCGTTTTGCAGAAAAATTAGCGACACCAGATGTTACTGTAGCAGATATTATTGGTGATGTAGATCCAATAAAAGCAGCTAATTTAAAGTTGAGTTATGCAGATGATCGTGTGATTCATTATGGAATGATTCCTAGAGCCAATAGATGTATTTTTGTGATCAATGAGTTACCAGATTTACAAGCCAGAATTCAAGTAGCCTTGTTTAATATCTTACAAGAAGGAGATATACAAATTAGAGGTTTTAAATTGAGATTGTCTTTAGATATGCAATTTGTTTTTACTGCTAATCCAGAAGATTATACCAATAGAGGAAGTATTGTAACACCCTTAAAAGATAGAATAGGTTCACAAATTTTAACTCATTATCCTGAAACTATTCAGATTGCAAAAACAATTACTTCGCAAGAAGCAGTGCTAGACACCAGACAATCTTCAACTATTTTTATTCCTGAATTGGCAAAAGATATTCTAGAACAAATTGTGTTTGAAGCCCGTAAAAGTGAATTTGTAGATGTAAAGAGTGGTGTAAGTGCTCGATTAAGTATTACTGCTTTTGAGAATTTAGTTAGTACTGCAGAAAGACGTTTATTGCATTCTGGAGATGACAAAACAGGAATAAGGATGAGTGACTTTACTGGAATTATTCCTGCAATAACTGGTAAGATAGAATTAGTGTATGAAGGCGAGCAAGAAGGGGCTTATAATGTTGCACTAACCTTGCTTGGAAACGCTATCAAATCTTTGTATTCAGAATTTTTTCCTAAAATTGAAAAGATTGAAAAACAAGGTGTTGAAAGCCCATATGATGAAATTGTCTCATGGTTTTTTAATCATAGTGAGGATTTTGAAATTTTAGATGATATTTCAGAAAAAGACTATAGATCTATCCTAGAAAAAGTAAAGCCATTGTCAGAATTTGTGTTAAAATATCAAGTAGGGGTAACTCCTGAAGAAGTGTGCTTTTGGCAAGAATTTGTTTTATGGTCTTTGGTAGAACATAAAAAATTAAGTAAATATAGGTATGCTGAAGGCGTTCAGTTCAAAGATCCTTATGGAAGTTTTATAAGCGGGCTTTAATCAATAAAGATTAACGACTTCTTCTTCCCATCCTATTATTTCGCATTTCTACCATTTTTTTACGAATGTTAGAAGTGTACCCTTTTTTTGTAATGTTTTCACCTTTATCTGGAGCTGTAATGGTTACTTTCTCTTTTGGGTTTAAAATGATTTCTGAACACAATAAAGTTGTATTTCCAGCACTTACTTCTAAGATTAGACCCGGTAGCCCCCAGTATTCAGCAGGCCCTTGTGCAACGGGTATTTGAGGAGTATACCAAGCTTCAATAACTATCATAGTTTCTTCAATCTTTTTAGTTTCATCAGAATTTTGTCTAAGGTCATTCCAAGAAAAATCAAACCAGTTTAATTCAGATTTTGGAACCATTGCTGCCGCTTTATAACAGGTATAATTACCAATTTTTTTAGTTTCTGTACCTAAATTCCATTCAATGTTTACTAATTTGTCTTTTACTAAAAACCGTTTACCATAAAATTCTTGACTCTGTACTAATTTATTTTCTTTAATGTTTTTATGTAAGTCACCCCTAGAGAAATATCCTCCCCATGAGTCTGTTGCACCGGAGATTGCATCAATCTTGTCTTCTTCCAAAAAAGTTGATTCTTGCATATTAAAATTTAAAATATATTTTTTTTCTAATCTATCTTTAAGACGATTTTGCATTTGTTTCTTTTGTGCTTCACTCATTCTAGCTCCCCAATTTCCTAATTCCATTTTTGATTTAGAAAAATAATATGCTTTACCTTGAAATTTTTGAGCGCTCAATTGAGTTGTGAAAATCGAGAAAAAAATTAGAGCAATAATTTTAAAAAGAAATGGCTTCATTGTGTTATAGATTACTTGTTATGTTAAACAAATATATCAAAAGATGAAACAGTTTTCTTTTTTTAGGAAAACATTAACACCGTTTTGCCTAAAAAAAATGACACAAATAATTACTTATCAACAAGTTATAGATTTTTTTCAGATAATATGCTATTGTTTTTGTGTAGGGGTTTTTTTAAGATATCTTGTTTTAATCTATAGTACGATATCCTGAAATGCTCTAATAATTAGTGCTGGTTTTTTAATACAATAGTTCCAAAAATAGTTGCATCAATCCAGCCACGATTTTTGTCGTTTCCATCTACAACCACAGAACCAAAAAAGTTTTCTCTAGTTTCACTAGTATCATTATCACAATAGGCAATAGCAAAACCTATTTTTTTATTTGAATGTAAGCTTAAAGCTATTTGATTTCCTTTAAAGGTATATGTGTCTGGGAAAAGAGAGATTTTAAATTCCCAAATAGCTGTATTTTCCTTTACAATAGACATCTCAGATTCTATGTGGTTGTTAAAAAGCTTTGGAGTGTCTTTTGAATCTAGATCAACTACATCACCATTTAATCCTATGTGATATGCAAAGGCATTATGATTGAATTGATGATTGCCTCCGCTATTGTCTTCATCAATAAATATCTCTACACAATCTTCATCCCACCATCGTTCTAGAGGGTTTTTAATTTTATCTACTAAAAAATCATCTTTTATTTCTGCCATCACATACAAGGCTTCCTTAGACCAAGATAATTTGTACCTTCCTGAAAAATCTGTAGAATCTACTGGTTTCCCCATCCATACTTGATCAATTGGTAACCAAGTAGATTCTTTCCAAGTTTTTTCATTGGCTATTCCATCTATTAAAATAGTATCTACCCTTTTAGCTACAAGTATTTCTTGGTGATTGGTTTTATTGCTATTTTCTTTTTTTAATTGTGTTTGATTGTTGTTTTTACAGCCAATCATTGAGAAAATAAAATATGTGAAAAAGAATAATTTTGTGATTTTCACAAGTGTCTATTTTTTTATCAAACCAGAAGGGAATGATACAATACTTTCATGACCGTTTTCTCCAACAGCAGCTATTCCAAAGAAGAAGTTGTCTACTACAATTCCTTCTAAGGTAAACTCGGTACTATTTTCAATATATTTAAAATGGTCCCAAGTAGGTGATGTTGTATCTCTCCAGTATATTTTGTATCCTTTTGCACTCTCAACCTTGTCCCATTCAAAGGAAACAGCAGGTCTTACCGCTCCTCCAATTTTAACATCTTTTGGAGCTGGTGGAGCCCAGGCAATACTGGCTAAATTAATAGCATTTACAGCTGTTAATTTTTTAGCATAGTCAAAATTCACAAATTTTAATTTATCACCATATTCAATTCCATCTTCGTTGCGAATATCTTGATGTTGTTGTGTGTAGTTTTCATGCATTTCCATAATTCTAATTCCAGCAAACCCAGCATCATTAAAGGGTCTATGATGCCCTCCACGACCAAACCGATCTAATCTATAGATCATTGTTGGATTCATTTCTGGCATATATGTTTTGGTAGTTTTATGAATAAAACGAGCTAATTGTCTAGAAATACCGTCTACCTCACCACCATAAAAACGTCTTGCTTTTCGTTGCTTCTCTGTTTCTGTAGTAGGTGTTGGTTCAGAAAATATTCTAAAAGTTCTATTGTCTATGACTCCATCTACACCTTCAATATTTCCTATCATGTCATTGTTCATAATACCGATAATCTCCCATCCTTTCTCTTTGGCATATGCTGCTAATCCTCTACCACCAAACAATCCTTGTTCCTCTCCAGATAGACCAACATAAATAATGCTATTTTCAAAGGTGTAATTAGATAAAACTCTAGCTGCTTCAATTGTGCCAGCCATTCCGGAAGCATTGTCATTTGCACCAGGAGAATCGGAAGTATAATCATTTGGATCAGACACTCGAGAATCTATATCACCACTCATAATGATATATCTATTTGGGTATTTTGTTCCTCTTTGAACGGCAACAACATTTACAATCATGACATCATGAACAATTCTTTTCTTATTTTTCTTCACCAAGTCTTTTTGATAGAAAACATCCAAGCAATCAGTACACTTTTTGGAGATTTTATCAAATTCAGATTTAATCCATCTTCTAGCAGCTCCTATTCCTCTGGTATCTGAAATTGTATCACTTAAAGTATGTCTGGTTCCAAAATTAGCAAGCTTTGTGATGTCTTTTTTTATTCTTTCTGTAGAAACA
Organism: Flavobacterium sp. SCGC AAA160-P02; assembly: GCA_000383355.1. Lineage (GTDB taxonomy): Bacteria > Bacteroidota > Bacteroidia > Flavobacteriales > Flavobacteriaceae > Polaribacter. The sequence continues at coordinate 49,586 of KB911135.1, read as the reverse complement.
TTATTTATAATATCATATATTCTAGTATCTGTCTGTGCATTTGTAATACCAGTAAGAAGTAAAATTAAAAAGGTGATTTTTTTCATCGTTAATTGTTTATTATTTTTAAAGATACAATTTTGTAAAAGACAAAAATTAAAGGTGTCTATAATTATTTAAGTGATTTTCAAAATATCAAGTTTTATTCTCCTACTATAGCAATTTTTGTTTTGTCTGGACTAATGGTAATTCTAGAAATGTTTTGTATTTGAAGACTGTCTTTATTAATAAGTTCTTTCCAAACACTATCTGTTTTTATATTAAATTGTAAAAGTTGATTTTTTTTTGCTTGTAAAACAACATCTTTAGATATCCAAGCAATATCTTCATAATTATCATCTAAATTCGTTATTTTATTTATTGTTAAAGTTGTTATATCTATTGAGAAAATTTCCCATAGAGGCTTTTTCTTACTTATAAAACTTATGCTATTAGTACCTGGAATACAATGTAGTGAGCGTCCAATATTTTTTTCTAGTAGTACATTTGTCTTGTTTTTTAAATCACTTTTTACGAGTTCTAGTGATTTCTCTCCAATTACAGCAGAAAATAATAACTTGTTGCTAGCCCACAGAGGATAGGCAACTTCTAAATTACGAATGATTTCTTTAGAGTTCCCAGTATTAATATCATACCTGTAAAATCTTTGAAGACCAGTATTATCTAAACGAACAGCGGAAATATCATCTGTACCAGGGATTCGTTGAGGAGAATATTCTCCTCCTTCGGGTGAATAATTTATAAATTCTTTGATACCTGTATCTATTGTATATTTTACAATATCAGTTTGCCCATTTCTTGAAGAAGCGAACAAAAGTGCATAGTTATCATAAAAGTGAGGCTGACTGTCATATCCTTCATTAGTTGATATGTTTTTTTTATTAGTTAATTCATATCCTGTCTCAGTTTTTTTTATGTCAAATAAAAATACTTCTGTATTTGTTTGTGAAACAATTGTTGATGCAATAAAAAGAATTAGTATTGTTATTTTTTTCATTTAATTTTTTTTAAAATTCTAAATACATAATATAATTAGGATTAGAATGTGTTTTAGAAACGGTGAAATTAGCCTGTCCTACTATTTTAAAGCCTGCTTTTTTGTAAAATTTGATGGCTCTAAAGTTTTCTGTCCAAACTTCTAACCAAATTCCGTTTTGATGATTTGTTTTGGCAAGTTCTGAATTAAAATTCATGAGTTTTGCTCCTAAATGTAAGCCATAAAATTCTTTTAATAAATACAAGCGTTCCATTTTGGTGACCTGATTATTAACAACATGTTTACTTGGAGTATTAAAGATAACTTTAGAAAAACCAGCAACTTTGGTAGTGTGATATAAAAGATAGTATTCAAAAGCAGGATTGGCAATTTCTTTTTTAAAGTTTTCTATACTAAAATTAGCTTTGATGTATGATGTTATATCTTCTTTAGGAGAGCTATGACCATGAGCAGGCATAAATGCCTCAACACTTAAGGAGGCTAGTAAATGAATGTCTTTCTCTGTTGCTTTTCTAATAGTAATCATTAATTAATGAATATTCTTTAAGAAATCAAAAATAGAATTTTTATACACCAAATTTCGTAAAGATGGTAAAAAAAATAGCCTCTTTGTTAAAACAAAGAGGCTATAGTTGTACTAAAAATTTAATACTTATTTAATTAAATCATAGCTGCGTTTAATAAAGTTAGTTAACTCTTCACCGTGTAATAAGTTTTGAGATAATTTTGCTAAATCAAAAGATTGAGAGATTAAACGATCGCGTTTCTTTGCTGTTTTGGTGTTCAGAATTTCACCTACTAGTTCATGATTTGTATTGACTACTAAATTATACATTTCTGGTAAATTTCCCATTCCCATCATTCCGCCTCCACCTGAAGCACTCATTTCTTTCATCCTTCTCATAAATTCTGGAACAGTAATTATAAAAGGAGAAGCGTTAGAATCCATCGCTTCTAATTGAACAGTGTAGGTCTGCTTTGGGACCGCATTTTCAATCATTGGCTTTAATGTTTCCTTTTCTTTGTCAGATAATTTAGAAATAACGGTGTCGTCTTTCTTTATTAAATTGTCTATGTGATCTGCATCTACTCTAGTAAACTTTACTTTTTCATTAGAAGTTTCTAGTTTTTGCATCAAATGAGAAATAATAGGAGAGTCTAATAATAAAACTTCGTAGCCTTTTTCTTTTGCAGACTCAATATAACTGTGTTGTGCGTCTTTATTAGCTGCATACAATACAATTTGATTTCCATCTTTATCTGTTTGTGCATCTTTAGTTTTTTCGAGAAACTCATCAAATGTAAAGAAAGAATCATTTACCGTTGGATACAAAGCAAATTTTTGAGCTTTATCAAAAAATTTGTCTTCAGATAGCATTCCGTATTCAATAATCACTTTGATATCATTCCATTTTGATTCAAAATCTTCACGATTATTTTTAAATAAAGAAGCTAATTTATCACCTACTTTCTTGGTAATATAACCAGAGATCTTTTTTACAGCACCATCTGCCTGTAAATAAGAACGAGATACATTTAAAGGAATATCTGGTGAATCTATGACACCTTTTAACATCTGTAAGAAGTCTGGTACAATACCTTCTACATTGTCAGTTACAAAAACTTGATTTTGATATAACTGAATTTTATCCTTTTGCATGTCCATACTTGGACTTAATTTAGGGAAGAATAAAATTCCTGTTAAATTAAAAGGATAATCAACATTTAAGTGAATGTGAAATAATGATTCTTCAAATTGCATTGGATACAATTCTCTGTAGAAATTATTATAATCTTCAGTTTCTAGATCTGCTGGTTTTTTTGTCCAGGCTGGATCTGTATTGTTAATGATTTTATCTACCGTTATTTGCTTGTGAGCTTCTGTAGTCTCTTTCCCCTCTTTATCTTTGGTAGTTTTTGGGGTAAATTTAGGATCATTAACTTCTTCTGTTCCAAATTTAATAGGTACTTGGTTAAAACGGTTGTACTTATTTAAAAGTTCAGAAATTTTAGATTCTTCTAAAAACTCAGTAGAATCCTCAGCAATATGTAAAATAATTTCTGTTCCTCTATCTGATTTGTCATGGGCAACCAGTGTGTATTCTGGAGAGCCATCACAAGACCAATGAGCAGCAGGTTCATCTTTAAAAGATTTAGTAATAATATCTACCTTATCAGCTACCATAAAAGCAGAATAGAAACCAAGGCCAAAATGACCAATTATTCCAGCTTCGTTGTCCTTGTATTTATCTAAAAACTCTTCCGCGCCAGAGAATGCGATTTGGTTGATGTATTTTTCTACCTCTTCGGCTGTCATTCCTAAACCTTGATCTTTTATAGTAAGAGTTTTCCCTTTTTTATCAATGGTAATTTCAATTTTAGCATCACCTAATTCTGTTTTCGCCTCACCTATAGAAATAAGGTGTTTTAGTTTAGACGTTGCATCTGTTCCATTAGAAATAAGTTCACGTAAAAATATTTCATGATCAGAATACAAGAATTTTTTAATTAATGGAAAGATGTTTTCTACCGATACATTAATATTTCCTTTACTCATAATTATATAATTTAATTGATTGTTTTCTTTCTAATTACTAGTCAAAAAAAATACCAAAGATATTATTGTGACAAGATGACAGAGAAAACTATTGCTATTAAAAGTGATATTCTTTTAAATGGGTATTTTTGTTATCTTTATCAATAACTTCAAACAACAAATTAAACTTACTATATGTACAATTCTAAAATTACTGGATTAGGATATTTTGTACCTGAGAATGTGGTAACAAATGATGACTTGAAACAATGGATGGAAACAAGTGATGAATGGATTCAGGAAAGAACTGGTATTAAAGAACGCAGGTGGATAGATCCAGCAACTGGAGAAACAACATCTTCTATGGCTGTGAAAGCATCTAAAATAGCTATTGAAAGAGCTGGTTTAACAAAGGATGACATAGATTTTATTGTCTTTGCTACCTTAAGTCCAGATATGTATTTCCCTGGTGGTGGAGTTCGAGTTCAGGATATGTTAGACATGCCAACCATTGGAGCTTTGGATGTAAGAAATCAATGCTCTGGTTTTATTTATTCATTATCTGTGGCAGACCAGTTTATTAAAACAGGAATGTATAAAAACATTTTAGTAATTGGTGCTGAAAATCATTCTGGAGGTTTAGAGCGCTCTAACAGAGGTAGAAATGTAACTGTTATTTTTGGCGATGGGGCAGGAGCAGCAGTATTGTCTAGAAGTGAAGAGGATGGAAAAGGAATTTTATCATCTCATCTACATTCTGAAGGAAAACATGCCAAAGAACTGGCATTGGAGGGCCCGTCTACAAGTCGTTGGGTTCCTGAGATTATAGCAGATAACAATCCAGACGATGAATCGTATTTTCCTTACATGAACGGACAGTTTGTCTTTAAACATGCTGTTGTAAGGTTTTCTGAAGCAATTGTTGAAGGTTTAGAGGCAAATGGATTGCAAAAAGAAGATATAAATATGCTAATTCCGCATCAGGCAAATTTGAGAATAGCACAATTTATTCAACGCAAATTTCAATTAAAGGATGATCAGGTATATAACAATATTATGAACTATGGCAATACCACTGCAGCTTCCGTAATTATAGCATTGACAGAGGCGTGGGAGAAAGGTAAAATTAATGAAGGTGATTTGGTAGTTCTGGCAGCTTTTGGTAGTGGTTTTACTTGGGGAAGCGTAGTGATTCGTTGGTAAGTACATCGCTTATAAAAATAATAAAAGCCGAAGCATTGCTTCGGCTTTTATTATTTTTATAAATTCCTTATTAGTCTGTGGTAGAATATTGACCTATTAAGTTTTCAGTAATTGTTTTTACGTCACAACCTGTATGTTTAATAGCAATAACTTGTGGATATAATCTAGTATCTGTATCATAAATTTTACCTTTAACAACACCAATTGCCTGAAGAAAAACTTGGTTAATAGTAGATGTTATTTCCGAGTTTATGGGTATAATAGCTGTAATTTCTTTAGATTCTACACCTAAAATTTCATAGCCGACACTTCCTGAAATAGCACCTTCAGAAGCTGCTTTACCAATAGCTACTAAACTACTAATATCTATATTACTTTTTAAGGCATTAATATTTGCTATGATGCGTAAACCAACACCAATTTTTGCATATCCAACACAATCGTCATCAGAAACACCTTCGACACTTTGAATGATGTACTTATTATAATCTATAATTAGTCTGTATGTTCCTTTGTTTACTGATCTTCCAGAATACAAATATGAAACGGTTTGATCAGCATTAAAACGCTGGATAGTAGTTTCCATAGACTCATTAGGAATAAAGTTTAAAACAGATTGTTTGTCCAAAGACATTTCTAGAGTAGTCTGTGTCTTTATTTCATTATTTGAAGTAGCGCTTATTACTTTAGCCTTTATTTGAATAGGAGCTATTGGAATAAAATCTATGTAGTTTTTTGCTTCTACAGCGTAATTATCTGGTTTGCTTGAAAGAAATTGTGATGAGGCGCTAATAGAAAACACCATCAAAAATATCAAGAAGGTTATTTTATTCATTTAGGAGTTGATTTTAAATTTTTTGTTTTTTCAAATCTAATAAAAAAACTTGATAAATGTTTAAGTTAAAAGAAATTTAATTCAATTTATGAGAACTATTTATAAAAAAATGTCACCATAAATTTATGCTGCTAATTTTAATAATATATTTACAGTTAGACCACTTATATTTGTATTTAAATATTTATAGAAAAGATGTCAAGAAAAACGCTTGTTATAGGTGCCTCTTTAAATGAATCTAGATATTCAAACATAGCAATACATAAATTAAAAGCCAATAATCATTTTGTTGAGGCTGTTGGTTTAAATAAAGGAATTATTGCTGATGTTATTGTTAACACAGAAAGAATACTATTTGAAAATATTGACACTATAACCCTTTATCTAAGCCCTTTAAATCAAAAAATATTTTATAATTATATTGTTAATTTGAAGCCTAGTAGAGTTATTTTTAATCCTGGAACAGAGAACAAAGAATTTGAAAACATATTGGAACAAAACGGAATTAAAACTGAAGTTGCTTGTACCTTAGTTTTATTGTCAACCAATCAATATTAATTTTATTATAAAAATGAAAAATAGATTGTTAAGAGTTACTATTGTTACACTAATTGTTTACGGTTTTTATACCTTTTTTTTTATTGAGGATGTGGCTGATAGCCCTATAAACCAAAAAATTATTTCAGTTGAAAGTAATGACACTATAAATGAAAAAGACTCATTGATACATATAAAAGATACCTTGATTGAAATCAGTAAAGAGTAAAAAAACTCACTATTATAAGATTTCGTAACATAATTACATAGAAATAATCTTTCCTGTTTCAGCTAGAGTTATATTCCTAAATATCTCTTCAGCTTCCTTTTTAAATAACGAAATATCTTTATATCTACTAGAATAGTGCCCTAAAATTAGTTTTTTAACTTCAGCTTTCTTAGCGATCACTGCAGCTTGCTTTGCGGTTGAATGCCTTGTTTTTATTGCTAAATCTTCTTTGTCAGATAAAAAAGTAGATTCATGATATAATATATCGGATCCCTTAATTATTTCTACAATATCTGGTTTGTATGAAGTGTCACTGCAATAGGCATAACTCATTGTTTTTTCTGGATCTAAGGTAAGTAATGAGTTTTGTAAAACTTCACCAGAACTACATATAAAATCTTTGCCAGCTTTTAAATTATTGTAGTCACATAGTTCAATTTCGTGATATTTTTTTATGGCAAGCATGTTTAGTTTTCTTGGCTTTTCTTTTTCTTTAAAAAGAAATCCATTGGTATAGACCCTGTGATGTAATGGGATAGTTCGTACTTCAATTTTCTTGTCTTCAAAAATCAATTCACTTTTTTTAGAGTTTAATTCATGAAAAATTAAATCGTATTTGACATATGATTTAGAATATTTCAGTTGCATATTAATAACTTCTTTAATCCCTTTTGGTCCAAAAACATGTAATTCTTTTTCCCTGTTTAAGATTCCAAAAGTAGAGATCAGGCCTATTAAACCAAAGAAATGATCTCCGTGTAAATGAGAAATAAAAATATGATTAATTTTAGAAAAACCAACCTTGTATTTTCTCATCTGACGCTGAGTTCCCTCACCACAATCAATCAAAAAATGTCGCGAATTTATTTCTAAATATTGTGCAGTAGGGTGTGCATTAACTCTTGGTGTTGCAGAATGACATCCAAGGATGGTTAACTCTATACTCATGATTTTATAAAATTTTTAAAGTCAATAGTTTTTTTATTTTCCTATGATCTCTAAAAGCCTAGATCTCTTTCAATAGCTTCCATCTCTAGAATATCTTTGGCTTCTTGAAGTGTTGGCGTGATATTCAGAATTTCAGGAAAATCATCAATATTTATTCTTTTTTGTATGATTACAAACGATTTTCCTTTTGCTTTTAAATCTAGAGCTACTTTTAAAAATAATGCAATTTTGTCTTCAATAATTATTATGTTTTTAGAAAGTTCTAGTAGTAAGTGATTAGAACTTATTTTTGGTAACTCTAGGTTAAGTTTACTAAAAGAGGATTTTTCTACACTGATATAGGTGTACTGATCATTCTCTACAATCTTAATCATTATCTTTTTATTTGTTGGGCTAGTAAATAAATTACAGCCATTCTAACAGCTACACCATTTTCCACTTGATTTAGAATGATTGATTGATCAGAATCAGCAACATCACTTGTGATTTCTACACCTCTATTAATTGGCCCAGGGTGCATAATGGTTATTTTCTTTCCAAGATTGTCTAAGATTTCATTATTAATTCCAAATAACTGTGTGTATTCTCTTGTAGATGGAAAATAGTTGATATCCATTCTTTCATGTTGCACTCTAAGAACGTTTGCAACATCGCACCACTCTAGTGCTTTTTTAATATTTGTTTCTACCTCAACACCAAGACTTGTAATATATTTAGGAATTAATGTTGTTGGTCCGCATACTTTTACTTTGGCTCCTTGTAGCTTGAGGGCAAAAATATTTGAAAGTGCAACTCTAGAGTGTAAAATATCTCCAACGATTACAATTTTTTTTCCTTTAATAGTTCCCAATTTTTCTTTAATAGAATAGCTGTCTAATAATGCTTGTGTTGGATGTTCGTGAGTTCCATCACCAGCATTTATTATTTTGGCATCAACATGCTTCGATAGAAATACTCCAGCACCAACATTTGGGTGTCTCATTACAACAATATCAACTTTCATTGCTAAGATATTGTTTACAGTATCTATTAATGTTTCGCCTTTTTTAACAGAGGATTGATTAGCAGAAAAATTAAGAACATCGGCAGACAGTCTTTTCTCGGCTAATTCAAATGATAATTTTGTTCTGGTACTATTTTCAAAAAATAGGTTAGCTATTGTTATGTCTCTAAGAGAAGGTACTTTTTTAATAGGTCTATTGATAACTTCTTTAAAATGATTAGCAGTTTCAAAAATAAGGTCGATATCATTCTTGTTTAGGTATTTAATTCCCAATAAATGTTCTACACTTAGCTGCTTCATAATTATTTGTTATCTATATAAATTGCATCTTTAGAATGTATTTCTTTCCAATGAACAATTACTTTTTCTTCATTAATTGCATCAACTTGCCGACCTTTATATGTTGGTTGTATGGGTAAGTGTCTGCTAAATCTTCTGTCTATTAGAACCAATAACTCTACATTTTCTGGTCTACCATAAGACTGAATGGCAGTTAATGCAGCTCTTACACTTCTTCCTGAGAATAAGACATCATCTATTAAAACAACATTTTTATTTTCAATTAAAAAATCTATTTGAGTATTGGCAGCCTCTAAGGGCTCATCTCTTCTTCTAAAATCATCTCTATAAAAAGTAATGTCTAGAAGGCCAAGGTGTATATTTTTTATTTTGTAGTCATTCGTTAAAATACTTGCCAATCTTTTCGCTAAAAAACTTCCTCTTGGCTGTAAGCCAATGAGAACTGTTTCTGAAAAATCGTTATGATTTTCGATTAGCTGGCATGCTAACCGGTGAAGGATTATTTCAATTTCTTTTGAGTTTAGTAAAACTTTTTTGCTCATGAGAAATATATCAATTTAGCTTAGATACTAAAGTTCTGCAAAAATACTACAAAAAAAGTGATGCGCAAAATTTATAGCTTCAAAACCAAAATGTATGTATCACTAGGAATGTTAATTAAATTGTTGAAAACAAAAGTTGACTTCTAAGCATACACTTATAAGGAATGGTAAATTTATTATATAATTCAAATAACAAATGCACATGTCATTGTCTAAGTTTGAATCAATGCTAAAAACAAATAGCATTTATTTTTTTGATTTGGTAGAGTTTGAAGAAATTATTGTTCACTACCTAGATACAGGCAAGCACTCCCTTGCAAAAAAAGCTGTAAAACTTGGCTTAGAACAACATCCAACATCTGTTGATCTAAAATTGTTAGAGGTTGAAATCTTAATATTTGACAATAAACTAGAAAAAGCTTCCCAGAAATTAAGAAGAATTGAGTTATTAGCTCCTAATAATGAGGAGGTATATATTCAGAAAGCCACTATACTTTCTAAAAGTGGTAGTCATGAAGAATCAATTGAAAATTTAAAAATAGCTTTAATTCATGCAGACGATAAAGTAGATATCTGGTCTATGATGGGAATGGAATATTTATATCTAGATAATTTTGAAAAGGCACGATTAAGCTTTGCGAAATGTATAGATGTAGACTATGAAGATTATTCCTCTTTATACAATGTTGTTTACTGCTTTGACATGCAAAAAAACCACGAAAAAGCAATTATTTTTTTAAATGCTTATTTAGATAAGAACCCATACAGTGAAGTTGCTTGGCATCAATTAGGACGTCAATATTTTGTGTTGAAAAGATACAAAGAAGCCTTAACTTGTTTTGATTATGCTGTATTAATTGACGAATCATTTATTGGTGGATATCTAGAAAAAGCAAAAACATACGAACAGCTCGGTGATTTTGAAGATGCTATTAAAAATTATATGTTAACACTAGAGTTAGATGATCCAACAGCTTTTGCCTATGTGAGAATTGGAGAGTGTTATCAAAAACTAGGAAAGTTAGATTCAGCAATACGTTTTTATAAAAAATCGGTACACGAAGATCCTTTTTTAGATAAAGGATGGATTTTATTAACCGAAGCTTTTTATGAACAAAAAGATTACCAAAAGGCATTATATTATATCTCTAAAGCTATAAAAATTGATGAGTACAATACTTTTTATTGGAGAAAATACTCAGATATAAATATTAAATTAAACTCTTTTAAAGAAGGTGTTAAAGGGCTCGAGAAATGTATAGAGCTGAATGACTGCTCAATAGAAATTTACATTGCTTTGTCTGATGTGCTTCTTCTTATTGGAGATTTTAATGATGCTGTTAAGGTATTGGTTTCAGCTCAAGAAACATATAAAGATGCTGCAGAAATTGAATATAGACTTTCAGGATTGTCTATACTACTAAATAATGAAAACAAGGCACTTACTCACCTTGTAAATGGAATGGAGCTAGATTATGATCAGCACATTATTATGAAAGATCTTTTTCCGATAGTATTTGTAAATTTAAAAGTCCAAGAACTGCTTTCTAACTATAAGAAAGCAATGGAATAAGCTGCTTAGATTAATTCCTTTAACTTATAAATAAAAAAAATCGAAAAATAGTTTCGGTTTTTTTTATTTATAAGTATAATTTCTCTTTTTCGACTATATTCGTCATAGTAAATAAATTAAATATGAAAAGATCATTAAAAGACTATATTATTATTTCACTCAAAGGAATGGCTATGGGAGCTGCAGATGTTGTTCCAGGTGTTTCTGGAGGAACAATTGCGTTTATCTCAGGAATTTATGAAGAACTATTAAATTCTATTAGTAGTTTTAATTTCAGTTTACTAAAGGTGTTTAGAAAAGAGGGTTTTAAACAGGTTTGGAAGATCGTTAATGGTCCTTTTTTGTTAGCTCTTTTTATAGGGATCTCTGTTAGTGTTTTATCTCTTGCCAAGTTAATAGCAACCTTATTAGAAAATCATCCAATAGTAATTTGGTCTTTTTTCTTTGGTTTGGTGTTAGCCAGTATTATCTATATTGGTAAACAAATAACAAGATGGACTATTGGCAGTGTTTTATGTTTAATTTTTGGAGGTATCCTTGCGTTTTATATCACTACCTTAAATCCAATGGTGTCAGAAAATTCTTCTCCTTGGTTTTTATTTTTAGCAGGTATGATTGCTATTTGTGCGATGATTTTACCAGGTATTTCAGGTTCCTTTATTTTGGTTCTTTTAGGTGCTTACAAACCTGTTTTAAATGCACTTAATACAAAAGATTTTTTTAGCATTATTGTTTTTATGTTGGGTGCAGTTTTAGGATTATTAACCTTTTCTAGAATTTTAAAATGGTTGTTTTTTACTTATAAAAATTATACTTTGGCAACATTAACGGGTTTTATAATAGGATCTTTAAACAAAATTTGGCCTTGGCAAGAAATAATTTCATGGAGAACTAATTCAAAAGGAGTAGAAGTTCCATTTAACACAACGAGTGTTTCTCCGTTTTCATTTGAAGGAGACTCTCAATTAATGATGGCTATTATACTCGCAATAATTGGTTTTGGACTTATCTTATTATTAGAAAAATTAGCAGTTAAAAAAGACTAATGCAAAAAGAAAGAACCTTTATTGAAAAATTATCTCTTTTTTTTAAAGGATTAATTATGGGTGCAGCAAATAAAGTTCCGGGCGTTTCTGGTGGTACTGCTTCTTTTGTATTGGGTTTTTATGAAGAATTAATTTATTCATTTCAGAAAATAAATCTAAAAGCTCTCAAGCTAGTATTAAATGGTAGATTTAGAAGTTTTTTCACATACACAAATTCACAATTTATTTTTATAGTAATCTCTGGAAGTGTTTTTAGTTATTTTACTGTCTCTCTAGTATTAGATTTTTTCTTACAAAACTTTGAACTCTATGTTTGGAGCTGTTTTTTTGGGATGATTATTGGATCTATTTACTACATTGGTAAAGATTTCGGTGATTGGAATTTTAAAAACTTTAGTTCTCTGGTTATTGGAGCTGTTGTTGGTTTAGGGATTAGTTTTCTAACTCCAGCAGGAGAAAACGATAACCTTTGGTTTGTCTTTATTTGTGGAATAATTGGTATTTCTGGAATGATCTTACCGGGCCTTTCGGGGTCATTTATTTTAATTCTATTAGGAAATTATGTATTACTATTGGTAGATTCTGTAAATGTTTTATCTGGGGTCATAAAAGACATTTTAATATTTAATTTTGATTTTTTAGAGGATCCATCTAAAATACATTACTTAAAAATTATTGGAGTATTTACTGCAGGTTCAGCCTTCGGGTTGGTCTCTTTATCGTATGTTATAGGCTACGTTTTAAAACGATGGAACCAAATAGTAACTGCCATAATTATTGGTTTTATAACAGGATCTTTAGGGATTGTTTGGCCATGGAAAGAAAAGATCTTTAAACTAGAAAACGGACAAATATTAATAGATCAAAACGGAGATCAAGTAATTGAAAATTACCAACGATTCATGCCAGATATTACAGATTCTACCACCTGGTTTGCTATTTTATATATTGTTTTAGGGATTAGCTTAATACTATTAGTAGATTATTATGGAAGGAAAAGAAAAATTAAATAAGGAACTCTTTGGTTTGGTTGGGAAAAATATTTCATACTCTTTTTCCAAAGGCTATTTTTCAGACAAGTTCAGAAACCTTCAATTAATTAATCATGAATATGTGAATTTTGATATTGATAAAATAGAAGATCTCCTTAGCTTAGTTAACCAATTTAAGGCCTCTCTCAAAGGTTTTAATGTTACAATTCCTTACAAACAATCTATTTTTAACTACCTAGATGAAGTAGATGCAACGGCTAATGAAATAGGTGCAGTTAATACCGTTAAACTTACAAACAACGGAAAGTTAATAGGCTATAATTCTGATGTTGTTGGTTTTGAGAAATCTATTTTACCTCTTTTAAAAAAACATCATACAAAAGCTTTAATTCTAGGCACAGGTGGTGCATCAAATGCTGTTGGTTTTGTGTTAAAAAAACTAAAAATAGACTTTTATAAAGTATCTAGAAACCCAACAGGAAATAGAGAAATATCATATTCTGAGATCTCCGAAAAATTGTTAAAAGAACATACGATTATTATTAATAGTTCTCCTTTAGGAACTTTTCCAAATATTGATCAAAAGCCTTCAATACCCTATCAATTTTTAACAAAAAAACACCTATTGTTTGACCTAATATATAACCCAGCAGAAACAGCATTTTTAATTGAAGGTAAAAAGCTAGGGGCTCAAATCAAAAACGGATTTGAAATGTTAGAATTGCAAGCAGAAGAGTCTTGGAGAATATGGAATAAATAGTTTTTTGAATCATTCTAATAATCTTTTGTTGTTTTGTAAGACATCGCTATCTTTATAGTCGATATTATAGGAACCTTAAACATTGTAGATATGTTAGAATCAAAAGATGATAAAATTAAAGTAGAAAAGATAACTCAAACCAAAGATGAGGTTTCTGAGACAACAAATAAAAAAGATGTTACTCCAAAAAAAACTACTAAAGACATAGATAGTAAAGAAGTAGTAATAGATACCAGTGTTCCGGAAGTTCTTGGTACAGATAAAGCATCTGAAGATGCTAAAGTTCTTATTACAGACCAAACAGCTGATGTTGAACAAACATCTGAAGTTGCCGATGTTGTTGAGGTACCAGTAGAAGTTGAAACCATTTCTTTAGAAGAGCCTACTAAGGTTGAAAAGAGTGAAGAAACTACTCATGAAGAAACTGTATCGGATGAGAGTGAAGATGTAGTTACAGAAAATGCTGAACAAGAAAAACCTACTAAAGAAGTAGAAATTATAGCATATGATAAATTAACTCTAGAAGAACTTACAGATGCTTTAGAAAAGTTAATAACCACTCAAAAAGCACAGCATATTAAAGCTACTGCAGAAATAATTAAAAGTGCATTTAATATAAAATTTGGAGCATTATTATCTGAAAAAAAAGCAGCTTTTTTAGAAGCCGGAGGAAATACAATAGACTTTCAATATTCTAGCCCTATAAAATCCAGATATAATAAGTTGCTTTCTGATTATAAAAAAGAAAGAGATTTACACTATTCAAATTTAGAAAAGCAACTAAAAGAGAATCTAGAAAAAAGAGTTCAAGTTATTGAAGAGTTGAAATCATTGATAGAAAATGCAGATACCAAGACAATGTATAAGTCTTTTAGAGATTTACAAAATACTTGGAGAACAATTGGACCTGTTCCAAAGACAAAATACAATGATACCTGGAAAATTTTTCACCACCATGTAGAGCGTTTTTATGATTTATTACACCTAAGTAATGATTTTAGAGATTTAGATTTTAAGAATAATTTAGAAGAGAAATTAAAATTAATTCAAAAAGCGGAATTCCTAGCAAAAGAACAAGATATTAATGTAGCTTTTAAAGAATTACAAGAATTACATAAAATCTGGAAAGAAGACATTGGTCCTGTGGCCAGAGAAATGAGAGATGATGTTTGGGATAAATTTAGTGCAGCTACTAAAATTATACATGACAAAAGACATGATCATTTTAGAAGTATGAAATCTCAATATGGTAAAATTATTGAATCAAAGATGGCGGTCATTGATGAGATTCTTAGCTATGATTCTTCTCAGAATAAAACACATAATGATTGGCAGAAAAGTATTAAAGAGATTGATGCTTTAAGAAAAAAATATTTTGATGCTGGTAAATTACCTTATTCAAAAAGTGAATCTATTTGGAAGAAGTTTAAAGATGCAACCAAGCAATTTAATCAAGAAAAAAATAAATTTTACAAACAAGAAAAAAATGCTCAACAAGACAATCTTCAAGCAAAATTAGATCTCATTAAGCTAGCAGATTCAATTAAAGATAGTGAAGATTGGGAAACAGCTACAAATACCTTTAAGAAAATACAATCTGATTGGAAAAAAATAGGACATGTTCCTAGAAAATTTTCAGATGATATTTGGAATAAATTTAAGGCAGCATGTAATCATTTTTTTGATCGTTATCACAATCAAAAAAATACATTAAGCTCTGAGCAAAAGGAAATAGTAGATAAAAAATTAGAATTTTTAGGAAATCTAAAAAAAGAAGATTATACAACTAAAGATGCTGTTACTGATCTATTGAATAATTGGAATGAGTTTGGAAGTACTCCAAGAAGTTCTAAAGCAGTAGATCTTCAATTTAATAAGTTTATTGATGGTGTTTTGTCAAACCTTTCTATAGGTAAAGATGAAATTGTTTTATTGAAATTTAAAAATATTATTAACGGATATTTGGCAAACAATGATCTTAGAAAATTAGATTCAGAAGTGATGTTTATTAGAAAGAAGATTGATGAATCTATTCGTGAGATTCAGCAACTAGAAAATAACCTAAGCTTTTTCTCTAATGCCTCAGATGATAACCCTTTGGTGAAAAGTGTTCACCAAAACATTAATGATTTTAAAGCAGGATTAGATATTTGGAAAAATAAATTAGCATACCTAAGAACTTTGGAATACTAATAGGTTTTAGCTACTAAATAAAAAACTCGGACTTTTAAAAGTCCGAGTTTTTTATTTTAAACAATAGATTGTTTATACAAAAAGACTGTTAATTTTTTCTTTTTCTTCAGCGGCTAAATCTGCATCAATTAAGATACGTCCACTGTGCTCATCAATTGTAATTTTTTTTCTGTTGGCGATCTCTAATTGAATTTGTGGTGGAATTGTGAAGAAAGACCCTCCAGATGCTCCACGTTCTATAGATACAACAGCCAAACCATTTTTTACTTTATTTCTAATTCTAGTGTAAGCACTTAATAAATGATCATCAATAGAAGCTGAAAACTCTTTAGACTTGTCTAATAATATTTTTTCCTCTTTTTCAGTTTCTTTTAAGATGGTATCTAGTTCAGCTTTTTTATGATCTAAATGAACTTGTTGTTTATCTAGCTTCTCTTTAGTTGTAGCGATCACCTCATTTTTTTGTTCAATCTTTACCTGAAATTCTTTTATACGTTTTTCAGATAACTGAATTTCTAATTCTTGATATTCAGTCTCTTTAGATAAAGAGTCAAATTCTCTGTTATTTCTAACATTTTTTTGCTGCTCTTCATATTTTTTCATTAAAGTATTAGACTCTTCAATTGCTAACTTTTTGTTATTGATATCAGTTTCTAAATTTGAAACATCTTCAGATAAATTAGAAAGTCTAGTATTAAGTCCTGTTACTTCATCTTGTAAATCTTCAACCTCTAAAGGTAATTCACCTCTTACATTTCTTATTTCATCTATTCTAGAATCAATTAATTGTAAGTCATAGAGCGCTCTTAACTTTTCTTCAACAGTAACTTCTTTCTTCTTTGCCATGTTTATAAATAATAAATTGGATTTGTACTTTTTTCTGATAAAATGACTGCAAAACTAGTGAATTTTTTTGTAAGATACTCAACCAAAAGGTTTTTTGTAAACTGTTCACTTTCATAATGCCCTACATCAATCAATAAGATTTTACCCTCTGCTTTAAAAAAATCATGGTACTTAAAATCTGCACTGATATAAACATCTGCTTTTTCTTGAATAGCATTAGAGATAGCAAAACTTCCAGAGCCACCTAAAACAGCTATTTTTTGAATAGTTCTCCCTATTTTTTTAGAGAAACGAACTCCTCCTGAATTAAAAATCATTTTGCTGTACTGCAAGAAATCATCTTCTTGCATTGGTTCGGGTAAATTACCAATCATTCCCATACCAATACCAGTTTCTTCTTTAGGAATTAATATTTTGTAATTTATCAATCCTAAAACTTCACACATTTTGGCACTTACGCCAACTTTACTATTATCTAAAGCAGTATGTGTGGCATAAATGGCAATATTATTTTTAATGGCTTTTAAAACAACCCTCTCTACATATGAATTTCCGTTGATTTTTTTTAAACCACTAAAAATAATTGGGTGAAAGCTTACAATTAAATTACAATTTTTAGTAATAGCTTCATCTATAGTTTCTTCTAATGTGTCTAAAGTTACTAAAATACCAGTTACTTTGGTGTTATAATCCCCTATCAATAATCCTACATTGTCAAAGTCTTCTGCCTGTTTTAGTGGAGCTATTTCTTCAAGATGGTTTGCAATATTTCTAATGGTCATAAAAGTGCTGTTTTTTAATTTCATTTTTTATAAAAAAATGCATTTTTCAAAGTTACTATTTTAATTCAAAAGAGTTTTAAAAATACGATCATCTTCATTTTTGATTAAAATAGTTAAAATTAGAAGTGAATTTTTATCGTACTTTCGTATTAACATCCAGTAAATTAGGCGTTTTATTTAGATGAAGTGTTTGTTTTTAGTATTTTGATGTTAGTATCTAAAGGTTTTAAAATATAATTGGTGATTTTTTTTCGATTCTTATTGTTTCCATTTGCTATTCTGTATGATTTTATTACCAGAATTCGCAATTATTTCTATGATGTAGGTATTTTTAAATCTACTTCTTTTGTGATTCCGGTCATTGCAGTTGGAAATTTAAGTGTTGGCGGAACAGGAAAAACACCTCAAATAGAATACTTAATAAGAATTTTACAGAATGAGTGTACAATAGCAGTTTTAAGTAGAGGATATAAAAGAACAACATCAGGTTTTATACTAGTTGATAATTCTCACACTGCCGCAGATGTTGGAGACGAGCCGCTTCAGTTTTTTAATAAATTCTCAACTATTTCTGTTGCTGTAGATGAAAACCGAGTACATGGTATTCAAGAACTTCATAAAATTTGTGCTCCAGATATAATTTTGTTAGATGATGCTTTTCAACATAGAAAGGTAACTGCTGGGTTTTACCTCTTACTCACAAACTATAACGACTTGTTTTTAGATGATTTTTTATTACCTGCTGGAAACTTACGAGAAAGTAGAAGCGGAGCAAAAAGAGCCAATAGTATTGTTGTTACAAAATGTCCACAGAACCTTTCTATAGAGAAGCAAAATGAACTCCGTAAAAAACTGACTGTTAGTCCTAATCAGCAGGTGTTTTTTTCTACAATTAATTACCACCCTAAAACCTTAGGCAGTCAAGAAATATCAATTAATTTTTTGCATGAATATGAAATTGTTCTGGTTACAGGAATTGCGAACCCAACCCCATTAATTGATTTCTTAAAGGATAGGCATTGTATAATTCATCATATAGCATTTGCAGATCATCACCATTTTACTTCTCAAGAAATAGATAAGATTAAAGTAAAATATGACGGAATTACTTCTGATAAAAAAATATTATTAACAACAGAAAAAGACTACATGCGTTTGGCTGATCAAATTTCTGAATTGAGTTATCTTGAAATTGCCACTGAATTTTTGGAAGGTAAAGAAAGGTTTATGAATGAAATTAAATCTTTTTGTAGAATAAATTCTTAATAATACCATCCGCCAGACCAATCTTAGGGACATATATTTTTCTAGCACCACTCCATTTCATGGCAGATAAATAAATTTTTGTCGCAGGGATAATAACGTCAGCTCTGTCTGGATTGAGGCTTAATTCTGTAATTCGATCACTGTAACTCATGTTCTTTAAAAACTGATACTGTGCATTTAAATAGATATAAGAAATAGGCGCTCCTTCAATTCTACCAGACATTTTAAAGAGTTTGTTAATATTTCCTCCAGAACCAATTAAAGAAATTTTCCGATACCCTTCTGTATTATCTTTAATCCAGTTTTCAACTTTTTTAAATGCGTCTTTATTTTGTTCCTTCGTATTGTTTAGGATTCTAACAGTACCTATTTTGAAAGATTTTGAAATGATTATTTTCCCCTTGGAGAAAATTGTGAATTCTGTGCTACCCCCACCTACATCTACGTATAAATAAGATTTATCGCCTGAGATTAATTCATGTAGGTCTGTAGATGAAATGATTGTAGCTTCTTCTTTGCCACTAATGATGTCAATTTTTATGCCTGTTTTTTGATGAATTTTTTCTGCAATTTTTTGTCCATTTGATGCCTCCCGCATGGCAGATGTTGCACATGCCTTATAATTTTCTACACCATGAACATTCATCAAAAGCTTGAAGGCTTTGATGGCATTCATCATTCTATCTATATTTTTTTCGCTGATGGTTCCCTCAACAAAAGAGTCAGCTCCTAAACGAATTGGGACTCGAACTAAGGCAGATTTTTTAAACTGTGGAGCAGTATCTTTTGTTATAATAACATTGGAAACTAGTAACCGTATTGCGTTAGAACCAATATCTATAGCAGCAAATTTTTTTATTGAAATCAAGCGATTTTATTTATGATTTTTAGGAAATTCAACTAAAATGGTAGTTCCTTTTTTTATGTCTTTCCAGTGTTTTTCATCAAATTGAATACCAATTACACCACAAGTACTTACATGAGCTATTGGCTTGCTTCCAAATTTATTAACAAAAGTATTAATACCATGATCATGACTAAAAATAATAGCAGAATTAAAGCTGTTATCAAGAGCCTTTACCGTCTTCACTAAATATCCATCACTAAAACTATAGAGCTCTTTTTTTATTTTTAAATTAGACAAAGGATAGTTGAAGTTCTGACAAAAAATAACACTAGTATGTAATGCTCTATTAGCTACACTAGAGATAAAAACATCAGGTTTGTTAATTCTTTTGGATAGAAACTTAGACATTAAATAGGCGTCTTTAATCCCCCTTTTTTTTAAAGGTCTGTCTATGTCTTCTAAACCTTGATACTCCCAAGATGATTTTGCATGTCTAACAATGTATAGTGTTTTCACACGGTGATAATTTAGATTTAGTAAATATAAAAATTAAGGTTCCAATCTTTCAGTTTTCCAAGAGAAATCTTCTAACAAGGTATAAAGAATTCTGTCATGCATTCTATTGGGTCTTCCTTGCCAAAATTCTATAGAAACAGGCTTTACTAGGAAACCACCCCAATGAGGTGGGCGCTCAATCTCTTTGCTTTTAAACTCTTGTTGATAATTTTTAAGCTGTTTATCTAATTCTTCTCTAGAATTTACCACACTACTTTGGTTAGAGGCCCAAGCACCTAATTTACTTCCGTCGGGTCTAGATTTAAAATAATCATCAGATAAGTTCTCAGCTTGTTTTTCTGCTTTTCCTTTGATAATAATTTGTTGTTCTAAAGCAGGCCAAAAAAATGATAAACAAATATGATTATTTTCTGTGATTGCTTGTCCTTTTTCGGAATTGTAATTTGTGTAAAAAACAAATCCATCTTGAGTATATTTTTTTAATAACACTACCCTGCTTTTAGGAAAACCATCTTTTCCAATAGTGCTTAAGGTAACTGCATTTGTTTCTTCAACACTATCAGAACTATCTGCATGTAAAAACCACTTTTGAAATAAATCTAGTGGGTTTTTAGGGCAGTTACTTTCTAGTAATTCCTGCTTTTCGTAAGATTTACGATAGTTGCTTAGATCTTTAGGCATTTTATTTAATTAAATTTATACCGTATTCCTACAGAGTTTCTTATTCTAGAACTATTCATAATAGTTTTTTATAAAATTAGCATTTTTTTTTAAATAAAAATAAGCCTAAAAATGTGTAAAACCCATTTAAAACCAAAACAAAAAACTCAAAATCAAATTCAAAAAATTCTATAGTCAAGTAGTTTGTAATAAAAGTTAGCACAGGAGCAATGATGCAAATAAACGGAACCGCTTTGTCTTTTATAGTTAGTTTGGTAAACAATCCAAAAGTATACAACCCTAATAGTGGGCCATAGGTGTATCCAGCAAACGTAAATATTTTTGCAATGACGCTCTCATCTGCAATAAAGTATTTAAAAATTAGAATAACAGCTATTAGGATACATGAAAATAAAACATGTATCTTTTTTCTGATATTTTCTTGGCTTAGAGTATTCTTTTTCTTGTCTATTTCTAAAATATCAATACTAAAAGAGGTGGTTAAAGAGGTTAAGGCAGAATCTGCACTAGAGTAGGCAGCAGCTATTAAACCCAGTAAAAAGAACATAGCCGTTGCCAAGCCTAAAGTTCCTTTGGTGGCTATAATAGGAAATAGTTGATCTTTATGTGCATCTATTCCATTTTGCTGTGCATAATCTGTTAATAATACACCCAATGCTAGAAAGAAAAAATTAACAATCACTAAAACAATGGTAAACCAAAACATATTTTTTTGTGCATCTTTTAAGTTTTTGCAGCTTAGATTTTTTTGCATCATATCTTGGTCTAAACCCGTCATTACAATAGCTATAAAAGCTCCAGAGAAGAAGCGTTTCCAAAAATAATTTCCTGCTTTATAATCTTCAAAAAAGAAGGTTTTAGACAAATCACTATCAGCAACATAACTAAAGATATTTGAAATATTCATTTCATCGGAAATTGTGTAGATACAAACACCAACAGCTACAAGCATAAAAAATGTTTGCAGCGTATCTGTCCATACTATAGTTTTAATCCCCCCTTTAAAAGTGTAGCCCCAAATTAACAAAATAGTGATGGTTACTGTAAGCCAAAAAGGAATTCCAAATTCATCAAATAGTAGTAATTGTAATACATTAGCAACTAAGAATAAGCGAAATGCAGCACCAATAGTTCTAGATAATAAAAAGAATGAAGCTCCTGTTTTGTATGAATACCTTCCAAACCTATCTTCTAAATAGGTATAAATAGATGTTAGATTTAGTCGATAATATAAGGGCAATAAAATGAGTCCAATAACAGCATATCCAACTACATAGCCTAATACCATTTGCATATAGCTCATGCTTTGATCTTCTACCCAACCAGGCACCGAGATAAAGGTTACACCAGAAAGTGAAGCGCCAATCATTCCGAAAGCAACTAAATACCAAGGAGACGAATTATTTGCTTTAAAGAAGGTGTTATTGTCTGCTTTTTTTCCTGTAATAAATGAAATAAATAGTAGCACACTAAAATATCCAACAATTAAAAACAATATATATAGTGGCTTCATTTTTGAAAAATTACTAGTAATGAATTAGTGAATACGAATATATGTTTTTTAGAATTTAGATAATAGAAAATAATTGAAAGACTGAAAAGATTAATTGACTATTATCTTTTCTCTTTTTTATGAATTCGTCATTGATAATTCGTAATTTTACAACCATGGATTTTTCATCAAAACTTCTTGAAAATGCAGTTAACGAAGTAGCTCGTTTGCCAGGAATTGGTAAAAGAACTGCGCTTCGGTTGGTATTACATCTGCTAAAACAACCCATTGAAAATACTAATTATTTAACAGAGTCTCTTCAGGTATTAAGAACAGATGTAAAATCTTGTGAGAAGTGTCATAATATTTCCGATACGGCTTTGTGTGAAATTTGCAATAATCCCAAAAGAGACTCAACCATTGTTTGTGTTGTTGAAGATATTCGTGATGTTATGGCCATTGAAAATACATCTCAATATAGAGGGCTGTATCATGTTTTAGGAGGTAAGATTTCACCAATTGAAGGTATTGGACCTCAGAATTTAGAGATAGAAAGTTTGATAGAAAAAGTGAAAAACAATGAAATTAAAGAATTGATTTTTGCTCTGAGTTCTACCATGGAAGGAGATACAACTAATTTTTATATATTCAAACAAATAGAACAGTATGAGGTAACTACTTCTAGCATTGCACGAGGGATTTCTGTAGGAGACGAACTAGAATATGCAGATGAGGTTACTCTAGGAAGAAGTATAGTAAATCGTATTCCGTTTGAACAATCTATAAAGAATTAAAATTTAGATGAAATAATTATTCATTATCCCAATCTTTGTTATTCCTTATTTTCTTGTAAAGTTTAATAGAGAGCATTAATAAAATTCCAAACAAAAGAATACCTGTAACTCCCCATATCCAAGAAATTGCACTTTTTAAGACTACTAAGAATACAATTGCAAATAATAAAATAGTAGCTACTTCATTCCATATTCTTAATCTAAATGATGTAAACTTTACGATGTTTCTTTGCTGTTGATTGTATATTTTCTGACATCCTGCATGGTAAAAATACAATGCTAAAACAAATGATAGTTTTACATGCATCCAGGGCATTAGTAGATAAGAGGGTTCTAAATAGAGCATCCAAAACGCAAATAAACTTGCTAAAACTGCAGATGGCCAAGTAATAATATACCAAAGGCGTTTACTCATGATCTTGTATTGAGTTTGTAAAATACCCTTAGCTGGTTCTTCTTTTTCATCTGCTTCAGCGAAGTAAATAAACAATCTGACAATATAAAATAATCCAGCAAACCAAGTAACTACAAAAATAATATGCAATGCTTTTATGTATGAAATATCCATTTTTTATAATTTAGGTTCAAAGGTTTTAAATGGCGAGTGATCACCAAAATATTATTTATTTTCCCAATCATTTATCCAGTTTACCATGACATCTACCCAGTCATCATTATCATTCATACAAGGAATATGTTTGTAATCTGTTCCACCAGCTTCTAAAAAATCTTCTTTTCCTTCCATGGCAATTTCCTCTAGAGTTTCTAAACAATCAGAAACAAAAGCCGGAGTAATTACAGCCACTTTCTTTTTTCCTAGTTTTGGAAATTTTTCTAATTCAAAATCGGTGTATGGTTTTAGCCAAGGATCTTTTAATAAACGAGACTGAAAAGAATTACTGTAGGTTCCTTCTTCTAGCTCTAGGTTTTTTACAATTCCTTTAGTAGTTTCAAAACACTGATGTCTGTAACAGGTATGATGTGCCACAGAATTACGCTCACAACAACTTCCATCTAGTTTACAATGGTTATTTGTAGGGTCTGACTTTCTGATGTGTCTTTCCGGGATTCCATGATAAGAAAACAATACATGATCATACTCAAAACCATCTAAATGGTTTTTGATATTATCGCTCATTGCTCTAATATATTCTGGTTTGTCGTAAAAAGTTGGCAGAATATCCATAGTTACATTCGGGTACTGTTCTGCCACAATTTGCTCTGCTTTTACAGTTACTGTTTCGTAAGAAGACATTGCGTAGTGAGGGTATAATGGCACTAGTAAAATTTCATCAACACCTTGGTCAGTAAGTTCTTTAAACCCTTTTTCCATGCTCATAGAACCATATCTCATAGCTAAGGTTACAGGAACTTCAACTTTTTTAGTAACTTTTTTAGAAAACCGTTCAGAAATTACTACCAGTGGAGAACCTTCATCCCACCATATTTTTTTGTACGCGGCTCCAGATTTTTTTGGTCTAATTTGTAAAATAATTCCTTTTATTAGTAAATAACGTTTCCAGTAGGCTACATCTATTACTCGTTCGTCCATTAAAAACTCTCCCAAATAACGTTTAACATCTTTGGTTTCTGTTGTATCTGGTGATCCTAAATTAATTAGTAAAACTCCTTTCATTCTTATGCTGAATTTATTTCAGTAAATATTAAGTTAATAGTGCTATTTCAATTGATTTGTTACTTCATACAAAGCAATACCTAAACTATGAATTACATTCATAGAAGAATTTCTGCCATACATGGGTATTGAGATACTATAATCTATTTGATCTATATTTTCAATCCCATTTCTTTCGCTTCCCAAAAGTAATACGATTTTTTTATGATTCTTAAAATTAAAATTCTGAATATCGATGCTTTTATCAGTAATTTCTATACCAATAATTGTATTTCCTTCTTCTTTTAATTGTTGAATGGTATTGTTAAAACTAGTATACGTAGAATGCGCTACTTGATTAACAGTATTTCTGGCGGTTCTTTTAACATTGCTGTTATCTGTTGCTGGAGAACTTTCATGTAAATATATTTTTGAAACACCAAAACTTTCTGCAATACGAAAACACATTCCTATATTTTCTGGAGTTCTAATAGCATCACATACAATAGTAATTGGAAATTGTTGTTGCTGGTTTTGAATATCTTTATGGCTTAATTGTTTCAAACTTCTTAGGATTGAGCTGTTGTTTAAAAATTGATACTAGCTAATTATTTAGCGACATCACATATTTCTTTGGTGTTGTCCCAAATTTCTTCTTAAAAGCAGCTATAAAATGACTGGATGTACTGTAACCTACCTTTAGACCTACTTCATTTACATTGTGCTGATTGCTCTCTAAAAGACGTCTTGCATGTTCCATTTTATAATCGAATAAAAAACTAAAAACAGTATCTCCATAAATCTGTTTAAAACCTTCTTTTAATTTTTTAATATTAAGCCCAATTTCATTTGCTAATTCTTGCAAGCTTGGAGGTTCTGCCATGTTTGCAATGATGATATCTTTTGCTTTTCTAATTTTTAGTACATTTTGTTCATCAACTAAAAACGGGCAATATTCTCCTAAATTAGATTCATCTTGCTGAAAATGAAGGCTTAATAATTCATAAATTTTTCCCTTTATATACAAATCTCTAATGGAGCTGTTTATACTTGAATTAATTATTTGATTTAAAACAAGTAAAACCATTGGTTTTATTTCTACATCATCATAGTATTTTTTATTGCTATTTTCTTCACTTAAAAAAGGAATATAACTAGCTTCTTTAGAAAATAAAGAATGAAATTTTTCAATAGAAATTAGAAGAGATACTAAAACAGTTTTTGGGTATATTTCTAAGTTTATAGGTAAATTTCTCTGCGGATTGTAGAGTATTATAGAGCGTTTATCTAATACATCAAAAGTATAGTTTCCGTTGTTGAATAAAAATTTTGAGTTTCCCTTAACGCAAAAATGAATTTGAATGAATGTACTGTCTATATTTCTTTCAAAACGGAGTGTTTCATCACTCTCGTTTTGAAATTCAAGAATGCGAAATCCATTTTCTAAGTTAATTTCATCAAATGAACTTCCAGCGACATTTTTTAACATCATAAAAAAATTATTTAAAACCATCTTTATTTAGAATGATTCTATACAAGGTGGTTTGTATCTATTGATTTTACTGCAAAAATACAATATTATCGATGTTTTTAAAATAAAAAGCATTCAAAAAACACAGAACGATATAAATAGTA
This sequence comes from Flavobacterium sp. SCGC AAA160-P02, assembly GCA_000383355.1. GTDB lineage: Bacteria > Bacteroidota > Bacteroidia > Flavobacteriales > Flavobacteriaceae > Polaribacter. The sequence goes on along the minus strand of KB911135.1, from coordinate 23,379 downwards.
CTTTTAGCGACATTTTTATCTCTAATTACTTTTTACTTTTGAGCATTCTTTTAAATATTTGAATGAAATTAGATCATCAACAAAGAAATTTATACAATATTGGAGTTAGTTACAAAAAAGCTGATGCACATACTCGTGGTAGATATAGCTTATCTAAAGAAAATCAAATAAAATTATTAAAAGAAGCGAAAGAAATTGGATTTGAAGGAATTTTTATTCTTTCTACGTGTAACAGAACAGAAATTACTGGTTTTGCAGAACATCCTTATCAATTAATTCAATTGTTATGTAAATATTCTGACGGAAATGTAGAAGAATTTGCGCGTATATCTAATGTGTATAAAGGTAATGAAGCAGTAAATCAGTTGTTTAGAATAGGGACTGGTTTAGAAAGTCAAATTTTAGGAGATTACGAAATTGTAGGTCAGCTAAAATTAGCGTTTAAATTAGCTAAGAAATATCATACCATTAATGCACATCTAGAAAGACTCATAAATTTAGTATTACAAGCCAGTAAGAAAGTAAAAAACACGACTCAACTAAGTTCAGGAACTACCTCTGTTTCTTATGCAGCAGTTCAATATATAATTCAAAATATACCCAGTTACAATTCAAAAAATATTTTAGTATTTGGATTGGGAAAAATGGGGAAACATACCTGTAAGAATTTAGCAGAGTATACTAAAAATAAAGCTGTTTGCTTAATTAATAGAACTGAAGAAAAAGCTATTTCTTTTGTAAAAGAGCATACATCTATCAGAAATTCTTCGATTGAAAATCTTACGCAAGAAATTGCCAATTCAGATATTTTAATAGTTTCAACAGGTTCAGATACGCCAACAGTTACTAAAGAGCACCTTTCTAGTGATAAGGAAATTTTAATTCTAGATTTATCGATGCCAGAGAATGTAGACACCTCTGTGAGTGAATTTGAAAACGTATCTTTGGTAAACGTTGATGAATTGTCTAAAATAACACTAGAAACACTGTCAACAAGACAAAAGGAAGTTCCCAAAGCAGAAGAAATTATTGAAGTTCACAAAGAAGAATTTAATGATTGGTTAAATAACAGAAAATTAGTACCAGCCATAAATGCTTTAAAAGAGTCTTTAGAAGCAATTCAAAAAGACGAAATTAATTTTCAAAAAAAGAAAATTAAGAATTTTGATGAAAACCATGCAGAGATACTTACCAATAGGTTTATACAAAAAATTACAACTCAGTTTGTAAAACATCTGAAAGAAGAAGAGACCTCTGTGAATGATAGTATTCAAATAATGTCTAAAGTTTTCGGAAAATCATAACAATACTCTATGCAGAAAGTTATTAGAATAGGTACACGCGATAGCGAATTAGCGTTGTGGCAGGCCAATAAAGTTCAACGAATGTTGAATGAATTAGGGTATGAAACAAAAATAGTTCCTATAAAATCTACAGGAGATATTGTTCTCAACAAGCCAATTTATGCGTTAGGAATTACGGGGGTTTTTACAAGAAACCTAGATATTGCTTTGTTAAATAACGAAATAGATATTGCTGTACACTCTATGAAAGATGTTCCAACTGTTTTACCAGAAGGAATCATTCAAGCAGCGGTTTTAAAAAGAGCAAATTATAGTGATATTCTAGTTTTAAAAGATACTGAAGAGTTTTTTGCTCGTAAAGAAGCAACCATAGCAACAGGTAGTTTGCGAAGAAAAGCAATGTGGTTAAATCGTTTTCCAACGCACACGGTTGTTGAACTAAGAGGAAACGTAAATACTCGATTACAGAAGTTAGAAGATAATGATTGGAATGGCGCTGTATTTGCAGCTGCTGGTTTAGAAAGAATAGGAAAACGACCTGCTGGAGCAGTGAACCTTTCTTGGATGATTTCGGCACCAGCTCAAGGAGCTATTATGGTGGTTTCTTTGGCTGAAGATGATTTTGTAAAAGACGCATGCGAACAACTAAATCATCATGAAACTGAAATATGTGTTTCTATAGAACGAGAATTTTTACATCGTTTAGAAGGTGGTTGTACTGCACCAATTGGGGCGCTAGCTTATGTAGATGAAAAAACAGAAGAAATAAATTTTAAAGGAGTACTACTAAGTAAAGACGGAAAAAAGAAAATAGAGGTTGCCAAAATTACACCCCTAGGTAAACATCGTTATTTAGCACAAGATTGTGCAGACTATGTTATTGATAGAGGAGGAAAGCAATTGATCATAGACGATATAGATGTTGAAGAAGAAATAAGTACTCGTGTATTTTCAACAAAATCACTTTCTGTAAGTCAGGCAAAATTATTTCATAACAATATTGCATCAGAGAGTTCAGATTTTATTAAAGTAAGATCAAATAGAATAGCTCCAAAAGTAGTTAAAGAAGCTATAGAAAATGTAATTATTACCAGCAAAAACGGTGTAGAAGCCTTGCTAGATAATTTCACAAAAGATGAATTAAATTTCAAAAACATCTTTTGTGTAGGCAGAAGAACTAAGAAGTTGATTCAACAGAAAATAGGACCTGTAAATCATGCTGAAAAGAATGCTGAAAAGTTAGCGGAGTACCTTTCTAAAGAAATGAAAGGGAATAACGTTACCTATTTTTGTAGTGATTTACGTTTAGATACTTTATCTAAGATACTTTCTGAAAATAAAATTAAAGTAAACGAAGTTGAGGCTTATAAGACCATGTATAGTCCGGAGATAGTTCCAGAAAATGTTGGTGGAGTGCTGTTTTACAGCCCCTCTACAGTAGAAAGTTATCTCCAAAAAAACACCACAGATAAGGTGGCTTTTTGTATTGGAGCATCTACCGCCAAAGAGGCAAAAAAACATTTTGAGAAAGTAGAAGTTGCACAATTACCAACGGTAGAAAGTGTTATTGAATTAGTGAATTTACATTATGTACAATAGAACTAGAAGATTAAGAAAATCTGAGGGAATTAGAAGATTAGTACAAGAAACAAAACTTTCTGTAGATGATTTTGTTTACCCGTTATTCATAGAAGAAGGGGAAAATATAGAAACAGAAATTGTTTCAATGCCAGGAATTAAACGCTATTCATTAGATAGAATTTCAAAAGAATTAGAGGAGGTTGTTGAATTAAATATTCCTGCTGTTTTGCTATTTGGTATTCCTTCCAACAAAGACGAAGAAGGAACAGAGACCTGGAATGATAACGGAATTATGCAACAAGCAATACGTTTTATCAAAAAAAACTACCCAACATTATATGTAATTACAGATGTCTGCTTCTGTGAATACACCTCTCACGGACATTGTGGAATTATTCATGATAATGATGTAGATAATGATGCAACACTTGTAAACATAGCAAAACAAGTAGTTTCTCATGCAAAAGCAGGAGTAGATATGGTTGCACCTTCTGGGATGATGGATGGAACCATTAAAATGGTTCGAGAAGCGCTAGATAATACTGGATTTGTTAACTTACCAATTATGGCGTATTCAGTAAAATACGCATCAGCATTTTATGGTCCGTTTAGAGATGCAGCAGACTCGGCACCCACTTTTGGTGATAGAAGAACCTATCAAATGGATCCTGCAAATAGAGATGAAGGTTTGCGTGAAGCTAATTTTGACGATCAAGAAGGAGCCGATATTTTAATGGTGAAACCCGCCTTGTCATATCTAGATATCATACGCGATTTAAAAAATGATTTTGACAGACCAATAGCTTGTTACAATGTAAGTGGAGAATATGCTATGGTAAAAGCAGCTGCAGAAAAAGGTTGGATAGATGGAGAAAAAGTAATGATGGAGAGTTTGCTTTCTATGAAAAGGGCAGGAGCTAGCATCATTATTACTTATTTTGCAAAGGAAGCGGCCAGGGTTTTAAAAAAATAATAACGGTTATTTAAAGAGCCTCAATAACCCAATTAAATTAAAAGCGGTAAAAAGGTTCTTAAAGTTACCACTAACAACAAAAAAATGAGCTTTAAAAAATCTCAAAAACTATACGAAAAAGGGCTAGTAAATCTAGTAGGAGCGGTTAATTCTCCTGTAAGAGCATTTACATCTGTTGGAGGAAATCCCTTATTTATTAAAAGAGGAAGAGGTTCTCAAATTATAGATGTTGATGGAAATAAGTATGTAGATTTAGTACTGTCATACGGACCAATGGTTTTAGGTCATCGCCATAAAAAAGTTCAGAAAGCTGTGCACAAAGCATTAAAAAATGGCTATTCATTTGGAGCTTCAACAGAAAATGAAATAACACTTGCAAAAATAGTTTGTGATGCGTTCCCAGGAATGGATAAAGTTAGGTTTGTAAATTCTGGAACAGAAGCTGTTATAAGTGGTATCCGTTTGGCAAGAGCTTATACAGGGAAAGATAAAATTATTAAATTTTCAGGATGTTACCACGGACACCAAGATGCATTATTAGTTGCTGCTGGTTCTGGACTAGCTACCCTAAGTATTCCTGGAAGTATGGGAGTTCCTGAAGGCGCTGTAAAGAATACTTTAATTGCTACTTATAATGATTTAGACAGTGTAAAAAAACATTTTGAAGAACATTCAGATATTGCTGGAGTTATTATAGAGCCAGTTGGTGGAAATATGGGAGTTGTGATACCGCAAAATGGTTTCTTAAAAGAATTAAAAGAGTACTTACAAACCAAAGGAGCTTTATTAATTGCAGATGAAGTAATGACAGGTTTTCGTTCTAAATTTGGAGGTGCTCAAGAGCTTCTTGGAGCAGAAGCTGATATTACCTGTTTAGGAAAAGTAATTGGAGGCGGTTTTCCTGTAGGTGCTTATGGAGCAAGAAATGAAATTATGGAAAATGTTTCTCCTTTAGGTGGCATGTATCAAGCAGGAACTTTAAGCGGAAACCCTATTGCCATGGCTGGAGGAATTTCTACCTTAAAGGAATTAAAAAGACAAAACCCATATGAGAAATTTGATCATATAGGGGAGAGAATAGAAGCTATACTGTTAAATGCAGGGAAAAAATATAATGTTGATGTAACGGTAAACAGGTTTGGGTCTATGATGAATCCATTTTTTACGAAAGTTACAGTTACAAATTTTGAGCAAGCTCAAACTTCAGATACCAGTAAGTTTGCTATTTTCTTCTGGGAAATGATTAAAAATGGCGTGTTTTTACCACCATCACAATTTGAAGCATGGTTTTTATCATCTGCTATTTCAGAAGAAGACATTCGTAAAATTGAAAAAGCAGTAGACAAATCATTTCAAAAAATTCAAGAAGAACAATGAGAATAATTATAAGTCTATTCTTACTAGTAATTATTGCTTGTAAATCAACAACTACTAAAACTTCAAAAGTAAATGAAGTTGCCTTTCAAACAGTTTCTAAAGGAATGCTGTTTGGAAATGGTATGGAAGGAATTCCAGAAAGTAATTTTACCATTAACAATGCAAAAGAATGGGGCGCTTTTTTGGAGAAAATAGCCATAGAAAACAAGGTTTCTACTAATTTCTCAAAAGTAACTATTGATTTTTCTGAGCATATACTTGTTTGTGTTTTTGATACCATTAGAAACACCGGAGGATTTGAAATAGAAATAGAAACTATTTTCATTGAAAAAAATGGTGTAAATATACAATATAGTACAAAAAAACCTGGACCTACAGATATGGTAACAATGGTTGTTACTCAGCCTTACCATCTTGTAAAAACAGAAAAAAGAGAAGGACCCATTACTTTTATAAATAAAGATAACGTACAATAAGATGATAAAGAACGATTTATTTTTAAGAGCCTTAAAAGGCGAAACAGTAGATAGACCTCCGGTATGGATGATGCGTCAAGCTGGTCGTTATTTGCCAGAGTTTATGGAAATTAAAAAGAAATATGATTTCTTTACACGTTGTAGAACTCCAGAATTGGCCTCTGAAATTACAGTTCAGCCCATCCGAAGATACGGCATGGATGCTGCTATTTTATTTTCAGATATTTTAGTTATTCCACAAGCTATGAATATTGAAGTAGAAATGAAACCAGATTTTGGACCTTATCTACCAAATCCAGTTAGAGATCAAAAAGGAGTAGATAATGTTATCATTCCAGACGTTCATACCGAATTGGGCTATGTTATGGAGGCAATTAAAGCTACCAAAGAAAAATTGAATGATGACATTCCTTTAATTGGTTTTGCAGGATCTCCATGGACGATTCTATGTTATGTAGTGCAAGGGCAAGGCTCTAAAAACTTTGATAAAGCAAAAGAGTTTTGTTTTACAAACCCTGTTGCAGCACATCAGTTATTACAAAAAATTACAGACACAACTATTACTTATTTAAAAGCAAAAGTAACCGCAGGAGTAAATGCAGTTCAAGTATTTGATTCTTGGGGAGGAATGTTATCTCCTGTAGATTATCAAGAGTTCTCTTGGCAGTATATTCAGCAAATTATAGATGCTCTAAAAGACTTTGCACCTGTAATTGCTTTCGGAAAAGGATGTTGGTTTGCTTTAAATGATATGTCAAAATCTGGTGCAGCTGCTTTAGGAGTAGATTGGACATGTTCGGCCAGAAATGCTCGTTATTTATCTGGAGGAAATATTACACTGCAAGGAAATTTTGATCCATCAAGATTATTATCGCCACCAGCAGAGATTAAAAAGATGGTACACCAAATGATTCGTGAGTTTGGAAAAGATAAATATATTGTAAACTTAGGTCATGGAATTTTACCAAATATTCCATTAGAAAATGCGAAAGCATTTGTAGATGCAGTAAAAGAATATAAAGCATAAATGTTTGTATGGGATGTCATAAAAGGAGTTCGTTTTAAGCAACTAAAAAGCGTGCTATTGTTTTTTTTTAAACATCCAGTTTTTATGATTTCTACAGTAATAGCCACTTTTAATGCTGTAAGAGTTTCTCAAAAAGAATTTCCCAACACTCATGGTTTTCATAATAAAGGCAATGCTTTCCGTCATGCCTTATGGAATATTTTTATTGCAAAAGAATGTAGTCGATTTTCAAAAAACAACTACGAAATTATTTTATGGACTAAAGAGTTTACAGATTGGCATGAAGATTTTGCACCTAATGAAGAGCTAGCCAAAACAATGGATCTTCATAATAACTATATTGGCAGGGAGATGTTTCTAAACACAACCCATAAAGATTACAAACAATGGATACCTTTTGTGAAAAAACAATTACAACAGGCCGTTTTAATAGTTTCTATAAAAGATGTTGTAAACTATCCAACGCAATTAGTGTATCTTGAAAGCTAAAAGTAATGATTAGAAATTAGTTAAAAATTAAAAAATGCCACATTTTGTAGTAGATTGCACAGAGAAAATATTAGAATTAAAAGACCCAAAAGAACTCATAGGAGAAATTTTTGAGACGGCTTTTTCTACCGGTCTTTTTAAAAGAGATGCTATAAAAGTTCGTTTAAACCCTTTTAAATATTCTTTGGTATTGGGAGGAGATTCAGATTTTATACATGTATTTGGTACTATCATGGAAGGAAGAACAGAAGAACAAAAAGTATTCCTCTCCAAAGAAATTGTCTCAAAATTAAATCAATTATTTCCAGAGGTGCCAATTATCTCAATAAACATAAGAGATTTTGAAAAATCGTCTTACATTAATAAAACGATGCTTTAAAAGAGATGATAAAAGCAGTTTTAAAAGGATGTGCCGCTTACTTTGAAGCCTACGAGACCATATCTCGTTTAAAGCTTTGGAAATTCTTTGCGATTCCTATGCTTATCAGCTTGGCTGTATTTTTATTAATTGTGTTTGTATCCTATGCTTTTTCTGACCCTGTAGGGAGTTATATTGCTAGTTTTTGGACTTGGGATTTTGGTAAGGAAACTTTTAATACTATTAGCAGAGTATTTAGTGGTTTACTAATTGTACTGATAGGTTTCATTTCTTTTAAGCATATTATTATGGCACTTTCTGCTCCTTTTATGGGGCCAATTTCTAAGAAAATAGAAGATGATTTTAGAGGAGTGGTTTCGCAGGTAAAAACAACTTCATCTTCGGGTCTTTTACGAAGAGGAATAAAGATTAGTAGTAGAAACTTATTCAGAGAACTGCTATTATCAATTCCAATTTTATTGCTGGTGTTTATCCCTGTGATTGGATTGTTTTCGGCAATCTTATTATTTTTAATGCAAGCGTATTTCGCTGGTTTTGGAAATATGGATTATACCTTAGAAAGATATTTTAGCTATCAAAAAAGTATTCTATTTGTAAAGAAAAATAGAGGAGTAGCCATAGGCAATGGGCTTGTATTTATGTTGTTTTTATTGATCCCTTTTATTGGAGTTATTTTAGTACTCCCTTTTTCTGTAACAGCAGCAACAATAGCAACAGTTAAATTAATGAACGAAGACTAAAGCAAGTATGAAAGATCAGTTTTATAAGCATATAGAAAACTTACAAGATAGTATTACTTCTAAAATAGAAGAAGTTGATGGCCTTGCAAAGTTTAAAGAAGATATTTGGCAACGACAAGAAGGTGGTGGCGGAAGAACTCGTGTCATTGAAAACGGTGCTATTTTTGAAAAAGGAGGCGTTAATATTTCAGCTGTACATGGAGAATTACCAGAGGTATTAAGAAAACAATTTAATGCAGACGAAGGTACTTTTTTTGCCTGTGGATTAAGTTTGGTTTTACACCCTATTAACCCAATGATTCCAACAGTTCACGCAAATTGGCGATATTTTGAAATGTATGATACAACAGGGAAAATGGTCACGCAATGGTTTGGTGGAGGGCAAGATTTAACACCTTATTATTTGTTTGATGAAGATGCTATTCACTTTCATACGGTTTGTAAAAATGTATGTGATAGTTATAGTCCAGATTTTTATTCAACATTTAAAAAGAACTGTGATGACTATTTTTGGAATACGCATAGAGAAGAAGCTCGTGGTTTAGGAGGATTATTCTTTGATTATCTAAAAGCAACAAATTCTTTTACAATTTTAGATAGATATAATTTTGTAACAGCAGTAGGTGCGAGTTTTCTGGAGAGTTACCTCCCAATTGTTCAGAAACGAAAAGATATTCCCTTCACTATTTCACAAAAAGATTGGCAAGAAATACGAAGAGGACGTTATGTAGAATTTAACTTGGTTCACGATAGAGGAACCTTATTTGGCCTAAAAACCAATGGAAGAATTGAAAGTATTTTAATGAGTTTGCCACCAGTAGTTCAATGGAAATACAATCATCATCCAGAGAAAGAATCAGAAGAAGAAAGATTAATTGCTGTTTTAACAAATCCTAAAGAGTGGGTTTAATCATTTTTTATTAATTTTATATATCAAAAAAAAAATATGAAAAAATATATAGTTATTCTTCTAGTTCTGTTTATTTCATTGTCAGCAAATTGTCAAGAGAAAGCTAAAAAAGTAACACTGTTGTGGGATACTTCTTTTAGTATGGCAGATAAAGAACTATCAAATGAGATGGGGTTTTTAAACTCCTATTTTAAAACGAATACCAATCTCACAATAAATTTAATTAAATTTAGTAATGACATTATCTTAAATCAATCTTTTGAAGTAAGCAATGGTAATTGGGTGTTGTTAAAAAAGGAATTGATAAATACAGTTTACGACGGTGCTTCTTCTTTTGAAACTCTTAAAGAGATTACAGTAGGTGATGAGATTTTATTTTTTACAGATGGAAATGGGTTTATTGATGATTTTCCTAAAGTGTTTTTAAAACCGGTTAAGATAATTTCAAGTTTACAAGATTCTAATAAAATTAATTTAAAAAAGGTAGCTGAATTATCAAAAGGTCTCTATTTTGACCTAAGTGAAAAGGAATTCAAAAAGACTAAACAGAATCTTGTTATTTCCATGAGCGGCATTGTACAAGATATTACAGGACCTTTAGGTGGAGTGAATGTCGTTGCTAAACTTAGTAAGAAGAGAGTGATTACAAATGATAAAGGAGAGTATTCAATAAAACTTCCTAAAGAAGACATGTTATTGTTCAGTTATCCTGGTAAGAATACCTTACGAGTCTTAGCAAAAAAAAATGTGATTAAAGATGTTTTACTTACTGATGGAACTCAAATACTGGATGATATTGTTATAGTATCTGAATTAAAAGAGCGGGTAAATACAGGAAATACCTTAGAGAATAAAAATAAGATTGGTTATTCAATTCAATCTATAGGAGAAAAAGACATTTCTCCATTGGATACAGATGTTAAGCAGGCAGTTAAAGGACAATTTTCTGGATTAAAAATTCAAAATAATACAGCACAAACAAGAGTCGATTTAAGTCAGTTTATTGGAAGAGGAAATAATATGACTATAAATGGAAATCAATATGGATTAATCGTTTTAGATGGAGTTCCTCTAGCACAAAGTAATTCTGGAGTTACAAATGACGTAGCTGAAACTGGTTATGTGTCTCCAACTGATTTTATTAATCCAGATAATATTAAAAATATTACCTATCTAAAAGGATTAGCAGCTACTAACAAATATGGAACAAGGGGAGCAAATGGTGTTTTGTTAATAACAACAAAAACAGGAACTCCATCTGGCAGAGGCAAAGTGAAAAAAGATATTGAATTAGGAACTACACCAACTTATAATGAAGATGCAAATTTTTTATCATCATCTTTAACAGGTAAACCTTATGTAAAAGCTCTACAAACGTCTAAGACTATTGAGGAGGCATATTCTAATTATTTAGTTCAAAGAAAAAAATATGGAAAGACTTCAGAGTTTTTTATGAATGTAGCTATTTATTTTAAAAACTGGAACAACCCGTATATGCTTAAAAGAATATTGTCTAATGTTTTGGAACTAAAAGAAGGGGGTGAATTAGAGACATTACTTGCTTTAGTTTATAGATATGAAGAATATAAAATGTTTGATGAGGCTAATCTTATATATCAAAGAGCAGTTAAAATATATCCAGAAAATTCACAACTATATCGAAATTTAGCTTTAAATAACATCGAAAGAAAAGAATATAAAAAAGCTCAACAGATATATAATATTATTGACGAGAACGGATATGATAAAGTAGGTAGCTTCTCTGGGTTAAAAAAGACAATTAATTATGAATACAAAAATTTAGTAGCTCTCCACAAAAATAAATTAAAACCAAATTTAATACCAGAATTATATACTAACAATATAAAATTTAAGACAAGAATAGTGTTTGAGTGGAATGCTTTTGATGCAGAATTTGATTTACAGATTGTAAACCCTCAGAAAAGATATTTCACATGGTCTCATACCAAGAAAGCTGAACCTAATAGGATTTTAAAAGAGAAACAGCAAGGTTTTGGTTTAGAAGAGTTTTTTATTGCTTCTAAGGACAAAGGAGAATGGTTGTTTAATATTTCATATCTTGGTAAGATAACTGGTGACATTACTTTACCAGTGTATTTAAAAGTTACCGTTTTTCGTAATTTTGGTGAACTAAACCAAACTAAGGAAATAAAAAATATTCTCTTAGAAGAGTTAAATGATAAACTAAACATACTCACCATATCTATTTAATGAAGATGGAGAAGATGCTAAACTTTTAAAAGCTTTTTCAGGAACTAAAAAAATAGCTAATAAATTATCAAATTAACAATTATTTACTTTAAATAAAGACTCTTTTACTGTATAATTCATTTGTTTGCTTATTACTTTGCGAATAACACAAATACTAATAATTTTTAAGGTTATTTTCAGTAATGAAAACTAGTAATCAATCATTGATTTTCGTATTTTTGCAATCTCAAAACCGAATAACAATGGCTAAGTTCGAATTAAAATTACCCAAGATGGGAGAAAGCGTTGCAGAAGCAACCATTACCTCTTGGTTAAAAGAAGTTGGAGACATGATAGAGTTAGATGAAGCAATTGTAGAAATTGCAACAGATAAAGTAGATTCTGAGGTTCCTAGTGAAGTAGAAGGTACACTTGTAGAAATTTTATTTGATAAAGATGCTGTTGTAGGAGTTGGCCAGACTATTGCTATTATTGAAACATCTTCAGATAATGTTATAGAAAATCAATCGAGCCCAGAAACACAAGAAATAGCAGCACAGATAACTCAGTTAGAGAAGACTGTTGAAGCTGCTGTAGAAGTTACCAATACCCCCATATCTAAAACATCAGAATCAGGAAAATTCTTTTCGCCTTTGGTAAGAAAAATTGCAGAAACGGAAGGCTTGTCTATGGAGCAATTAGAAATGATTTTAGGAACAGGTAAAGATGGAAGAGTTACTAAAAACGATATTCTTTCCTATATAGAAAATAGAACTAACACACAGTCAGTAGGGGTGTCAGAGGTGTTAAAACCTTCAGCTATTTCACCAGCTATTAAAGAAGTTGTAAAGCCAGCTCCAGTATCTGTGAATGGTGGAGATGAAATCATAGAAATGACTCGTATGGGTAAATTGGTTTCTAAGCACATGGTAGCTTCTGTTCAAACATCTGCTCATGTTCAATCATTTATTGAAATAGATGTTACAAATATTGTAAAATGGCGAGCTAGCGTAAAAGATGCATATTTTGCCAGAGAAGGAGAGAAATTAACTTTTACACCAATATTAATGCACGCGGTAGCTACTACCATTAAGAAGTTTCCAATGATTAATATTGCTGTGCAGGGAGATACCATTATTAAAAAGAAAGATATTAATTTAGGAATGGCAGCGGCGCTTCCAGACGGTAATTTAATTGTACCAGTCATAAAAAATGCAGATCAATTAAACTTAGTTGGTATGACCAAACAAGTAAATGATTTGGCAGCTAGAGCAAGAAATAATCAGTTAAAACCAGACGAAATTCAAGGAGGAACCTACACTGTAACTAATGTTGGAAGTTTTGGATCTGTAATGGGAACTCCAATTATAAATCAACCACAGGTTGCTATTTTGGCTTTAGGTGCTATTCGAAAAGTTCCTGCTGTAATAGAAACAGTAGAAGGAGATTTTATTGGAATCAGGCAAAAGATGTTTGTGTCTCATTCTTATGACCATAGAGTCGTAAACGGTGCATTGGGTGGTATGTTTATTAAAACATTAAAAGAAACTCTAGAAGCTTGGGACATAAATCAAGAATTTTAATAAATAAAATAAAAAAAATGAAAAAAGTACTTATTGCATTATTAGTTATTACAACATTATCTGCAACAGCTCAAGAATCTGTTTTGTTACGTTTAAACTATACCAAAGGAGATAGCTATCTTGTTTCTGTAGATTCTAAACAGAGTACAGGAATGCAGGGTGGAATGAATATGAAAATGACCATGGGAATGATTGTCACAGAAGTAGCAGCAGAAAACATTAAAACAGAATCTCAAATAACAGCTGTTGTAATGGATATGATGCAAGGAGGCATGACTATGAGTTATGATTCTAATAAGAAAGATGAAGAACTAGATCAGATGGGGCAAATGATGAAATCTCAGTTTGATCCAATGATGAAAGCTACCATTTATACGTCACAAGATAGAATGGGAAATATGATTGAAACTAAGGTAGAGCCAAGCATTCCTGGGATGGAGCAACTAACTACTAGTTCAAATACAATTAATTATCCTAAAGAAAAAGTAACTGTTGGTTCTTCTTGGACTTCTGAAAAAAACAATCAAGGAATGACAATGAGTACTACCTTTTCGGTAAGTAGCATTGCCAATGGAGTTGTTATTTTAGATGTTTCAGGAAAGGTTAGTGGTGCAGGAACTGGTTCTATTAAAGGAAAAACAACAGTTGATATTAGTAGTGGAGTTCCAACAAGCGCAACTTTAGAAGTAACCATTTCTGCTCAAGGAATGGATATCACTGCAACAACTAATACTACAACTACAAAAATCTAGTTTCTTAAAATACATTATAAAAAAAACCTCTAGAATTTTCTAGAGGTTTTTTTTATGGTTAGGTTTTTTAAAACTCTAGGCTAACATCGTAACAGGGTTTTCAATATAAGCTCTTACAGTTTGTAAGAATTGAGCCCCTGTAGCACCATCTACGGTTCTATGATCACAAGCTAAAGTTACTTTCATTGTATTACCAACAACAATAAGACCGTCTTTTACTACTGGTTTTTGCTCAATAGCTCCCACTGATAAAATGGCTGAATTTGGCTGATTAATTATGGATGTAAATTCTTGAATTCCAAACATTCCTAAGTTAGAAATAGTGAATGTGCTTCCTTCCATTTCGTTAGGAGCAATTTTTTTAGTTCTCGCTTTTCCTGCTAAATCACGAACAGTGCTTCCAATTTGAGTTAAACTCATTTGATCTGTAAATTTTAAGACAGGTACTAAAAGACCATCATCTACGGCTACAGCAACCCCCACATGAATATGATGATTGTATCTAGTTGTATCTCCATTCCAAGAAGTATTTACTTGAGGATGCTTTTTTAATGCCATAGCGCAAGCTTTTACGATCATATCGTTAAAAGATACCTTAGTTTCTGGTAAAGCATTAATTGTTTTACGAGAAGCAATTGCACTGTCCATATCTAACTCTATAGTAAGATAATAATGTGGAGCAGTAAATTTAGATTCTCCTAGACGTTTGGCAATTACTTTACGCATTTGAGAATTCTTTACTTCTTCGTAAAACTCTTCGCCAACGGGTGTGTAAGTTGCTAATGGAGTTGCGGTTTGGGTTGTTTGAGTTGGTGTTGCCTCTACTGCAGCAGCAGGAGTATAGTTTTCTACATCCTTTTTTACAATTCTACCATTTTCTCCAGAACCTTTCACATCTGCTAAGTTAATACCTTTATCTTTTGCAATTTTCTTTGCAAGAGGAGAAGCAAAAATTCTTCCACCAGTATTATTTGATTTAGAAACTTCAGCCGTTTGTTCTTCTATTTGAACTGTTTCAGTAGTTGAAGCTTCTGTTGTAGTTTCAATTGTGTCTGATGAAATAGTTCCTTCTTTATGAGCAGTTACTAGTGCAGACACATCTGTACCTTCTGGTCCTATGATAGTTAATAAACTATCTACTTTTGCACTTTCTCCTTCTCCAACGCCAATATATAATAAAACACCTTCATAGAAAGATTCAAATTCCATGGTAGCTTTATCTGTTTCAATTTCGGCTAAAATATCTCCTTCTTCAATTTTGTCACCAATATTTTTTAACCAAGAAGCTACTGTTCCTTCTTCCATGGTATCACTTAATCTAGGCATCGAAATTACCTGAACTCCCTCAGGAATAGCGGTATCGCTTTGCTCTTTAGAGATCTCTTTTGTGGTATCTTCAGATGTTACTTCTTGAGAAGTTGCAGCTGCTCCATTCAAAATTTCTGAAATATCTTCTCCTTCTTCACCAATAATGGCTAAAAGCACATCTACTGGAGATGTTTCTCCTTCTTGAACACCAATATGCAATAAAGTTCCTTCATTAAAAGATTCAAATTCCATAGTTGCTTTGTCAGTTTCAATTTCAGCAAGAATATCTCCTTCTTCAATTTTATCGCCAACTTGCTTTAACCATTTTGCCACAACACCTTCTTCCATGGTGTCACTTAAGCGAGGCATATTTACTAGTATTGCCATATATCTATTCCTAAATTAATTTTTTTACTCTTGCCTTTTTAATTAGTAATAACTAAATTAGTGAGAGTTATTCTATACTTTAAACCCACATTGGGCTATTTGATAAAAGGATAATCTTTTTGTTCGTATACCACATCATGTAACTGACTAATTTCTGGATATGGAGATTCTTCTGCGAATTTCTCACATTCTTTAACCTTGTCTTTTACTTGTTGGTTTATTTCTTCAATTTCTTCAAGTGAAGCGTAATTTTTATCTTTAATGATATCAAGTACTTGTGTTATTGGATCAATTTTCTTGTACTCTGCCACTTCGTCTTTAGTTCTGTAATGTTGAGCGTCAGACATAGAATGACCTCTGTAACGATAGGTTTTCATTTCTAAAAATGTTGGCCCATCACCCCGTCTTGCTCTCTGTATGGCTTCATCTACTGCTTCAGCAACCTTAATAGGGTTCATACCATCTACTGGTCCACAAGGCATTTCATAGCCTAAACCTAATTTCCAGATATCTGTATGGTTTGCTGTTCTTTCTACAGAAGTTCCCATGGCATATCCATTATTTTCAACAATAAATACTACAGGTAATTTCCACAACATAGCCATATTAAAAGTTTCATGAAGAGAACCCTGTCTAGCAGCACCATCTCCAAAACAGGTTAGGGTAACGCCATCGCTTCCTTTGTATTTATCACCAAAAGCAATACCAGCTCCTAAAGGAATTTGACCTCCTACAATTCCATGACCACCATAAAACCCATGTTTTTTTGAAAAAATATGCATAGAGCCTCCCATTCCTTTAGAAGTACCCGTTACTTTTCCATACAATTCTGCCATCACTCTTTTTGGATCTTCTCCCATACCAATGGGCTGAACATGGTTTCTGTATGCAGTAATCATTTTATCTTTAGACAAGTCCATAGCATGTAAAGCACCCGCTAAAACAGCTTCTTGACCATTGTATAAATGTAGGAAACCTCTTACTTTTTGTTGGATGTAGACAGAAGCTAATTTATCTTCAAATTTTCTCCAAAATAACATGTCTTTATACCAATTAATATAGGTCTGCTTGGTAACTTTTTTCATTCTTTTTTGTTGTTTGTTTTCAAATTAGGGATCCTGCTAAATTGAAGGATTCTTACTACAAAAATAAATGAATTAAGTAGAATAAAAAAAGTAGTAGTAATTAAATTAATTACAACGTTTTCGTTTGGTGTATTTATTTGTCTTTTGCTATGATAACAGTGGCTTTAGCGCCAGTAGCAAGATTCCATTCATTAGATGAAATAACGTTCCCAGAGTCATCAAAAACTTTAAAACCAGCTGTGTTTGGACCAGAAGTTCCTTGGTTTAATGCAATAAAGGCAATTTTATTAATTCCTACCTGTAATGGAAGATCAAAACTTTGATAAGAACCTTGTAGGGTGATGTTTCTTATAACAGGAATGTCATTAATGGTAATAGTTACTCTATCTCCATCTGGATATTGAAAATCTCTACAAATAATTCGCACAGATTCAGATTGGGTTCTAAAGCTTCCCAAATCTTGATCTATCTTAGGAAAGGGAGCATTTATTCTTTTCCAAGACTTTAAAAAACGTTCTTCAGACATTTTTGCTGCTGAAAGAATTCCTTTGTTATTTAAATCGTCTTCTTTTTTCTTTTTTGCGTCTTGCTTATTTTTGTTGTCAAATGCTTTTTTAAATCCATCATTATTTCCAATTTCTAAAGAAATTGGTTTTTTTATTTTTTTAGATGGAACCGCAAGAATAACTTTCTTTCCACTATTTTTTTTATTAGAATCTGCAATGGTATCTATTTGACTAGATACATGGAAGCTAACGAGCAAAGAGACGTAAAAAAGGATATTTTTAAATGACTTCAAAACAACTGGTAGTTTTATCTTATTCTGTACAAATATAATGCCGATATGATAGTAAGTCGTTTAGATTTTGTTAAAAGTTACTTATTCAATTAGAAAATTAAAGTAAGTAGTTGGATAAGGTTCATCTTTTAGTGTAAAGTGCCACCATTCATTATCATAGGGTATAAAACCATTTTTAATCATAATAGTTCTAAGTAACATCCTATTTTTCATTTGAGCTTCAGTAATTTTTTTATAAAATGGATGAGATTTTTCACCAAAAAAATCATAAGAACTACCCATGTCTACTTCTTTGTTTGTTTTTACATCAACAATACTAAGATCTACCGTACTGCCTCTTGTATGGCCAGATTTAGATGCAATAAAACCTAGTGTAAATAGCTCCGATTTCTGAACATCTGGATAATATAACTGCTTCATTAAGGTGTCATTCATTACTTTGGCCCATCTAACAAAATGATCTACAGCTTGTTGAGGCCTATAGGCATCAAAAATTTTAAGACTCAGGCCAGAAAGTATCAATTTAGTTTGAATTTCTTTTAAAGCCTTGGCTGCAGGCGTTGAGATAATAAGGCTATCTTTTAAATAGCCATCTATAGGTTTTCCTATAAAATTATTTGAAGTAGCATATCTTAACTCCTTCTTAATTGTTGCATCAATTTCAGATACATAAGAAAAGCCATTTGGGAGTGTTTGACTGCTAATTTGAGAACTAATTAATACTGTAAAAAAAATAATAAATGATTTCATGCCTTAAAAGTATTGAAAATATTTAATTTTGTGCTCTTATGGAAACATTAACATTAACCACACCAGCCTTATTATTTTCAGCAATTTCTTTAATTATGTTGGCATATACTAATAGATTTTTAGCCTATGCAGCAGTGATTAGAAATTTACACGATGTGTATTTAGATAAAAAAGACGAATCTTTACTAAGACAGATCAAAAATTTAAAACTTAGGCTCACGTTAACTCGTTGGATGCAAATTTTTGGAATAGGAAGCTT
This sequence comes from Flavobacterium sp. SCGC AAA160-P02, assembly GCA_000383355.1. Taxonomy (GTDB): domain Bacteria; phylum Bacteroidota; class Bacteroidia; order Flavobacteriales; family Flavobacteriaceae; genus Polaribacter. The sequence goes on along the minus strand of KB911135.1, from coordinate 4,989 downwards.
ATTGTTATGTGTGCTAACCATGTTTTTAATTTATATAGAATATAAAATTATAGCCGTTTGGTTGTTTGGTATTGCGTTGCTGTTGTTGCTTATTTCTTTAGCCTTATTAATTAGAGAAATACAAATTTCATCAGAGGCATTAGAGCATCATCTGGCTGATATAGAAGAACATTTGAAAAAAAAATAAGAGCTGATGTATTTCAAACAGCTCTTATTGAAGTAATTTAATTTACTAACAAAACCAACTACTATTTTCCCTTTTCATAGAATTCTTTATCTTGGAGAAACTCTTCCACCAGATGAGGTATTTTTAGTTATTTTTTCAGGATTTCCTTCAAAGGAAATACCTCCTCCGCTACTGGCTTTTCCATCTATAGACGAAGATGCATATACGCTTATACTAGCACCGCTACTTACTTTTGCAATAACATCTTTACAGACTAATTTATAGGCAGTTATAGAGCTGCCACTTGATGCACTTGTTTCATGCGAAGTTGTTTCTCCAGAGAGGTTTAAGCTAGAGCCACTACTAGATGTTGAAATTACACTGGTGGTATTTGCTTCTATTTGTGAACTAGATCCGCTACTAGTACTAGAAATAAGATTGGTAGCTGCAACTTCTATAGTTAAATTAGCACCACTACTAGAGCTAACATCTAAATTGGTAGCTTTTAAAACACTTTCAGAAACAACAATACTTCCACTAGAAGCGGTGAGTTCTTCTATGGTATTTACGGTTAGATACACTTTTTTAGCGGTTGATTTCCAAATATTTTTCTCTGTGTAAATTTTTAATTTTCCATCAACAACCTCTGTAATAATAATATCATGTAAATTTTCATCTGCTTCTACAGTTAATGAAATTTCACTTCCTTGTTGTATGAATAATTCTAGACCAGTACTCACTCTTACTTTGGTGAAATCTGTACTAATATCTCTTTTAATAGAGGTTACATTGTTGTTTCCTTCTACTCTATTTAGCATATCTATGCCACAAGAAGTAAGCGTGGTTAAGAATAGTACAGCTGTTACTTTAATGATTGTTTTTTTCATGATGTTTATTTTTTACAAATGTCTAATTTTAAGTATGTTTTTTAGAATATAAAGCACTCAATTGTTATTTTTCTTGGATGAGTTGTTTTTTAGAATAGTATCTTTTTTAGATTATTGGCTTTTCTATGCAATCTGTACAATCTAATCCTTTGTCTGTCATTTTAAAATAATGACCAACCATATCTGCATCGTACATACTGTCTATACTAGCTATATTGTATAAGAAGCTTTGAGTAGTTTTATCTAAAAACACAGTGCTATTTTCAGGTATATATATAGTAGCATATACTACTTCATCACTAAATCTATAGGTTAAATGAGATAAGAAAAACCCATTTAATTGAAGGGTGTTTTGTGCTTCTTCATATTTGTAGTCTATTCCTGTTGCATTTTCTGTTGCTTTGGTTTTATTTCTTCCTTCAGAAACTTTTCTAATTTTTATAGAACTAGTTTCAGAATTACTTTTTTCTACGGCTACTTTTATATTTGTTGAATAGATTTTCTCTAATTTATTATCAGACACAAACACTCGTTTAGAACTTCTTGTTAAGGTTTCTTGAAAAAATAGCATATCATCATTTATCATTTCTAAATGCAAGGTATCTGTTGGTTTAATAACAAGCTCTGAAGCGCTTATTTTAGTGCCATTATAAGCACTAGATGTTCCTAATTCTATTCCTGTAAACAGCAATGTTAGCAGCGCAATAATCCAAATTCCTAACAATGATAAAGAGACAGTCTTACCAAGCTTTTTTATATTGCTAGAAATAATTCTAAGCCCTAACACAAATAGAATTAAGAATGGAAACCCTATTAATACAAACAAGGCAATAGCCAATACCCAGTAGGGTATGAGTGAATCAAACATAAAGTTTGGAAGGTTTATAAAATCTTCACCATATCCTAGTAATTCAAAACTTCCCAAAGAGAATATTGCTAAGAATAGTAAAACCAGTATAATCGAAGAGAAAATAATGATAATAACCCCAATAAATTTTCCTATCATATTAAACAATACACTAAAAATAATCCCTATAACACCTATCAGCTCTTGTAAGCCAGAAGTTGCTTTCTTACCATTTTTTTGAAAACCATCTGCTACTTTTTTTTTTACATTATTGGCACCGTCTTCAAGGGTTTCTTTGATAGCACTAAATTCTTCACGAATTTTTTTTTCAATATTATCTATAGTTACATGTTCACCTTCCATTTCTAGTTTCTCTGCTGTTGTGGTTGCCTCAGGTAATAAGACCCATAAAATAATATAGATTAAAAACCCAAATCCAGCACTAAAAAACAAGGCAATTAGAAGCAGTCGCAACCAAATAGCATCAATTCCTAAATAATGGCCAACACCTGCAGCTACACCTCCTAAGAATTTATCATCTCCATCTCTGTATAATTTCCTATTGCTGGTTTTTTTTCTTTGGTAGCTAGATGAGTTGTCTGTATACCCAGTTTCATTCTCTTCATAATCTTCTGGCTCTCCCATTATTTTAATGATGTTGCTAATGTCTTGTTCATTAACTACTTGGCGAGCCTCTGTAATTTTTTCGGATAATAATTCACTAATGCGAGCCTCTATATCTGCAATAATTTCGTTTTTTCCTTGAGGATCATCGCTAAGTGATTTAGAAATTGCATCTAGATATCTTCTTAATTTTTGATAAGCAGTCTCATCTATATGAAAAAAATAGCCTCCTAAATTTATATTGATAGTCTTATTCATCGGTTTTTTTTATTTTTTGCTTGTTATTTGGTTTACAGCTGTCTTTAAATTACTCCATGTTGTATCTAATTCTTTTAAAAAGAGTTTGCCACTTTCTGTGAGAACATAATATTTTCTTGGCGGGCCAGAGGTAGACTCTTCCCAACGATAAGACAGTAGTCCTGAATTTTTTAACCTTGTTAATAAGGGGTATATAGTACCTTCAACTACAATCATTTCTGCACTTTTTAAGGTAGAGATAATTTCAGAAGTATAGGCATCACCATGTTGTAAAATAGATAAGATGCAGTACTCTAATACTCCTTTACGCATCTGTGCTTTTGTGTTTTCTATTTTCATGAATGCTATAATTTAAATCATTTTCGGGTCAAATATAAGGCAAAAGATAGTAGTATGCAAAACATAGTACTATATTTTTTATTAGATTCTTAATTTAATTTATACAGATCTAGGTACAATTACTTTATAATGCTATTTAATCACTATAATTTGGGAGTATAAAAACCCCTACTTACGGGTATTGACAATAGTAGACCATTAGTCTATATTTATAAAAATATTTTTTTGTTGAATTTCCCACGCCAATTTATTTTAGTAAAAATTGGTTTTAGATTATACTTAATAATAATAAATACTCTCTATGAATCATAAAAATTACAACCAATTGCTTGGCTATAAAGAAAAACTATCTAGAAGAGAAATTGAAGTCTTAAAATTAATATGCAATGAAAAAACTACCCAAGAAGTAGCCGTTAAGCTTTCTATTAGTAAAAGAACTGTAGATGGTCATAGACAAAGAATGCTTCTTAAGGTTGGTGCTAAAAATATAGTTGGTTTAGTAAAATATGCTATTACCAATCAAATACATACCATTTCTAGTTTCACTACTTATTAAAAATTAAATTTTTGTAAATTTACGAGGTTCCTTATTTCATTTTAAATCACTTCATTGCTTGCTTTTAATTCTTAGCTTTGAGTTTTTATTTTCCTAACAAAAACTCATGACACAACTTCAGTATATTTCTTCAATTTTATTAGCACTTTATTTTGTTGGTATTATGGTGGTTGTACTCAGAGCAAAAAAAAGTACTTCTGCAGAAGACTATTTTTTAGCAGGCCGGCAACTACCTTTTTGGGCCTTGTCTATTACCTTTATTGCTTCATGGTGGGGAGGTGGTTCTGCCATAGATTTGGTAGATCATGGTTTTAACCAAGGAATCAGCTCTTTTTGGATTTATGGCATGCCNGTACTTTTTTCTACCTTTTTAATGTACCTTTTTTCTAAAGCCATTAGAAAAATTGGTACTATTACCCAGCCACAACTGATGGAAGCTCGCTACAATAAAAAAGTAGCTTTTTTACTTTCGTTACTCATCTTAATTTTTATGATTTTAGGAGTAGCTACCCAAGCGGTTGTAATTGGTAATTTCTTTCAATCTTTTTTTGATATTGATTATAAAATAGCAGCTCTAATAGGCACTAGTATTGTGTTATTATATTCCTTCTTTGGAGGTTTTAAAGGCGTGGTTATTACAGATATTATTCAGTTTGTATTTTTACTTATAGCTGTTGTAGTTCTTTTTGTAGTTGCTTACCAACATTCTGGCGGTTTTGAAAAAGTACAAGAAATTGCTTTAGAACAAAACAAACCAACATTCTTTTCCTTTTTTCATAACATTTCAAACAACCTGGTATTTATTATAACCTTTGGCTGTTCTTGGATGATACAGGCCAATATTTGGCAAAGAATTTCTGCAACTAAGAAACCCAATGATGCAAAAAAAATGATGTCTTTAGCTTTCTTTGTATTTATTCCATTGTACCTTATTGTTACTTTAACAGGGGTATTAAGTTTGGGTATTTTTGAATCTGTACCAGAAGGAGGTATTGTGCCAGCCATGATTGTTAAATTTATGCCTGTTGGCTTGGCTGCCTTTATTTTTGTTGGCCTGTGTTCTGCAATTATGTCTACCATGGATTCTATGATAAATACAGGAGCTTTGGTACTTAGTGTAGATATTTATAAAAGCAAAATAAACCCATCTGCCACTAACAAGCAAATGGTGCGTATAGGTAAACTAGCCACCGTATTTATTGCCTTTTTGGGCTTACTAATTAGTTTAGAAATACGCTCTATATTGCGCATTGCTTGGATAGGGTCAGACTTTTTAGCCACCGGAGCCTTTGTGCCGTTGGTTTTGGCTTTT
>KB911134.1 GCA_000383355.1 Flavobacterium sp. SCGC AAA160-P02 | reverse complement strand
ATTTATGTGAGTGGGCTATCAATAGAAAAAGCAACAACAAAAATAATTTCTTACCTAAAGAAAATTTACAATGGCATTGGCGCTGCAAATAACAGTTATAATAAGGTATATGCAGAAGTATCTTTGGCAGGAGTTAGAACGGTTCAGGTAAGTATGATAGGTGAGATAAAAGTTCCTGGAAGCTATAGTTTAAATGCCTTGTCTACTGTTTTAAATGCCCTGTATGCTGCTGGAGGACCAACAAAAAACGGATCCTTTAGAAACATTAAAGTGATTAGAGGTGGAAAAGAATTTAGTCAGTTTGATATTTACCAATATTTATTAAATGGTTCCCAAAAAGGAAACATCTTTTTACAAGATCAGGATATTATTTATGTTGAAACTTATCAAAGTAAAATAGAAGTTACTGGAGAAGTGAAACGCTCAGGAATTTATGAATTAAAACAGGATGAGAATATACAAGACCTAATTACCTATTTCAGTGGCTTTACGTCAAGTGCCTACAAAGAACGTTTACTAATAGAGCGTGTTAATGGAAAAGAGAAAGAAGTTTCTGAGGTTTTATTAGAACAGCAGAAAGACTTTGCAATGCAAGATGGAGATAAGCTAATTGTTGGAAAAATTAACGATAGATATTCTAATAAAGTTAGTATTGAAGGGGCCGTATATCGTCCAGGAAATTATGAGCTTACTAAAGACCTAACAGTTTCAGATTTATTAGGTAAAGCTTCAGGTATAAAAGAAAATGCTTTTCTAGAAAGAGCTTTTATCTACCGAAAAATAAATGAAGTAGAGCAAGAGGTAGTTTCTTTTTCTGTAAAAGAAATCCTAGAAAATAAAGCAGAGATTACTTTACAAAGAGAAGACCGTGTTTATATTTTTGATAAAACTACTCTAAAGGAAGCCGCTACTATTACAATAAATGGAGCCATTAACAAACCTCAAAGTATTCCTTTTGTTGAAAATATGACTGTGGAGGATCTTATAGCCACCTCTGGAGGTTTTAAAGATGGAGCAGATACAGCAAGGATATATATTTTTAGGAGACTAAATGATGGTAATTTTGAAACTATTAGTCAGGATATTAGATATGCAGGTTCAAGTACCTTAGAAAATAAAAATGAAAAGGTTTACATAAAACCATTTGATATCGTTTCTGTTCGTTATTTAAAAGGATATTCTACTCAGAAAAAAATTACCATAACAGGAGAAGTTGCTTATCCAGGAGGATATGCAATCACTTCCAAGAATGAACGTCTTTCAGACCTACTAGAAAGGGCAGGCGGTCTTTCTCCGTATGCCTATATTAAAGGAGCTGCTCTTTACAGGAAAAAATCTGAAATAGATAAAAAACTGCAAACTGAACTTTTAGAGACTATATCAGAAAATGATTCTTTGGTAGATTTTGATGATAAACAAACTTTTAAAATAGGGATTAACCTTACTGAAATTTTAAAAGAAGGAGGTAAAGGGTCTTCCTATGATTTAATTTTAGAGGTAGGGGATGAATTAATTATACCTTCAGAAAATCAAACAGTAGAGATACAAGGTGAGGTATTATCGCCATCTTTGGTTCGTTTTGAAAAATCTAAAACGTTAAAATCCTATATTGATAAGTCAGGTGGTTTTTCTGAAAATGCAAAAAAAGGCAATGTATATGTAGTGTATGCAAACGGAAATATTAAGACTACTAAAAAGTTTTTGTTCTTTAAAAACTATCCACCACTAGAGCCTGGTGCTGTTATTTTACTACCCAACAAAGCTGAAAAAACAAAGATGAGTATTCAGGAAGTACTAGGTATTACAACCACCTTAGGTACTCTAGCACTTCTAATTAACTCCTTAAAAAACTAAAGAATAGTTTTATAAGGGATTTAAAATTATGAAAAATTAAGTTTGGTAATATTAGATTGAAACGATCATCTATAAGAAATACCAATAAAAAATTATACAAATGACAACACCTACAACACATAACAATTCTTCTGAAAACCAAGAAGATAGTATAGATATTATTGCTTTGTTACAATCTATTTGGACAGGTAAAAAATTAATTCTGAAAACAGTGCTAGTTTTTATGATTCTTGGGCTATTTGTAGCTGTTTTTTCACAAAATGAATATACTGCATCTACTACAATAGTTCCTCAGTCTTCATCTGAAAAACCAGGAGGTAGTATAGGTGGGCTTGCGGCACTTGCGGGTATTAACTTAGGTAGTGTAGGTCAGCAATCTAGTATTTCACCTACCTTATACCCTCAAATTCTTACCAATATTTCTTTTCAAAAAGAATTGTTAGAAACTCTTATTACTATAGAGGGTCAAGATAATAAAATTACCTACAAAGAGTATTATACAAATGTATATAGCCCTAGTGTTCTCGGTTCTATAAAAAAATATACGATTGGCTTGCCAGGAGTACTTATTGGTCTACTAAAAAGTGATGAAATCTCTAAGGAAGAGTCTAAAAACAATGATTCTTTGCCACAAATAACCGAAGATGACAAAAAGTTAATAGAATTGTTATTAGAGCAGTTATCTATGGAAGTGAATGATAAAGATGGGTATATAGGTCTTTCCACCACCATGCCTGAGGCAAGAGCTGCTGCTGAGCTTACCCAAAAAGCACAAGAATTATTAGAGCAGTATGTTATTGATTTTAAGATTGAAAAATCGAGTTCTGAGTTAGACTTTATTAAAAATAGGTATCAAGAAAAAGAACAAGAATTTCAGAAAATTCAACAAAAACTGGCATTATATACAGATAGAAACCAAAATGTAAATTCAGCACGTGCTAAGATGGAGCTCATGTTGTTACAATCTGAGTATGACTTGGCTTATGGGGTCTATTCAGAATTGGCAAAACAACTAGAAACCCAAGAGCTTAAAGTAAAAGAAGACACTCCTATCTTTACTATTTTACAGCCTGTATTTGTGCCGTTAGAAAAAACAGGGCCAAAAAGATCATTGATTCTTATCATCTATACTTTCCTAGGTTT
>KB911133.1 GCA_000383355.1 Flavobacterium sp. SCGC AAA160-P02 | reverse complement strand
TCAACTAGTGACAAGAGAATGGTAGAAATGCTAGAACAGATGGGTCTTGCTAGTAGGAAACAGGTAGAAGGTACAGAACCATTGCATTTACTTGGTGGAGAAAGTGGATTGTACGCTACTCAAGATGTTGATATAGCTGTGCAGCAATTATACGCAAGTGACTTTATAGTAAAAAACATCAATGCCCTTCAAGATGGTATGGGGGATGTAATGAACTCTGGTATAGGTTTATCAAAGGCAGTAAAGGTTCTAGGTAATGTACCTTCATATATGGTTCAGATTCCTGGTAATGCTTTTACAGTAATGCAATTAGGAATGAATCCGTTTGATGCCCCTACAATGTGGAACGCATTGCGAGTTGGTGCTAGTGACATTGATATGTTTGCAAGCAATCAAAAGATGTCTAAAGAAATTCTTGCACAAATTAAAGATGCAGAAAAATATGGCATCAAGGGAGGTAACATATTTGCATCGGATATACGTTCTAATTTAGAGCGTGGGGTAGGACCAGTAGGAGCTATGATAGAACCATTTGCTAAAGCTTATCAAGTTCCAGATACTGCTTTTAGATTCTATGCGTGGAAACAAATGCAAGAGCAATTAAAGAAAGTATATCCCAAAATGCGTGAAGCAAATCAAGCAGAGAACTTGAAGAATGCAGCGGCTAAGTTAGTCAATGATGTTTACCAGAACTATGATAAAGTAAATCCGTTTTTAAGATATACAACTAAGGTAGGCCTTACACCGCAGTTCGCTACATTTACAATGGAGCTTTTAAGAAATCAATATAACCAAGGTAGACAAATTAAAGATTTATTTAGGGGCAAACTAGGAAGTAATCTAGGAATAGATATGGGTCCTCCCGATATAAATGCCTCAAGGTGGATGGGTGCAAAACGTGCAGCAAGTAGCGCGGCAGTTATAGGAGGCATGAGTGCATGGATGTCTTCGTGGGAGAAAAGCCACGGAGTAGATTCGGAAACTAAAAGTGCTTTAATAGAAACATTTACTCCAGAGTACGATGAGAACTCTCCATTGATGATGGAATTAAGTGCAGATGGTACGAAGTTTAATTATATGAATACTTCTTACCTATTGCCACAACGTATGATTAGCCAAGCTTTTACTGCAGGTTTTGATGATACTAGTGAAACCAATTTACAACAAATGATTCTACAGGAGTTCAAGGGAGAAGGTGCTTTCTTCTATCTAGGCTTACTGAAGGGTGGATATAACATAAAGGAAATCGGCAAGGAAGATAAGATTACTACAGAAGAAGGTATAAAGGCTTTCGGTGAAATAATAGACTATACTGTAGAGGATATGTTTAAGCCTGGGCAAGCTAGGGAAGTAGAAAAGTTAATAAAAGCACAGAAGCCTGGAGCAAGGTACACTACTAATCAAGTTTTCCTACGCCAAGCAGGTTGGAGGGTAAATGCTTTTGAAGTAGAACTAGCGGGCGAAAACAAAGTTCGCAATGATTATGGTAGTTTAAGACAAGAGAAGAACGCATGGGGTACTAAGTTGAGATATGAGTTAGAGCAGATGCAATCAACTCCAGGACAATTTCAAAAAGAGTACAATAAGGCTAACGAAAGTTATAAACGATTAATGCAACGCCAAAAAATGCACTACAAGAATTTATCTTTTGTTTTAGAAAAACAATATCCTGGACAAGGCCCAGAAAAAGCAGCAGAGGTAATGAAGCGAGCAGGGTTAAGTTCTAAGGAGGTAGGTTACTTGATGCTAGGAGGAGAAGTCTTACCTAATTTGCCGAAAGATAAGACACAAAACAATGATGAGATTTTTGAATCAATGGGATTAGATTTATCTTTAAATACTGAAGCCAACAATCAAAAGATTTACAATGAAATCGGTAAAGTCGAAGACAGGTTCTTGCAAAAGAAATTAGTTAATCATTTCCGCAAAGTAAGAAGAGGGGCTAGAAAAGGTTTAAGTACCATTGAAGGTATTATAGATGCTCAAGAGACAAGTTCTCAGATAGAGATGCTGCGAGATTTATTTCCAGGCAACATCGCTTACTACAAGGAGTTAGTGTCCAAGCGTGTAATAACCAAAGAGGCATACTACAAGCTAACCCAATAAAAAAACGCCCCCTTAAACCAAGAGGACGTTTTTCTACAAGAAGAAAAAAGGAATCATATGGAAGAGGAAATGATAAAACTCTCCCTGCCGTAGATTACTCTAGCGGCTTACCTTTGTTCAAATATGTTAATTAATCATAATACACAATTCAAAAAAAACGAACTATATAAAACCATTCATAAAGGTGTACTAAGCCTCTATGCCATTTACTAAAAGCTTTTCTTTTGCCATTGTCAACTTAGTTTTAAGATTTTCTACATCTTTATTTAGTATATCGTTCTGTTTAGTGAGTGCTTCACAAGCGACTGTCATCTGGTGCAGTCCCTTAGTTAATATGTTTTCTGTTGGTTCTCTATATATTGTATCTGACATTATTGAAATCTCCCGATTTGGTTTATGAATTTAAATTTACCCATAAGGTCTCTTTCGCCCTCACGGTTTTTTGCTATTTTGTAATCTAGTTCTAGGTAAGATGTTTTCCCATCAAAAACTCTGCAGTTCTGTAGGTCTCCACCCCTAGCCCACATAAGTAATATGACATCTGCATCGTTCTCAATATCCCCACTATCCTTGAGGTCGTGCATTGATAGACCAGAGTCTCTCTTTGCTCCCTCTCTGTTGACTTGAGCCAACAAGATAACAGGAATATTTAGTTCCATTGCTAGTTGTTTAATCCTATGTGAAACTAATGCTATTCCGTCATGCTTACTCATACGAGTATCATATGGTATAAGTTGTAGGTAATCAATGACGAGTGCCTCTATTCGGTGTTTACGCTTCATTGACCTAGCCTTTGAACGTAGTTCATCTATGCCCCTAACGAAATGTTCTACTACAATCGGTGCTTCTTTAACTTTTTTAAGAGATGCAAAGACACGAGCTTTTTCGTCCTCTGTGGCTACATTCTCTCTGATTCGTTTTAGATTTACTGCACTTGCCGTTTGTACCATTCGTTTCATTAGTTGCTCTGCAGGCATCTCAAAACTAAATATACCAATCGGTATTCCGTCTTGTACTGATGCCCTTAAAACTATGTTCAAAGCCAACTGACTTTTACCACAAGAGGTAGGTGCTGAAACAACAAATACCTCTCCTTTACCAATACCACCTTCGTCAAGTTTCTCGTCCAGATGCCCGATTCCTGTGCTAAGTGCAGTAAACTTGTAACGGTTTTCTGTCATTGCAGTTAGCTTATCTTGCAATAAATCCCCTGCATCTGCAAAAGATTCTTCTGTAGCGACCCTGTCGGATATGTCAGATAGTTCATTCTCCATTGCACTTGCCGTTGTATGGGCTTCAGAACCCCCTACAATCGCCTCAATGGTTTTCCTTGACATACGGATAAGGTTACGAGCTATCGCCTT
>KB911132.1 GCA_000383355.1 Flavobacterium sp. SCGC AAA160-P02 | reverse complement strand
CCCGACCTAATAGCTATACCACCGAACTCAAATGTCTTGTTCAGCGAGATTAAAAGACCCGAAGGAAAGGTGTCTAAGTTACAGGAATACAGACTAAAAGAGTTAGATGACTATGGATTCAATACGGAAGTATATAGAGGCTGAAGAGATTTACTACGACATAGATGGTGACGTTATACTAGAGCTAGCAAACCTAGACTATGAATACTCAGAAGAGATTATACTTCAGCTAGATTACTTTGAGCCGTGCTTAGAAAAACAGAACCACTTCTCTCAGAAGGTAGGTGGTGTGGTCAAGCACGATAGTCCATACTTCTTTGAGATTGAATACATAAAAGAGGAAGAGGGTCTCACCACATTCCTATCTATAAAGGAGATAGACTGTGATGATTACCTAGATTACATTAATTCAAATCAAATACTAATCAAATGCAAAGACACACAAGAAACCTCAGAGAGGTTAAAAAGCTTAAAGACATTGTTGGAGTAGTGTTCGGGGTGGACGTAGACGAAAAGTCTAGACGTATGCCACACCCATCTGCTCGTGCAGTATTCTCTAAGGTGCTAAACCTAAAGGGATACACACTCACTGAGGTGGGTAGTATGATAAACAAGAGCCACGCAACAATAATCCATTACATAAGAGGCCTAGAGTCTGAGGTTAAAACCAATCAACAGCTACGTATTAAGTATCAAGAGGTTCAGGATATGTTCGTTACTGACACTGACCCAATACATAGTCTCTCTAGTTTCGAACTAAAAAAAGAGGTAATCTCTTTGAGAAAACAAAACAAAAAACTATATTTGGAAAAAGAGTCTTTGATGTCTATCATAAAAAAGAACAAGGAAGATGATAAAATATATCTAAAAACCTTTGAGCTGATAAAGACAAGGACAGGAAAAAAAGAAATAGATAAACTTAAGAACCACCTAACAAGATATTTCAATGGAGTACACAAGTGATGACATACAGAGGGCTATCTCAAAGAAGGGATGGTCAACCAAGCAGAAGACAGATGAGCTACTAAGGATGGACTGCTGTATGTACGCATACCTAGGCAGTGACTCCAAGAGAAGTGAGGTAGAGGAGACACGCAAGTCATCCAAGAGAATCTATAAAGCTATTAAGGAGATAGACGAGTCCTTAGGTAACACAATCATAAACGCCATAGACTCCTGATGAGTATCTCAAAGGCAGATAACGATAGGCTCATTCATATTAACTTTACTATGAATGAAATCCACGACTCTGCCGATGCGATATATGAACACCTAATTGATAGAGAGTATGCTCAGGTACTAGACCACATAGAGACCATTCAGTTTGTATTAAAGACACTAGAAGAGACGATAAGAGATGGAGAAGAAGGTATGTAGAAAGTGTAATGAGGTAAAAGAGCTTGATAAGTATTGGTCAGCAGGAATAAAGAACGGTAAGAAACATCTCAGACAGACCTGTATCACCTGCTATGGAGATGTAAAGAAGGACTACGTAAAAAGAAAGCGTGAGTGGTATAACAGTCTAAAGAATAACTTGAACTGTGATGAGTGCGGATACTCTAAGCTTACACACAAATCCTTTAGCTCACACGCTCTACAGTTTCATCATCACAATGATGACAAGTCTTTTGCTGTGGCAGATTACTTAGTGAAAGGATACTCTAAGAAAAAGATTGTAGAAGAGATTAATAAATGCAGGGTGCTATGCTCACGTTGTCACGCAGAGGAGCACGATAAATCAAATTAAATATGTCAAATAATATATTACAACAGATAACAGAGGAGTTCCCTGATGAAACATTCTTATACCCCACAGGATACGAGGACTGTGTGGTAGGTCTTGAGTACGCAAGCAACTCATTAGTGATGGACTCCAATAAGATGATAGACAAGCTCATCAACGAGGATGAGATGACTGAGGAAGAGGCTCAGGAATTTTTCGATTACAACATTGCGGGTAGCAAGGGAGAGGGATTTCCTATATATGTATACATACCTGAGTAGCAATGAGGTTTGAGTCCGAGCAAGATTTAAAGAGGGAACGTAAGGCCATTGATACATTTGTAAATGTGTTTGGTGGCTCCGCTAAGAAGCTCGGTCCTAACGATGTAGACTACAAAGTATTTGATAAAGACAATAGCTTAGTCGCTTACGCTGAGGTGAAGGGTAGACTGCGTGTGTTATCACAGGCATACCCTTTGCCGATAGCGATACGTAAGTTGGTAAAGCTATGCGACAAGAGACTGAATCCTGTAATGATATGGGCCTGTGATGATGGCATCATCTACGCCAAGGTTAAGGATATCTATGGTGACATTAAGTGGGGTGGTAGGAAACCACGACAGGGTGCAGTCAATGACGAGGAGCTGATGGCTTACTACGATAAGCAGCGAGCCTTCAAGTACATCAGGTATTCTTAGATGACTTTCTCTTTCTCCTGTTATTCTTACTAAGCTTTGACTTCTTGAAGCCATTGGTAGCGTAGTATAACTTCACCTGCTTATCGGTAAACATATTCCCACTAGGGCTAACATTCTTATTCTTTCCTATCTTTCTAAATGGCATATCTTATTTTTTCTTCTTTATCCTTTTTCTTCGTTTACGTTTTTTAGGCTTTGATTTTTTGTCGGATGACTCCTCCTCATCCTTCTTCTTTCTTTTGTTAACCTCAATCGGAACATATATAATATCCTTAGACTTCGCAGAGCCGGGTCGATAGCTATATGACACGCCTAATAGGTCGTACATATTCTCCTCATACCTATTCTCCTTGAACTTCTCGAAGCTTTCCTCCTTGGCTATACGTTCACCATCCTCATCCTTCTTTTCATATTCCTTACGTAGAGCAGTATCATTGCTATCAAACCACGACCTTAGTTGGTCTACCGCAGCTAGTGGTGTCTTGCTAGGTATACCAAGACCATACTCAAATATTCTTGTGACTGCTGTTTCAAAACCACCTTTACCTCCTATCACCATATCGTAGTACGAGCTAGTAAATATCTGAGATATAGGGTCTGTGTATCTAGACCTAGGTTTTTTAATAGCATCACTATACCCCCACCACCAAGTATCTACCGCAGTGTTAACAGTACCACCAATTAAGGGTAGGTTGTAAAGCTGATTGATACCAAACATTGCCTCCTTATATGACTCAAGTACCTGCTCCTTATCCAAATTAATTTGATATCTATCAATTAACATTTGGTCTTCATCAGATATTTCCTTGCCCCTCTTCAAAGCATTCTTTGCCTTGCTAATACGGTCCATCTGTTCCTCTGTTAGCTCATCATCACCATCATCACCTGTTAAAAATGGGTTTACTGACGGGTCTGCAAATGGGTTGTACTTAAATATATTTGCGGTCAAAGCAAACAGTACGTTTGCAACGCCTAGGTTTAAGAAGAGCTCTCTATATTCTTTTGTTGACGGCATCTCCTTCAGGCTACCCTCTGTTACTGCATTTGCAGTACCTCTTCTAATGTTAGTTGCTGACTGCATAACCTTATTAAGCTGTAGGAATAGTGTGCTTCCAAACATTGTGAAAGACC
The DNA here is from genome assembly GCA_000383355.1 of Flavobacterium sp. SCGC AAA160-P02. Taxonomy (GTDB): domain Bacteria; phylum Bacteroidota; class Bacteroidia; order Flavobacteriales; family Flavobacteriaceae; genus Polaribacter. The sequence continues at coordinate 26 of KB911132.1, read as the reverse complement.
TTACAATCATATTGCTATCATACTGA
>KB911131.1 GCA_000383355.1 Flavobacterium sp. SCGC AAA160-P02 | reverse complement strand
TGTCGAAGTCAAAAGCTTCACCGTGTATATTAACCTTAATTCTCTCTTTTATTCTTTCTGATTATATCTATAAAACTAAAGATTGTAAACTTAAGTTGTATATAAAAAATAGCAGTTAAGAGCTTAACCAAAACTTAGTTTTTTTCTGCTATTTTTATTTTAATCCGAAAAGAAATAGCATTTAATCGCCTACTTTTCATATACTAAACGTTGGCACACATATGAAAAAAGCAGTTATAATAATATTATATTTTAGCCTTAATCTTTGTTTTTCACAAACGCTAATAAAAAAAATTGAATTGTCTGATAGCGCTCTTGAATTGACAAAACAAAAAGTTGTTTATGACCCAAGCTACTTCTCTATTGATTATCCAAATGGTGATGTGCCATATGGAAAAGGAGTTTGCACAGATGTTGTAATACGCGCTTACCGAAAAATCGGAATTGATTTACAGAAAAACATCCACGAAGATATGGAAGCTAACTTCGGTGTTTATCCGAAAATCTGGGGACTTAAAACAACTGATAAAAATATTGACCATAGAAGAGTTCCGAATTTAATGACATATTTTAAACGGAAAGGTGCTGAAAAAACAATCTCTTATAAAGCAGAAAATTATTTGCCTGGAGACATAGTCTGTTGGAATTTAGGTGGAGCAATAACACATATCGGAATTGTAGTCAACAAAAAATCAGCAGATGGAAAGCGGAATTTAATTGTTCACAATATTGGCGGAGGACAGGTTTTAGCGGACTGTCTTTTTGATTATAAAATTATTGGACATTATAGATATTAAAAATAAAATACGTGTGCCAACAACGTGCATAATTTATTGCTGGTTGATTTTCCTTGCGGAAAATCCTCGGACACTTCCAATGTTGGTTGTTTTTTTAGTATTTTAGTCTAATAACGTCGCAACAAAATCATGCACAAACACGTTGTGTTCAATTCCCAAAAAAAAACAGAATTGAACTCAAAAAAGATAATTGATATTTTTTTGTATTTAGGGATATTTACAAAAAATTCCTAATATTAATATTGTAAAATAAAAATAAATTATGAATACTTTTAATTTAAAAATTCAAAGATTAGAAAAACGAAAAAAACGAAAAACTATAAATACTATTCTCTGTGCAGTAGTAATCTTATTTTCATTGTTTATTCATATCTATGATTATATAGCAACGAAAGAATTTGACATAATGTACCTTGTAACTATTGCTTTAGTAATTTGTTTAATATCTGAAATTAATAATCTAAAAAAAATCAACAATAAACTAAAAGAAAGAGGTAATACGTCTGTGTAAAAAAGATTTGACTAATCTAAATATTAAAATTGTTTTAAAAAACTTTGAAAAATAGAATCCCAAAAACGGAATATCTTGAAATTTAAAAGAAGGTTTTTAATCTAAATTTTAGGAATGGAATCTTAAACAATATTTCTAAAATTGACTTTTAAAATTAAACTTCTCTTCAAAGTTGAACTTTTTGAAATAAAATATTAAGAACCTTATAAGCTTGCTTAAACTAAATTTATATAAACGGAACATTTTAATTAGAATCAGAACACCAAATAAAAAACTGAAACACAACACTGTGCATAATTTATTGCTGGTTGATTTTCCTTGCGGAAAATCCCTGCCTGCCGCAGGCAAGCTCGGACGCTTCCAATGTTGGTTGTTTTTTTAGTATTATTAGTCTAATAACGTCGCAACAAAATCATGCACAAACACGTTGTACGCAAGCTTGAAACACAATATTCTAAAATTAATGAAGAATAGAATTAAACATTGGAGAATTGCCTTAACGTTAATACTCGTTAGCTTATGCTTGTCGTGTGATAATGACAAAAAAGTTGTCCTAGATGATAATAATGTTATTGAAATTCGAGAGCAAGGAAGTTTTACAGTCGGAGGAGAAGTGATACAAAGTTCAGGGACTTTCGACCCTGTAGCTCACGGGTTTTTTAATCCAACAAATCAAAACACAGAAGGGCAAACACTTCACGGCGACCACGCAACTGTTTTCTATCAAATACCAACCCAGGCAAAGAAGTTGCCTTTGGTGTTTTGGCACGGTTACGGGCAATCAATGAGAACTTGGCAAACAACGCCAGATGGTAGAGAAGGATTCCAATCTATCTTCTTAAGAAAGCAGTATTCAATTTATTTAGTTGACCAACCAAGACGTGGACAATCTGGGAGAAGCACAAAACCATTGACTCTTAATGCGAACACTGACGACCAACTTTGGTTTGGGATTTTCAGACTTGGAGTAAACAATGAATTTTATCCTAATGTTCAATTCTCTAAAGATCCTGAAGCTCTTAATCAATTCTATCGGCAAATAACCCCTGATACTGGCCCTTTGGATATTGAATTGAATATTAAGTCAATATCAACCTTATTTGACAAGGTTGGACCTAGTATATTAGTTACTCATTCACATAGTGGTGGTCAAGGTTGGTTGACAGCTTTAAGAAATGAAAATATCAAAGCTATCGTAAGTTTTGAACCTGGTAGTAACTTTGTTTTCCCAGAAAATGAAATCCCAAATTCAATCCCATACTTTGGAGGAACATTATCCGCTAGAGGCGTTCCATTGGAAACTTTTAAAAAATTGACCGAAATCCCAATAGTCATTTACTATGGAGACTATATACCAAAAGAAAAAGTAATAGATAATCCGGGAAAAGAACAATGGCGAGCAGCTTTGGAAATGGCGAAAAAATGGACAAGAGTTGTAAATAAATACGGCGGTGATGTTACTCTTGTACATTTACCTGAAAAAGATATAATTGGAAATACTCATTTCCCAATGTCAGATTTGAATAACAAAAAAATAGCCGATTTAATGAATCAATGGTTAGAAACTAAAAACTTAAATTAAATGAAAAATTCAATTTTATTCTTGCTAGTACTTGTCTCTGCATCAGCCTATTCTCAAAATACTGAATATAAGGTTGCTTCATATCTAACAGAAGGTAATAAAGCACCAAATACTCATTACATCGGAGAAGCTTGGTTGAACGCTATTATCCACGATGATACAGAATTGGGATATAATATCACAAAAGCAACCTTTAAAGCCAATTCAACCCTGGATTGGCACAAACACAGTTCTGCGCAAGTTCTGATAATTGTTGATGGAGAAGCATATTATCAGGAAAGGGGAAAAGAAGCTGTGATTCTGAAAACAGGAGATGTAATAAAATGTGAGAAAGATACGGAACATTGGCATTCTTCAACCAAGTTTAATGATGTAACTTATTTAGCCTTATACGGTGGTGGTCAACCAACTACTTGGACTGAAGTAGTAACACAAGAATACTATGATGAAGTAGCCAAAAAATTGAAAACAACTGATTAGTAAGAAAAATCAAATTAACTGGAATTAAAAGCAAGCGTACAACATTGTATAAAAATAATAGCGGTTTAATCGCTAATACTTAAATGAAATATATAAATCAAAGACAGTATCAAACGGAAAAGTAAGTGCGTAAAAATCCGCTACTATTCTTATACGTTACCGTTAGCAAATATGCTAGAAAATGAATTATTAATTTAAAAATTTAAAATTATTATGAAAAATTTAAAAAATGTAACGATTGTATTATTACTAATG
>KB911130.1 GCA_000383355.1 Flavobacterium sp. SCGC AAA160-P02 | reverse complement strand
AGTTGCCGGCCTGCTAAAAAATAGTCTTCTGCAGAAGTACTTTTTTTTGCTCTGAGTACAACCACCATAATACCAACAAAATAAAGTGCTAATAAAATTGAAGAAATATACTGGAGTTGTGTCATGAGTTTTTGTTAGGAAAATAAAAACTCAAAGCTAAGAATTAAAAGCAAGCAATGAAGTGATTTAAGGAACCTCGTAAATTTACAAAAATTTAATTTTTAATAAGTAGTAAAACTAGAAATGGTATGTATTTGATTGGTAATAGCATATTTTACTAAACCAACTATATTTTTAGCTCCAACTTGGGCTATTTTTTATATGCATTGTTGTACAACATAATTGTTCTTTTCATTACCTTTTGAATAATCAAACTGTCGATCAGAAAAGGTAGAATCACTGTTCCCGTAAGAACTATTAAAGTCTCGATAACTATCGTGATGATCTAAATAAAAACTGTAAACTAGTAACGAAATAGTTTCGTTTCTATCCAGCGTCTTTTCCAGTTGTTCCAAACTTGGTTAAATTCAAAATCTATTATTGCATGATCTACTTTGAATTTTGATTTTGCCTCAATAATATTCCTTCCTTCTTTTAGATAGCTTAGAAATTCAAATTGTTCTTTTTGTATGTCATATACCGCTAATTTAAAGTTATGTCTTAACACAATACAATAACTCTTTGATGGAAATGGCAAATTCGGTTCCTTACCATTTTTAAATGCAGAATAGAATTGTCTTATAGGAAAATGAAATTCAAAAAACTCACATATCGGAACTAATTTAAGCTCTTTATCCTGTGACTCTATTTTTGCTAATTGATAGTTTTCTTCTGCTTTCTTTTCGAAAATAATTCCAAGATCGTATTCAAATTGAGCCAATTCAATCACAAAGTCAATCCAATCTTCTTTTTGATCCTTGTCCGGCCTATTGGCTTCTAAATATTCAGGAAAATGTTTTCCTAATAAAGCTAAGTTGTAGTTGTAAGAAGGTTGTGATGCTAAATAGTCATCAGCAAACGAATAAAATATTTCTTCTCCTAATGCATATTCTAGAGCGCTAAATTGTATTGACATACAGTTGCGCAGTCGTGCAATATAGCTTCTTTGGTAGATAGCTAAATGATCTTTTGCTGAAATATTTTTAGAATCATGGATAACATCTTTTAAAGAATTAATTCCATCAGGAAGTAAGTTTTCAGGTTTTACATCTGTTTGTTGAAATGGATCTAATAACAGTTGTTGCATCCATTCCTGGAAATTAGCGAGTGGTATGTTGATTTTTTGCTCCATTATTCCTTTATGAATTCTAAAGGAACAACATTTAGTGGGTTAGAAACCTGTTCTTGATTAGAATACTGCTTATCCTCTTCAACTTTATTAAAATTAGGATTCATGTGTTTTTTTGATTTCATCAATTCAGCATGATACACATCAAACGCTGGAATGTTCCCATCCCATTCTAATAATATAGAAGCTTCATTAGCTAGTTGATAAGTCATTTGAAAGAGTTTCCATACTTGATCAGTTACTTCTCTATCATGTGTGTCAACAATATAATTCCCCATATTTTGATGACCTGCCAAATGCATTTGCACAATCTTATCATGCGGTATTCCTTGGATGTATTCTACAGGATCAAAGTCATTGTTAAATGAAGAAACATAAACATTGTTAACATCTAATAGTAATCCACAACCGGTTTCTTCAGTCATTAATTTTAAAAATTCCCACTCTGGAATGTTAGAATTTTTAAACGAAGCATAAGTACTTGGGTTCTCTACAACGATTGGTCTTTCTAAATAATCTTGTATTTGATTGATGCGGTCACAAACATGTTTAAGTGACTCTTCATTGAGAGGTAATGGAAGTAAATCGTGCGAATTCGTAGTGAGAACTCCTGTCCAACACAAATGATCGCTTATCCAAGCTGGTTGAACTTCATCGGCTAAAGTTTTTAAACTTTTTAAATAGTCAAAATTCAAAGGGTCTTTACTTCCTATAGACATAGAAACCCCATGCATTACCACGGGGTATTTCTCTGCTATTTGTTTTAAGATCTGTCTAGGACGTCCGAAGGAATCCATGAAATTTTCTGAAATCACTTCAAACCAATCGACTTCTGGTGATTCATTAAGAATGTGATCAAAATGTTCACTTCTAAGGCCTAATCCAAGTCCTAAATTTGGTAATCCAAGTCTTTTATTCATTATCCTTAGGACAGGTTAAAAGCGTTTCAGGTAAAAGTAATTTGCTCTTTACTTCCATTGCTGCAACTCTGATATCGGCAGCTATTTTTCTCTCTATTTTGTCATTAATGTAAGAACAAGCTCTATTTCCGCTTTGTGCACAAGAAGAATAATCTTTACCAGTAGTGCCTCTCAGGTTATTTACAAACTCTTCTGTAGGTCCAAAAGGTAATGGCGAATTTCCGATTTCTTCACCATTTTTTGTTCTTTTTATTTCGAAACGTGCTCTAGCTAACAACCAAACACTTCGTCCTTTATTAGGTCCTTGCGCCATGAAACGAGAGTTCAATATAGGCACACCGCAACTTCCTTGATAACGACAAACATTTTCTCCTGGATAACAAAGCTCTTCTGTAGTTCCGAAAATTCCGCATCCTCCTTGTCCTTTACAGGCATTTAATGTGTGACATGGATGACTTACAGCGGTAGCGCAATCTCCCATTCCTGCACATTCATTCTTTCCTGAATATCCAGCGTTTTGACATGAATTAAGCCCCATACATGTGTGAAGCTCTCTTGTTGCTAATTCTGATGACATAGTATCTAGTTTTAGTTGATGTTAGTGTTTATAATGAGGGGTGTTCGACACTTTTGGGATGTCTTTTATGATGCTATGATCTACTGCAACATCTGGAAGAGAAGGGAAGTAGTTTTCACCCCAATCTTTCCAATAAGAATCTACTTGTGCTAATTCATCTAAGATAGCCAAAATTTGTTCTTTCGGTCTTAAATAACTTTGTTGGAAATCATAAGGTTCAAAAGTCAATGCTCCTTTATGAGATTGATTGTCTTTACTGTAACTGTAAGTGTTAATGTGGTTGCCAGTTTCACTTAACAACCAAATCATAGATTTGTGAATTCCAAACATAAACAACTCATATTGCGTGTGTTCATCTTTGTAATAGCAAGTTTCTATCATTAAAAGAATATATGCAAATACAGAATTCCCCAATTTATTAGCCAAAGCTAAGGCTTGATTTCCTCCTTTAGGGTTTTCATAATCTGCTTGTTTTGGATTTGAATCTTGGTCATATACAAAGTAGTTATAGAAATCATCTAATTCATGATATTTCTTGAATTTCTTTTCATAATAATCTCCAAGACTATAGGCTTCTAAGAATTTAGCAAAGTGTGCTACTTCTTTTCCTTCATCTTCATAATCACCTGGCCAAAAGACAACTTCAGCTTCATTTTTTTCATTCACAACTACTTCCATTGGAATTGGCATTTTATCAGGTCCCCATTCTAAAGTATGTTGTTTCTTCTCGTTTTGTTTTGTAGTACTTCCTTCTCCTTGTTCTACAATAAGATGCAAAGCTTCAATAGCTGTAGCACTGTCATATACACCTACTAATTCACCACTGTCATTCTCATTTGCAAAATGAGGATTGTGATCTCTATCATAATGAACCGTATTCATTGAGTTTTGAGAGTAGTAAGGTCTTGGTCCTGCTCCAGTTTCTGGCGGAAGTAATTGCGGACGTTTTTTATAAGGTCCAGGAAAGTTTTGCTCGATACATTTCATTATTTCTTTATACAAAAGACCAATGGTTTTATACTCAACCTTAGCTGCTTTTAACAGATCTGCATATGGGTCTTTAAAAGGTTTTGGACTTTCAATTTGTAAGAACGTTGTTAATTGTTTCAATGATAATTTTGCGGCATTGATAGGGAACTCAGGCTCATGACCATCGAGTTGTGTTGGAAATGTTAATACTTTTCCAATACCTAAAATGTCTGGAGCTACCTGACAAACGGCTTGTTTTACATTACAAGCAAGTGCTAAGTGAAGCATTTCTTCAATGACAACACTCATGGTTAATGCCGCAGATTTATTGGCATAAACTAAAATATCTAATTTTAATTCTTGAGCTAATCTGTCAATATCATCTTTACTTCTTTTTCCAGATGCTGAGAGTTGTTTGTGGAGTTTGGCATACAATTGATCTTGATGTTGTGCCCTATGGATCGAATAATAGGTAGATAGATAAGTAGGGATAGTAGCAAGTTCTAAAGCGATTGCTTGTTGCATTACATCTTCTAAGTTATCAGGTGTTACCTCTGTATCGAATTTGAAAAGTTTTTTTGTTGACATAAATAAAATTTTAGTTTTGAAGCCAGTTATCTTTATCTGTAAAATTTTTGAAGATTACAGCATTTTTTTATGTAAA
>KB911129.1 GCA_000383355.1 Flavobacterium sp. SCGC AAA160-P02 | reverse complement strand
AAACGAGCGGTTTCCTTTAGATTTAATAATAACATTAAATTTTGTTTGTGAATCAAAGCCAACAAAACTAGCTGTTAAATTGTAAGAACCAGGAATAACATCGGTAATTATAAAACTACCATCTTCTTCAGAATAGGCTCCTTGGTTGCTGCTTAAGTATAATGATGCTGCAAATATTGGAGCTCCTTTTTCATCTACAACCATCCCTCTAATACTTGTTTTCACTTGAGAAGACAAAAAGAAAGTGTTTGCAAGAAAAATAAAAAGAAATAGTATGTTTTTTAATTTGAAAGTCATCGCAATTTGGTTGAGATTAATGGCCGCAAAAATACCATTTTTAAAATATTGAAAACTCATTTATTATTTTTTGTCTAATTTTAATAGAGAATTTATTAAAATTTTAACATGACTATGAATTACTTAAGAAAACCAAGCAATCTATTTTGGGTTATTAGTAGTATTGCTCTTGTTTGGAACCTAATGGGTGTTTTCAATTATTTAGATCAGGCATTTATGACTGATAAAATACTGGAAACACTGCCCAAAGAACAACAAATTTTATATCAAAATGTTCCAGCATGGGTTACTGCTGCATTTGCAATTGCAGTATTTTCTGGAACTTTAGGGTCGTTATTATTACTGTTAAAGAAAAAAATTGCTACAACTTTCTTTATCATATCATTTTTAGGTATTGTAGGGCAGATGTCTTACGGATTATTAATAGATCAAAATTCTGACAGCTACGGCCCAATGGGTATTGCAATGCCTATTATAATCATTGCTTTTGGAGGGTATTTAATTTGGTATTCTAGAAAAGCAAACGAGCACAGATGGTTGTCTTAATTATACTGTAGTTTCAGTAAATTTAATATTCAAATCTTTTTCTATTTCATAAATTCTTTGAAGTTCATTAGACAATATTAAAGCAATAGAAACCCCAGTTTTTCCTGCTCTTGCAGTTCTTCCGCTTCTATGTGTGTAATAGTCTAATTGATCTGGTAATTGATGATGAATTACAAATGCCAATCCACTTACATCTATTCCTCTTGCAGAAACATCCGTAGAAATTAAGTATTGTAAACTTTCGTTCTTAAAAGCACGCATTACTTTATCACGCTCTTTTTGCTGCATATCTCCTTCTAAAGCTCCAATAGAAAAACCTTCTTCTTGTAAAAGCTTGGTTAAGTTTTGAGTTCCTGCTTTGGTTCTACAAAAAATAATACCTCTTTCTGCCTGTCTTACTTCTAAAAAACGGATAATGACAGATGCTTTTTCTTTAATAGTAGTTTTTACAAATTGATGACTGATATTTGAATTTACCATAGAGTTTCTATCTATTTCTACACGTGGTGCATTAGAATCCATATAGGTTTTAATAATTCTTTGAATTTCATCGGGCATGGTAGCAGAAAACAACCATGTGTTTCGTTGGCCAGAAGTGTATTTTAAAATTCTGTTTAAATCTTGTTTAAAGCCCATACTCAGCATTTCATCAGCTTCATCTAAAACAAGTGTTTTTATTTCTTTTAAATTAATATTTCCTCGCTCTATCAAATCAATTAATCGTCCTGGTGTTGCAACAATTATATGGGTAGTTCTTTGTAAATTATTGATCTGACGATCTATTTTCTCTCCTCCATAAACTGCCTCTACAAACACCTTTTGATCATAATACTTTGTGTATTTAAAAAGCTGTTTTTTTATTTGCTGAACTAGTTCTCTGGTGGGTGATAAAATAAGCGCTTGAACAGCGTTATTTGCCGGATCTATTTGCTGCACTATTGGGAGTCCAAAAGTAGCTGTTTTACCAGTACCTGTTTGCGCTAAGCCAACAAAATCTGTTCTATTGTTTAATAGTATTGGAATTCCTTTTTCTTGAATTTCTGTAGGTGTTGAAATCCCTAACTCTTTGATAGATTCTATAAATTCTTTTTTGATACCAAGAGATGCAAATGTGCTCATAATTGAATTAAATTTCAGAATGCAAAGGTACAGTTATTTAGGAGCTAACATCGCTAAAATTTCATCAGTTATTCTCATGGGTTTGAAGCTTTTTGCATGTAGCAAGCAAAAAGTAGTTTGAGCTTTCACTAAGAGTTTATTGTTTCTGTAGAATTCTACATGACGAATAGATTTTAACCCAGCTGTTTTACCAACCCATGTTTTAGCGAGCAAGGTATCACCAAGTAAGGCCTGATTTAGATAATCTATTTCATGGCGAATTACAACCCATACATACGCAGCAGTATCTACCCCTTGTTTTAGTTCGTTCCAATGTAAATTTGCAATATCTTGAATCCATTGAAGATACACGACATTATTTACATGATTAAGTTCATCTATATTAGATGTTACAACGGTATAATTTGTTTTAAAAACACTCATAGAACAAACTTAGTAGAAAATTTTATGGATATGTTAATTAATCCATAAATATTTTTTTAGGTTAAAATAGCCATTTGATTATATAGATATTTGCAAATTTTTATGACAGAAACAGCCAATAGTTTAGGAACTCAAAAAATAAGTAAACTTCTAATTAAACAAGCCATTCCAGCTTCTATAGGAATTTTGGTGATGTCATTAAATATGATTGTAGACACCATTTTTGTTGGTCAATGGATTGGTTCTATGGCCATTGCAGCTGTTACTGTAGTTTTACCTATTGTTTTTTTAATATCATCTATAGGAATGGGAATTGGTATTGGTGGAAGCTCTATTATTTCTAGAGCTTTTGGTAGTAATAATTTTAATAAAGCATACGTAACTTTTGGAAACCAAATTTCTTTAACACTCGTACTGTCTATTTTCTTTGTGATTATAGGCATCTTATACTATAATCCACTACTCTTATTGTTTGGTGCCAATGGAGCTATTTTAGAACCGGCAACGGAATATTTTAATGTGGTATTATTTGGAGTTCCTTTTTTAGCATTTGCCATGATGGGCAACCCTGTTATTAGAGCAGAAGGAAAACCTAAATTTGCAATGTATGCAATGATTTTGCCCGCAATTTCAAATATAGTACTAGATATTATCTTTATTAAGTTTTTAGATTTAGGCATGTTTGGTGCTGGCTTGGCAACCTCTATTTCATATGCGGTGTGTGGACTATTTATCTTTAGTTTTTTTATCTCTAAAAAGAGTGAGCTTGTTATTAAACCAAGCTACTTTATACTAAAACTAGCCATTGTAAAAGAAATTGTTCAATTAGGAGGCGTTACCATTGCAAGACAAGGAACCATTAGTGTTTTAATGATTGTTTTAAATGCCACATTATTTACCTATGGTGGTGAAAATGCTATTGCTGTATATGGTATTATAAATAGAGTAATGATGTTTGCCTTATTTCCTGTTTTAGGGGTTACACAGGGCTTTTTACCCATTGCTGGATATAATTATGGGGCAAAAAATAATGAAAGAGTAAAAGAAACCATAAAAATGGCCATATTATATGGTAGCTCAGTAGCTACTCTAATTTTTGTAGGAATTATGGCTTTCCCAGAAGCTATTGCAACTATTTTTACTTCAGATGCAGCCTTAATTAAAGAAACGCCCAAAGCATTATTGTATGTCTTTTTAGCCACTCCTGTTATTACAGCGCAATTAGTTGGTTCTGCTTATTTTCAAGCCGCTGGTAAAGCATTACCTGCATTAATACTTACCTTGCTAAAACAAGGCTTTTTCTTAATTCCGTTAGTGTATATTTTGCCCAAATTTTTTGGCCTACAAGGAGTTTGGTATTCTTTTCCTGTAGCAGATATTTTAGCCACCATTGTTACACTTATTTTTTTACGTTTAGAAGTATGGAAAAATCTTAACTAGGTAGTATCTATCTATTCTCTTTTTAGCATCTCTACCTAAAAAAGGGGAGTACTAAATTTCACCATTTATAGGGGTTGTATAGACTGTGTAAATTATTCATCTTTATAAAAAATTGTACACCGAAGATAAAGATCACCTATTGTGAATTTTATTAGATAATAAGGAACAAGTATTTCTGTTTTCCGAAAAAAGAGACCTGTAAACAGGATGTTTGTTCTTCATATAACCAATTACCCAACATTTGAGAAAATCCTATTTATGATAAAAATTATTGAAATTGGAATTTTATTTTGCACAATTATTTCTTGTGGATATTTATTCCAACTTGAGAATGACAAAATTCTGACTGAAAAAATCGAAGCGGAATTGAACTCAAAAAATAAAACAGTTGATTTTCCAAAAGTTGCCGATTTTGAATGGGATAGTCTAATTATTATTGGACCTTACTCCCAAGTGGAAAAGATTGAAGAAGAATTAAATTTAAATCTGATAAACATAAGACAGAACGGAATTCGATATTCTGATTTTTATGATTTAGTTGTTTTTCTGAAAGACAAAAAATCTGTAAAAATTATTGAGCTTAAAAGAGCAATGACTCCCTTAAGTACAGTGATTGATAAAGATAAAAGCATCTTTGTTAAAGGAAATAAAGGAATAATAAGATTAGCGGAATAACAACGTTGGGTAACACCGTATATAATTTATTGCTAGTTCTAGCTTACTTACGAAAACCCCTGCCTGCGGCAGG
>KB911128.1 GCA_000383355.1 Flavobacterium sp. SCGC AAA160-P02 | reverse complement strand
TCGGTTTTTATTTGCTAAGTTACGTGCTAAACCACGCAACAAACTATATACAAACACGTTGCTTAAAAACATATAAAAATGGCTAATGAAATAAAAGGTTTTCTTAAATTGGTGATTGGAATATGTTGTTTAATCTATGTATTACGTATTTTTTTAAAAAAAATAACGCAGCATAAACATTGTGCATAAATTCTATGACTACAACAAGCTATCTTACAATATATTCGTATTTTATAAGAATTACGGAATTAATATAATTTATATATGAGAGATATAACGGTACTACTTCTCCTCTTGGGTTTTACTTTTTCAAGTTTTGCTCAGCAAACCATTAATGCATCCATTACACATGACGGAATTCAGCGAGATTATATAGTATATATTCCGGAGCTATATGATGGCACTACAACTGTACCTTTAGTTCTTAATTTTCATGGATATGGAAGTAATGCAGCCCAACAAATGTTTTACGGTGATTTTCGTGATATAGCAGATACAGAAGGATTTCTTTTGGTACATCCTGAAGGAACTACATTTATTGGAGATCAATTCTGGAACGTAGGGTTTCCTGGGCTTTCAAGCACCATCGATGATGTTGGTTTTACCGAAGCATTAATCGATGAATTGGCAACTTTATATGCTATAGATTTAGACAGAGTTTACGCAACAGGAATGTCTAATGGTGGTTTTATGAGTTTTTTATTAGCTTGTCAATTGAGTGAAAAAATTGCAGCTGTAGCTTCTGTAACTGGCTCTATGACCCAAGACACTTTTGATGACTGCAATGCTCAACACCCTACTCCAGTGCTACAAATTCATGGTACTGATGATGGTGTTGTTCTTTATAATGGAAATAATTTGTCAATACCCATAGCAGATGTGATTTCTTATTGGGTAGATTATAATAATTGTGAAACAACTCCAACAACTACAACGCTTCCAGATGTAGACGTTTCAGACGGAAGTACTGTAGAACATAGTGTATATGAAGATGGTGATAATGGGATTACTACCGAGCATATGAAAGTTATTGGAGGCGGGCATACTTGGCCAGGATCAGTAATTAATACAGCGGGAACAAACCAAGATATTGATGCCTCAATGGAAATCTGGTTGTTCTTTTCAAGATATGATATAAATGGACCATTGTCTGTCAATGAATTTGATAATATACAAGTGAACATCTATCCAAACCCAACCCAATCTAAAATTAATTTGTCATTGAATTTTTCTAAAGAAGTTGATTATGAGTTGTTTTCTCCTCTGGGAAAGCAATTAATGAATGGAACATTTACATCAAGTAATGAAGAAATTGATTTGTCAAATTTACCATCGAATATTTACTTTTTAAAAGTAGATAATCAGGTATTTAAAATTTTAAAGTTTAAATAAAAATCTTGTATGAAAAAAATAGTGTATTTGTTCAACTTTCCCAATGATAGGGATTGATGAAGTTGGAATTCATCTCAATAAAGATGGATATTTAATGATGGAGCCTATTGTAGAAAAGACAATAAAAAAGTATATGAATTAAACTTTTTTAAATTTTTAGAGTCAAAGAATAAAAAACATTAAATAATGAAAAATTTACCCCTACTACTTATCTCGCTAACTTTTATTTTATCATCATGTAACAATGAAGACGAAATTACACAACCCCAAGAAACTCAAGGATACAACATGTTACTCATTGGTAACAGTTTTTTTAAACCCTACGCAAACAATCTCAATGAGGTAGCTCTAGATGCTGGTTTTGAGGAACATAATGCAACTCTTATTTTTAGAGGTGGTGATAATGGAAGACCTATCAATTTTTGGAATGACTCAAACAGTTCAGAACATCAACAAATTAAAGCTACTCTAGATCAAGGTAATGTAGACTATTTTGGAATGACAGCTGGACATGATTTAGACAACACAGACGATCCGTATGAAGGCCATCGTGAATGGATAAGCTATGCATTACAGAATAATCCAAATAGTAAGATTTTTATAGCCATACCAGTAATAGATTATCCTGCTTACTGGGATGAAAGAGCCGAAGAGTTTGGATTTAATACCATTGATGAACTTTATGACTATTTTGTAAATGTACTTGTCAATCAAACAATGATCAACCAATTGCGTACTGAATTTCCTTCAACCTCTATTTTTTCAATCCCTACGGGTTGGGCAACCATCAAATTAGCTCAAATGTATGAGGAGAATTTATTGTTAGATACCATTACAGTATTTGGACCAAAACCAACGTCTTTATTTACAGACCAAAAAGGGCATCAAGGACAAATAGGCATTGAAGCTGGCACTCTTGTCTGGTTACAAAGTATTTACAATATAGATCTTGGTACCAATACGTATGAAACCGGTTTTAATACAGATCTTCATGACATTGCGAAGGAAGTTATGGATAGTCATGATCCAAATTATAAACAATAAATAATTAGATTATAGACTCACCATTTAAATTTGTAGTGAGTATCTCGCTAAATAAATTAAAGAATGGTCTCAAAGCTTTATAAGACTTATCTACTTCAGAAATAAAGTTAGAAGAAAGTACTTCTTCATCTGTGAAATTACGAACAGATATGAAGCCTTTTTTACGTAACAAATCTACATCTGGGTGCTCTTTATCAAAACCACGTGGTGCGGTTTTTAATTCATCGCCTTTAAATGTATTTCCAAAATAGTGTTGAAAGTTTTTATCTTCTAAAATTTCTCGAAATTCTGTAGCATCAACTTCTATTTCTTTTCTAATTCGAAATAAATCTTCTTTGTTAGGTTCCCAAAAACCACCAGCTAAAAAACTTTCACCCGGTCGGATCCTGAGATAATACCCACCTCGTAGATGTTTGCCTAACCTAGAAAATGAACCAGCAAAATGAGGCTTGTATGGTGTTTTGTCTTTTGAAAAACGAACATCTCTATAGATTCTAAACAATTTAAATTTTTCTATATCATCATGTTTGTCAAGGTTATTTCTAATCTCAGCATATAATTCTTTGGCATTATTTTGAGCTTCAATAAAGGTTGGTTTGTTTTCTGAAAACCAATCTCTGTTGTTGTTTTTTTTTAATTTTTTAAGATAAGACAAGCTAGATTTCTCGAAAGGCATAAATAAAATTTTTAAAGAAGTTAAAATTACAAAAAATGATTTACTAATGATTTGTATTTTTGAACTTCATGAATACAACGCAACAACGTTTTGAAGGCTTCTTAAATACCCCTGTTTTATGGAAAGATTCAGAGGTATGTAGTCTAACTCAATTTAAAATTGAACAAGAACTATTATCTTTTAACCAGGTGATAGATAGTAATCAACGTTTAGGGAAATACGTAGAGCGTTTTGTTTCTTTTCAATTGTCTAGAAATTCTACTATAAAAATTATCTCTGAGAATATTCAAATATCAAAAGATAAGATTACCCTTGGCGAATTGGATTGCATTCTAATCAAAAATAAAAAACCAATTCACTTAGAAATCGTTTATAAGTTTTATTTGTATGATTCTTCTATAGGAAATGAGTCTTTGCATCATTGGATTGGCCCCAATAGAAAAGATAGTTTACGAGAAAAATTAGATAAACTTCAACAGAAACAATTACCACTACTCTACTCTAAAGAATGTAAGGAGTATTTGCAAAGCATTGATTTAAATGCAAAAGACATAGAGCAACACGTCTATTTTAAAGCGCAATTGTTTGTTCCTTTTGGGATGAAAAAAGAAATTCAATCAAGTATTAATACAGATTGTATTGTAGGTTACTATTTTAAACCACACGAATTAGTTCAATTTAAAGATGCTAAATTCTATATTCCTACTAAAAAAGATTGGTTGATGATACCTCATACCAATGTAGATTGGACGGCGTATGAAAAGTATCTTGAAGAAAGTAAAAACTATCTAAACCGCCAGTTTTCGCCAATGTGTTGGATGAAAACAACAACAGGAGAACTTAAAAAGTTTTTTTTAATTTGGTGGGAGGCTTGATCTCTTTAAATATTTATTTTTCTCTTCCTTTTAAAACAGTTACAACATCTTTCATTTTAAAACCTTTTGCTTGTAATAATAAAAGGTAATGAAATAATAAATCTGCACTTTCATTTAAAAACAATTCATCATTAGTGTCTTTTGCTTCAATAATTACCTCTACAGCCTCTTCACCAACCTTTTGAGCAATCTTATTGATTCCTTCTTTAAATAGTGTGGCAACATAAGATTTAGTTACTTCAGCGTCTTCAATTCTATTTGTAATTACATCTTCTAACTTAGATATAAAACCATAAGATTCATTATTAGTATCATTCCAACAAGTGTCTGAGCCCTTATGACATGTTGGGCCTGAAGGATTTACAAAAATTAATAAGGTATCGTTATCACAATCTAACTTAATATCTACCAAGTTTAGAAAATTTCCACTCTCTTCTCCTTTTGTCCACAATCTGTTTTTAGTTCTACTAAAGAATGTTACTTGTTGTGTTTGTTGCGTTTTATCTAGTGCATCTTGGTTCATATAACCCAACATCAAAACATTTTTTGTGTTTGCATCTTGAATGATTGCTGGCACTAAACTATCTGGGTTTTTATTGAAATCTATGGTCATAATCTAACTTCTATAGTATTATTTCTTAACTCTTTTTTTAAATCTATAATTTTTATTTCTCCAAAATGAAAAACACTGGCTGCCAATGCTGCATCTGATTTTCCTTTAATAAATGTATCAATAAAATGCTGAACAGATCCGGCTCCTCCTGAAGCTATAATAGGAATATTTACTAATGTTGATAATTTAGCCAATGCCTCATTTGCAAAGCCTGCTTTAGTACCATCATGATCCATAGAGGTAAATAAAATCTCTCCTGCTCCACGGTTCTCTACTTCTTTGGCCCACTCAAATAATTCTAATTGTGTAGGAATTGTACCACCTGCTAAATGCACCATCCATTTATTATTAATTTGTTTAGCATCAATAGCTACTACAACACATTGACTTCCAAATTTTTGCGCTAATTCATTGATTAATGCTGGATTTTTTATAGCTGATGAATTGATAGAAACTTTATCGGCCCCACAGTGGAGCAAAGCGTCTACATCTTCTATGGAAGAAATACCACCTCCAACTGTGAATGGAATATTCACTTGTGCTGCAACTTTTAACACCATTTCTAACATAGTTTTTCTTCCTTCTAAAGTGGCAGAAATATCTAAAAACACCAACTCATCTGCACCAATTTCAGCATATTGTTTTGCTAATACTACAGGATCACCTGCATCAATTAAATTTACGAAATTGACGCCTTTTACAGTTCTTCCGTTTTTAATATCTAAACAAGGTATAATTCTCTTTGTGAGCATCTT
>KB911127.1 GCA_000383355.1 Flavobacterium sp. SCGC AAA160-P02 | reverse complement strand
AATAATTAGCGACCAAGAAAGTCCGCGAGCTTGCCTGCGGCAGGCAGGGGCTTTCGTAATTAGGAAAGAACCAGCAATTAATTTTATACGTTGTTAGGCGCTGTGTTTTATTTATAATTTTTCTTTAATCGCTTTTCTCCAAAAGTAAATTCCAAAAACAGAAGTTACAATTGCAAACATAATTCCGTTTTCACCAAGCCAGTGTTCTGTTCCTTCAACTTTTATAGTCAGAGGTGACATTATTTTTTGAATGTACACATTACTGACAGCATGAAAAATTACTGCTGGCCATAGACTTTTAGATTTAAACGTGTAATACGTCATAATGAATGACATAGAAACAATTACAATAGTGAACGTTGTAAATTCTAATAGGACATTGTTACTATAGTAAACTAGCAATGGCCAATGCCAAAAAGACCAAATCAATCCACTAAAAATTGATACACCAGTAAATGAAAGAACTTTTCTTAATTCATAGATAAAGAATCCACGCCATCCAATTTCTTCACCTAATGTTGTTGCAGCTGCTCTTATGACTTCAATAGTTCCTAATAAGATAATAGCTATGATGGCAATCGATATTGGATTTAAAGTTCCAATTCCAATCAAGCCAAGTTCTTTTCCCCATTCTGTAATGGCTTCGTTATTGGCTAAATTTCCAAAACCGAAAATCCAAATAATCACATAAGTGATAATACCATATAAGGCAGGAACAACATAAGACCATCGGATATATTTCCAATTTCCCCAATTCCAATGTAGCGATGAGATTTTGCGTCCTCTAATTTTTAATGTAATAAATGCAGCTATTGCAGGACACCACATAATAGCTCCAACATATATTCGTGAAGGATATAAATTTACTATTGCATAATGGAAAGGCGAAGTAAGAACAACGACTAATACAAGAAATAAAAATATTATTTTCCACGTTTCTTTTCGTTCCGTTAAACTTTCTTGCATTTAGGTTATCTGATTGGTTTGTTAATGGAAGACGATGAGTGCATAGTTTTGTTACATTGCGCCTAACGGTCAGTGTATATGCAGTGCGACGTTTAGGAGCATTGACATATACATTTTGTTCTTGCCAGTTTTTTTTCACATATACCTTTCTCTAAAGTCTCGTGGATTTTCAGTAGTAATTTTTTTAAAAGTACGATTGAAATAGGAAAGACTTTCAAATCCTGATTGATAGCAAGCATCACTCACACTTTTTCCAGATATTAAAATACGCTTTGATTGGCTAATGCGATAGCGGTTTAAAAATTCAATAAAAGTATATTTGCTAACTTTTTTAAAATACCTACAAAAAGCTTCTTTAGACATATTACTGATTGCTGCGACTTCATCTAAATTTATTTTTTTGTGATAATTTTTATCTACAAAAGCATAAATGGCTCTTAATCGCCCTTGTTCTCTTTCACTAACTTTATTGTTGTAGGGTTGTTCGTGCAATAATTCGGGATTTGGAATATTGGCAAGCATGTCCAAAATTTCAAGCATTTGAATATACCGCTGAAAATCATTTAAATGTTCAAAGTGAAATAATTTTTCTCCAATTTGTCTTTTTACTTTTCCACAAAAAGCTAAGCCGTATTTTGACTTTTCAAACAATTGAGTGATAGGATTTAATTCAGGTACTCCGCTTATGTGATTCTCAATAAAATCTTTTTTTAAATGAACGACGACTTTTCGATAAGTTGTTTTGATTCCATAATCGAAGTTTAAATGAGGGATATTCGAGCCTATCAAAACCAAATCATTCTTTTCATATGTGGATATGTGTTCTCCTATATGTCGAGTTCCTGAAGCAGCTTCAATATAGACCAATTCATACTCAGGATGAAAGTGCCAATAAAATAAATCACTCAATCGTGGATTGAACATCATACTAAATGACTTATCCTGACTGGTGATGGTTTCGAGTTGAATTTTCATATTATTTCACAATACTTAATCATAATCAAGGTGAAAAACCAAAATTAATCAATATTGTACAACTAATTGCTAAATGCTGTAAAATTTTTGATAGAAAGAAAACTCAACTTTGTACTATTATTTAATCAAAAAATTTGTTAGCAATGAAAAAGACCAATCCAACTATGGCAGCCACCATGATTCCTGATAATCAGCATAAAGATATTCCAGGAAACCCTTCTACGGCAAAAAGTAGCAACGTCAAATTAAGAACAGCAGCGACAGAAGACAAACTAAAAGTGCTAACTTTAGAACAATGGAATTTTTGGAGAGAACAGGGTTATGTGGTGATTAAGAACGCAGTTCCCCGTGAACAAGCATCACAAACTGCTGCCTTTCTTTGGGCGTTTGAAGACAAAAACTCGAATGATAAAAGCACTTGGTACACCAATGCTCGCGCTGAAATGAAGATGAAAGAATTGGCAGGAACAGGCATGGTAGAAGTCTACAATAACCAACATCTTTGGAATAATCGCCAGACGCAAAAAGTATATGATGCCTTCGTAGATATTTGGGGAATGGAAAAATTATGGGTAACGATTGACCGAGCCAACTTGAATTTTCCTATGCGTCCTGGACATGAATACAAAGGGTTTATCCATTGGGATTATGACCCTGAAACCAAACCACAAAACGTACAAGGCGTGTTAGCATTAGCTGACCAAACGGATGAAAACATGGGCGGTTTTCAATGTATTCCGTGGTTGTTTAAAAATTACGATACTTGGAAACGAACCCAACCCGAAGATAGAAATCACTTCATACCAGATACAACTGGAATGGAAGATAAAATTGTAAAAGTGCCTATGGAAGCAGGTGATTTGCTAATTTTTAATAGTTCCGAACCACATGGTATCCGTCCGAACCGTTCGGAGGATAAAGTGAGAATCGCACAATATATCTCTATGATGCCCGCCCAGGAGGACAACGAATCATTAAGAGAATGGCGTGTTAATTCTTGGAAAAATCGCATTGCTCCAGAAGGTTATGCTTTCCCTGGCGACCCTCGAAATTGGGAGCAAACAAAATATGATAGGGCTGAATTATCGGAATTAGGTAAAAAATTATTGGGTTTGAAAAATTGGTAATTTAATTTCTAATGCTATGAAAGTGAGGCTGCAATTTTTGCAGTCTCCCTTTTGCCGTTTAAAATAAAACGAAAATCAACGAACATGAATTTTTTAGACTTTTCAATTATTGCTATTTATTTTGGGATTATTCTTTGGATAGCGAAGTGGGCATCCGAAAAAAAAAGAAGGTGGAACTTTTTCTTCTGCTGATTATTTTTTAGCAGGAAAAAACCAAGGTTGGTTAGTGATTGGTGCTTCGCTTTTTGCTTCCAATATTGGTTCAGAAATTATTTTAGGCGTATCGGGTGCAGGCGCAAGGGCGAATATGCCCATGGCTAACTTTGAAATATTGGCATCTTTGGTGTTGATTTTATTTGGTTGGGTATTCGTTCCTTTTTATTTACGAACGGGAGTTTACACCATGCCTGAATTTTTGGAAAAAAGGTATTCAAAAGCTTGTCGAGATTATTTATCCGTCGTTTCGATATTGGCCTATATTATTACAAAAATCTCCCTTATCATTTTTGCGGGAGCGTTGGTTTTTGAAGTTTTAGGAATTCCCTTTTGGACAGGAGCGATTATTACCGTCATCGCAACAGGATTTTATACGGTGCTTGGTGGACTAAAAGCGGTGATTTATACAGATATGGTGCAAGCATTTATTTTAATTTTAGGAACAGCCACCATTTCAGTTTTTGGACTGTACCAATTAGGTGGCTGGGACGAAATGATAAATACGATTTCGCTGGCGGCACAAACGGAAGGCAATCCACCTGTTGACCGCTTTTTTAATTTATGGCGACCCATGGAAGATACCGAATATCCATGGACGGGTATGTTGTTTGGTGCCCCGATTTTGGGGGTTTGGTATTGGTGTACAGATCAGTATATTGTGCAGCGAGCCTTATCTGCCAAAGATGTTAGCAATGCTCGCAAGGGTGCTTTGTTTGCTGGGTATTTAAAATTATTACCGGTTTTTCTTTTTTTTATTCCAGGAGTGATTGCTTATGCTTTAATGCAAAAAGGAATGATTAGTTTTTCCATGGAAAATGCAGACCAAGCCTTACCTACCTTGATAACTGAATTTTTACCAAGTGGTTTGAAAGGTTTAGCGATAGCAGGTTTGTTGGCAGCTTTGATGAGTTCTTTATCTTCTGCTTTTAATTCCAGTTCCACTTTATTAACGATTGATTTTTATCAAAATTATAAGCCTGATGCGTCTGAAAAAGAGTTGGTTCGTTTCGGGCGAATGGCTACTATTGTTTTAGTCATTGTAAGTTTAGGCTGGATACCATTTATGAATGCCTTAATGGGCGGAGGAATTTTTCATTATTTACAAAGTATTCAAGCCTATATTGCTCCACCGATAGCAGCCGTTTTTTTATTGGGTTTATTTTATAAATGGATAAATGCTCGTGGTGCAATTGTTACTTTGTGGACTGGATTTGTAATTGGTATTTTTAGATTAATTATGGAATTTATGTCAAATAATCAAAGCGTAATCGTTTCAGATGATAGTGCATTAGCTTATTTTTTAAGTATCAATTTCTTACATTTTGCTTTGTTTTTATTCCTTTTCTGTTCTGCTGTTTTAATGATAGTTAGCAAAATGACGACTCCTCAATCAGAAGCATTTTTAGCATTGGTTACTTTTCAAAGAGGTACAAAGACTTCTTCTTTTAAATGGACAACTGACCTAGCATTGACCCTTATTTTGATAGTGTTGGTTTTGATACTTTGGGTCGTTTTTAGCCCGATTGGAGTGGGTTGATTTTTTTCTTTAATTGGCAACGTGTTTGTACAAGGTTAGTTGCGTGGTTTAAACATTAAATTTACTAAATAATTACTGACAAAGAAAATCCGCGAGGATTTTCGCAAGTAGGCAAGAAGCAAGCAATTAATTTTGTACGGTGTTGTGTGTAGTTTTTATTTAATTAATTTTAAAATTTCACTTTCTATAATTTCATTTTCTGAATCATAACCTTTAAAGGATTTCACAATAATTCCATTTTGGTCTATTAAAAAACTATTAGGAATCATGGTTATATTATATTGTTTAGAAATTGGGTCATTAAAACCTTTTAAATTAGAAATATTTATCCATTTAATATTATCTTTTTTAGACGCTTCCTTCCATTTTTCCTTATCTTCTTTTTTATCTAAAGAATAACTAATTATAATAAAATTTTCTTTTTTATATTTCTCATAAATCTTAGAAAATTCTTTTTGATTTTGTTCGTGGCAGGGCACACACCAAGAAGCCCAAAAATCTAATAAAATAACTTTTCCTTTAAATTCTGAAATTCCTATTTCTTTATTATTTAAATCAAAAGCAGTAAAGTTTTCAATATAATTACCAACTATCAATTTATTTAGTTTTTTTTGCTCAAAAACAATCTTTCCATTTTTTGAGGATTTTAAATTATTATCTAGTAAGTTGTAGTATAGTTCTAAACTATCTTTTGATATTCTACCAGACAATCTCAGAATATTTTCTAATGAAATTATATTATTAGGTTTTTTAAAAATTAAGTTTATTTGGTCTTTTTCAATTAGATTTTTGTATTTATTAAAGATTGAAGCTTCTTTACCTTTATTTTTATCTAATGATAGTTCTCTTTCAATTCCAGGACTATGTTTTATTAATATATTATCATATTCATTTTTAATTTTATTTAGTCTACCTCCTCTAACTTTTATTAAATCGAAATATGTTTTCAACTTATTTAAATTTCCTTCTATAAAAACATCTTCATTTTCAATCCAAACAGGAAGATATGATATAGGTTGTTTTAAAGAATCGCTAATAACTTTAATTTGATAGCTTTTAGTTTTTTTCCTTTTAGGAACACTAAATTTAAATGAATTATTAACTACTCTAACTGAATCTATTTTGTAGGTTTTATTGTCGGAATCAATACTGTCAAGTATAATTAAAAAATCACTATTCGTTCCCATAAGATTCCCAATAATTGATTTTTCAATATTTTCGTTTCTACAAGAATTTGTAATTATAATTAATAATAAAATATATAGTTTTTTCATAATTCTTGT
>KB911126.1 GCA_000383355.1 Flavobacterium sp. SCGC AAA160-P02 | reverse complement strand
AGAAATAGATCCTATCTGTGCATTGCAAGCTGCAATGGATGGTTTTGAAGTTAAGAAATTAGAAACGGTTGTTGCAAATTCTGACATTATTATTACAACAACAGGAAACAAAGATATTGTACGCGCAGAGCATTTTGAAGCAATGAAAGACAAAGTAATTGTTGCTAATATTGGTCACTTTGATAATGAAATTGATGTTCCTTATTTAAATGCAACTAGCGAAAAAGTTGAAATCAAGCCACAAGTAGATAAATATAATATCAACGGAAAAGACATTATTTTATTGGCTGAGGGGCGTTTAGTAAACTTAGGTTGTGCAACTGGTCATCCAAGTTTTGTAATGTCAAATTCATTTACTAACCAGACGTTGGCCCAAATGGAACTTTGGAATAATGCGAAAGCTTACAAAAATGAAGTATATATGTTACCAAAACATCTAGATGAAAAAGTAGCCTTTTTGCACTTAGCAAAAATTGGTGTAGAGTTAACTGAATTGCGTCAAGACCAAGCAGCATATATTGGTGTAACACAAGCTGGTCCTTATAAACCAGAACACTATAGATATTAATATCCTTGTATAATTTTTTACAATAAATTAATTAAAAATGGTTACAAAAAACTCTAAAATTTACATAGCCGGTCACAATGGAATGGTAGGATCAGCCGTTTGGCGAAATTTACAGTCTAAAGGATATGTAAATTTAATTGGCAAGACTAGTACCGAACTCAACCTAACAAACCAACAAGCTGTCTTAGATTTTTTCAATGAAGAGTGTCCAGACGCTGTAATTGCTGCTGCAGCAAAGGTTGGCGGTATTCTTGCTAATAGTGATTTTCCGTACCCTTTTTTAATGGAGAACATGCAAATTCAAAACAATTTAATAGATGGCGCTTATAAGGCAGGTATTGATAAATTTATTTTTTTAGGAAGTTCTTGTATTTATCCAAAATTTGCACCACAACCTCTAAAGGAAGAATATTTGCTATCAGGTTCTTTAGAACCTACTAATGAAGGGTATGCCATTGCAAAAATAACTGGAGTAAAAGCATGCCAAGCGATTCGTGAGCAATATAATAAGGACTATGTAAGTTTGATGCCCACCAATTTGTATGGGTCTTTTGATAATTTCGATTTGCATTCTTCACACGTAATGCCAGCGATAATACGTAAATTTCATGAGGCTAAACTAAATAATCACTCTGATGTAATGCTATGGGGAAGTGGAACCCCAATGCGTGAGTTTTTGTTTGTTGATGATATGGCAGAAGCGGTGGTCTATGCGTTAGAAAATCATTTGCCAGAATACTTATACAATATAGGTACTGGAAAAGATATTACCATTAAAGAACTTGCAGAAACTATCCAAAGGGTAATAGGCCACCAAGGAAATATTCTTTGGGATGACAGTAAACCAGATGGAACTCCAAGAAAACTCATGGATGTTTCAAAAATGAAAGCACATGGATGGGAATATACTACAGAGTTAGAACAAGGAATTGTAAAAACCTATGAATGGTATAAAAAGAATATATATACTATTAAGGAAATAAAATTATAAATTATGAAAGTTGCATTAATTACTGGAATTACAGGGCAAGATGGATCTTATTTAGCTGAACTTTTATTAGAAAAAGGCTATGAAGTACATGGAATAAAAAGAAGAGCTTCTTCACTAAATACTGATCGTATCGATCATTTATACCAAGATCCGCATCAACCCAACCAACGATTAAAATTGCATTATGGGGATTTAACAGATGCTATGAATCTTACCAGAATTATAGAAGAGTGCCAGCCAGATGAAATTTACAACTTAGGAGCCATGTCTCATGTAAAGGTATCTTTCGATACGCCTGAATATGTAGGAAATGTTGATGGCTTGGGTACTTTGCGGATTTTAGAGGCGGTTCGTTTATTAGGATTACAAAGTAAAACTAGAATTTATCAAGCTTCTACTTCTGAACTGTACGGTGGAATGCCTGAGAATAAAAATAAAAAAGGGTTTTATGATGAAAATTCTCCCTTTTATCCAAGATCACCATATGGAGCTGCAAAGATTTATGGATTTTGGATTACCAAAAATTATAGAGAGGCTTACAGCATGTTTGCGTGCAATGGAATCTTATTTAATCATGAATCCCCTAGAAGAGGAGAAACATTTGTTACCCTGTAAAATTACCCGAGCTACCGCGAGAATTGCTTTAGGATTACAGGGAAAAATCTATTTAGGCAATTTAGATGCCAAACGAGATTGGGGCCACGCCAAAGATTATGTTCGTATGATGTGGATGATTCTCCAGGCAGAAGAGCCTGAAGATTGGGTAATTGCCACAGGAAAGACCACCACAGTTAGAGACTTTGTGCGGATGGCATTTAAAGAAGTGGGTATAGAACTAGAATTTACAGGTGCAGGAGTCAATGAAAAGGCATCCGTTGTAAAATGTATCAACCCTCTGTTTCAGCTTGAAATAGGAAAAGAGGTGTTGTCTATAGACCCGACATATTTTAGACCTACCGAGGTAGATTTATTAATTGGGGATCCAACAAAAGCAAAAACAAAATTAGGTTGGGTGCCAGAACATGATTTATCTTCATTGGTAAAAGACATGATGCAATCGGACGTTAAGTTGATGCAAAAAGACCAGTATTTAAAAGAAGGTGGATATTCTACAACTCAACAAATTGATTGATGAATGTAACTCTACTACTTCCAATGAAGGGAAACTCTGAGAGAGTACCTAATAAAAACCTAAAATTGTTTAATGGTAAGCCATTATTTCATGCTATTATTGATGAATTGATTACCTCTAAATATATCAATAAAGTTATAATTAATACAGATAGTGATTTAATTGCTGATTCAGCAATTAATGCATACCAAGATTTTGTGCTTATTCATAAAAGACCAAAAAATATTCAAGGAGATTTTGTCTCTATGAATAAAATAATTGAATACGATCTTAATAATAGTGATTCAGATATTTATATTCAAACTCATAGTACTTCACCATTACTAGCTATTAAAAGTCTTGATTCTGCTATTGAAAGAATGTTAAGCAAATCTAAAAATTTTGATTCTATCTTCAGTGTTACTAAAATTCAGACGAGATTTTATGACAAAAAAGGTGTTCCTTTTAATCATGACCCTAAAGAACTTCTTAGAACTCAAGATTTAGAACCATTGTTTGAAGAGAATTCAAATTTTTATATTTTCACTAAAGACTCTTTTAAAAATGCTGATAATAAAAGGATAGGATTAAAACCATTAATGTTCGAAATTGATAAAATTGAAGCAATAGATATAGATGAACCTTCAGATTTTATAATTGCAGAGACACTACATAAATTATTAAAATGATTTTAGATAGAATAGAAAACAGTAGTAGGTATTTTAAAGCACCTATATTTGAAGAAATTTTCCAGAAACTGAAAGACTTTGATATAAATACACCAAACGGTACTTATAAAACTCATGATTCATATTATTTTAAGGTAATGAGTTATGAAACTCAATTGTCTCCAAAAATAATAGAATCTCATAGAAAAGAAGTAGATGTTCAAATTTTACTCTCTGGAAAGGAACTAATAAAAATTTACAAAGAAGATGATGTTAGTGTATTAGAAAAATATAATTCCAAAATTGATTGTCAATTTTATCAAGAATTAAATTCTCCAATTTCCGAATTAATTCTTGAACCAAGTTATATGGCAGTTTTCTTTCCAAATGATATTCATGGTCCTTTATATGCACATAATAATAAAGTAGTTAAATTAAAAAAAATTGTAATCAAAATAGATGAAACACTTTTCTCACAATAAGAGCATTCTTAAATCGAAATTAAAAAACAAAGAGCTT
Source organism: Flavobacterium sp. SCGC AAA160-P02 (assembly GCA_000383355.1). GTDB lineage: Bacteria > Bacteroidota > Bacteroidia > Flavobacteriales > Flavobacteriaceae > Polaribacter. Next base: position 3,748 of record KB911126.1, on the reverse strand, counting down.
TCAATAGGTTCTTGGTTAACAATACCACATCAAGCAGTAATTGAAATATTAAGCACTGCTGGTTTTGAATGGTTGACAATAGATATGGAGCATTCTCCTATTAGTATAGAAACTATTATGAATTTAATAGGTCATATTCAAGGCAATGGAATGCANTTTTTATTAAAGGTGTTTCAAAAGTTCTTAATCCGATAGTCACTATTTTCATGTCTAACCTAATAATTCAAGTAAATTATCTACTGCCATAGTACCTTGTCTGACAACGCTTTGATAGGTCCTAGAACCTACATGTGGTGTTATAATCACATTGGTAATCCCTCTTAATTTTTCATTTTCATCAATAGGTTCTTTTGCAAGCACATCAGTCAAATAACCTCTTATTTTTTCTTCTTTAAGTCCTTTAATAACCGCATCTACATCGATTAACATACCTCGGGAGGTGTTAATAATAATAGGACACTTCTTTAGTTTATTAAAAATCACATCAGTATTAATTAATTTTTCAGATTTAGGAGTATGTGGAATATGCAAACTAATAATATCTGCATTTTCATAAATTGAATTGATATCATTCGTGAATTTCATTTCAGGATACAAAGCAATAAGCCTCTCATCTTTAAACAAGTCAAAACCGATAACATTCATACCAAGAGCAAGAGATTTCTTAACCAATTCTTTTCCAACTGACCCCAAACCAATTATTCCAATTGTTCTATCTTGTATTTCATTACCTATCAAACGCTTCCAACTCCCCTCTTTTGTAGAATTGTATTGTAAATGCACATTCTTCTCAAAAACAAATAGTAAAGCTAAAACATGTTCTGCTACTGAGACCTGATTAACCCCAGGACAATTAGTTACAGTAACATCAAATTCTTTTGCTGCCTCGAGGTCAATTCTATCTAAACCTACACCATATTTAGAAAGCACTTTTAGTTTGCCTTTTTTACCAGCAATTAGCACTTCTTTCGTGTATTCATCGTCACCACAGATAACTCCATCATATTTATGAATAATTGGTAATAAAACACTTTCTTCTACTGGGCCTCTTAAGTAATCAATATCCCAATTTTGAGAATTTAATAAATCATGGTGTTTTCCTGGGGTATCCTGAAAGGAAGTAGTAGTTAATAAAATTTTCATTTATGTGTTTTTTAAAATTTTTTCTAATTGATAAAAATCATTAAATCTGGGGCCTTTATAGTCTTTAAAGATTTCTTTGTTTTCTTCATTTTCTCTTAAGGCAAAATGAGTTTTTGAAAAATCAGCAGCATCCATATCTGTAGTTGCATCTCCTAAAAAAATGATTTCATCTCGCTTTAAGTTGTGTTTTTTAATCAAATTTTCAGTCCAATACCTCTTATTGTTTGGGGAGCCGTGCAAGCCAATAAAAAAACTTGTTAAGTTTCTTTTTTCGACAATCAACTCAATCTCTGTGGTTGGTGTTCCTGTAATAACCCAGAACTTAAATTTTGTGTGATATTTTTCTATAAAATAATACGCCCCTAAAACTTCTTCAGAATTAATTACTTTATCTAAAACTATATTTGAAAATTGATCGGCTAATTCATTTACTTTGTTCTCGTCAATTATTTCATTAAGAAATTCCTTATGGTAATATTTAAACTTTTCATATCTAGACACTCCTCCATGTAATTTATGATATTCAACCACTTTAGCAGCAATCTCTTCACCGTAAGGAAGATACATCTCTTCAAAAGCATCCGTTTTAGCACTTACAGATTCCGCTATGACTCCATCAAAATCAAAAAATATATTCTTTATATTCATATTAGTTTATTCCTAAAATACAAGTTGTATCAACATTTGAATTAATAATCTTAGTAATAGGATAATGATCTCCATTACCAATTTTTATCTCTTTTAAAATTTGACTTTTAATCACTCCTTTTGCCAATATTATAATTTTAGAAGCATTTAAAAGTACTGGGTAGGTTAAAGTAATTCTCTCTGTACTTAGTTGAGGGACGCTATTTTTAATTACCGCTTTTTTACTTTCATTTAATCCTTTTGTGCCAGGAAACAATGAAGCTGTATGTCCGTCATCCCCAATACCTAAAAGAATTAAATCAAAAATAGGTAAGTTGTTTTCACCTAAAGGAATTTTTGAACATAGTAATTTTTCATAATTAATAGCACAATCCTCAATAGAATAGTTCTCATTTATCATAGAATAATTAGAGGAATTTACATCTCTTAAAAATACTTTTTCAATATTCCCGAAATTACTTGAAGAATTTGAAGTAGGAACATTCCTTTCATCTACCATAAAGAAATTAAAATTTCCCAATTAAGCTTATAGTCTTTAAGAAGACCTAAAATAGGTAAGGGAGTTGACCCTCCTGATAAAGCAATTGATATTTTATTTTTAGAAATTGTTTTTAAAGTGTTGTATAAAAATTCTGCTGAAAATGAATCAAACTCTTCTTCCTTTATAATGTTTTGCTTAAAATTATTTTTCATTTTCATGAACAGATCTTACACATTCTAATAAACCTTGTCCCATATCAATGTGAGGATTTGCCGAAAGCTTCCTACTTACTGATGGTTCAAAAGAATAGGGTGTGAAATTATAATGATTATGGTAACCATCATTTTTATAATTTATCTCTACCTGATCATTTAGTATTTCTTTAATCATATTAAATAGATCTGAGCGCTTCATGCGCTCATTTCCAGTAAGAATAACATGAAGGTTTTTAAAAGCTTCTGACTCTATAACATCTACAGAAAGTTTGGAAGCATCTGCTGCGTGAATATACTCTCTCAATTCATTTCCATCACCATTGTGATTAATTTCACCTTCTAAAACTGCAGATTTAACTAAATTATATATATAATTATTGTCATATGATCTTTCAGAATAAACTGAACCATACCTTAATATTGTAAAAGGTAAACTATATTTCTTTAAGTACTCTTCAACAATTTTCTCTGAGGCTAATTTACTTATTCCGTAAAAGGAGCCTTTATTACTCATCGCATAAGCGCTACTTGCATAAACAAATCTGGAAATATTATTTTTTACACATTCTTCAAGAATATGCATGTTTCCAATTACGTTCAATTGAATCGTTTCTATTGGATACTTTATAGCTGTATCTAAATTTGCGAAACCAGCTAAATTGTATACAAAGTCAAATTGTTTTGTTTTAAAAACATTTTTAACGTTTTCTTTACTAGTAATATCACATTTAATATATGTGATATCACCTTCAAATTTTTCGTTTTCATGGATATCTGCGACAGTTACCTGATAACCTCTATTTAGTAATTCATTAACTAAATAATGTCCTAAAAAGCCAAATCCACCAAAGACTAAAATTTTTTTCATTATAGTTTGCTTTTAAGTAATTTCATTTCCTCTCTTGCTTTATCTCCAAGGAAGAAAAAATCTAAGCTAAATGCAAGAAAAGAATATCCTTTATTAATTTTCTCTAGTGTTTTCTGATAACCTGAATCAATAACATGAAAACCTAGAGGTTTGTCAAGCTTTTTAGCTACTTCATCAATTTTTAACAATGCAGCTTGTACATCTGGCCTATCATATTCACCAGGATACCCCATAGATGCAGATAAATCATAAGGTCCTACTATAATTCCATCTATTCCTGGAACTGAAAAAATATCTTCTAAATTATTTACAGCATCTATATGTTCAATTTGAGCAATTACAACAACTTCATCTCTAACCCATTCTTGATATGTATCAAAAGCAGTTCCATAT
>KB911125.1 GCA_000383355.1 Flavobacterium sp. SCGC AAA160-P02 | reverse complement strand
ATTTGTTTTCAGCAGTTATAAATGGCATTTCTGTGAATTCTGCAATATATTTAGCCACTAAAACATCGTATCCTTTTGGTGTGTTTAAACCGGTTCCTACTGCCGTTCCTCCTAAAGCTAATTGACTTAAGTGTTCTAGAGAATTACGCAATGCTTTTAAGGCAAAGTTTAATTGGGCTACATATCCAGAAAATTCTTGACCTAAGGTTAGGGGAGTGGCATCCATTAAATGAGTACGACCAATTTTAACAACACTTCTGAAGTCTTCTGATTTTTTTTGTAAGGTGTTTCTTAATTGTTCTATGCCGGGGATGGTTGTTTTTATGATTTTTTGATAACAAGCGATATGCATTCCAGTTGGGAATGTATCGTTAGATGATTGAGACTTGTTAACATCATCATTTGGTTGAATGGTTTTTTCTCCTTCTCCAATTACTTTTCCAGCAATTTCATGGGCTCTATTAGCAATTACTTCATTTACATTCATGTTAGATTGAGTTCCCGAACCTGTTTGCCATATTACTAATGGAAACTGATCGTCTAACTTGCTAGCTAAAATTTCATCACACACCAATGCTATTAAATCACGTTTTTCTTTTGTTAAAACACCCAATTTGGCATTTGTAAATGCAGCAGCTTTTTTAAGATATGCAAAGCCATAGACTATTTCTAGAGGCATTGAAGCAGCTGAACCAATTTTAAAATTATTTCTAGATCTCTCGGTTTGTGCTCCCCAGTATTTATCAGCAGGAACCTCAACAGAACCCATGGTATCTTTCTCTATTCTAAACTTCATGATTAGTGCTTTTACGATGATATTACAAAATTACGAAATCCGCAACAATCAGTTAGTAACATTTACGAGTATTTTCTTGTGGAAATATTTAGTAAAATGTTAGTTTCAATTAAAATTATCCGTTATTTTTGCATTATAAATTAAAGATATACTATAAAATGTTAGATTTTTCTCAGTTTTCAGGATTGGTTTTATTCATGTTTATTTTTACAGCTGGTTTCTGGTTGTTGATATTCTTATTAACTTTTGTAGTTCCTTACTGGATTGGTGGTACTATCTGGGAAAACTTTAAATTAAAAAGAGAAGCAAAAAAAGCTGCAGAAGGAAAGTAGTTTTTACGATACAAACATATAAAAAAGGCTCACTATCTAGTGAGCCTTTTTTTGTTTGTCTTTTTAACGAATAACCCTATGGTGTAGCAAAATCTTCGCCACCTTCAAAATCTTCGCCTCCTCTTCTATCGCGCTGTTGTTTCTTTTTTTGATTAAATCTATAGGTAAAGTTTAATGATACTTGACGAACTCTCCATTGCGATTCTTGATAACTAATACTGGTAGGGTTCTCTATACTAGGATTGTAATTTGTTGATTTTCTTTTTCTAGAATTAAACACATCACTTACGTTTAATACTAATGAACCTTTTTCTTTAAAAACATCTTTACTTAAGGCTATATTGGCAGAAAAAATGCCTTCTGACTCACTTTGAGCCGTATTTCTAGGTCCTCTGTAAGACAGTCTATTTTGCATTTGAATCTTCCAAGGGAGTGAAAAAGTTGCATTAAACCTTGTAAACCAACTATTGTTTGTGTTTCCTAAATCTTGTGTCTCAGGAGTAGCACTAATAGCTCCAGTTACTTCATCTATTATAAATTTATTGTAGGCATAAAGACCTTTAGATTCTTGTTGAAAAACATTAAAACTTCCAGATAATCGTACTTTTTTTGATGGATTATAATTTGCAGTTAGCTCAAAACCAAATCTATCTTCTGAAGCTAGATTAATAGGCTCTCTGATTGTTATGACCTGGTTTACTCCATCTAAGAGTCTAATTTCATCTCTACTAACTCTTAGGATAGAATTTATTGAATGTTGGAAATAGATTGATGAGTTTAAGGTTAATTTACCAATTTTTTGAAGATAGCCTAGATCAAAAGAATTGGTAAATGTAGGAGTTAATCCAGGATTCCCCTTATAAATCACATTCTGACTACTTCTAGATTCAAAAGGATTTAAATACCAAAACCTTGGCCTTCTTAGTCTTCTGCTGTAGCCAACTGTAAAACTTTGATCTTCTGTTCTTTCAAATCCAATATTAATGGTAGGAAATAATTCTGTGTATTTGTAATCAAAATTTTCATTGGTATTTGTGAGTCTAACTTTTACATCAGTAATCTCTGTTCTTAATCCTAGTAAATAAGAAAACTTGTTTATTTTACTACCAAATTGTGAGTAAATAGCATTTACATTTTGTTTAAAAACAAGGTTATTTGAAGGGTCAAAATCTAGTGTAGGAGTTCTTGTCACCAAAAAATCAGAGGTTAGGTCTTGAAACTCTCCTCGATATCCTATTTCAAATTGGGTGTTTTCACCAATAGGTAAGACATAATCTGACTGTATGAGCGTGTTTTTGGAGTCTTCTGTTGTTATATTGTTTTCTAAAGCTAACGAGTCATTAATGAAGGCTGTTTCTATTTCCTCACTATCACTGTATTGAAAATCAATAGTTAATTTATGACCACTACTATTAATATTGTTGGTATAGTTTAAAGCAAATTGAGATGTTGTATCTATTTCATCTTCATCTTGAATACGAATATCAGATGCACCTAATAAACCAGCTGCATCAAAGATGCTAATGTTATTAGTTGACAAATTTTTATTGTCTGAATCTCTATAAAAATAAGTCCCAGTAATAGAACTCTTTTTACTTATAAAATATTCTAAGCCTAGATTAATATTATAGCCATTTCTATTTCTTTCAAATGCTCTATCTTCAATTCTGAGACTTGTTACAGCCCCGTTTTCTAGACTTGAAAGATTGGTTAGAAATTTACCAGGTCCTGTACTGTTTCGGTAGCCTAGGTTGGTAAAAAAATTAATCTTTTTTGTTCTAAGATTAATGTTTGATGCCACTCTATATTGAGTTGGACTTCCTATGGTGGTGTTTATAGAACCGTTTAATCCAGTAGCTACACCTTTTCTGAGGATAATATTTAAAATACCAGCAGTACCTTCGGCATCATATCTAGCAGATGGTGATGTAATTACTTCTACTCTTTCAATGGCATCTGCAGGTAATTGACGTAGGGCATCTGTTCCGCTTAAACCAACCAAAGCAGAGGGTTTTCCATCAATTAATATTCTAACATTTTCATTTCCTCTTAAACTTACATTGCCTTCTACATCAACATCAACTGAGGGAACATTATCTAAAACATCAGAGGCAGAACCTCCTCTTACAGTCATGTCTTTCCCTACATTGTAGATTCTTTTATCTAAGCGTATTTCTACAGTTGATTTTTCTGCAATAATTACAACTTCATCTAATGTATTAGAGTCTTCTGAAAGTTTAATAGTTCCAAAATCTATTGATGAATCAATAACTTTATTGGGCATGGTAATAGTCTTAAAAGAAATAAACTCAAAACTTACGTCATAAGTTCCAGGATTTGTTTTAATACTAAAACTTCCTTTAGAATCTGTAATTCCTCCGCTTAGTTGTTTTGTCTTAGCATCTTTTAAAATTACTGTAGCATATTCTAGAGGTTCTTTTGTGTTAGAATCTATAATAATACCTGTAATGGTAATTTGAGAAGTTTCAGGCTTTTGCGCAAAAACATTCAAAAGTGTAATCATAAAAATTACAAAAAGCACACTAGTTTTATACATTAGAATCGATAATTTAGTTTTCGATTGTAAATGTCTTACTAAGTTTAATTAATGGTAGTTAATATTCTGTTAAACAAAAAGATTTAAAGTATCTGTTTTATATTTTCTGGAGGTCTACCAATGATAGCCTTTTCTTTATTGATAACAATGGGTCTCTCAATGAGCTTGAGGTGTTCTATCATTGAAAAAATAATTTCATCATTACTTAATTCTTTTCCTTTGTAATGTTCTTTCCAAATGGCTTCATTTTTACGAATTAATTTAATAGGAGTAATAGCTAATAAATCTATAATTGACTTTAACTCATCAAAAGAAACCCCTTTTTTTAAATAGTCTATAATTTCAAATTCTTGTCCACTTTCTTGAAGAATTTGAAGTCCTTCTCTAGATTTCCTACATCTAGGGTTATGGTATATTTTTATCATGGATACATTCGTTTATACCTGATTTATTTATAACTGTGAATTTGTATTTTTTTGTCCGTGAGACATTAAAAATGCTTTTAAAAACGCATTGATATTACCATCCATTACTGCATCTACATTTCCAGTCTCATAAGCCGTTCTAACATCTTTAACTAATTTATAAGGGTGCATAACATAGTTTCTAATTTGACTTCCCCATTCATTTTTCATTTTACCAGCTTCAATATCGTTTCTAGCCTCTTGTTGCTTTTGAAGTTCAATTTCATACAATTGAGACTTTAACATTTTCATAGCAGTTGCTCTATTATCATGTTGTGAACGAGAGTTAGAACAAGAAATTTGAATTCCACTTGGTTTGTGAGTCAATTGAACTTTTGTTTCAACTTTATTTACATTTTGGCCACCAGCACCACTAGATCTAGCTGTAGTGATTTCTATATCTGCAGGGTTTATTTCTATTTCAATAGAATCATCAGCAACCGGATATACATAAACAGAAGCAAAAGATGTATGTCTTTTTGCATTGCTATCAAAGGGTGAAATCCTTACCAATCTATGAACACCGTTTTCTCCTTTTAGCCATCCAAAAGCATACTCTCCATCAACTTCTACAGTAACTGTTTTTATTCCAGCAGAATCTCCAGATTGATAATTGAGTGTTTTTAATGTAAAACCTTGTTTTTCTGACCACATAGAGTACATTCTAAACAACATTTCTGCCCAATCACAACTTTCTGTACCACCAGCACCTGCAGTTATTTGAATAACAGCACTAAAACTATCACCTTCTTCAGAAAGCATATTTTTAAATTCAATATCTTCAATAATAGAAGCAGTTTTTTCATATTGGTGCTCCATTTCTTTAGCTTCAACTTCTCCATCTTTATAAAAATCAAACAATACTTGAAGATCTTCGTCTAAAGAAACTGCTTTGTTATAATCATCTACCCATCTTTTCTTGAAACGAAGAGATTTCATTAAAACCTCTGCTTCTTTTGGATTATTCCAGAAACTTGGGTCTGCTGTTTTCTCTTCTTCATTTGAGATTTCAATCAGTTTTTTATCAATTTCTAAATAACCTTTTAATTTAGAAACTCTTGCTGAAAGATTTTTAAGTTGTTCTTGTGTTACCATAGTATATTACAAAAATACTCGAAAAAAGTGAAAGCAAGCAAGTGCTTCATAGAAGTTAAACTAGATTTATACAATACAATAGTACTCTTTTCTTACATTAGAACAGTTTATGTAACTAATGATTGCTTTAAGAGAAATTAAAACACTTTTTAAGTAGGTATTTAGAAGTTTGTTTTATTTTGTTAGAAGTTGCTTCACAACTCTTTTTCTATTTAATTGAACCATACAATAAAATTTATAGCTATTTTTATCAACAAACATAAGCAAAACATCAACAAATGAAATCAAGAAGAGACTTTGTTAAAACAACAACGTTGCTAGGTGCTGGTATCGCTTTAGCACCTACTATGGCTTTTGGAATGTCCAATAAAAGTAAAGATAAATTAAACATAGCCCTTATTGGGGTTGGACTAAGAGGTACCAATCACCTTAGTAATTTACTACAACGCACCGATGTTGCAATTGTTGCAATTTGTGATATTGATGCTAAAAGAATTGATCTATGTTTAGATCTAATAAAAAAAGCATCGCAACCCTCTCCAAAAACTTTTGGAAAAGACACACTAGATTATAGAAATCTTTTGGATGATGCTTCCATAGATGCGGTTATTATTTCTACACCTTGGTTATGGCATACTCGTATGGCAAAAGATGCCATGTTAGCCGGAAAGTATACAGGAGTAGAAGTTTCTGCTGCGAATACCATGGAAGAATGTTGGGATTTGGTGAACACTCATGAGCAGACAGGTTCTCATTTAATGATTCTAGAAAATGTAAACTACCGAAGAGATATTATGGCTGTATTAAATATGGTACGGCAAAATGTATTTGGTGAATTACTTCATTTTCGCTGTGGTTATCAACATGATTTACGCTTTGTGAAATTAAATGATGGTATAACACCTTACGGAAAAGGAGTAGAGTTTGGTGAGAAAGGAATTTCAGAATCTAAATGGCGTACACAACATTCGTTGCTTCGCAATGGTGATGTATACCCAACTCATGGTGTTGGTCCTATTGCTACTATGTGTAATATAAATAGAGGAAATCGTTTTGTATCTATGACTTCTCATGCTACAAAAGCTGTTGGTTTAAACAAATATATTGTTGATAATGGAGGTGCAGACCATCCAAATGCAAAATTAAAATTTAAACAAGG